>NZ_CP035485.1:3128478-3754174 GCF_006740705.1 Salicibibacter halophilus | reverse complement strand
TGTACAATGGCCTCCGCCGTAACCGGTCCTACCCGGATAATTGTTGCAGCGTAGTTTCATCAGCGTCGTTAATGTTGATCATCTCTTCCTCGTCATGCCGGAAGCTGTCGCCGATGCTCCCCTCCTTCATGATCTTCCTCATCTTCATGCGGAACATAGACGACCATCTCATCTTGCAGTTTTTCCGCAAATTAATGGCCTTTTCATTTGCCTGTTCCGTCACGCCGCCTCTTCACGAATGGCATCATCGACCGCCGGTCTGCTTCATTTCATAATTCCGGGAGGCGCAACCTCCCTTTCACAATCAACAAAAACTTCCGTCGTCTCTTCTCTTTCTGTTCGGTTTCGGTTTCCGTCTCTTCTAAGCCCTCCGCCTCTTCTTCAAATAAAAATGGTCTCCGGCAATGCGTCTTCTTCGGTATTGAGGAGGGAGTAAACAACAAAAAACCTCCGATCACCGTAATGATAAAACCAGTATGACCCTCATAAAGAAGATAACGTTGGTTCATTGCGCATTTTCTCCTTCTCTAACGGTTATTGTACTTGCTTACACAACATACAACGGTAAGAGTATGATGTTGTTGGGGGGGGGTTCCCATGACCACAGGAATTATCGGCACAGGCAATATGGGCACCATGCTCGCGGAAACACTCGTCACTTCCCGTGCCGTGCCTGAAGAACGTCTTTTTTGTCACAACCGTAATTTGCAAAAAGTGAACGTATCCGTCGGGAATATCCTGGTGTCAACGTTACACCCAATGCCACCGTTTAGCTCGTCAATGCGATCTTATTTTTGTTTGCGTGCGGCACCTCAATTCCTGCCCTTTTACAGATGATTCAACTTTTTTGAACGAGAACGACACGCTCGTCTCCATTACAAGTCCAGTAACGTCGAGCAGTTACAAAGCGCCGTTACCTGCAAAACGTGCGCGCAGTTCCGAGCATTACCAACCGAAGCACACGGGAGCATCATTGCTGACATACGGAAATGGCTGGTCGGCAAAAGAACGGGAAGACTTTGAGAATGGGTGGGACAATTTAGCGTCCCCCAATTGTATCGGAAGAAACGATTCGCGCAGTTCCGATATCGTCAGTTGCGGACCTGCATTCTTCGGCTTTTTATTGGAGGAGATGACTTGGCAGCGGCACGCCAAACAGATTTGACGAGAAACAAGCAGAACGCTTGTCAGAAGAATGATCATCGGGATGGGGACGTTATTTTCGAAGCGATTATACAATTTACAAACATTACAGGAAAAAGTAAAAGTGCCCGGAGGAGTAACCGGAGTCGGGCTTGAGGTTTTAAAACAACGGAAGGCGTGTTCGATGATTATTGCGGCGACACATGAAAATTTGCAGAAGATCAACGCATTTTGAAAGAAAAGTTCCAGCATTTAGAATAAAGGTACCACAATTGACGAAAGTCAAGTTCTTTTTCACTACCATAAATGACTCGGATGAACGCATCAGAAAAACTTGGCTCATCCAGAAAGGCAAAAAGTCAAGTTTTTCTGACCGAAAAGAAATGCGTTCACTATCTGCTTGCGGGGGGCGGGCTGTGAATCAGCCGTGAGCTGGGTTGTTCAAAGCCGGCGGCTTGAAGCCACTGCGTATAGTCCGTAATCGAAATGTCGTTGCCGGTGTAACTCGTCAATACGGCGGTAATCCCCATTCGGCAAACGTTCAAAAAAGGTCAGTTCATGTTCCACGACCCCGGCTCTTCCTCAACGGCAAACTATTCATTATTATGGAGACGTCTCATCTGCGTCTCCATAAGTAGACCGGGAATAAAATTGCATTTTCGCTAAAGAATGAACGTCAAAAAGCAAGCAGCCGCCGGGGTTAAATGATCATAAAACGCACGAAAGGTTGTTTAACTTCTGTTTCATCATGAAGATAATTGAGGGCATCACAAAAACAACGATCGCGTCAACCGGTTTTCCAATTGCAATAAGACATGTGCTGCGCACGGAGGTGCGGGCAATGTTATGATCGGCACGGATCTTTTCATCTGCTACCGCGAGCATTTCCGGCGAATAATCGATTCCCTGCACGTCATACCCTCGCGACAGGAGCATGGACATTAATGTCCCCGTGCACAGCCTACATCGGCAATCACAGGTTCTGATACACCCATATCGTTAAGCTGTGCTGTCGTCCACGCCAACCATTGTCGGTATGGGGCCTCGTCTTCCATTAAATAATCATACAGCCAGGCTCCGTTTCCGTACATCACCGTAGACTCCTTCTTTTACTTTATCCATCACCACTACGTAAGCACGTGGTCGAGAGAGACGACAGGGGCTTCTCCCCATAATTTTTCAAGGTTGTAATATGACGGTCATCTTCATGGAATATATGAATCACGACATCGTCAAGATCAAGCAGCACCCACTTGCCGTTGGCATATCCTTCCATTCGCTTCACGGGAATGTCTGCTTTCTGGGCTTCGTTTTGATATCTTCCGCGATCGCCTGCACTTGTTTGACGAAGAACCATGGCAGATAAAAAATAATCAGCGAGAATGGATATCCCCTGCATGTCAAGGCTACTATATTTTGGGCATGTTTATCATCTGCTGCCTTAACCGCTGTCTCCAGGATATGATCTGTCATTTAAACACCTCTCTTATTTTTTTCACTAATGGCATCGTTATAAGCAGCGAGCGTCATGGGATGGACCATTCGCTTGCCGGCAACCAAATGTTGGATCGTATTTGTGTACGTGGCGAGCAACGCCTCATCCAGATCCACTTCGGCAACCTTCTCACTTCCTCATCCCGGAAACGACCGGCCCGGTTCCATGTAATCCGCTAAAAAATAATTTTTTCAAACAGACTCATTTGCGGCCGGCCGTCGTGTGCCAATAAATAGCGGAAAAATTTCCGGGTCTTGGATGCCAAACTCTTCTTGCACAATGTACGCTCCTGCCGGGGCATGAAGCAATACACCGCGTATTCCGAAAATTTTCATCGGACTCATTTTGTTTTAAGACAGAAATGAGTTGTTCCTTCGGCAAAGGTTTTGCATAATCATGCACCAACGCTGCCAATTCAGCTTTTCTTCATCAATTCCATATTTTTTTGCTAAAGCGATCGCGGTCTGCACCACGCTAGCGTATGGTTGTATCTTTCTTTCGGCAACATCTGTTGCACTTTTTGTCGAATCCGTTCATGAGCCATACAGACGATGCTCCTCCACGTACATTCTCACCGCTTCAGGCATGAGGTAGCGGATGCTTCTTTTTGCTTACCCGTTGCCGAATATCCGAAGAGGAAAGCTCCATTTCAGGGACATTCACCTTAATAAACTCTCTTCAAATGGGGAGCCAACGGTATAATTCGGGCGTGTCGTCACGATAAACGTGACGCTCTTTTTTAATTCCTCGATTCCGTTCCACGTATGCAAGCTGACAGCCATGTCACTACCGATGATAAAGTAAAATTCATCATTGGGGTATTTACGTTTCAAAATATTAATCGTATCCAGCGTATACGATGGACCTTCCCGGTCCAATTCAATCGTACACAATTTGAATGGGTCTCTATTGTTGATCGCGAGCCTTGTCATCTCGACCCGCTCTTCCGCACTTGCCATATCTTCATTTTTCTTATGCGGAGGAATACTTGTCGGTATAAACCAAACCTCATTCAAATTACACGCATCCATGGATTCTTGGGCGATCATTAAATGAGCCAAATGCGGCGGATCGAATGTCCTCCCAATATCCCGATTTTTCTCCCCATAGAAACCCCTCAAGCTTTGGCAACGTGTACTTTGAATTTCTTTTGCCGGCTTGAACAAGATAATCGTAAACCCGATGACTTGTACGAGCGCAGACTGGCTTCGTTCCGATAATTTTTGAGCGACTTGTTTTTTATCTTCCGGGCAATTTTGCAATATCGTGACCTTTACCAACTCACGCGCTTCCAATGCATCGCGGACTTGCGCGACCAAGTTTGGATTGACACCGTTTTTGCCACTTGAAAATAGGCTTGAGCGCCTGCGCTTCTGCACGCAAATATTTTTGCTGTTTATTGTTTAGTTTCATTTTGCTCCATCTCCTCGCGGATCATTCGGGACATAAACACACGGTCCGCACGCTTTTCTGTCCAAATTTCATAGGCAAGCGCAGCTTGCTCAATAAACATGGAAAGGCCGTTTTGAATCGCTTTTGCTTTAGGTTGCCCGATTTCCAGCCAACGGGTTTGCAAAGGATTATAAATCAAATCACTCAGATAAACATCCCTTTTCATGTCCTCGATGTCCATCGGCAGCGCATCTGCTTCATTCATTCCGAGCGAAGTAGTATTAATAACCAGGTCAAAAGAAGACAGCAACCGTCGCGCGCTCGGTTTGTCCAACACGTCCACATTAATATACCGGGCAAGATTTTCTTTCAATTCGGCAGCGCGTGCAGTTGTGCGATTCGTGATGGCCAGTTGTTCGACGCCGTGTCTGGCCAACACAGTGGACACTGCCCGTGCTGCACCTCCCGCCCCGATTACGAGCACGCGCATTTGCGTAAGGCTAGAGCCAGTCATCTCTTTCAGTCCGTTCAAATAACCCTGGCCGTCTGTATTGTATCCATGCCATTTGCCCTCGCGCTTGACTACCGTGTTGACCGCCCTATTTTCAATGCTTCTTCATCCACGACGTCCAAAAAAGGGATGATATCCACTTTATGGGGGACGGTAACGTTAAAACCCTTCACATCCAACGTTCGAAATGCTTCAACGGCAGCGCCAAGCTGTCGGGAAGGCACATCGTAACTCGTATAAATGGCTTTTCTCCCCACCGTTTCAAAGTGGCGATTGTGAATAAGCGGAGATTTTGAATGGCTGATCGGATGGCCGATCACTGCATAGTTTTCCATGATCAAATAATCGCCTCTCTTATTATAACTTCCACATGCTCCGGTACGTAAACCTCGATATATGCACCCGCATTCCCGACGGTCACCCATCCTAAACCGGGGATAACCACATCTGTTTTTTCATGAGTGATGTGAAACGCCTGTTTTTTAAAAGGCGGAATTTCATCGAGAGACGTTTGATCCGGAGGCGACAACAACTCATCCCCGGCATGTTTTTCATACAACGCATCGGCAGCGCTTAACTTCGTGCGGTGAGGCTTAAAGGCTGGCGGGAAGTAACAAACGAAATGATTCGCTTCCCATTCACAAAATCCATACGGGCAAGTCCGCCGAAAAACAAAGTTTGTTCCGGTTGAAGTTGATGCACGATCGGCTTAATTTCTTTTTCGGTTGCAGAGAAGCCATCTCCCGTTGCGGGAGCCTTGCCAGCATCTGTTTAGGGTTAATGATGCCGGGAGTGTCATAAAGCTTGCGTCCATCGTCCAACGGGAGGTCGATGAAGGCAAGGGTCGTGCCCGGAAACGTTGAGGTTGTAATCAACTGTTCCTCGTCGCCTTCAAATCGTTTATGATTTGATTGATAAACGTGGACTTTCCGACATTCGTACTTCCGATATATAAACGTCTTTTCCTTGCCGGAGCTCGTCCATGCGAGAGGCAACTTCTTTTACATCCTCTCCTTTAAAAGCATTCATCAACAATACATCCTCCGGGTCCACCCTCTTTGCAACGCATCTTTTTTCATCCAAGTTTTCAGCTTGCGTTCATTAACCGACCGAGGCAATAAATCACGTTTATTGCCGACGAGGAGCAACGAATTGTTTTTAAGCACATTTCTCTCCAACAGCCAGCTTCCTTCAACATCAAAGAGGTCGACAAGCATCACCAGCAACGCGTCGGTTTGTCCGATGGTTTTCAACATCCGGCGAAAATCATCTGCTTGCAGGGCACATCCGGAATCTCATTGTAATGTTTTAATCGAAAACAACGCTTGCAAACAATCACATCGCGGGCCAGGGCAGCAGGAGGGGCATACCCCATCTGAGAAGGTTCAGATGTTTGGACCGGGACACCGCAACCGGAGCAAATAATCGCGCTTTCGCTCATTTCATCCGTTCACCTCCCGTCGTTCGGTTTATTTTACGTTTGCGCATAATCCATTGTTCAACTTTACGATTCGCTTTTGTGGCCCAACCATCCGTTTCCGAAACAGGGACAACGAGAATCGTATAATAGCCGCCGCGATTTCCTCCGAGAACATCCGTAAGGATTTGATCGCCAATCACGCTACTTCCTCTTTCTTTAGCCCCATCTCCTTCGTTGCCCGTCGGAACGCACGTTTCATTGGTTTTTTTGCTGAATGAATAAAAGAAATTCCCGTCGGTTCGGAAAACGTTCGCACGCGTTTCTTTTTATTATTGGACACGATGGTTATTTTAAACCCTTCGTTGTGAAGATCATCGAGCCACTCTAACAGTTCAGGCGTTGCTTCAGTTCGATCCCAAGCAACGAGCGTGTTGTCAAGGTCGGTGATGACTCCCTTAATACCCTTTTCACGCAACGCCTCCCGATCAATCTCATATATGCTTTCGGCAAATTGATCCGGCATCATCGAAGATAACATGATTCCCCCCTGAGCACTTTCTACGAACATTCCTGCTAACTGGAAAGTATACCGATGATCGCTTTTTTTTTCAACATAAGCTAAATGATCGAACAAAAAATGATCTATATGAGATGAGGCAAAAAAAAATTAAAGTTACTTTTCGACAAAATTTTCATCGACACTGTTGTGGATAATATTATCCACTTACTCTCCCACCTTTATAGCGAGGTTTAAACAAGCACTTAACTTAACTGTACACAACTTATCCACGGCTTTCTGTGGATAAACGAACGGTTGTTCCATGGTTCTTTCATGATAGGATCATTATACAACCTCACAAAGACTGGAACAATTTTAATAGTGCGTGTTTAAAAAGAACCGTAATAGAAGATGTTTGCTTAATCCCAGGTTAGCATTCATCAGTTGAAATTAAATAAACACTTTTTCTTCCCGGGCTTTTTGAACAACCTTTAATAGCAACATCGATTTGGGATGAATCACCAAGGAGGTGGATCCGCTGCTTTGGCGGACTGGATATGCGAAACCTTTCTGATGAAATGTTGATAGAGGCATATGAACGAGCTTTGACGTTAAACTTGAATGATGATTTTATCGCGATCATTCAATCAGAAATGGAACGACGCTCCCTTACGGTGACGCAGTCACTAGCTGAGTAATGTACATAATGAACAGGATTGCCAAAAGGCGCCGGTACAGCCATCCCGGGGTCTTTTTTTATGGCCATCATGAAATAATGGATAATACCAGGAAAAGCTATTTTATTTGAACAAGATTAAAAATAGGCATTTATACCTATTTTGTTTTACTTCGTTTACTTTCTACTTATTTAACATCTCGTTTTCTAAAAAAAATCGTCCCCGTTTTTAAGCAATGCAGCAAAGTTTAATTTAAGTTATACTCTTATTATTGGAGTTTACTGTCGAATGAGGAGTGATAGATAGAATGAGCTTGTTACACTGGGCGATCCTCATCCCCTTCCTATTTGCCATCATCGTGCCCATCCTTTATAGATACATACGCCCTGTTCATACCGGATGGTTTGTGCTGCTCGTTCCGTCCGTTTTGTTTCTTTATTTTTTCCCATACATAACCCCGATCGCCAACGGGGAGACGTTTATGGAATCCGTTCCTTGGGTTCCGTCCTTAGGCATCCAATTTTCAACCTATGTCGATGGTTGGAGTTTATTGTTTGCGCTTCTGATCACAGGGATTGGCGCGCTTGTCGTTCTTTATTCCATTTATTACTTGGACAAAAAAACGGAAGCCCTGAACAATTTTATGTCTATTTATTGCTTTTTATGGGGGCGATGCTCGGGGTTGTCCTTTCCGATAACCTCATCGTGCTCTATGTATTTTGGGAATTGACGAGCTTGTCTTCTACGCTTTTGATCAGTTATTGGTATCATAGGGACGCTTCTATTAATGGAGCGATAAAATCTTTGAACATTACCGTCTTTGGCGGTTTTGCAATGCTGGCAGGTTTCGCCCTTCTTTATGTCATCACGGGAACCTTCAGCATCCAGGAAATGATCGGGCAAGCCGGCACCGTTATCGATAACCCGCTGTTTTTACCGACCATTATCCTGATCTTGCTAGGCGCTTTTACAAAATCGGCGCAATTTCCGTTTCACATTTGGCTCCCTGACGCCATGGAAGCGCCTACTCCGGTTAGCGCCTATTTGCACTCTGCCACAATGGTTAAAGCCGGGATTTATCTTGTTGCCCGCTTTACACCGGTGTTCGGTGGCGCGCCGGAATGGTTTTGGATCATTGCCGGCGGCGGGTTGCTTACATTGCTGTGGGGCTCGCTTTCTGCCCTGCGCCAGAAAGACCTGAAAGGACTGCTTGCCTACTCTACCATCAGCCAGTTGGGGATGGTCATGTGCTTGCTCGGTCTCGGTTCCGCGGCTCTGTATTTCGACGAAGCGAATGAATTGTACACGATTGCAATTACGGCGGCCGTTTTTCACCTGTTTAACCACGCCAGCTTCAAGGGCAGCCTGTTTATGACAGCAGGCATCGTCGATCATGAAACAGGCACCCGGGATATCCGCTCGCTGGGAGGATTAATGTTGGTGATGCCCGCCACCGCCACAATTTCCTTGATCGGAGCCGCATCGATGGCCGGGCTGCCTCCCTTTAACGGCTTTCTCAGTAAAGAGTACTTTTTCATGGCGATTACGGACGCTGCCGAGTACGGAATCTTCAATATGGAGACTGCCGGAATGCTTTTCCCGGTAATTGGTTGGCTCGCGAGTGTGTTTACGTTTGTTTACTGCTGCATCTTTTTCTTTAAAACATTTGCCGGACGCTTCGAAGCGGACCGTTTTCCGAAAAAAGTGCACGAAGCACCTATCGGGATGTTAATCAGCCCGGCCGTTCTCGGTTTAGTCGTTGTTACTGTCGGTTTGTTTCCGAATCTCCTGTCCCAGTCCATCATTGAACCGTCAATGGCTTCGATTCTAAACGGACTGCCGATGGATAACGAAGCTTTTCCGTAAACATTGAACACTGGCACGGTTGGTTTAGTCTTGAACTGTGGATGACCATTGGCGTGGTTGCCTTCGGAAGCCTGATATACGCAGGTATGGGACGATGGAGCCAATGGCCGATTTATAACAAAGACGTCGATCCGTTTACACCTGTCTACGACGCAACCATGACCGGCACCATCAAAGGCTCCCAGTTGATCACGAACGCACAAATGACAGGAAGATTACGTGACTACTTCGCTTTTATGTCCGTCTTCTTTTTGATTGTCTCCGTCTGGACGATGGTACGGTATGACGCCTTTGCGATCGATACGCAAAACATCAGTGAGATTACGATCTACGAAGGTTTGCTTGTAGGGCTGATCCTGCTGTCCATACTGGCTTTGCCGTTTATGCGGCAACGCATTGCAGCGGTGGTGATGCTCGGGTTTGTCGGGTTTTTGATCGCATTGTTGTTCGTAAACTTTCGAGCGCCCGATCTCGCGCTCACGCAGCTTTTAATCGAGACCGTCCTCATTATTCTTTTCATGCTCGTCTTTTACCATTTGCCCGAGCTCAGAAAAGAAAAGATGAAAATCACATTTAAATGGACAAATGCCCTTATCTCATTCGGCGTCGGTTTAATGGTGACCGTTATCGCCTTCAGTGCGTTTGCATTCGGGCAGGACAACGACTTTTCCCCAATCTCGGAATACTACATTGAAAACTCTGCCGATCTCGCGGGCGGGTACAATATGGTCAACGTCGTCCTTGTTGATTTCCGAAGCTTGGATACGGTCCTTGAAGTGCTCGTACTGGGGATATCGGCGCTCGCGGTTGTTGCATTAGTTCGTTTGAAGATGAAGGAGGGGGACGATATATGAAATGGAAAACAAACAATTTGCTGTTTATTCACGTAACACGTATAGTCTCTTTTCTCGTTCTGTCCTTCTCTATTTACCTCTTTTTTGCAGGCCATAACGACCCCGGGGAGGGTTTATCGGCGGTCTTATGACCGCTGCCTCCGTATTATTGTTGTATTTAACGTTCGACAAACGCAAAATTGATGAAATGTTGCCCATTAACTATATCTACTTAATTCCGACGGGGCTTCTTATTGCGTTTGGCACCGGATTTATTGGGATATTGTTCGCGGATCCGTACCTCACGCAGTATTTCGATTATTTTACCCTCCCTTGGATTGGCGAATTTGAATTAGCAACGGCCGTCCTGTTTGATGTAGGGGTTTACTTGGGGGTAGCAGCCTCAGCCCTAGTAATTATATTAACGATTGCGGGGGAAGAATAATGGAGTTGCTCATGTCGATTGTCGTCGGTGCGTGTTTTATGGTGGGCACTTATTTAATTATGACGCGCAGTTTGCTGAGAGTCGTCATCGGTTTAAATATGTTGGCCCACGGGACCCACCTTTTGCTTTTAACGATGGCAGGTCTAAAAACCGGGGCTCCCCCGCTGCTTGATCGCGGGGAAACGGCTTTTACCGATCCGCTTCCGCAGGCGCTCATCCTTACAGCGATCGTAATTAGTTTTGGGGTTACCGCTTTTACGCTGGTGTTAGCCTACCGAACGTACAAAGTGTACCAAACAGATGATCTTGAACAGTTAAGGGGTTCCCATGATGAATAATCCTATTATCCTCCCAATCGTTTTACCTGCAATCATTGGCGCGTTACTCGTTTTCTTTGCAAAAAGTCCAAAGGTGCAACGCTTCATAAGTGCGATCGCGATGACGGCAATTCTTATTGCCTCCATATGGTTATCCATCGATGTTTATCAAAACGGGATTCAAGTCATCGCCCTAGGCGACTGGTCTCCTCCGTTTGGCATTCCGCTGGTCGCCGACATGTTCGCGACGGTTATGGTCCTTCTCGCGGCAGTCGTTGGCATTATTTGTTTGTTCTTCGCGTTTCGCACGATTCACCCGGATCGTGAGCGTTTTTATTTTTACCCGTTCTATTTTTTCCTGATCGCCGGTGTAAACGGCACTTTTCTGACCGGCGATCTATTTAACCTATTTGTATTCTTTGAAGTTACGCTTCTTGCTTCTTACATCCTGATTGTGCACGGAAGCACTGCCTTTCAGTTACGGGAATCATTTAAATATCTCGCGATAAATGTCTTTGCATCTATGTTCTTTGTGGCCGGGGTTGCCTATATATACGCGGCTACCGGAACCTTAAACATTGCCCATATAGGGCTTAGAGTCGAAGAGCTTGGGCAAGAAGGCTTTCTTAACGTGGCAGCGATCGTCCTGCTTTTTGTATTTGCTTTAAAAGGAGCTCTATTCCCGCTGTATTTTTGGCTCCCGCGTTCATACACCGGACCTCCGGCAGTAATCTCGGCCCTTTTCGTCGGTTTGCTTACGAAGGTAGGCATTTACGCGATCATTCGAGTATTTACCGTCATTTTCAATCATGATATTTCGTTTACGCATCACATCATACTAATTATTGCCGGTCTGACAATGTTTTTCGGTGTATTAGGCGCTGTTGCCCAGTATGATTTTAAAAGTATTCTCGCCTATCATAGTGTCAGCCAGGTGGGATACATGGTGATGGGATTAGGGATTTTCACCCCTCTCGCGTTAGCCGGTGCGATTTATTTCATGGTTCACCACAGTATTGTAAAAGCTGCTCTATTCTTATTTTCCGGGGTAGCAGAAAAAATTACCGGTACTACGGATATTAAACAAATGGGGGACTTTTAAGAACACACCCCGCTTTTACCTGGGCATTCTTTGTGACAGCCATGTCCCTCGCGGGTATTCCGCCTTTGGCAGGCTTTTTCGGGAAGTTTTCATTAATATTGCCCGGCATGAATGAAGAGAACTATATTGTCGTTGCTGTTTCTTTAATCGTCGGGTTATTAACCTTGTTTTCGATGATCAAGATTTTTTCCTATGCTTTTTGGGGAAGGCAAAAACATTCGGAAAGTAAAGCAAAAATAAAAACAAGAGATTTACTCGTTGCCATTGCTCCTTTCGTTGTCATCACGGTTGCAATGGGGCTGGCAGCAGAGCCTATCTTTTCTTATTTCCTTGATATGGCTCACGAAATCCTTGACCCTTCGATCTATATTGAATCTGTGTTAGAGGAGTAGAGGCCATGGCTTTTCAAATTCTTTTAAATATCGCTATCGCCATTTTCTGGGCGGCTCTTCAAGGTGAATTCACAAGCGTAGATTTCGTCATTGGCTATGTAATCGGTCTTGGTGTGGTCTATTTTCTCCGAGGTTCCTTGAATGATACCTTTTACATGGCGCGGGTCTGGGCCATCCTAAAACTGATTGCTCTTTTCATTAAAGAACTCGTGACCGCAAATCTTGATATGGTTCGCATCGTATTGAGTCCTAAGTTAAACGTAACCCCGGGAATTATTGCCGTCCGAACCTCTTTGAAAACCGATTGGGAAGTGACGGTGCTTTCGATGTGCATTACGCTTACGCCCGGCACGATGACGATGGATTACTCCGAAGATGGCCGTACCCTCTACATTCATTGCATTCATGTGGAGAATACACAGGAAGTGATTGATGATGTTCGCAACAACTTCGAGCGGGCCATTCGGGAGGTGACGAAATAGTGTTGGAAACAGTGCTGGTGACTGGGCTGGTTATCTTCTCCATTTCTTTGTTGCTCTGTATATGGCGGGCACTAAAAGGGCCGACGCTGTGGGACCGCGTGATCGCCCTTGACTCCTTTGGCTTGAACTTAATTGGGTTTATCGGCATCCTCATGATTTTACAATCAACGAGCGCTTACGCTGAAGTTGTGTTGGTGTTAGGGATTTTAGCCTTTGTCGGCTCGGTTGCGTTAGCGAAGTTTTTGGAAAGGGGGGTCGTCATTGATCGAGATTCTCATTAGTTTATTTGTGCTCAGCGGCAGTTTATTAAGCTTGGTCGGCTCCCTCGGCATTATGCGTTTGCCGGATGTCTACGCCCGCATGCACGCGGCGACCAAAAGCGCCACGCTCGGTGTTGTTTTGCTTATTTTAGGTACGTTTACGTATTTTTTGTCCGAGGGCGTCTTCAGCCTTCAGCTCTTGATCACCATCGTCTTTGTGTTCCTCACCGCCCCGGTGGCCGCGATGATTATTTCCCGTTCTGCCCACCGGCATGGCGTTAAGTTATGGAGTCGAACGAAACATGACGAACTCATGGAAAGTTATCCGGAACATCTCAAACCTGAACGTCATGACGAGAGCTGACAATTCATGACGAAAGCAGTAAAAACGTTGATTAAAAAATACGAGAACGGGCAATAATGATTTTAATCGTATCAATTTGCTTAAATATGCCCTCAACACTTGACACAGCAAGGGTTTCATGAGTAAATTTGATATGTACATGCCACTCGTACTATATCAATCATGAAAGGGTGTTTTTCCATGAATAAGACAGATTTGATCAATTCTGTTGCAGAACATGCCGATCTTTCCAAAAAAGAAGCGTCTAAAGCTGTAGATTCGGTATTCGACAACATTACCGACACGTTGAAAAAAGGCGATAAAGTACAACTTGTTGGTTTTGGCAGTTTCGAAGTTCGCGAGCGAGCTTCCCGCAAAGGGCGCAACCCGCAAACCGGTGAGGAAATTGAAATTCCGTCGACCAAAAACCCGGCATTTCGTCCCGGAAAGCAATTGAAAGACGCGGTCAATTAATTGGATCCGAACATAAAATGAAACTTCCAACAGAGGGGGTTCATCCCTCTGTTGGTTAAAAAGGTACGCTGGCTAATGTCGCCACGTCCTGTGCGTCGCAAGCGCCCATGAAAAAACCTCCTTCCATGGAGGTTTTTCTTAAGTAAAGCAGTATAGTTAAAAGGTGAAGGGGGCGGCGCGATAAATAGTGCTCCCGTCCCCGCTGATCACCTTTACCGGCCCTCCCCTTGCTGACGCTTGTAGAAGGCCTGAAATAGCTTCAGGAGGGCACGTTTTTCAATTCTGGAAACATAGCTCCTGGAGATCCCCAAATCCTTTGCAATCTCCCTCTGCGTTCGCTCCTCATCTTCACCGAGTCCGAATCTTGCCACGACGACTTCCCGTTCTCGTTCCGACAGCACATAAATGCTCTCATAAATATGGCGTTTTTCCATTTTTAGATGCAAATTTTCGACAATATCCGGCCCATCCTCTTTAAGAATTTCCATTAAACTGAGCTCGTTCCCCTCTTTATCCGCCCCAATCGGCTCGTATATGGAGATGTCCTTGCTTACTTTTTTAAGGGAACGAAAGTGCATCAGGATTTCATTTTCAATACAGCGCGCCGCGTACGTCGCGAGCTTTGTCCCCTTATCCGGCGAATAACTCTCAATCCCTTTAATAAGCCCAATCGTACCGATGGAAATTAAATCTTCGTTATCTTCATTCGTACTTTCAAATTTCTTAACGATATGTGCAACAAGACGCAAATTGTGCTCAATCAACATGTTCCGCGCATGTTCATCTCCTTCGTTCATGAGCTCTAGGTATTTCTTTTCATCGTCCTTTGATAAAGGTTGAGGAAACGCCTGATTTTTGACATAGGAAACGAACAGCATAATTTCTTTAAATGCATACGCAATCGCCGTAAAAATGCCAGACATGGAGAACCCCTCCTAGGATCATCTCCTTTATCCTATGCAGGGGTGGGCTTGGTTGGTGCAGGGTTGGGGAGGAAATGTTCAAAGTCAATGGGATATGCCCTTGGCGTCGGGAGAACACATTTCAACCCTTTCACCACCTACCTGTAGACGGATGGGCTTCTTTTTTTGTATTCCCATGGACCTGAGCGACGCTTTTCCATTTGGCCACTTGCTTTCGCCAGAAGCCGAGGGATGCTTGCATGACAGGACCGATCAAAAATACAGATAAGAAGGTACCGAAAGCAACGGGGCCGCCAAGCAGCCATCCTAAGAAAAGGGCTGTTCCTTCTAATAGCGTTCTCACGAAGCGAATGGATTTTCCTGATTTATTGGCGAGCGCAAGCGTCATGCCATCACGCGGACCAGCTCCGAGACCTGTGGATACATACATGCCCGCGCCGATGCCCATGAAGACAATGCCGGCAATCAGCACGAAAAACAGTTGCCATGTGCTTGAAAATACTTGTCCGATGGGCAACAGTAACCAGATATCAAGCAATATTCCGATGCATAAAATGTTTACAAACGTTCCAATCTTTGGCTTTTGTTTCTCAATACGCCATGTCATACAGATCATCAAAATACCGACGATCTGAACCCACATGCCGACGGATAATGGACTCAGATTGGCAAGACCGATATGAAGAACGTCCCATGTTGCCGTGCCAAGCGTCGACTGGATCATTAAACTGCCTCCAAACGAAAGCGTTAATAATCCCGCAAAAAATAAAGCAACTCTTATTAAGAAAAAAGAGAAGCTATCGTGGTGTTTATTGTCTTTATGCTGCGTTTTCATGTTAAACCTTCTTTCTAAATCCCTTACCTTTTATCGAGATTCGCATTCATTGTTTCCAAGACTCGTAGAAAAGTGTCCAGATCTTCTGCATTAATGCCTTTTATGGCCTCGTTTTCCATTTTGTCCGATTCTTTCAGCCATTTCTCGTATAGTGCGTTAGCTTTTTCCGTTAACTCAATATAACGGGCGCGACGGTCTTCACCGGAAGTCTTCGTAATAAGTCCTTCCTTTTCCATTCTAGTGATGGTACGCGTCATCGTCGGTGCTTCCACCCGCAAATAATCACTGATTTGGCGTTGCGTGGACTTTCCTTCAGCAACCAAAAATAAAATAACTCCCCATTGAGAACTATAGAGTCCGAGAGGAGAAATCCGTTCATTTAGCGTCTTCACGAAATTTCTTGCCGTTTGATTAATATAATGACCATACAGCCTCATCGTATGACCTTCACTCCATCCTCACTAAAAAGCTTACCTAGCTAAGTATACACTGATGTAATTGTTTTATCAAGCAAGAAAAAGACGCCGGCCTGCGGCCAACGCCTCATCTATCCTTACTCTCCTGTCAATGCCTGTTCCAAATCCCGCCAAATATCTTCATGGTGCTCAAGCCCAACCGATAAACGGAGCATATTGTCGCCGATCTCCATAAACTCCCGCTCGGCTTCAGGAATTACGGCATGAGTCATCGATGCCGGGTGTTGGACCAGCGTTTCCGCGTCGCCGAGACTTACCGCGATCGCGATCATTTTCAGTCGGTTCATCATGTTAAAAGCCGCTTCTTTTCCGCCCTTGACGGTAAAGCTAATCATCGCGCCCGGCTGATCCATCTGTTTTTTAGCCAGGTAATATTGGTTAAAATCAGGATCGCCCGGAAAGAAAATGGATTCCACTTGCGGATGGTTTTTCAGTTTTCCGGCGATCACCTTTGCGTTACTGCAGTGCCGGTCCATGCGCACGGCAAGGGTCTTCATTCCTCGTAGCAATAACCAAGATTCAAAAGATCCGAGGACACCGCCCATATCTTTTTGTGCATTCTTTCTGACTACTTCCATGAAATCGAAATTGCCAACCGCCACTCCGGCAATTACGTCGCCATGGCCGCCCAAATATTTGGTAGCGCTGTGAACGACGACGTCGGCGTTACGCTCAAGTGGCCGCTGCAGATAAGGAGAAGCAAAGGTATTGTCCACGACAACCGTCAGGTTATGTTCCTTCGCAAACTTCGTAATGAGCGAAAAATCTGTCATTTTCATCGTTGGATTGATGGGCGTCTCAACATAAATGACTTTTGTTGTCGGTTGGAGATGTTCTTCGAGATCTGCCTCATTTTCCATAGAAATGTAAGCAGCTCTCACTTGAAAACGATCGTAAAGCCACGATAAAAGCCCGAATGTACAGCCATACACACCTTTGGAGACAAGCACATGATCCCCGCTTTTTAGTAACGACGTTAAAACAGCAGAGACAGCAGCCATTCCGGAAGCAAATGCCAGCGCCTTTTCTCCGCCTTCCGCTTTGGCCATTCGCTCTTCAAATTCCCGAACCGTCGGATTTCCAAGACGACTATACATGTAACCGCCTTCATTACCGGCAAAACGAGCTTCCCCGCTCTCCGCGTCAGGAAACGTAAACGTACTCGATTGATAAATAGGCGGAACTAAACTCCCGTAATGGCGCTCTTTGTCCTCATGGCCGTGAATATAGCCTGTTTCTTTTTTCACCGGCATCATCCCCCTCCTCTCTTCCCATTCTACATGAAGAAGACCGGAAAGTTGATGGATTGCGTTAAAGGGGAGGGGGGGGAAATGACCGGGAGGGCTAACAACTCGGTTTTAGCCGAGGAAATGGGCTCCTAAAACTCAATAACACCAAGGTTAAGAGTGTTTGGGTAAAAGTATAACCTCATCAAAAAATGGTCCAGGAAGGCTCCCTCCTGGGCCATTTTTGAGAAACTTTCTCTACAGTACATGAGCTAATCTCGTTATAATTGGAAGACTGATAAGTGTACGTAGCTCCGGTTATTTTATACTTCATCCCAAACCATCAATCGCTTCAGAACTCTTCTTAAAACAAAATCTTTTTACCTGATTTATTCACAGAAATTCGCAAATGAATCCTGAATCCCCTAATAATAGGGCATACAGCTGAATTGAATATTCATCCCATAAATGAAAAAAAGAATCCGTTTCTGTTAGAGTTAAATTATACCCAAAATAACCACAGAAAGGATTCTTCTAATGGCTACATTACCGCAAATAACCATGGATTTCAATCGCAAAGTGAAGTTGTCGAATGACGGTGGTGATCTTTCCTCTGATACAGGTGAGATCTTATTTCGGGAGTTCGATGAAAAACTTGGGTTTTTCCATACGCTGGATAAAAACCTGCATCTGAAAGACGAGAGACTGTACCACCTTCATTCGAATGAGCAATTGCTTCGCCAAAAGCTTTATCAGATAATTGCCGGCTATGATGAAGATGATGCGGCGGATCAATTAACGGATGATCCCGTGTTTAGGCAAATCATTGGAACGGATGCGTTAGCTTCTCAACCCAGTTTATCCAGATTCTTTGCCCGGTTTGACACCGAATCTATTGATCAATTAAATCAAGCCAATCAAGCGCTTTTAGACAAAGTCCATCAAGTGAGAGGCTCAAAGAGCCTTATCTTTGATTTGGACTCCACGCATGCCAATACATACGGTGAACAAGAATCAACCGATTACAATGCGCATTATGGCACCGTCGGCTATCATCCTCTCGTTGCTTTCGATGGGATCACCGGTGATTTTATGAAGGCTCAACTACGCCCGGGCAACGTCTATACGTCCAACGGGGTTGTGGATTTTGTGAAGCCCCTGATCAAGCATTACAACGAAACATTTCCGGAGACGATCCCATTTCTGCGCGGGGACAGTGGCTTTGCGGTTCCGGAGCTGTATGAGCTATGTGAAGAGGAATCCGTCTATTACGTGATTCGCTTGAAATCCAATGCCAACCTGCAACGACTAGCCGATGAGCTCCATCCGGCAACACCGGACGTTACACAAACCGAATGCTATTATGAGGAAACCGAATACCAAGCCAAATCATGGGCCAAGCCCCGAAAAGTCATCATTCAATCCATTCGTCCGGCCGGCGAATTGTTTTTCACGCATGCATTCTTTGTGACAAGCCTGTTCGATGCCTTCTCTCCCAAAGAGATCGTCCGTTCTTACCAAAAACGTGGAACGATGGAGAATTATATCAAGGAAGCCAAAAATGGTTTTGACTTGGATCGAATGAGCAGCCATTCGTTTCAGGCCAACGAAGCAAGGATGATGTTTAGCTTGTTCGCGTACAATTTAACCAACTGGCTACGTACCCTTTGTTTTCCGGAGGAACAAAAGCGCATGCAAATCCAAACTATACGATCAAAGGTCATTAAAGTGGCAAGCAAGTTAGTAAAATCAGGGCGCTCGTTTTATTTCAAATTGGCTTCAAGCTTTGTTTATGAGACGTTTTTTTGGAAAGTGCTCCGACGCATTCAAGCCCTTAAACTGGAATGAAGCACAGTTATCGATAAAGCCCCATTTTTTAAAAGCCCCAGCGAGACCAAGGGAGACGTATGTCCAAAAAAGGCCTTTTTCAGCGTTTGCCTGTTATGTTTCGTTCCAACTTTAATCAGCTTAGCTTACTTTAGTGAACATAACCGAAAAATCGTTAGTTTTGATGCTCATTCACGCTATAACTTGGAAGTATGAATAATTCAGGTTTTAGGATGTTTCAATCAAATCAGTTTTAACTTTTGCACGTTAAAAAAAGAAAAGGTTGGAAATCAAAACTACAACAGGCAGTGTGATGATAGTTCTTTGTATAAAAATGATTAAAAGATCCAAAAAGCTAACGGGGATTTTTGAACGCAGGAGTAGTATCCCCACCTCTGACATATAGATAAGCTGTGTTAAAGATACACATGCAATGATAAATCGAGTGAATTCACTTTCTATTCCACTTCCCAACACAGCTGGAAGAAACATATCAGCAAATCCCACAATTAGCGCCGGAGCTGCTTCTGCTGCCTCAGGGACCCCATTAATTCTAATATTGGAATAAGAGGATAAGATAAATAAGTAAATACGGGAGTAAATTCTGCTATAATCATGGCAACTGTACCTACAGCCATAATCAAGGGTAATACACCGATCCATACATCTAGGATGTTTTGGATTCCCTTTTTAAGAAGCGTAACCGGCCCTTCAGCATAAGAGGCTTTTCCTACGGCTTTCTCGACAGCCCAACTGTGGTTACTTTTATCTGTTGGCACTTCCTCACCAATTTGCTGCCCCACGCCTTTTTTATACGTATTTGATTTGCGGGACAGCGGTGGAATACGGGGGCAAATGATTGCAGCTATGATAACAGCTATCGTGACAGTGATATACATGGGAAGAAACATGTGATCAAGACCGATAATGTTAACAACGATAAGCCCAAAAGCAGGAGAAGCTATTGTGAAATTAGTCACAACAGTGGCGGCTTCTTTTTCTGAATAGAAGCCTTGCTCATGTTGTTTCATTGAGATCAAAACGCCCACCACGCTACTCCCCATCCAAGAAGCAGCCGCATCTACCGAAGAACGTCCAGGAACTTTAAATACCGGACGCATAATTTTGCGTACAAGCGTTCCTAAATATTCCATCAACCCATAATCCATTAATATGGGGATAAGCAAACCTGCAAATAAGAACCAGGCGGCTAATACGACAACGAGATCATAAAGAACTACTTGGCCAGTGGATTCATGTATAATGAGGCTTGGCCCTACCTGGTATAAAGTCAAAAAGGCAAAAACAGCCCCTAATATCCGCAATACTAACCAAAAATTGTTTACAAAAAATAATTCATATAAAAAAGGATGATTCATTACCCAAAGGGGCTGGGCTACTCTCACAATAAGTGCAAACAAAGCGCATATGACCAAAAGCCAGCTCATAACCCAGGGGATGACCGCTTCAAATTGATCAAGTAGGATTTCCACTAAAACACCAACAGCAATCGTCCACTGTCCCTCATAGGAGATGGGAATCATAAACAAGCCAGCAGCAAGTAGAGAAGGAAAAATAAATTTAAAATAGTTTTTCTTATCATTCCTGTCAAGGGAATGCTGTCCCTTTAAACGTTTTTTATTAGACATCTTTTTTCAACTCACTTTCCTTTTCTACCACTTTTGTCTTCCCAAAATATTTCGGGGTACCATGGCTTGCTTATCAGGACATTTTCCTCATGTTAGTACAGTACGGTTAAAATAAGTGGTCATTGTACTTATAGTGCCAAAAAATATAGGAATCCCACGTTATAAGTGGTTAGATCGCAAACTGCAATTACGGGATTCCCATAAAATGTAAATCAATTAATAAGCATTAGTCTAGTAGTAACTATTTTTGATATCTTCGCTTCTTCAAAGCTATCAAGGTGATCATCTCATACATAATAGCAGCAGCTGCGGCAGCTGTGATTTCACCGCTATCATAATCTGGAAGGACTTCTACTAGATCAAAACCAACAACGTTTAAACCATCAAGGCCTCTAACATATTCAAGCCCTTCGTAACTCGTGGGTCCTCCCACTTCCGGTGTACCAGTGCCGGGAGCGTAAGCAGGATCTAAAAAATCAATATCGTAGGTCACAAATACTGGTTGATCCCCGACACGTTGTTGGATTCGTTGTAGTGCATTTTCCTGACCTAGTGAACGTACCTCTTTCATTGGAATAACTTCGAAACCAAGATCTCTCGCATCATCAATATCTTCCGGACCATATAAAGGACCTCTCATACCGACTTGAATCGAATGATCAACATCGATTAAACCTTCTTCCACTGCTCTTCGAAATACGGTTCCGTGCATGTATTTTTCACCGAAATAGTCATCCCAAGTATCACCATGTGAGTCGAATTGCACAAGCGCAACCGGACCATATTTTTCTTGAATGCTCTTAAATGAGCAAGGGTAATGGAATGATCTCCACCCATTAAAACAGGAGTGACTTCTCGATCAAGAATCGGTTCAAGAGATTTCTCAATATTTTCGTAAGTCCTATGGATGTTACCCGGGATTATATCAAAGTCTCCGTAGTCTACACCTGAGCAATAATCAAATATATTGATCTCTTGGTCAGGGTTGTAAGGCCTAAGCAACACGGAGAAATTACGTACATGCTGTGGTCCGTATCGTTGTCCGGTTCGATTAGAGGATGCTGTGTCGAAGGGTACTCCCGCAACCACAAAATCTACATCTGTTGTCTTAATTGCTTCTAACCTCATAAACGTGCGCATTCCCACAAAACGTGGAGATTGAGAAGAATCTTTAGGCTTATACATCAATAATTCCTCCTATCTAAGTTCACATTTGTTACTTGAAGGGTATGGGAAATATTATATCAAACAGCGTCTCCTATTATTCTTTCATCAAACCCCCAACGAAATATACTTCACTTCCAAGTACTCTTCGATGCCGTGTTGACCGCCTTCTCTGCCTAGCCCGCTCTCTTTCATTCCTCCGAATGGAGCTTGGGGTACCGAAGGGAGGCCATCATTGACACCGACGATGCCGTATTCCAATGCTTCACTCACACGGACGGCTTTGCCGATGTTTTCCGAGAAAACGTAAGCGGCCAAGCCGAATGGGGAGTTGTTCGCTCGTTCGATAACTTCCTCTTCGGTTTGAAAGGACGCGACCGGCGCGACGGGGCCGAAGGTTTCCTCATTCATGCAAAGCATGTCGTCAGAGGCTTCCGTTACAATCGTTGGTTCAAAATACTGTCCTCGATTTTTCTCAAAACTGTTGCCGCCGGCGAGTACATGTCCACCTTTTACTATCGCATCATCAACGTGGCTTTGAACTTTCTCGCACTTGGGAAGAGAAATTTTCATTTGTTCGCGGTTTTCGCCGTTTAGGTGCGATGGCCGCCTTTGAAATTGTTAAAGAAGATGGAAAGACGCCGGACGCGGAAAAAACAGCTTCGATTTTAAAAGAGGCAAATGCCTCCGGATTGTTGTTGCTTTCCTCCGGGGTGCATAGCAACGTCATTCGTTTCCTCGCCCCACTTGTAATAACAGATGAGGAATTGGACAAAGGATTGAAAATCCTTGAGGACATATTAAGGCAACAGTGAAGGGGCTCAGGCGATGAAACAACACATGTATGTTGATGGCCAATGGACGGGAGAGGATTTAAGCCAATTTGAGGTCATCAACCCTGCAACGAAACAAGTGCTTGGAAATGTGCCAAATGGAGGCAAAGAGGAAGCAAAACAAGCAGTGGATGCGGCACATTCTGCTTTTGAATCTTGGTCAAAATTGCCAGCGCAAGAACGAAGCAGGCTACTGGCTGAATGGCATCGATTAATCGGTGAGAATAAAGAAGAAATCGGAAAAATCATGACCTTGGAACAGGGGAAACCGTTACAAGAAGCGATCGGTGAGGTGGGCTATGCCAATGGGTTTATCTTGTGGTATGCGGAAGAGGCGAAACGTATATACGGGGAAACCATTCCCGCTTCCCACACGCATAAACGCATATTCGTGCAAAAACAACCCGTAGGGGTAGTGGCAGCCATCACCCCTTGGAATTTCCCGGCCGCGATGATTACGCGTAAAGTAGGCCCGGCACTTGCCGCCGGATGCACAGTCGTTGTTAAACCGGCAGAGGAAACGCCTCTGACTGCGTTAAAATTGGCGGAACTGGCCGATGAGGCAGGCATTCCACCAGGGGTCGTCAATATAATTACCGGAAACCCTCAAGCCATTGGAGAAACATGGCTTCAAGATAACCGCATCCGAAAGATCACTTTTACAGGTTCCACTGAAGTTGGCAAACAGTTGATGAAAGGAGCCGCTTACACGGTTAAGAAAGTATCGCTTGAACTAGGCGGCCACGCCCCGTTTATCATTATGGAAGACGCGGATCTAGACAAAGCTGTGGAACAGTTAATCGGATCCAAATTCCGAAATTCGGGCCAAACGTGCATTTGTACGAATCGCGTGTACGTACAAGCATCAATCTTGGAAACGTTCAGCGAAAAATTCAAAGCGGCCGTTTCGCAACTACAGACCGGCGGTGGCTTGGAAGAAGGCGTCGATCTCGGTCCTTTGATCAATGAAGGAGCGCGGTTCCATGACGACACAAGCCACTTCTTCAGGCGCGACTTCTGTTTTCAAAAATAGATCAAATTCATCAATCACGGACTGGACGTAATCGTCATCGCTTTGCTCATCTGGCTTGCGAAACATATACGGGTAAGGCGCGTGATAGACTTCGGGTGCAAAAGGGCCAAAGCCAAACTTATATGGTTTCACCTTGCCGGTCATCGCCATCGTCATATTCGTTCTTCCATGAAAGCCGCGGGAGAAGGTAACAACGGCTTGTCTGCCTGTCGCTTTTCTCGCGATTTTCACTGCGTTTTCAACTGCTTCGGCACCGCTGTTCAATAACAGCGTTTTTTTAGCAAAATTTCCCGGCGTGAGCTTGGAAAGGCGCTCTGCCAAATCAATATAACCGTCATACATGATGACGTTAAAACCTGGGTGGGTCATCTTTTCTACTTGTTCTTTGGCAGCTTCCACAACCTTGGGATGGGAGTGCCCGACATTCATAACACCTATCGCTCCGGCGAAATCAATGTAAGCATTTTCATCCTCATCGTAAAGTATTGCCCCTTTGCCGTGGCTCGCAATTGATCGATTGCCATTGCCCACGCCCCTTGGTATATATCGGTCTCTTTTTCTTGCCAAGTTGCCATATGAAAAACCTCCTAAACCTCTAATAGCGCTTTCAGTAATCATTGTTTTTGTTATTGTAAGCGTTCTTTGATATCCTTAACAGTACCAATTTTATTTTTTTAATGGTACCAGTTGGAGGTTCCTATGCTTCATATCCCGATTGACCGCGACCATTCACTCCCTGTTTATAAACAAATTTATGAATGGATCAAAAATGAAATTTTGCAAGGTACGTTGACGTCCGAAACAAAACTACCTTCAAAGCGCACATTGGCATCGTCAATGAATGTCAGTCAAAATAGTGTCCTTTCTGCTTACAATCAACTGATCGCGGAAGGATATTTATATACAAAAGAACGAAGTGGTTATTTTGTTGAAACGATCCAACCGATTCGCCCCCACCATGTAGAAAAAAAGCTCGATCCAAAATTATTGGAAACTCCTGCAAAATCTTATCGTTATTCCTTTTCCCATATGGGTGTGGATTCTTCCCTTTTTCCTGTTCAAAGTTGGCACCAGTGTGCACAAAAAGCCATCAGCGAAGATCAAACGTTGCTATCGGAAATTAACCACCCGCAAGGCACCTATAAATTACGGGAGATCGTGGCAAATAAAATTCGGCACACGCGCGGGGTCTTCTGCGAGCCAGAACAAATTGTAATCGGGGCAAGTACGCAATGGCTGTTGCAGTTATTCCTATTTGTCATCGCCGAACATGAACCGTTTGCAATTGAAGAACCTGGGTACCACCGGCTCAGCTCCTTGTTAAAAACATTGGGTCATGATGTCTATCACGTGCCTGTCGATACTCATGGCTTGAATGTAGAAAAATTACGGGAAACACCGGCAACTGTCGCTATTGTGACGCCTTCCCATCAAATGCCCACGGGATCCATTATGCCGGTCTCACGCCGAACAGAGTTGCTTTATTGGAGCTACGAAAAAGAAGAGAGGTATGTGATCGAAGATGATTATGATTCCGAGTTTAAATACGAAGGCGACATCATTCCTTCATTACAAAGTTTGGATGTCAATGGAAAAGTGATTTATATCGACTCTTTTTCAAAGTCGTTACTTCCCGATCTCAGAATGAGTTACATGGTATTGCCGTTGGGGTTAATCGATGTGTTTAAAGAAAAAGGTCTGCATTTTATGCAAACCACTTCCGTCCTTACACAATTGACATTGGCTCGATTTTTGGACAGCGGGGAATATGATAAACATATTAAACGCATGAGCAAATACTACAAAGAGATGAGAGCAAAAGTGATCGAGGCGATACAGGAGCGTTTCGGGACACGGGTTCGTGTGGAGGGCGAAAAAGCCGGCTTGCACTTTTTGTTACATTTGGATACAGAGGAACCGGTTGAGCCTATTATGGAGCGGGCGGATAAGATGGATATTGAATTATATTCGATTCAACGTTTTATGCATGGGCAAGTAGGAAGCGCACCACCGACACTGATCATCGGCTTTGCGAAATTGAAACCGGAGGAGATTTATGAAGCGGTGGAGGCTTTATACCAGTGTTGTTTTCCGGAGTAAGATTTTTTTTCACTCTTTCCTCAAAGCGTATTCCCGCCACCGCCGTTCCATTTTCTCCCGTCCCCGATCAATGTTTCGCATGAATTTAATAGGGGATGTTTCTCTTGCATCCGTGATTTTTTCCATGTATTTAATCATTTCTTTTTCATCAAGATCTTTAATGAACCCTGCTCTCCTGCTTACGAAAAAGCCGACGAGTTGTCCTTGAGCCATCGCTATTTTTGCACCTTCAATGCCTGTTATGTTCCCGGCGACATAAATCCCGTCTTGGGTTGTCTGCAAATCCTCGCCGTATAGAGGCACATGCCCGCCTAATTCTTCAATGTAGGCCGACTCGCAACCAATGGCAGCAGTGAGTTCCGTGACTGGATATAACCCTCCGGAAATGCAAACGCAATCGACCTCTATCTTTTGCTGTCGATTCGGTTGTATATTACCTTCGCCATCCATTTGGTCTACCGTTATGCTTTCTACTTGCTGACCCCCGTTTATTTCCCTTACGTTTTTCCTTATCACTAAAGGAATGTCCCACACCTTTACCCCTTTAGCAGGGTATAAATGAGCGCCCATGTTTCTTATAGATTTATATCGGGCTAATTTTCCCGCTGTTTTCAACATAACATTTGGTGCTAGATGCGCCATCGATGCCAAGTCAGAGATCATTTCTTTCGGCTCGGATTTTGTCCCTGAAAAATCATTGCTAGGCGGGAGAAAGAGACCAACGACATCCACTCCTCCCATTTTCATTTCATGGGCGACCGTTAAAGCTAATGGATCAACGCCAACTACCGCGACTTTTTTTCCGGGTTGCACACGGTGATAATTATTCATGACTTGCGCCGCTCCGATTGCCATCACACCCGGCAAGGTCCATCCAGGTAGAGGGATTGCCTTTTCGGCAGCCCCAGTAGCAATCAATATAAACGGGGCATGTAACTCCTTTCCCTTGTTCAACTTAACGTTCCACTTTGGAAAAATCCCCCACACTTCTCTTTCATACAAAAATCTAACGCCGAGTGCTTTTGCCTCATTATATAGAGATGCTGCCACCTGTTTTCCGATCCACCAACCATTTTTCGGCTCTTCATGCAGCTGGCCGATTAACTTTCCACCGGCAAACGGATTCTCGTCTAAAATGATTACTTTCAGACCGTTTTTCGCCGCTTCTATGCCGGCACTCAGACCGGCCGGTCCTGACCCGACTATGATAAGGTCATACTTCATGACTGAAACCCCTGCGATTCAACAATCATTTTATCCTCCACTGGCGTGATACAAGCGCGAACACTTCTTTTTCCATTAACCGTTACCCGACATTCATAGCAATGGCCGATGCCGCAGTAGATGCCTCGTGGCTCATTCCCCTTTTCTGAATGTCGCAACGTCCGGATCCCGTTGGCGAGAAGTGTTGCCGCTATGGAGTCGTTTTCTAGGCCAACGTAAGCTATTCCATTAAATTGGATGGTCACCTGTTTTTTATTTAAAGGTCCTAAGACCGGATGGTCCGTTATTCTCATCATTTATCCCTCTTCGTGTTGTTTGCTAAATCGGTTAAAGTAATCGGACGAATGGGGTTGGTATGCGTCATACGGCTGGAATCTGGGATCGCTTCATTCGTATGCATGGATAAAACTTGCTCTATAAGCGGCCGACATGTTCTTCCTTGGCAAATCCCCATACCAGCCCGCGTTTGCAGTTTTATTTCTTTAGATGTGACACTTCCCTGTTCAATTGCCTCCCTAATTGCGCTGTAATACACCTCTTCGCACCGACAGACCATAACATCTTGCATTCGCGGCACCTCCAGTGTTTCTTAGTTGATGGCATTGAACATGTAGGCCATTAAAGTGTTTGGATCAAAAATTGGCAGTTCAGTGACCGTTTGCATTGCGTTTAGATAAGGAGGCATGTTCGTACATTCCAGCACAATCGCCTTGACTTCCGGATGGTTTTGGAGTAAACGCAAAGTTACTTGCGTCATTTCTTTCGTGACCGCAATCTTATGCAAGTTTTTCGTTTGCTCGACAATGGCAGAAGTGAACGCGGGCATGTCATCCATTCCTTCAATAACTACAGGACTATGATGCGCATCAACACCTTTGAGATGTTGATTCGTTAAACTCGAACGCACAGCTGTTATTACACCTACTGTGCCACCTGTAACAAGATTCGCGAAGGGGATTTGAAGCAAACTGGAAGAAAAGAAAGGAACTGTTAATTCCTTTTGTATCTCTTTTTGAAAAATAGCAAGGAAACCACAACTCGTCGTAATTGCCTTGGCACCATCACTTTCCAGCTCTTTGGCGGCTTTGACGAAAGGATCGATCAGTGCATCGTCCCCGGTTTTATTCATCACACGAGAAGCGGTCGCTTCCTTTACCACTTTATAAATGACCGGAAATGAAAACGTCTCTGGATTTCCAATATCCCCTTTTGGCCTAGGAAAAGTTGTATCAAGCATTAATATCCCGATCATGTTTCTTTCCACCTTTTCATTATATAAACCAAGCGATCAATCCCACAAGCGTTAAATACAACGATGCCGGCACCGCCAGAATCATCACTTTTACTGGGTCTACCTTTTTACTTAGTATACCTCCAATGAGCCCAGCCACGACAAACGCTGTTAACCCTACGGGTGGTAGATTTTGGCCGCCTGCGGAGATATGGGCAGCCCCAAGGGCGATATTCACAGGATCTACATCAAGGTTTTCCAAGGCGGGACCAAGAAATGGAACCGTTATCGTCTGCGCGGTCGTTTGCGACCCAGTAAGCATTCCAATAAACAACATACTGGCCGTGCCACCCAACTTAAGTGCTGTGGCTTGTAGCCCTTCCATAAGTTCTGAAACGCGATCGATCACCCCTGTCGCGGAAAAGACTCCGATCATGAATCCCGCCGCCAATTGAATTTGCACGGTTTTTCCTATGTTTTTCAACCCTTGTTTAAACACTGTTCCAGCTTCTTTACGTACACTACGGTAAAAAAAACTGACGAGAGCGCCCATAATAATGGCCAATACGATTGGAAATACGACTCCATTTAAAATAGGTAATTCTTCAAGATAAGCCACTAATTGACCCGTCGGTTCCCAAACAGTAAAAATGTTAACATCCAAACCTGTATCAAGAACGACAATAACTGCCAACACAATAAGCGGCACTAACGTTTTCCATCTTTCTTTAATGATGGTAAAAAAAGATTGATCCGGCATTAGATGTTCCGGCAAACGTTTCCCACGCACAAATCGGCTGGCATCAAGTATCGCAAACAAAACGCCCCCTGTAACGGTGAAAATGCTAATGACAATGACAGGTGTTGGATCCATGTCCAGCAAGGAGGTAGATAATATAACCCCTTGAGAAATCGGAGGCATAAGAGAGCCCAGTGAGGCACCCACCAATATAATCATGCCAATTTGCTCAGGCTTGATATTCAAATCCGCTAATGAGCGAATAACGAGAAACCCTATGACTGCAGAAGCCGCGATGGCATCCCCCAAAAGAGACCCTGCAAACGTTAACGCGATCAAAACAGCCGCAACCAAACCTAACGAAGATTTGCCGAAAATCGAACGTAAGCTGAGCATCGTTGTCTGCATCGCGCCTAATTTCACCTGCGTCTCAGCATAAATGCTTCCCGTGATCGATAACATGATTACCCAAGCAAGTTGATCGACTCCATCGATCAAAGCAGTACCAACTTCTATCGGGGTTAATCCCCCCATTATCGCGGCAGTAAGCGCGGCAAGGAGTAACGCAATTCGCACATCTCCTCCAATTTTTGGAATTCGTGGGATTAATACAATTGCGAACAATATAAGCATCGGAATTACGATATCAAGCATTTGAAGCCCTCATTTCTTATTTCTATAAGCGATCGAGTTTTAATTTTCCGAGAAAATATTGATAGTCTCCTTTTCCATCGATCAAATCCCGGACAAGCAAACCGGTAATGGGGCTTAAAGCGATTCCATCCCCCTCGTGTCCCGCTGCTATAATGAATCCTTTCACATCACGGGACTCATCAATAATAGGCAATCCATCCCCTGTGTACGGACGAAAACCTACCATGGAGCGAATAATTCGTACATTCCCTAGACTTGGAACGATACTCGCCACATGTTTGGCTATCGCTGGGAGAACGTTCGACGCTATGGATTTGTTAAAACTTTTGGTTCAGTAACAATTTACGGGGGACATGAATCGACACCCGATAAAACAGGAAAATCCAAATCACCTGTCGAAATGGATAAGTACCCACAAAACCCATACGAAAGGTGATTTGGATGCTTACCCATTATACCATGGTCCATGAATGTAAAGAAGTCCCTTTTGCCATTATCCATCAAGAAGAAATTCCATTTGGTTATCCGAACCCAGGATTATATCGCTACCTTCAGTTACTGAATGAAGGCACACGTTGTCCGGATTGTGGGTACTGGACAACCCGAGTGCATGAGCATCACATGAAGCAAGTGGTTGCAGGCGCTCACAACGATACACCGATCTTTGATCATTTCAACCATCGTCGATTTATATGTGATGCCTGTTGTCGTACGTTTATGGAGCCATTACCTTGGCTCAAACCATATCAACGAATGTCGGTGATAGCCAAGCAATCACTGATATTTGCAACGGCCGACCGTACCTTCAAATCGGTAGGAGAAGCCTTTGATCGCAGTGGTCAAACTATTGGGGTCCATGCACGCGCATGTCATGGGGAGCATCCAGCTATTTCGGATCGATCCACCCCCGCACTCATCGGCCTTGATGAAATCAGTTTGGCCAAAGGAAAAGGCAAGTATCGGTTGGTCATGTACGATCTCTCGGTACCATGGCGGCCCCAGTTATTCGAGTTACATGAAAGTCGTCGCAAAGAAGCTGTCATGGATCTTTTCAACCAATTGTCTCAACCTGAACAAGTGATTGCGGTTGCGATCGATATGTGGAGGCCTTATCAGACAGCGATTAAGGCCGCCCTCCCTCAAGCGATCGTGGTCATTGATGCCTTCCATGTCATCCAAGCTTCGACGCGTGCCTTGGACGATGTGCGAAAAAGCGTCCAACATGTTTTGACCAAAGAAGAACGGGTGGCATTAAAAGAAGACAAAGACTTGTTTGCTGAACGAACGGAAGAATTAACCCCGGAACAACAAGAACGTCTGAAGCATTGGGAGACAACATCACCGACGTTAGCTCAAGCCATGCGCCTGCATCAAAAACTTCGCCAATTGTATCAATGCCATGATCTGGAAGAAGCATTGGATCATTTAGGGGCGTGGGAAAAAGAGGTCATCGCCTCTTCCCTGGAGCCGTTCGATGATCTTCTCAAGACGATTTGGAATTGGTTGCCGGAAATTCTCCATCGGTTTCACTATCGTATATCCAACGCCAAAACCGAAGGGAAGAACAACCAACTCCGCACGATGAATCAACAAGGGTTTGGCTATTCGTTATTCTCTCTTCAAGCTCGGATGCAGGTGAAGGAAGAAAAAGAGGCGATCCTTAAATGGAGAAAATATCAAGCTCGGTGTGAACAAAGAATCCATCAAGAAGAATACCCACCGGCAACCTAAGGATTATCGACAAAATTTGCTCTATAAAGCAAGGTGCGGGACTTCATTGTCGAATATTGTCATCCATCCCGTGATTTGTGATAGAACCAAACTTTTAAATTCTCTGCTGGCACCGATAAGTAAGTTACCGTCATCTGTTTGCCCTAAGGAGAGGCCGATCCCGAACGCGGGTGCTTCCTCAGTCAGGTGTTTAGCAGCAAGGTATTGGGAACATAAAATGTTTCCTTTTACTACGGGGGTTACTTTTTCCGAGATTAGAATAACCCCGCGCCGTGGCTGAATTGGGGTATTTACATCTGCCATGTCGCCAATTTGCGGTGCAAAGGGGCCGGCTGCGTTAACTACAATCTCTGTTGAAATATATTCTTTTGCCGTTTTAACCCCTACAACTTTTCCATTCTCAATGGAAACATCAACGGCTTCTGTATGTGTCCGAATCTCAACCCCTTTTCGTCTCGAAGCATCGGCAAATGCCTGGCTTAATAACAACGGATTGACTTCCGCGTCCTCATTGCTGTACGTGGAACCGACAATGTTTTTCGATAAAATCGGTTGTTGGTCGATTGCTTCTTTCTTGTCTAAAAGTTGAATATCGATACCCGCCTGTTTTTGCTTTTCCACAAAATCTTCCATGAAAGGCAGGTATTTTTCGGATTGAACGACAATCATCCCGCCCCCTCGCTTGAATTCAAAAGAGAAATCAAGCTCGTCTTCAAGATTTTCATAAACCGCTCTGCTGGCTTTTGCCAGTTCACTCGGAAATCCCGGTTTTTTAGATTGGAGAAAGATAGCCTTATCACAAGATCCAGATGTTTTCGAACCTATTTCTTCCTTTTCGATTAAAATGACCTTTCGATTCTCTTCGGCTAAACGATAGGCAATCGAAGTCCCGATCACCCCTCCGCCGATCACAACGGCATCTGCTGTCGTCACGAAAATATCTCTCCTTAAGATTTTCTACCAATCTTTGATCAATGGATACAAAGCTTTAAATTTTGTATATAAGTCCTCATATGTCGCCTTCACATCGGCGTCAGGATAATATGTTTTCATCGGCTGGTGTTGCATGAACTGCTGATGAAATGCCTGATAATCGGACACCCATTGCAAGTGGACAAAACCCGCGGCAGCTACCCCTAATGAAGGTAAATATTCGGGGTGCTCAGGCACACGTACAACATTCCGGCACATATCGGCTAAGATCTGACACCACGCTTCGCTCTGTGTCCCTCCACCAATAAGAGTCAAGGGTGTACGCCTTGCACCATCGCCTACTAACGTTTCAATCGTCTGGCGTATCGACATGGACACCCCTTCCAACACGGCGCGGCTTAAATGTGCTTTTGTTGTTGTCTCCTTCATGTTCATAAAAGCACCCGAAGCAGACATGTCCTGGATTGGAAAACGCTCGCCTTTAAGATATGGTAAAAAGAGAACATCTGATGCACCGGGATCCGTGGATTGAACGGCATTTTCAAAACCTATGTAATCTTTGTCCCCGCCATTCCCAAAGAGATCCACTGCCCAAAGGTGTGCATTCCCAACATTGAGCATTGGCGCTATGGCAATGTATTGTTCTTGAGAAAGGTCCGTAAGATGAAAAATACCATCTGCTTGCTCCGTAATTTTTTCGGTTACATATGCCACCCAACCTGTTGAACCGAGGTAGACGTATTTATCCCCATGATCCATGACCCCGGCACCCATAGTAGTTGCCCCGGCATCACCGGCCCCGCATAAGACAGGCGTTCCTCCCGCAAATCCACTTTGCTTCGCACTCTTTTCAACGACTCCCCCAACCATCGTGCAAGGGGCGGATAGAGGCGGAAGTTTTTGAGCATCGAGTCCTTGCTCCTCCACCCACTCAGAAGCCCATTCCTTGCCGCGCAAGTCCATCATCCCGGTAGTGGCACCGGTGACAGGATCGGCAACTGCTTTTTGTATAAGCTGAAAAACCACATAATCTTTGGCACTCACACAAATGGTCTCCGTTCGCTCATACGATTCACGTTCATGTTCCTTCAGCCACTTCATCTTCGGAAAAACCATTGTTCCATCAAAATGATTTCCTGTTTTCATAGACAAATCAGGAATGTCATGCGCAATATGGGCAGCCTGTTCCTCTGCACGGTTATCAGCGTACAGAATGGCAGGACGCACCGGTCGGCCGTCGGCATCTATCGGAATACAATCTTGCATCTGCCCGCTCATCACAATCGCTTTCACATTTTGGGAATTCACGTGTTCCCACCAAGAAACAGCAATGTGACATACCTGGTCCCACCATTGCCCGGGATCTTGTTCTACACGTCCATCTTCTCTATAATCCGTCCGAATCGGACGCGTTTCGGTGCAATGCAAAGAACCGTCCTTCCCAACCAAGACGCCCTTGATACTTGAGGTGCCGATATCAAACGTCGCAATATACTCCATGTTTTTCCTCGCTTACCTTCATATTTTCATAATGTATGTAATAACTTAACACGCCTATGCCCGTTGGGCAAATTCGCATCTTTCAGCTGCTTAGAAAAATTTCTTCTCTATTAAATCTTTGCGAAAGGGTTTACAATGAGCAGTTATCATGTTGTATACTTATAATACAAATTTTGATATCGCTTACAACGAAGGGAGGTCTTTTCCTTGTCGATTTTCGATTTAACCGTGGATCTCGGTTTGATTTCAGTATTACTTCTGATTGGTGTTTGGCTAAGAGCCAGATTTCAATTTATTCAAAAATACTTTATTCCGGCGAGTATGATTGCCGGTTTTATGGCGTTAGCTTTTGGTCCCAATGGATTCGGCTGGTTACCGTTTTCCGGATCTATCGCGGATTATCCGACGATATTAATCGCGATTATTTTTGGTGCGATTCCCATTGGAGCCGCCCAAGTGAATTGGAAAAAGATCTTTCATCGCGTGCGTAATATGTGGTTTTATTCCATGACCCTTACCTTATTAATGTGGCCAAGCGGGCTTATCATCACCTATCTCGTTTTAGGGCATATCTGGGATTTGCCATCTGGATTTGGGTTTGCGCTCGGAGCCGGGTTTATTGGCGGCCACGGTACTGCTGCAGCTATTGGAGACGTTTTTAACGCTCATGGTTGGGAAGAAATCACCGCTCTTGCTTACACATCTGCAACCATCGGTTTGCTTTGTGCCATTGTTGGCGGATTATTCATTATTAAGCGCAATGCAAGGAAAAACCAAACGGCCTTTCTTTCTGATTTTAACGATCTTCCTGAAGATTTAAGAACAGGCTTGGTGAAAAAGGACCATCAAGCATCCGCGGGAAAAGAAACGGTTTCTCCAAATACGGTCGATCCGCTTTTCTTCCATCTAGCGATTATCGGCGTCGTCGTTGTTATTAGTTATTACTTACAAGAGAGCCTTGAAGCTCTTTTTCCTCAAATGAGCGTCCCTTTGCTAAGTCTGGCATTTATCGTTGGCTTGATCGCGCAAATGATTTTAAGCAAATTAAAGGCTAATCAGTATGTCGATAAACCTACCGTGAATCGAATCAGCGGAACAGCCACGGATTTGACGGTTGCTTTCGGCATCGCCTCTATTAATCTCGCCATCGTCGCGGATTATATTGTGCCGCTCGTAGCCTTATTTATTTTTGGTATTGTTTGGGCCTATTTAATTTTTCATTTTATATCTCCACGTGTCTTTCACCAGCATTGGTTCGAAAACGGGATCTTTGGCTGGGGATGGAGCACAGGAACCGTAGCCATGGGCGTTGCCCTTCTCAAAGTGGCTGATCCAAAATCAGAAGCTACAACCCTTGATGATTACGCGTTGGGATATGCAGGGATGGTTCCATTCGAAGTCATTATCATTACGTTTGGTCCCCTGTTAATTATTAGTGGGTTTGGCGTCGTTTTCACGCTGGCCTTGCTCGCGTTTTGGGTGATTCTTTTTGTCATAGCGGCCAAATCAGGTTGGTTAGTAAGTGAAAAAAGAGTAAGAGAGCGAAGAAAAGCATTATAAGACGAGGAGCGTCTTTATGAAAATCGAACGAAAAAAAGTTTCCATGCAAGTGTTTGATCACATTAAAACAATGATGGAAGAGCAAGAGCTTAAACCAGGAGATAAACTGCCCACCGAAAGCTATTTTACCGAACTATTCGGGGTGAGCCGGACACCGATCCGCGAGGCGCTCAGTGTCCTCGAAGCCAGTGGATTGATCACTTCAACTCAAGGGGGAGGGAGTGTTATACAGCCCATCTCCGCTTCCAATTTAATGGAAGAAACACGCTTTCAATTTATGAACCCTCTTGAGGTCGTTGATCTGCTGGAAACGCGTATGATCCTTGAATCCGGCGCTGCTTACTTTGCGGCCAAACGGAGAGAACCTGCAGACCTGGAAGTTATTCAGCAAGCCCTCACGAACATCCGAGATGTTCAATCGGAAGCAAAAATAGGTTACGAGGAAGATATTCATTTTCACAAAGTTATTGTCGAGGCTTCTCATAACCCGGTTCTAGTCCAAACCATGGGGAGCATCTCGAATTTATATGAGAAAGCGGTGAAATATTCATTATCCAAAAACCTGGGGTGGGATGAAAAAAAACAGCAAGTCCTGCAAGAACACGAAGCCATCTATGTAGCGATCGAAAAGAAAGAAGCGGAAGAAGCGAGAAACGCAATGATTAAACATCTGGAAAATGCAAAAACAAAGCTTGCTCAATATATTCACAATGACAGGAGAGAGAAATAATGATCGAAAAGCATATCCATTTTTATAGTGAAGGGTTCAAGTTACAAGGAACTCTCTATTATCCCGATAACATTGGCGAGAATGACAAAAGGCCAGCAATTATCCCTAATTCCGGCTATCAAGGATTTAATGAGTTTTATCCGAAGATGTTTGCCAAAAAAATGACCGAAGCCGGGTATATTTGCCTCGGTTTTGACTACCGGGGATTCGCCGATAGCGAGGGAGAGTACGGAAAGGTACTAATTGAACAACAAGTCGAAGATATTCACAACGCGATCACTTTTTTGCAATTTCAAGAAGAAGTTGAGCAAAATGCGATCGGGCTGATTGGCTGGGGGATGGGCGCGGCAAACGTCATTCTCGCCGCCGCGAACAATGAAAACGTTTCTGCAACGGCTGCCTTAAACGGATTCTATCATGGCGAACGATGGCTGAAATCCATTCATTCTTATAAAGAATGGGTGCAAATTCTCGAAACCGTAAAGGCCGATCGTGTGCACCGTGTCTTTCAGGGAGACTCACAACTCGCCGATCCTTTTATTCATTACCCGCTGGACCCTTCCACGAAAGAGTATGTTGAAAAAGAACTGGCATCCGTTTACGGGTTCGGTCAACAAACGACGTTGCAGTTCACGGAATCAATTATCGATTTAAATGTAGAAAGAGTCGTTAAAGAACTAACCCCACGACCGTTGTTTATCGGACATGGAGAGGAAAATTTGCTCCATCCTTACGAAGAAGCGACAAACCTATATGAAAACGCCGCTTCACCCAAGACTCTTTATACTGTAGAAGGCAAGCATAATGACTTTATGTATAGCGACCACCCCGAATTTAAGGAGCTTTGTGGACATTTAGTTCCTTTTTTCCGGGATGCTTTTGAGAAAAGCACATCCCCTCTTCGAAAGGAAACCTTATAATGAAAAAAACATGGCACCCATTACTTGAAGGAGCAATCGAACTACACGCCCACTCTTCCCCGAGCATTTTCCCCAGAAAACAAACAGACTGGGAACTCGTGGAGGATGTCGATCAAGCAAACATGGGCGGTATCGTCTTGAAAGCTCATGAAGGGGCGACGCATGACCGAGCGACGCTTCTGCAGGAAAAATATCCAAATTTAACGATTGCCGGCGGACTCGTCTGTAATTTATTTACAGGAGGGATCTCCGGCCAATCCGTCGATATGGCCCTACGCATGGGGGCACGCGTGGTTTGGATGCCCACCCTCTCAGCAGCGCAACATCAAAGCTACTTCGCTCGCCACAGCAAATCGAATATTTTTAACAGCGAAGAATCATTGGATGTTGATGATGATGGTTTAACCGTAACCGCCAGCGGAATCATTAAAGATGAAGTGAAAAAAGTATTGGCATTGATCGCTCATAAAGACGCTGTTTTAGCTACCGGGCATTTAGAGGCTGAAGAGGTGATGATTCTCGTTGCAGAGGCCAAACGACAAGGGGTAAAACGCATTTTAATTCAACATGCCGACCTTGGCATCGCCCCGCTTACCCTCGAGCAGCAAAAACAACTGGCTATGCAGGGATGCATCATTGAAAAGTGCTATCTTGCATGCGGCCATGATTTTCAAGATATAACCATCAGCGAAATGGCTCGCTCGATTGAAACGATTGGTGCAAACCATTGTGCATTGGTCACCGATTATGGACAATCACATAATATTCCGGTGGTTGAAGCTTTGGAGACGTTCATCATAGAGCTGTTGGCTCAAAACATCAACGAAGCGGACATCCGCCAAATGGTTGTGCACAACCCCCATTCCCTTATACAAGGATAGGAGGAATTTATCATGGAAATAGGATGGATAGAAGCTTTACAGGAAAAAATAGACGACCACATGATAAGCGCTCGTTCCGACCTTGACAACTATCGTTACGATTCTTCTTTTGGTGAGTATTCTCCGGAAGCCGTCGTTTATGTCACGAGTACCAAGGCAGTCAGTCAAGTGTTGAAGATCGCTAACGATTATAAAGTTCCGGTCACGCCCAGAGGCCAAGGAACGGGTTTGAGTGGAGGCGACCTTCCTGTCCATGGAGGCATTATCCTCGATATGAGTCAGTGGCCGGCTTCGGTAGAAATTTTTCCCGACGATTTAGTCGCGCGTGTATCCCCCGGAACACTTACCTCCGTAATTCACGCGGAAGCGGATAAATATGGGTTGATGTACCCCCCGGACCCGAGCAGTTCCAACATTTCCACGATTGGCGGCAACTTAGCAGAAAATGCCGGAGGCCCTCGCGGCTTGAAGTATGGAGTCACCAAGGATTATGTGCTCGGTCTGGAAGTCGTGACCCCGGAAGGGGAAGTGATGCAAACAGGCGGGCACACCATTAAAAATGTCACAGGATTGGATCTTACAAAGCTCATGGTAGGATCTGAAGGCATTCTTGGAATGATTACAGGCGCGACGTTAAAACTGATTCCAAAACCGTCCTCAGTGCAAACGGTGATAGCTGCCTTTTCAACGATGGAAGAGGCCGGCAAAGCCATTTCAAAAACACTAACGTCCGGGATTCTTCCTGCAAAAATAGAATTTATTGATCAGGCTTGTGCACGAGCCGTTGAAGAATACGAACCTCTAGGCCTTCCTACGGACATGGAAGCTATTGTATTAGTCGAAGTAGACGGCCATCCGACAGCTGTCCAAGAAGAAGCCACCACCGTTTGTAAAATCATGAAAGAGGTTGGAGGAACCAATGTCTTCCTGCCACAGACGAACGAAGAAGCTTCACGCGCATGGCAAGCTCGAAGATTGGTATCCCCCGCGATTGCAAAAATCAAACCTACAAAAGCATCTGAAGATGCCACTGTTCCCCGAAGCCAAATCCCCGAGATGATGGTGCGCTTAGCAGAAATCCGTGATAAATACAACCTTTCTCTTGTTGTATTCGGGCACGCGGGAGACGGCAACCTGCATCCTAACATTTTATGTGACGAACGTGACCAGGCGGAGATCGCCCGGGTCGAACAGGCGATTGAGGAAATTTTTCATGCCGCTTTGGAACTGGGGGGGACGCTTTCCGGAGAACATGGCATCGGAACGATGAAATCCCCTTTTCTGGAAGAAGAGCTAGGTCCCGTTGGGGTAGACATGATGAAAAGGATTAAGGAAGGCTGGGACCCGAACAACATCATGAATCCCGGAAAAATCTTTCCCGACAAAGGGCAAAGATTGATTCTTAGCCGGCGGCTTGAGGAATAAGTTTTAAAGCCCAACCTCCTTCAAAAAGGCGTTGGGCTTTTTTAGTAGGTAAGAAAAAGTATAAACCAACTTTCTTACCTACATAAGTGCAACTAAGGCTTTCGCCATAAAAGCTTGGCGAAAAGCCAAGTTTTCTAATCAAACTCCCGAATAAGCGGAAAAACCGCCATCAACAGGAACCACGATGCCATTAACAAAACCGGAGGCGCGAGCATTCACCAACCAAAGCAATGCGCCGACTAACTCTTCCGGTTCGCCGAAGCGTGCGTCCGGGGTTTGCGCTAAAATTTTATGGGCTCGTTCGCTGAGACTCCCATCATCTTTATACATTAATGCCCTATTTTGATCCGTAAGAAAAAAACCAGGCGCAACCGCGTTTACCCGGATGCCAACATCGGCAAAATGAACCGCCAACCACTGGGTGAAATTACTCACCGCTGCCTTGGCCCCGCTATAGGCAGGGATTTTTGTTAACGGACGATCGGCATTCATCGAGGAAATATTAATGACGGTGGCTTCTTCTTTTTCAACCATATCTTTCGCAAAGACTTGCGTCGGCAATAAAGCGCCGATAAAAATCAAGTCAAATAAATTCTTCACAGCGTTCGGATCGAGGTCGAAAAACGTTTGCTGCGAATCATCAGTTATTGCTTCAGGATCCAATTTTTCCTGAGATGTTGTTGCTTGCGGATGGTTGCCGCCGGCGCCATTGATTAAAATGTCGCAAGAGCCGACACGCGCCAATACATCTTGATGAACCTCTTCCAATGCATTGGGATCCAAAACATCCACGCTATAGCCGCAGGCGGTTCCGTCGTTCTTTTGAATGCGCTCTGTGACAGCGTCTACTTTGTCTTTGTTGCGCGCTAAAACAACGACGCTTGCGCCTGCTTCGGCGAGTGCTTCACTGAGCACGGAACCGAGCACCCCGCTTCCGCCGGTGACGACCGCCACTTTATTTTCCAGATTGATATGAAATGGAAGCTCCATTGACTCTCCCTCCTAGGCTTGCTCTAACGTATCGATCACGCCGTTTAAATAAGTGGCACCCAAGGCACGATCGTATAAACCGTAGCCCGGCCGGCCTTCTTCGCCCCAAATCATTCGTCCATGATCCGGGCGAATGGGACCTGTGAAGCCGACCTCTCGAAGCTTACGGATAATAGCCACCATATCCAACGACCCATCTTCAATGGAATGGGACGTTTCTTGAAACGTTCGTTCTCCCGTCCACTTCACGTTACGTGCATGGACAAAATGAATCCGTCCTTTTGCCGCTTCGATGATGCCGGTCAGGTCATTGGACGGATCTGCCCCGTAAGATCCGGAACAAAATGTAATGCCATTATTGGGGCTATCGACTGCCTGTAATAGATATTGGACATTTTCTTTATTCGTCACAACCCGTGGCAAGCCAAAGATCTGCCAAGGTGGATCGTCGGGATGGATGCCCAAGTATATGTCTTCTTCTTCGGCCACCGGTACAATTTCCCGTAAAAAATAAATCAAATTCTCCATTAACTGTGTTTCGGTAATGGATTGATAAGCGTCCATGATTTTACGCAAATCGTCCGTTTGGTAAGATAAATCCCATCCGGGCAACGTCAATTCGCCGCTAAGAGGGTCAATGCCTCGAATCTTTTCTTCGTCGTAAGACAAGGAATTGGATCCATCCGGCAAAGCTGCGGCCATTGAGGAGCGCGTCCAATCAAACACGGGCATAAAGTTATAGCAAACGGTACGAACACCCGCTTCAGAGAGATGACGCAACGTTTGTTTATAATTCTCGATCCATTGATCTCGCGAAGAAAGCCCCATTTTTATATCTTCATGGACCGGAACGCTTTCAATCACATTGAGTTTTAACCCATGCGCTTCAATGCGCGACTTTAAATCAATGATTTTTTCATAAGGCCAAACCTCTCCGGCCGGAATATCGTAAATCGCGGAAACAACGCCGGTCATCCCCGGAATTTGGCGAATATGATCAAGGGTGACCGGATCGTCTTCTCCAAACCAGCGAAAACTCATTTCCATAACGACACCTCCTCGTTTTAAAGGTTGAAAAAGCGTTTCGCGTTATAATAGCAAATGTTTTCCACATATTTTTGCAGCAATTTCATGTCCTTAGGCGCTTTTCCTTCTTCCACCCAAGTTCCAAGTAAGTTGCATAGGATTCTTCGAAAATATTCGTGGCGCGAGAAGGACAAAAAGCTTCTCGAATCGGTGAGCATCCCGACAAAATTGCTGATAAGCCCAATGTTTGCCAACGTCTTCATCTGATCTTCCATCCCGTCAATATTGTCATTGAACCACCAGGCCGTTCCGAATTGAACTTTTCCCGGGATATCGCCACTTTGAAAGTTCCCCGCCATCGCGGCAAGAACTGGATTATCCCTTGGATTCAACGTATATAAAATCGTTTTCGGCAACTTCTCATTAACCTCTAAAGCATTAAGGAAATTCGCCAATGGTTCAGCCAGCAAGCGGTCTCCCATGGAATCAAAACCACTGTCCGGACCGAGTTTTTCAAACATCCGGGTATTGTTGTTGCGGAGAGGGCCGATATGAAATTGCATCGACCAATCTTTTTCCGCATACGTTTCCGCGAGTCTAAGGAGCGTATACGTTTTGAACTGGTCGATTTCTTTTGTTGTTAGCGCTTCTCCGTCCTTTCTTTTTTGAAAAACACCAGCAACGTTTTCCTTCGTCGCAGCCTCGTAAAACATGGCGTTAATGCCATGGTCCGAACTGCGGCATCCGTGCGCATCAAAATAATCAATACGCTTGATTAAAGCTTGCAAAAAGTCATCATAGTGATCAATCGTTATGTTTGCTGCTCGCTCCAATTGCTGTACCCAGGAAAAGAAATCATCGCTTTCCACTTGCAAGGCTTTATCAGGTCGATAGGAAGGCGATACCGTTGTGGAGATGTCCTCGTTCGCCAATTGCTGGTGCGTAGCCAAATCATCCGCTGGATCGTCTGTTGTACCAACAAAGACCACGTTTTCTTTTTCCAACAATGACCGCGCGGACAACTCCGGCTTTGCCAACTTCTCATTTGCTTCCTCCCAAATCGCTGGGGCCGTCTCCCGATCTAAAAGTTCATTAATCCCCAAATAACGGCTGAGCTCTAAGTGAGTCCAATGATACAAAGGATTGCCAATCGTGTTGGGCACCGTCTCTGCCCAAGCCAAAAACTTCTCATAATCACTTTTATCACCGGTGATATACGCTTCGCTGATGCCGTTCGCGCGCATCGCCCGCCATTTATAATGATCACCCGCGAGCCAAATCTCGGCAATATTTTTATAGTTTTTGTCTTGCAAAATTTCCTCGGGAACGAGGTGATTATGATAGTCAATGATCGGCATATGCTTCGCGTAGTTATGGTAGAGTTCTTTGGCAGTTTGATTAAATAAGAGAAAGTCCTCTGCATTAAACGTTTTCATTAAAGATCTCCTTTCTTAAGTTACGTGTATACATTATTTGTTGAAACAACAAATTATAAAGCAGAAATAAATTTATCCATAGCCATCCAATTTATTTTTACAGGTCAAATAATTCCGGTAAGTAAAGACTCAGCTGTGGCACAAATGTAATGACAAGAAGAATAACGACCAACATAATGAAGTATGGTACAAGAGCTTTAATGACACCTTCAAATCTTGCATTGGCTACTCTCGTGCCAACGAACAACACGGTTCCAATAGGTGGTGTGATGTTTCCGATACAGAGATTGAAAGTGACGATAATTCCGAAGTGAACCGGGTCTATGCCAAGGTCCATAGCAATAGGGAAAAGAATTGGTGTGAAAATCAGAACTGCCGGTGTTATGTCCATGAAGGTACCTATCACTAACAATATTAGATTAATCAATAGAAGCAGGATAATCATATTGTCCGTAATGGAAAGCAGGCTCGAGCTAATTCCTTCTGGGATCCCCGTATAGGACATAACAAAAGAAAACATAGCTGAAGCTGTAATTAGAAATAGGATCATACCCGTGATGGAGATTGTTTCTCTTAAGATCTCCGGGATATCTTTTAATGTAAGGCTCTTGTACAGTACGGTAAGGATAGTCGCGTACAATACTGCCACAGCTGCAGCTTCTGTTGCTGTGAAGAAACCGGCAATGATCCCACCCATGACGATTACAATCAACAGAAGACTCGGAAGGGCACTTAATATGATATATCCTTTGTCTTTCCAAGAAATAGTTTCCGATACCGGGTACTGACGCCGTTTGGCAATGAAGTAAGCCATTATAATGACCCCCAGTCCCCAAAGAATTCCTGGGATATAACCAGCAATAAACAATGCCGCAATCGAAGTACCGCCACTAACCAGTGAGTACACAATTAAGAGCGGACTTGGCGGCAGAAGCAGACCGACAGGAGCTGAAGCGATATTGGTCGCAGCCCCATAGTTGCGGGAGTATTTCTGGTTGACCTGCATCGGAATCATTACACGCCCTATGGCCGCTGCCGAAGCAACACTGGATCCTGAGATCGAGCCGAAGAGCATGTTTCCGACTACGTTTGTGTGGGCAAGGGATCCAGGGATGCGCCCAACTAGAACCTTCGCAAAATTGATCAGCCTAAACGCTATACCACCGTTGTTCATAATTATACCAGCCAGTATGAACAAAGGAATGGCCAGAATAGTAAAATTATCCACACCTACCGCTAGTTGTTGGGCGGTGGTAAACATGGTCATGTCAAAGGGGAGAATCAGTAGCATGGTTATAATTGCACTGACGAGCACCGCCAGGCCAACCGGAACACCGAACACAAGCAGTAGTCCAAGTGTCAGAAACAATACCAAGCCGGCGAAAATAGTCATAGTGTATCTTCCCTACTTTGATATGACGTTGATTTGTCAGTTACCATTTCGTGAATTGCATAAAAAATAATAAACAATCCTGCTGTGGGCACCGCCAGATAGGAAACTACCATGGGAAGGTCCGTGGCTGGCGCGGTCTGTGCAAATGACTGTAAATTAAGATAAATGCCCCCCAGTAGCATCGGTATAGCACCGAGAGAAATCCATAACAGAGAAATAATTTTATCTATCGCTTTTTGAAATCGTTTGTTGAATTTTTCGCGCAGAAACTCGAGTGCAATATGCTGTTTTTCCCCAAATACATAAGCGGTTGCCAGAAGTGTAAACCAGATCAACATAAAGCGGATGATTTCTTCACTGGTTGAACTTGGAACACCTAATACGTACCGAGAAGTCACCTGCCACATGGACAAGGCTGCCATACAGGCTAGCAGTGCAGCCGTAATCCAGAACAGTGCTTTATCCAGGTAGAGTTTGGCTGTATCCATGTTATCCTTCCCCCCTGATCATCCTGTATATTTCGCCTGTATCTTCATCCTGTGCAAATTCTTCATGCAAGGGCTGAACAGCTTCGATAAATGAATCTTTGTTCACCTCATGAAACTCAACATTCATTTCCTCTTTTGCAATTTCAGTAGCAGATTCCATCTGTTCTTCCCAGATTTCTTCATGGTAGCGAGTAGATTCCAACCCAGCTTCCTCAATGATCGCCTGTTCCTCCTCTGATAGCTCGTTGAATCGATCACTGTTAACGAGTAGAATGTCGGGGACAATGGCGTGTTCAGTATAATAGTAATTTTTCGCTACTTCACCGTGATTATCATCGACAAGAGCATTGACGTTATTTTCCGCTCCTTCGATCATCCCTGATTGCAAAGCTGTATATACCTCCCCGTAGCCTAACGGCGTAGCAGTACCTCCCAGTGCCTCAATCATCTGAATGTTGGTATGACTAGGTTGGACCCGTATACGAAGGTTGTGTATATCTTCATTGGTTTCAACGACCTGGTCCTGATCCGTAGTGTACACATTGCGAATTCCAGCATCGTAATACGTTAGACCGGTGAGGTTGATGTCTTCAGTAGTGGCATAAATGTCATCCATAATATTCGGGTCATTCATGACTTCACGATATTCTTCTTCATCCTTAAATAAATAGGGAAGACTAAAAATTGAGTAGACAGGATCAAAACTTTCCAACGCGCTGGCACTCGCCTTAGTAAAATCGACGACCCCTTGTTGAGTGAGCTCAATGACTTCCCGCTCATCGCCAAGTTGACCGCTTGCGTAGAGTTCAAACGTGATTTCCCCATTGGATTTCTCTTCGACAAGCTCGGTAAACCTTTCCAGCGACAGATGGATGGGATGGTCTTCCGGCTGGTTGTGTGCAAGAATGTAATTCTTATCTTCGGCTAGACCTTCTGTTGAATATTGACATCCATACAGCAGCAATATAATGCTGAATGTCAAACAAATTCCAACTTTATTCATTACCGAACCTCCTAATCTTCAAAATTAACGACTTTTATAACCAGAATTCCTTAGCTTTTTCGCCGTTCACCCATACGGGCCGATTGTCTAATTGAGGTGTATAAAAGTTAAGTACCAGCCTTCTGTCTGTATGGTGGTTCTTTTTTTCCACAATGACATGGACGGCTTCTTCTGTTGACCACATCCTCAAGTGAAGAGCAGTGAAGATTTCTCGGCTTTTTTCTGCTTCATCATAGTACTCAAAGGTGACGGGTTGAGCCTTCTCTCCTGGGTAAAGACGTACCTCTAAGCTTTCAGAGGCCTCTGTCTCAATCGGGAGGATGCTGCCTCCTTTAACAAAAACCGGGGTATAGGACAGCGGTGCAGGGACGCTTACATGTTTCCCACCCCCGTAAAAAAACTCTGTGTGAAGGTCGTACCAACCACCTACATTTGAAGGCAGGTAAACCTCCCGTTCTCGACTGCCCGGAGTGACAATTGTACAGATGAGTAGTTCGTCACCAAGCATAAATTCATCGTTCTCAATATAGGCCTGCATATCTTCCGGGAAAGCAAAAAAGGTCGGTTTCAGAATCGGCTCGAAATGCTCAGAGGAATGGCAGATCAGACTGAATATATATCCTTTCAATTTTTCATGCCAGTCCATTGCATCAACTACATGATGAGTGATTTCAGAGTGCATCCACGGTTCGTTTACAGTTCCATCGTCATTCCATGAATGGATGGTGAACCTTGGATAGTAGACGCTACTCTGAATCCAGCGAAGAAAAAGTTCGGAATTCGGGGCATTCCCTGAAAATCCCCCAGTATCATGACCGAAATTATAAATACCGGACAAACTCAGTCCAATAGCCATTTTGACGTTGAACTTTAGAGTATGCCAGCTCGTATGATTGTCGCCGGTCCATGTCTGTGCATACCGATTCAGACCGGCACATCCGGAACGACTAATGAGGAAAGGAATCTCGTCAGGGCAATATTCCTTCTGGGCTTCTAACGAAGCCTTCGTCATTAAAAGCGGGAAGACAGCTCGATAGTTGTGAAATTTACCTCCTTTTCCGAACAAATCAACAGTTGCTTGTGGATTCCAAACTTCAAATTCGTTGTTGTCATTCCATGTTGAGGTGATTCCTTTATGCAATAAGGCTGTTTTTACTTTATCCTTCCACCACTTGATCGTCTGTTCATTGGTGAAGTCCAGATAAACACCTTCTTCATCCCAGAACTGCACCACTTCCGGGACACCGCTCTTGTCGGTGATCAAAAGGCTGCGATCTGCCACTTCCTGATAGGCTGGATGATCAATCAACAGGCTCGGCTTGATGTTAGCAAGGATGCGTACACCTCGTTCGTAAAACTGTTCCGTAAACGCTTTTGGATTCGGAAACTTGTAGCGGTTCCAATGGAACACATAACGTTTTTCCCCAATAGATGTATAACCGGACGATAAGTGAAACGAATCGCAATGTATATCATATTGCTTACACTGATTCAGAAACTTAAAAAGCTTTTCCTGGGAACGGGGTTCATCAGTATACCGCATCGTTGATCCTGAATAGCCAATACTCCATTTCGGGACTTTCGCCGGGCGCCCAGTCAACCAGGAAAATCTACGGGTCACATCTGCCACCGTTGGTCCGCCAATGAAGTAAAAGTCGAGAAAATCGGAGTTCGTCTGAAAATATCGATAGGCACCGTGATAGTTATCGAGTTCGCGACCCATATCAAACAAGCATTCATTATAATCATCATAATACAACCCGTAAGCCATTCTATTCTCCCTAGAAAACGTAGTGTAGAACGGAATGTGCTTATAAAGCGGATCAGTCTTTTCTGCGTTATAGCCCATAGCATCAATGTTCGACATACGGAACCGCTCGCCGTGTTTGTTAACTAAGCCCGTCTTCTCACCGAACCCATAATAGGCTTCCTGCTCCCCACGATGCAGGTAATGAGATACCGGTGCATCAGATGCAATTTGAAAAAAATAGGCCTGAGTCCGTCGATCTTCAGCAAGAAGTGTATACCCATTTTCTTGTTTTCTGTACCATTTGCAGGTAAAGTGATGCAAATCCATTTCCAGCTGAAGTAGTTCTGTTTCAATCCGACATATGTTTTCGTCAATAGTTGTTGAGTATTCCGGAAGGGAGAAATTGGTATGGATGCTTTCGCGGTCTAGACCTTCATAAGGTACCTCCGTGTCGCCAGGCGCTACTGCCCATGTATTCACAGGCAATACAGGTAACTGCTTTGTCAGCGTAACCCGGATAATCTCTTTTTCCAGAACCGAGACTTTTAAATAGATATCATGGATATGGGAATGAAATTGAAGCTGGTTATCTTGTTCTCGCACAAAATTGAATTCGTTTTCATGAGAAGCTTTCATTGGGTAAGACTCCTTTCTTCAAAAAACCTAGTTCATTAACTAGACGAAAAAGTACTGTGATTTAAAATAGAAGTACAAAGAAAACAATGTAAGAAGCTGTCCGAGATTTCGTTTATGCACCATTTTTTATATTTGTTTATTAAACAAATTAAAAACGCTTACACATAGAGTATAAGAAAACGCTTTATTTTTCAAGGTGAAATTATGATTTATTAACGCTTTTTTCAACAAGAATATATCTTTTTATCCAGTGCATTCCTGCTAGAGATTATCTCGTGTACGAACCTCGCCCCATTGTTATAAAAGAACTTTTGTTTTATCATTGTATTCACGCAAGGTATTAATTGATGGCATAAACAAAATGCAAACGAGCGTAATAAGCAGGGAGGAAACCAATGGTCACCGGTGACGGCACATATATTAAGAGAATCAATCGGAGTCTTATATTGCAAAAGATTATTGAATATGGAATGATTTCGCGCGCGGACCTTTCTAAAATCACGGGTCTGAACAAAGCAACGATATCTGTTCAAGTTGCGGATTTATTGGATGAGGAGCTCATTTACGAAACGACTCAGGAACATCATTCGATCGGAAGAAAACCGATTATGCTCTCTTTGAATCAACGTGTAGGTTATGTGTTGGGGATCGATCTCGATTATAAAACAATCACCTACACTTTATCTGATTTGCTCGGTAACCCTGTTCTTTCCGATACACTGGAGCTAACCACTCCTGATTACGAAGTAATCTTAGAATTTTTAAAAGCGCATATAAAAAAATATCAAGCGGATTGCACTGATTCGCGTTATGGCTTAGTCGGTGTGGTAATCGGCATACATGGAACCGTCAGCAATGACGAGACCATTAATTTTGTGCCCCAACATCAATGGCACAACAAAACGTTAAAAACCGATTTGGAAAAAGGTGTAGACGTCAATATTCACATTGAAAATAACGCCAACCTTTGTGCATTTGCCGAGCGAGTCTTTAATCACCATGACAGCGATCATTTGCTTTGTGTCACTATGTATTCAGGAATAGGATTAGGCATCATCATGGACGGCGATTTAATAAAAGGGGTTAATGGTTACGCGGGAGAAATGGGGCACATGATCATTTTTCCGGACGGGAACCCATGTAAATGCGGAAATAAAGGCTGCTGGGAACTATACGCCTCGGAAACGAGCCTGTTCACTTCCTTGAATAAAAAGGGGCATCCGGGCATTACTTATGATCAGTTGGAGCGCTTCATTTATGAACATGATTCGGTCGTATGCGAGGAAATGGACCACTTCATCAATCATCTATCGGTCGGTTTAAATAATATTATTAACTTATACAATCCCGAAACGATTGTGTTAAATAGTGATGTCTTGCAAATCTACCCCGAGGCAGTCGAGGCAATTGAAAATAATCTCCACTCTAATGTGAGTCAATATCACAGATTAGAAATATCGACGTTCGGGAAGAAAGCCACTGTAATGGGAGCTTGCGCCCTGGCTGCCAAACGATTTTTGGGGGTTCCGGAAATCACACTGGAATTAGCAAGTGAAAGAGATATTCTGAATACACAATAGAATTTTTTTATATAGCGCAACATAAAGCCAGGAACATAACTCCTGGCTTTTCTGCGATTACCTGAATTTTTAGAGGGACTTAATGGAAATCCTAGCCAACGCCTGCTCCGCTTCATTCGCATAGATCTCGTTCAATGCAAAGTCACCGAGTGCCACTACACCAACCAATTCGCCATTATCCACAACTGGCAATCGTCTGATTTGATTTTCGCCCATAAGGGTTGCGGCATCATGCACATCCATCTCCGTCCCGCCTGAAACGGGTTCTCGCGACATGCAGTCTTGACAATGGGTATGGCCATCTTTTCCGTGAGCGGTTGATCGCAAGGTGATATCCCGGTCGGTAATCATCCCCATCAATTGTCCGTTTTGAACGACCGGCAATGAGCCAACATTATGTTGCTCCATCAAAGCAGCTGCTTCTTGTATGGTTTGAGTTGGATCAATAGAAACCACGTTTCTCGCCATCATACTGCCTAAATTTTGATTTTGTGCCATTCGCCATTCCTCCTTTACTGTGCACAGTTTTTCCCGTATAGGTAAGAATATGTGCACAAATTAAATGGAGGACAGGGTTCCGCTGATAAATCGTCACTTTCGGCTGATAAAATTAATCCAACATATCATTTTCTTCGAAATAACGCTCCGCCCCGGGATGCAATGGCAAATCGTCCGAGCCGGTCGTAATCTCTTCCAAGTTCATATGCTGTCCCTGTTCGTGCGTGATTTCGTCCGCATTTTCATATAGTTCTTTTACTATTTCGTAGCCTAATTCTTCATCTATGTCTTCGGTTGATCCGATCAAAATCGCGTACGCCCCAATCGCATCAACATCATCATCCAAAAAGTCGTAGTCTTCTTCTTCGATGACAATATGCTCGTACATCGTCTCTTCTTCGATTTCCTCCAGTGCCTCAGGTTCTACCGATAACAAATCAATGTCTCGCTGCATGGACAGTTCCATAATGCTTCCCGTCGGCAATCCCAATAAACCGGATATTGCATCCACGTTTTCATCCTGCAAAAAGCTGGCTGCATCTCCAAACCCTTCTTCATACACTTCATAATCATCTTCTTCCAATCCATGCGCTTCAAGCACCGTTTCGGATGCGTCCTGGGAGGATGAATTCGGCAAACCGGTGTTGATCCTCATTCCCTCCAAGTCAGCAATGGAATCAACGCCGAGATCGGCAGCAACCGCAACTTGATTGGTTTCCGGATAGATGTAGCCCATAAACCCAAAATCATCGAACACTTCCCCTTGGAAGGGTCCTTCACCTTCGATCGCTTCCAATGCCGGAATGTGCACCGACATCCCCAGTTCCAAATCCTGATCGGAAACACGTGTGATATTTTCTACCGAGGCTTCCGTCGCTACCGAGCTTACTTCAAGGCCATCGACATGCTCATTCATGACATTCGCCATTTCTTGGCCCAACGTATAGTAATCGCCCCCGGTCGATCCTGAACCAAGTTGAATGGAGACACCGTCCCCGCCATTGCTCTCGCCTGTTTCGCTGTCTCCGGGGATATCATCATCTGCAACTTCCGGTGTGTCGCCTTCTTCATTACATCCGGACATAATCATTAGAACAACGGACATCGCCATCCATGTCGGGACGGACTTCTTCAATGGAATCCCCCCTTGTCTCATAGGCTCAACGTGCCACCGTCGATTTTGTGCTTGTGTAATCTTTCACCATTCGCTGCAGTGCTTTGTGCGAATCTCTCACTTCGAGGGTTTGATCAATAATCCCTTGGAGGGCCTCCACATCCTTATCGGATGCATTTAACAATGTCTTGGGGATGCTTTCCGCGATCTGCTGAAGATTCAAATCCTGGCTCACAACGAACGCCCACCTTTCTTTTGTGTTCTACCATCATTATTTTGACGAAAAGATTGATTATCCTGCAAAAAGAAGCAAATTTACATATTTTACTTTTTGACGATTAAATAAGTATTTTGACCCAATATAAACATAGGTCTAATTTATAGTTTTATTTTTTTAGAAAGGAATTTTCATTCTTTTGTGGAAAATATAACCACAAGCACAATGGGAGGGGATCTTTTTTGACAGCGCTAGAAACCATTTTTCTTGAAGCGATGGATCGTTTTCCTGATTGGGTTTATGCAGTCGCCGGTATTGTTTTTATTGCTGGCAGTGTCGTTCTAATGATTCAAGTAACGAGGATTTCGAATAAATTTGCCGACGTCGTTGGCCGTGAAGATCGTATCGGAACATTAGCCGAAACAAACGGACAGTTACAATCGAAACTCAAGGCATTGGAACATGTGCAAACACAATACGATTCTTCTTTAAATGAGTGCAGTATTTTTCTCGAAGAATTAAGGTATATCAAGGAAGCAGATGGCGATGAAAAATTTCATTTATCCGTAAATCTCATGAAAAAACTTGTGAACGCTGTTCCCGGCAATATGAGCATCACACCGGGTGCAAATCACCGATGTGCGCTATGGATGTATAATTCAGCGTCGGGAGAACTGGATTTTTTTACCGGAAGCGCTCAATTTCCAAATGACTACAAAGATGGCGGGCGGTCATTGGACATTAATAATACCGCCGGGGGAGGTGCTTTCGAAAATCCGAAAATTTATATATCGACGATGTGCAGGAAGATGATGACTGGAGCCCGAATGAACAATCAAAAAGTCATTACAACAGTTTAATTTGCATACCGATATTAAACTGGGGTATCATGACAATAGATGCCATGTCTCCCTTTTCACAAGAATCGCGAATGATTATTCAGGTGTATACAGATCTCATTACACTAGTGATCCTGGAAATGTATGACGGAGCGGTTCGATCCACATTTACTTATCAGCAAAGGTGGCGTGTATGACTATTGAGGATATCAACATGCGCATTAGCATCTTGAAGGATGCGTACCAAAGAAATATGGTTGAACCATCTGTATACAAAACAAAGATGGACGATTTACTTCGCCGGCGGAAATCACTGACAAAAAGAAAAATGGAAAGAGAGCAGCAAATGGAGCATACCATTCATTGGATGCGGGAAATGCTTGCGAATTAATACGGGCGGAGGCCCGTTTTTTTAAAATGACGAGACCCTTGCCTTCACCAAGAAAAAGCCAGGACACCGATCAGCGCCCTGGCCTTCTTTTCGTCTTTAGGTTTACCGGACATTCGTTCGTTTAAGCAGCTGCCGGAAAACGAACGTAATTAATGGCATCAACGGATAGAAACACTTGGTTTCCTGTTCCATATCCGTCGTTGACATCAACCGTGAGAACCAAATCACCGGTGACATTCACAAGGATGCCTTCGATCAAGTTGTTGTCGGTCGCGATTTCCACGATTGTGCCCAGACGATTCGCTAATTCATCACGAAAAAGATTTTCAAACATCAAAACATTCCTCCTTTACAGCTCGCTTACGAATTCAATGGCATCGATACGGACCAGTACTTGAGCACCAGTGTCATCCACCATCACAATATAGTCATCTTCAACAGAGATCAAAGTACCGGCCACTTCACCAAACGGCGTTGTGACCTGGATCTGATCGCCTACTAACGTCGACAATAGCTGTCGAAGCGTAGCCGGGGTCTCTGGTTCCGGCGGGAAAAATTTATCGGTCAGCCTTCCCGTCATATTGGCACTCCCTCCTCTGGATAGCCTCAGTTCGAGCAAACTTGTATTTAGGTCGGCAAGCTGGTTCACCAATCGAATGGATGCCGACTGTTCATTGTTCGCCATTGTAACCCTCCTCTCGTTTCTCTACCATATTATTTAATAAAAATTTCAATTGTATAGGATGCACCCTATTTTCAAGGCCTATTTACGGAAAAATCCTCAGTTGTCCACTAGCATTTGCCCCGGTCGACACAACAGCCTGATCAGCCGAATACGATAGACGAAAACACCGGTAAAGGGGCAACTGACATTGAGAAATATAACGGTTTTGCTGCTAGACTATCCGGACAATCAAACGTTGCAGGCAGCTTTGCATTCATTAAAGAACATCAGGCATCGCGTAAAATCAGTGGGCATCGTCCATCGGCCAAATGTTAACGTGCCACCATTAAAAGGATTTGAAAAACGGATTTGGACAACAGTCATTCCAGGACATGATTCGGGGATGGCATTAAACGAAGTCCTCAAGGAGATTCAGAGCACCTATGTATTATTTCTGAAAGACCGGGAGTACCTCGCTCCTTCCCTCGACCCGTCCACTTTATTTCTCACCCACGAGCAATCAGTTCTGACCCATGTGCAAAGCGTACGTAATATCCAATTTCGTGAACCGTTTCTTGTTAAAACCGAAACATTGAAAAAAAACTTGTTTTACACCTCGGCACAACTGCCATTTAAAGAAGCTTTATTGCCTTATTGGCTGTATGCCATCGACGAAAAACATGTGGTACCTAACGATGCTACATTTGTCCAAACGTTGAGAACGAGCAATTCCAAAGACCAGTTGGAAAAAGGGCTTTTTTTGCAAAAATTAGATAACCACGTTCCGGTTCAACAATCTCCTTCCCTTTCCGTTCTTATCTCCTGCTTTAACATGGACGCTTATGTGGGGAAGGCAATAGCTTCTTGCTTTTTTCAGCATACACAGCCGGATCAACTGTTGATCATCGATGATGGTTCCGAAGATCAATCTCTGGCTGAAATCGAAAAATGGCGGGGAATAAGTCGCGTGGAAATCATATGCAAAAAAAACGAAGGAAAAGCCAAGGCCCTTAATGATGCCTTGCCACATGTAAAAACGGATTTCGTTGTAGAACTAGATGCCGATGATTGGCTGGATCCGGATGCTTTATCTACGATAAAACAGAAGCTGCAACCACTTCCGAAAAATATCTCCTTGTTATATGGGAATTTTCGCAAGTGGAAACAACGGAACCGCGGCGATATTTTATTTAAATCAATAGCAAAAGGGAGACCCGTGCGAACGAGGCAGCAATTGCTCGCCTATCATTTCCCGCTTGGACCTAGAATTTATCGGACCGAAGATTTAAAGGCAGCAGGAGGATTTCCCGTCGTTTCTTTTGCCGAAGGTCGCTTATACGAAGACGTCAGTGTTTTATTGCAATTAATTAAGCATAAACGCTTCTTTTATCAAGATTTCACGGTTTATAACATGCGTGAACACGAGAAGAGCATAACGAAACAACATCAGCAAAAATGGCACACATTCAAAGAAAAACTGAAACGATCACTATGAATTTATCACGGTGATAAGTGCCCGTAAATCTCCCGCTTCAACCCCATAACCGGGAGATAACGGGCACTAACACCCCGATTGGTTCAACTAACCATCAGAGCCCACTCTGATGGAAGTTTCGCTTTATATACACGCAGATGATAGGCTTTCCCTTCATTGATAAACGCCGTTGCAAAAGGCAAGGAAAATAATAAGATGATAAAGCATTGGAATAGAGTTATTAATATGCAAGAAAGGAGCTTTGAATTGCACCATGGGAACAAAAAAATCGGTGTTATCGGTTTAGGTTACGTTGGTTTGCCCCTTGCATTATTATTCACGCAAAACAACCATCACGTAACCGGGATCGATACCGATGCCTACAAAATAAAGCAATTGCAAAAGGGAAAAAGCCATATTCCGGATATATCCGACACTGACATCACTTCCGCTTTAACTGCTGGAACGCTGACGGTAACGACGGATTATGATGTTGCAGCTTCTTTGGATATCATCATTATTTGTGTGCCCACGCCGTTATCAAACGACGGGAAGCCTGATTTGCGTTTCATAAAACAGGTAAGTGAAGCGCTCGTGCCGAGGTTGCAAAAACATCAACTTATTATTTTGGAAAGCTCGACCTACCCGGGAACCACTCGGGACGTCATCTTGCCAATCCTTGAAAAGAGCGACTTAGCGATCGGAGAAGATGTTCATCTCGGCTACTCTCCGGAGCGTATTGATCCCGGAAACGAATCGATGGAAGTGAAAGATATTCCGAAAGTGATTAGCGGCATCACGGACGATTGTTTTCGTCATGTATCTCGTTTTTACCGGTCCATCTTTACACAAGTGGTCCCCGCTTCATCCGTCGAAGTCGCGGAACTTTCCAAACTCTTGGAGAACAGTTACCGGTTTATTAACATTTCGTTCATCAACGAAATGGCCATGCTGTGCGACAAATTAGACATTAATCTGTGGGAAGCCATCGCTTCGGCCGGCACAAAACCTTACGGGTTTACGCCGTTTTTTCCGGGACCGGGCATTGGCGGTCACTGTATTCCTGTCGATCCTTTATATTTGTATTGGGTCGGCCAAAAGCACGGCTATCACCATCGATTTCTGTCTTTGGCCGAACACACCAACAACCAACTGCCCACTTATATCACCCGGCAAGTGCAGTCCCGCCTCGAACAAAAGAAAAACATCAAAGCCTCCAATATTTTGTTGTGCGGCATTGCTTACAAAAAAGACTCCAATGACGTGCGAAGTTCACCGGCGATTTCGATTATGAAAAACTTTCTCCAACTTGGTGCAAATGTTGTCTATCACGACCCTTATGTGCCCGAAGTGACGATTGACCAACAAACGTGCCATAGTGTCCCGCTAACCACCGAACAGCTGGAAGATGCCGACATTGTTATTTTTTTAACAGACCATTCCACGTTCCCCATGCAAAAAATCATGGACCATGCAACGCTAATCTATGACTCCAGAAATCAAACACAAGGGCTCAAAGGAAATGCTGATGTCATCGTTCTGGGTGGAGGAAAAGCTTAAATCTGGGAAAAGTCGGCCGCCATTAGATCGGGCGGTCCTTTTTTTTAAACGTATGATAGGAGGAAAACATCCATGATCTCCGTCATCACATGTACGAACCGTCCCCACATGATGAAACAAATCTTTAAAAACTATTCAAGTCAAAAGTTGAAAAACAAAGAGCTCATCCTCATTTTGAACAACGATACGATGGATATAAAAAAGTGGCAAAAAGCAGCCAAAAAGCACCCGAATGTGTCCGTTTATCAGCTGCCGGAGCGCTTATCCGTAAGCGAATGCAAAAACTTCGCGGTTAAACAATCCAATTATCGCTATATCGCCAAGTTTGATGACGATGATTATTACGCCCCGCCTTACTTAACCGCTGTATGGAAAGCTTTCCGCAGTCAAAAAAAAGCCGATATTGTAGGGAAAGGCAGCATCTATGTTTATTTTGAAAAAGAAAATTGCCTGGGCCTGCTGGGCTCCAAAGCCGAAAATGGGTTTACACCTCGTGTTGCCGATTCAACATTGGCGTTTAAAAAGGATATTTTTCCATACGTCCGTTTCACGAACATGAAAGTCGGGTCAGATAAACGATTTCAGATGGATGCTCGAGCGAAAGGATTTGCCATCTATTCGACCAATCGATATAACCATGCGGCCATTCGCGGGGCTAACGCTCATACGTGGCACATCAAAGACGATCAACTTATGGGTATATGTACGGAGACAATATATACGAAAGATTATAAGGCAATCGTAACGAAATTCAATAGGTGACCCACTTCGGGTTATGAAAAAGGCTTCGCTATTCAGAAAATTATTCGGAATACGAAGCCTTTTTTTTATAATGATGAGAAAAAATCTTCCCAATCCGATTTACATTTCTCCAACGTCCAGCCTTCTAAAATAGTTGCGCGTATATTGCCTGAAAGTTGCTTCTTCATTTCCGGATTGTTCTTCACCGTTTGCACCGCGTTTTTAATCGCGTTTGCATCTCTTTTTACGATGATTCCATTTCGTTTGTCACTAATTAACTCCGGCACAATACCGACGTTCGTGGAAATAATCGGTACACCGCAAGCGGCGGCTTCAAGCACGGGCAAAGGAATGTGCTCCGAAGTGCTGGAGCAAATAAAACAATCCAATTCCTGATAAAACGCCACCATTTCCTTTCGCGGAACTTTATCTTTGAACGTACGGATCTGCAGGTTCACGTTCATATCTTTGAGCGCGGAAATAACGAGGTCATACCCTTTCAATTCCCGGTAATTCTGTTGATCGATTCTCCCGACCCACCCGACCACGAAAGGGCGTTTCTTTTTCTTGCTTTCTGCAGGTTTGAAGTGCCGTGGGTCGACCCCTACCCTCGTTTTATTCGTGTGAACATGCCCCTTTAACATATCCACGATTTCATTGGATGCCGTATTTAGCCCGCGAAACAACTGAAGGAAGTCTACGTTGTATTTATCAAGAACCCGTAAAGACGTAATACCGGTGGCCATCTGCTTATATGGGATGTTTGTTTTCTCATGTAATTTTTTCGCGATGTTCACCGACATCGGATAAATAACGTCATACTGGTAGCGGTCGCTCCCTTTTACCCGATTGACATACTTCATTTCCAATTGAATCCGATCATAGGAAAGCGACAAAAGATCTTTGGCCCGATGATCGAATGCCCATCCCGGATTTCCCGGCACCAAAAGAATTTTCATCGACGATCATCAGCCTTTCGGTATTTGTTTAAAATAAGGTAAATGCTTGGCAATTAATTGATCAATACATCCATGGTATGCCTGGTTTTTTGCAATTTCTGTTCGTACCGGGATTTTTTTAATCCAATTCTCGCCCCTATCGATAGCCACCACAGAGATACCTTCTTTCGCTGCTTTGCACGCAACGACAGCATCCCTCATATTTTTATGGGCGAAATCCATCGGACTGATGGAGAAAGACTTCGTATGCATACAGGCGGTGCCGACGCCGGGGATCATGACGCGTCTCGGAACGGTCAGGCCTTTGTACGACACATACACTTCCGTCTTATTTTTGAATACATTTCGGACCGGGGCGTAGGCATTAAAATTTGAGCCGTGGACACAAGCGATCACTTGATCATCGTACTTTTTCATGAAAGTAATCATCTTATCCACGTAATCATCAGGATAAAGGAGATCATCGTCGACACAAAAGTAATAACCCGATGTTTGCGGAACGCCTCGAAGCGCCATTTGTCCGCCTTTGTTCCGATTGGAAAACGTAAGCCTGATCTTCTTTTCCTTTTTCAAAAAAGTTGGGCAATCACTTGCGCCGTTCACATGGATGAACATCTTATCACACTGTTTTAACAGGGACGGAACTATCATCTGTAATTGGTGGAAACGGCTAGGTACAGTGGCCATGCCGATATTAATCATTGCGCTCCCTCCTTAAGGCACAGCTGCAATGTTTGAATTTCCCTAATGGGGTTCGTTTTCTTCATCGCTTTGAATAACGGATCCTGAAAATAAAGCAGCAGTTGTTTTTTTAATCCATCGTAGGCAGGAAGTTGATGAAATGGGTTTTGGCGCCCATTTTCGACATAGGCTTTAAACCGCTCCGGACCGCTTCTTAAAATGCCTAAATGAAAACCGTGATGGGGGCGGTAATGATAGGCATCCAACCCATCAAATCCGATTTGTTGTTCAATCAATTGATACAACATTTCTTCGTCTCTTTTTAACGATTGAAAATCCTCTGTGATTCGCTCGGGATTATTTCGATAGTAAGCGAGGGTTTCTCCCATTTTCTGATAATACGGTTTTACGTTGAAAAAATGTAATCCGGTTAATCGTTTAGAATTGGGTCGTACTTGATTGCTGTAAGGCAGCCCTGTTTTTTGGCAGTGCGCCACATGGCCTTCTAACAAAGAAGGGCTTTCTTTTACAATCAAAAAATCCACATCGCCGACGTAGACATTTTCAAAAGCTTGGAATTCATGGTATGGAAGTAAAAAACGCTTCACCTTGTTTTCTACCGTACGTTTCACGTTACGGTTCGTGAAGTAGTTTTCCTTCACTTCAAAATTCGTGGACAGTTGCTCGCGAATCAATTGCAGACAGGTGTTTTCTTGTTTGGATAGACGGGTGTTCGTAAATATTTTCACATAATAGTCCGGATAACTCGTTAAAATGCTGTATATATAGTACGGAATATATTTTGTGTAATTGCCGAACACAAAAACGGTGATACAGAGTGATTTCATGGTCTCTCTCCTCATTTGTTTTGCTTTTGACTGCATATTATATGGGAGAAAAAACCTTTTGAAATAGGTGCATTTCACGGGATTTTCGAAAAAAGGGCGCTAATGATCTTCGTTTAGAAAAAACAACGTCTTCAGCCAATCGTCCATCGTTTTCTCCACCGTAAAGTGATTCACGATCCGTTTCCTTGCCTCTTTCCTCAACGCTGCGTGAAAAGATGGGTCATTTCTGATTTCCTTGATTTTTTGAGCGAAGCGGACAGGCTGCCTGCTGTTTAGAATGAGCGATCGGCACTGAGGTCCGGCCACCTCTTTGACATAGCCAACATTCGTGGATAACACTGGAACACCTGAAGCATATGCTTCCAATGCAGGCGCGGGTCCACCCTCATTGGAAGAAGTAATCAACAGCAGATCCAATTGCTGATAAAAGGCAGGCATCTTATCGATCGTCATCGGTGATGACCGCGTTGCTTCGACGAACTTAATCGCCGGATCTGCACGAAAGGTTTTTACAATTTTTCGGTGCAAGGTATGATAATTTTTAACCTTTCTATTTTCATTTCCAACCCAACCGACGACGAATGTATCTTTGTTCTTATATGGGCGTCTCGGCCGAAAAAGCCCGCTATCTACGAACGGACGGATATAGTTCACCCGCTTACCCGGAAGCAGGTGCTTTACTTCATGGGCTAATTTAGGGTTTATGGCTCCAAACTGCCGCGGTTTGGCCATAACTTCTTTGATGAAACGGTGATTGATTTTAATCGAATCTTTCCATTCCTGATAGACGCGATGATTGTTCAAAAAATAATTGTATGATCCAATTTGGGACGTATCAACGCGAATGTTTCGTCGGATAAGTACCTGGGCAATGCCGAGTCCCAATGTTGCAATAACCCTGTAAGACGCGTTTATATAATTGGCCCCTCGTTTATTTGCTAAAGCTTTCACCTCATTTATGGAGGAAATGTTGAGCTGCGGATGATTGGCTTGAATCACCTTTGCTTTTTCCCCCAACACCCACCAATCCAAATCGTACACGAGCAAGTGCTTGCCCATTGTATCCCCTTCCCCCGGTGTTTCCGTTGCTCATACCTATGCATAGCTTAATCGCGGCATACACGTCACCCCAAATTTTTCTATTTTCCATCCTTGTCTATTTCACAGATACGGACACGGCATAAAATACTGAAGGATATTTTACAATCTGGAGGCTGTTTCGAAATGACCAATTATCTAGTTACAGGGGGAGCGGGTTTTATCGGCTCCCACCTTGTCCGTTCGTTACTCGGCAAGGATACACATGTCAAAGTGCTTGATAATTTTAATACGGGCAAAATAAGACATTTGCATGACATGTTTGATGATATAGAGTTCATTGAGGGGGATTTCACTGATCCTGAAACCGTGAAAAAAGCGGTGCAAAATGTGGATGTTATTTTTCATCAAGGGGCCGTCCCGTCCGTTCCGAAATCCATCAAAGATCCAATGACGACCCACTACGCGAATGTTACGGGAACGCTGCAGCTTTTGCATGCTGCTGTTAAAGCAGGGGTCCGTCGATTTATTTATGCCGCATCGTCCTCGGCATACGGAAATAGCGTTGTCCTGCCGAAACGTGTGGATATGCCAACGTCCCCCTGTCTCCCTATGCGGTAAGCAAGTACGCGGCAGAGCGTTATTGCAAAGCTTTTTATGAAGTTTATGGGTTGGAAACGGTCTCTTTGCGGTATTTCAATGTTTTCGGCCCGAATCAAGACCCTCATTCGGAATATGCTGCTGTGATTCCCAGATTTATTCTTGCATTATTACACAATCAACCTCCGCTCATCTATGGCGATGGCAAACAATCGCGGGATTTTACGTATATTGATAATGTCGTTTCCGCCAATTTGCTGGCAGCTAAAGCCCCGAAACTTCAAGGGGAAGCAGTTAACATCGGAAGCGGCGAGCGCATAGATTTAGTGACACTTGCCAAAAAAATAAACAAAATACTAGGGACGGATATTCTGCCCCACTTTACATCCGAACGGGCAGGGGATGTCATGCACTCGCTGGCGGACCTACGGTTCGCTGAAAACTTAATTGGCTACCGTCCTATCGTTTCATTTAGCGACGGGCTTAAGCATACCGCAAACGGCTTAAAAAAAGAGTTTATGCCTTAAAAGAAAAATAGTTACTAGTTACCCTCTATGAGCCGCCCCCGTTTTTTCGCTCCTTTCATATATAAATACTATACAAGAAAGGAGTTGTTTGGTTTGCAAAAAATCTATATTGATCCGGGACACGGCGGAAGTGACACTGGTGCCACGGGAAACGGACTGAACGAGAAAGATATTGTGCTAGACATTGGTCACCAGATGAGTGTCTATCTTCGCGAAAACTACGAGGGCATGTATCGTAGAATGTCCCGCACGGATGATACGGATGTTTCCTTGCAAGATCGCACCGATGATGCAAACAATTGGGGGGCGGACGTGTTTATCTCTATTCACGCCAACGCACTGGACGGAAGTGTAAGAGGATTTGAAACATTTATTCATACGAGCAACCCGACCGGTGCCAGTGATCTGCAAAGTGTCATGCATCCCCAAATTTTGGACGAGATGCACACATTTGATTCCTCGATTCCCGACCGTGGAGAGCAAACGGCTAACTTCCATGTTTTAAGGGAAACCCGGATGTCGGCAATATTAACGGAAAACTTATTTATTGATAACACCGGCGATGCTGCACTACTGCAAGATCCGGATTTTATCGCAGCCGTGGCTGCAGCTCATGCTGAGGCTGTCGCCGAGTTTTTAAACTTAACGCCGATTGACAACGGCGATGATGATGATGATAATGACGATGACAACGATGATAATGAGGACGGCTTTACATTCCAACATTGGGATGGTTCCATCATTCGCCACGGAGACCTAGGGGACCATGTGGAAGAGCTGCAACAACGTTTAGTCGATATCGGCTACAGGCTTCCTCAATTCGGTATCGACGGCATTTTTGGCGCGGAAACCGCCGGGGCTGTCCGCACTTTCCAACGAGAAGCCGGCATTGGCGTGGATGGCATTCCCGGTCCGGAAACACACGAAGCATTGGAAACTCATATTGACACCTTTACTTTCCATCAATGGGATGGGTCCATCATTCGCCACGGAGACCAGGGTGCTCATGTAGAAGAACTGCAACAGCGTTTAGTGGATCTTGGCTACGGACTGTCACAATTCGGTATCGACGGCATTTTTGGCGCGGAAACCGCCGGGGCTGTCCGCGCATTCCAGCAAGATGCCGGAATTGGCGTGGATGGCATTCCCGGTCCGGAGACGCAGAGGGCATTGCGTAGATAACCAGTCAGTCCCGCTGATGCTCATGCTCCCACTTTTCTTTTAATAAAAGTGGGAGTTTATATCTGTAAGATAATGGTTTTTGCCGGGATAGTTTAATATTAAAAAGATTACTCGTTTTGTATAATGGGAATAGGGACAGGGGTACATATTATGTTCCTAATTATTCATTGGAGGTTCAGCATGAAAAAAAGACCGATGGAAATGGAAGACTTGTTTCAGTTGGTTCAATATTCCGATCCCCAAATTGATCATACCGGCGGGACGTACGTCTTCACCGGCCGTGAGATTAACGAAAATCAAGACTATACGGAGCATCTCTTCGTGCAGAATGTCCACCATGGGGATCCCCGGCAATGGACATTCGGAAATGTCAGAGACCGTTTTCCGCGCTTCTCCCCGGATGATCAAACGATTGTTTTCTTATCCAATCGCAGTGGGATCGATCAACTTTGGGGCATGTCGACCAACGGCGGCGCTCCGAAGCAGTTAACTTACTTGGAGCATGGGGCCGGAAAGCCTCATTGGTCCCCGGACGGACGCTATCTCTTGTTTGCGGCATCCGTAGAAACAGACCGGGCGTTCACTGAACAAGTGGAAAAAACAAGAGAAGAGCGACAAAAAGATGCAAAGAAGAAAGAACCATTGAGAATTGAGCGCCTTAAATATAAATCTGATGCTTCGGGCCTCCATGACCAAAAGCACCAGCAGCTGGTCCTCTTTGATGTCGAAACGAAAACGAGTGAACAACTGACGACTAATGGGGTGGACCACAATGTCGGCGGATGGTCTCCGGATGGAGAGAAAATCGCGTACACAGCGAACTTAAAAGGAGACAGTCACATCGGCCAAGACATCTTTGTACAACCAATCGGGAAAAGTGGAGAAACGAGACAGATTACATCTTCGGACGGCTCGTATCACGGGGTATCCTGGTCCCCCGCCGGTTCGAAAATCGCTTGTTTCGGCCATACGTACACGCATGGCGGAGCGACACAAAATAAAATTTGGGTCATCGATGTATGCAACGGAGAGAAAAAACTGCTCACACCCGATGTTGATTTCGAAATCGGCGACGCCATGATCAGCGATTTCCAATCGGGGCAACATAATCCGGGACCTCTCTGGGTTGATGAGGATTCCGTTGTATTTACCGCCAGTCGCGAGGGACGGACAGGTATTTTTAAAAGCTCAATAAACGGCAAGATGCAAACAATATTTGAAGAAAACCGGCATGTCTATGCCTTTTCATTGCATCGGGAAACCGGAACGTTCGTCGCCGGTATCAGCAGCCCGACAGATCCAGGCAACTTTTATAGCGTTTCACTGGACGGCGAGTCCGTCAAGAAGCGAACGTACGCTAATGATGCTTACCTTTCTGCACTTCAGTTGCAAGAACCACACACCCTCCACTTTTCCGCAAAGGATGGCTGGGAAATAGAGGGCTGGCTGCTTTATCCTTATCCCTATGATCCGGGGAAAAAATATCCCCTCATTCTCGAAGTCCACGGGGGACCCCACGCGATGTACGGGTATTCATTTTTTCATGAATTACAAGTATTGGCCGGAGAAGGGTACGCGGTCTTGTACACAAACCCAAGGGGGAGCCATGGGTACGGACAACGTTTCGTCGATGCAGTGCGCGGGGATTACGGCGGAAACGACTACACGGATCTTATGACAGCAGTGGATGAAACTGTTAATCGCTATTCATTCATTGATGAAACGCGATTGGGGGTTACCGGCGGAAGCTATGGAGGTTTTATGACGAACTGGATCGTCTCCCATACCAATCGATTTAAAGCTGCGGTTACGCAACGTTCGATTTCGAATTGGTTGAGCTTTTATGGGGTTAGCGATATTGGTTATTATTTTACGAAATGGGAAATCGGTGAACACTTACTGGACGACCCGGTGAAACTGTGGAACCATTCGCCGCTGAAATACGCACGAGACGTAGAAACGCCAATTCTTATTTTACACGGGGAAGATGACCTTCGCTGCCCGATTGAACAAGCGGAACAGTGGTTCACTGTGCTAAAATCTTATGGAAAAGAAGCAGTGTTTGTGCGTTTTCCAGATGCCAACCATGAGTTAAGCCGCAATGGACTTCCGCGCTTGCGGGCAGCGAGACTTGCGGAAATTGTCCACTGGTTTAACAGCCGACTCTATTAGAAAACTCGGCTTGTCGCCAAGCCTTTAAGGGTCGAGTAGGAGGGAGCCTCACCTTTTGTATGGATTGTGCTCCTCCCCCCTCACAGATCCGTGCGGGCGCAATTAACGCACACGGCTCCTCACCAACATCTTTCACAAAATATAGCTAATATGGTTCCTTCGTTCATAGATGTTCACCTTGGCCCTTGGTTTCGGTAAGGGAAACTTAATAAGAAATAACTGAAACTTCTCCCAACCGAACGACTTTCGTTGGCTTCTCCGGTTCATCCATTTGAAAAATTGTTGGATGACCGCATCCCGGAACCTCACCACTGCGGTTACGTTGTCTGTGATACAGTAGTAGTTGTAATAACCATTCAGAGAACGGCTTAGTCTACGGACAATGTCCTTCATAGCCAGATGACGGTGAGCTTTCAGCCATTGGTTCGTTTGTTTGAGCTTGGAGGCTATTTTCTTCTTGCTTGTTTTGCGTTTCACACGAAATTTGCCTTTCTTGCTTTTGCCGCAATAATGGGTGAAACCAAGAAAATCAAACGTTGGCGGGTTCCCTTTCCCCGCCTTTTTATGATTCTCCGCAGCGAACCTCCCAAACGGAATAATTTGCGTTTTATCTTCCGCCACTTCCAGGTTAAATTTGTTCAACCTCAACTTGAGTGCATCGTAGAATGCATGCGCATCTTCATGATACTGAAAGCAGCAGACAAAGTCATCTGCGTATCGCACAAGATATGCCTGCCCTTTGATTCTTTTCTTCACATGCTGTTCAAACCACAGGTCCAAAACATAGTGCAGATACACATTCGCTAGTATCGGCGATATCAGGTTTCCCTGCGGCGTTCCGCTCTCCGTCTTATAATGTTTCGCTTGCTCCATGTATCCGCCCTTGAGGAAACGGGCAATGATTCGGAGAAAGCTCGGGTCTCCAATACGTTCTTTCAGAAATGCCATCATCCACTTGTGGTCAACATGATCAAAGAAACCTTTGATATCCACATCCACGATGTAATTCACATATCTTCTCTCTATATACCCATTTAATACCTTCAATGCATCATGACAATTACGCTGGGGACGAAATCCAAATGAACAATCCAGAAAATCATTCTCATAGATGGCGTTCAAAATGGGCGCCATCCCTTTCTGAACAATTTTATCTTCGTGTTCAGGAATCCCCAGGGGTCTCTTCTTTCCCTTTTCATCCTTTGGAATATAGACCCGCTTATCTGGGCTGGGCCGATAGCTCTTCTGTTTCATTCTAGACACTAAGTCTTCGATATTTTCCTCAAGATTTTGCTCGTACGTTATCTTGGTTGTTCCCTTTACACCAGCTGCCTTACGGTTAGGGAGTTGGTGATGGCATTGCATAAGGTATTCAGGATTCAGCAGGTGCGCAAGAGATGTGAATGTCATAGCTGGGTTGTGCTTAGCTAATTCTGCTATCCTAGCAAGTTTTGTTTCCATTCCGTGTTCCTACCTCCGTGTGTAGGGAATGTGTCCCTTGTTAAGGTGATGTCGGCGTGACACTTGCCTTCCCTCTTTCGGCGTTACCCGACGTCATCGGTACTACGCGGTCATCCGACTTCCTGCTGTCGTCTGGTTTCCTCGCTTTGTATCGCTTGGTCAACCATACTCCCTTCGACTGAAGAAAGAACAAACAGGATCTCCCGAGTTCTCGTGTCATCATTGTATCGCATGCCTGGCTCTCCGACCCCGAGGGAGCTCCGTATATCTCACCGATAATGACATACGGAGTGTCGTTTTCCGGTCTTTCGACACCGTCAACCTCCCCGTTTTAACTATTTACGAGGCTCAATCACTTTCAGGCCTACGACCTAACTGTCTACGCTTAACCCAATGGATTACTCCGTTGAGTCCAAGACTCGCTATTGATGGCTTGGTTAGAGCCTTATCAAACAGGGGTTCCACCTGTTAAATGACACGACCTATGCTCGGTCGCTCCGAAAGCCTTAGTTGCACTTATGCAGGAAAAAGTTTTATACTTTCTTACCTGCAAAAAAAGCGTTGTGCGATGAACCTCTAATCACACAACGCCCTTTCTTATTCGGATATCGATTCATTTTTTGATCGTCGCTTCTTTTTTTCATCTCGTTCGTTATTCTGTACCTCTTCGTCCGGCACCGGGTCATGATGCATGTCCTCGGTTAGGTCGTTATCGCGTGGCTGAAACTTGGCTTTTGCTTCTCCCTTTACACGTAAGCGGTCCGTTTCTTTGTGACTACGTTTCATTGTCCATCACCTCTGATTTCTTACAATTCCACGAATCGACGGATTTCAAACATAAGTCATGCTAAACTAAAAATAATGAAACTACTATGCAAAGGGGTGCCTGTCAAAATGACCAGAGACATCAACAAAGTATTTTCACGCCTGAAATACAGGGAGCCGGGCATCATCGGTGAACGTGAAGCGCAGCATGCTGCCGTTGCCGTTCCAATTGTACATGAAAAAGGGCAGCCGTCTATTCTTTTTCAAATCAGAAGCTACCAGTTAAAACAGCAGCCCGGAGACATTAGTTTTCCAGGAGGTAAAATGGAAGCAGACGATTTAACTTCAGCCGAGACGGCCGCACGGGAACTATGTGAGGAAACCGGGATCAAACGCTTCAATGCCGCTCACATAGCCCCATTGGATAAATGGATGACCCCATACGGCGTCGTTATTTATCCCCATGTTTTTTCGATCAGTGAAACGTCGTTCTCCCCTAATGAAGAAGTGGAAGAATTATTCACTGTGCCGCTTCATGTTTTGATGACTCAAAAACCGGAGACGTATCATCTATCTTCAACTGCGGATATACCGGAGGATTTCCCATATGAAAAAATCGCCGGCGGCAAAAATTATCAATTCCGACGCACGGTCTTTCCCGAAGTTTTCTATGAATATGAAGGAAAACACATTTGGGGGCTTACCGCCCGCATCCTTCAGCATTTTCTTCGGGTCGTAGAGTCATGAGTTTTCCCATTCACGGGTCCATTTAAGGCTGAGCAATAAACAGAAAACAGAGGCGCCAATCAAGCCGAACCATAAGGAAAGGCCAAAAATGGTGCCCATCTGCTTCGCCTGCTCAGGAATAAACCAGCCGATGGACATAAAAGCAGCGATCAGCAAAAAGATATTGGAAAAAGATCGATAATCATTTATTTTCATGACTAGACGTTCATCTTGTTTCGATGGTTCCATAAAAGCAACCCCCTCCCTTTTTACAGCCATTCTATCATGAAGAGCGGCCTTTCAGAGAAGGTAATTCTTTCATCTATGTGCACTTGTTGCATCTAAAAAGGCTCTAACGACTTGCGCTGATTGGTTGGCTGCCTTCTCCAAAAACCTTTCATAGGATGCTAAGGCATCTTTTCCGACAATGTCACTTAACGCCCTTATAATGACAAAAGAAGTTTGAAAACGATAGCACACTTGCGCAATGGCACCGGCTTCCATTTCCGAGCATTTTGCCTCCGGAAACTCAACGCGAAGATCAGCAATCCTCTGCTCGTCACTCATAAACGAATCCCCGGAAAGAACAAGGCCGTTCCTGGCATTCGCCCCCGATTGAAATGCCGCCGCGTTCGCATGTTCCACTAAATCGGTGTTTGCAGGATAGACATTCGGCATGCCGGGAACTTGCCCAAATGTATAACCGAATACCGTGGCATCCACGTCGTTATAGCTGACATGGGTGGAAACAACGAGGTCACCAATCGTCATCTCCGGATCAAATCCCCCCGCAACACCGGTATTGATGACAATGCCCGGGCTGTACATATCGATCAGCAAGGTTGTGCCGATCGCCGCGTTCACTTTGCCAATCCCTGATTGCATAAGGACAACTTCATGACCATTCAGTTGCCCGTCATAAAAAACACACCCTCCCTTTTTTGTAATCGTTGTATCGTTCATCTGCGATGCCAATATCTCCACTTCTTCTTCCATGGCACCGATCACTCCGTATTTCATTTTCAATCTCCTCGTATAATGGATTTTAATTATGCCGGGCTTTCATTTCAGTGCGAGCGGAAGCTTTGTTCATACGTCAAGCCCGGGGTAAAGTGCCCGGGCTTGACGTTAATTTTCTTCCACATTCGTCGGCATCCAGCCTTCGTCGTCCACCCATTCCATCGTAACGGTATATTCCGTTCCGTCCTCGTGTTCGAAGGTTCCTTCTGCTCCGTCCGGACCATCATTGCCGATCCACGCGATATGCGACCAATCTTCTTCCGAAGTCCCTGTTGCGTATTCCATAGCCATTACCATTTCATTCCAATTTTGGCTATCGGAATCAAAATTGTGGCTGAAATCTTCTTGCTCCGTTCCAATCGGTTCATATTCTCCGTCTTCCGGAGCGGAAGGGGCAGACTCCCCATTGTCCTCACCGTTTTCATCTGTTTCCGTGCCCTCTTCGGATTCTTCGGATGACTCGGAGTCACCGTTTTCTTCCTCTGCAACGTCTTGTCCATCATCCGGTGCCTCTTCCGGTCCCGAGGATTCTTCTTCATCCTCTTCAGTCGCTTCTTCGTCCGGCTCTTCTTCTTCTTCAAACCCTACGTCCGCATCTTCTTCTTCAAATTCATCATCGGCAACCGGTTCATCGTCTTGAAACAACAACGCAAACAAGAAAAAACCGATCAAAACAACGACAATGCCAATGGCTGTATTCAATAACCGATTCATCGTTTTACGTTTGCGTAACTCCTTGCGGCTCTCCGAACCAAATTGATTAGGATTGTCCATTGCAATCACCTTTTTACCTGTACTGGATACGTTCCTTGTCCACGCCTGCAATTTTTGGAAAAACGGGCGGCTAACACGCCCATTTCACTTTATTGAATATCGACGATCTCCACTTCCATATCCCCTCCGGGAGTGCTCACAGATACCTGTTCACCTACTCTGCGTCCCAACAAGCTTTTCGCCATCGGAGAATCATTTGAAATCTTTCCTTCCAATGGATCGGATTCAGCACTGCCGACGATGGTATATATTTCTTCCTCCCCATCCGGCAATTCTTTAAACGTAACGGAATTTCCCAGATTGACTTCGTTCGTATCCCCGTTATCTTCGATAATAACGGAGTTTCGAATCATATTTTCAATTTGTACAATCCGTCCTTCAACGAATGCTTGATCATCTTTGGCTGCATCATACTCCGAGTTCTCGGATAGGTCGCCAAAGTCCCTCGCTATTTTTATTCGCTCAACGACTTCTTGCCGCCGTGTTGTTTTCAAATATTCCATTTCCTCTTCCAACTTGGCCAAACCTTCTTGTGTCATATAATATTTTTTTGTTTCCGCCATTTTCTTCACTCCTCCACCTAAGGTGAAAACATAATCAGAAGCAACGTCTAAACAGCATTGTTTGCTGCAGGAATGGGTTCAACCATTCTTCGCTGCCGGTGGTGGATGGTTTTACGTGTTCATCCTCACCTGCATTGGCTCTGCGTTGCTTTTTCTTTGCTCTATCATACGCAGGTCACTTAAAAAATACAATTCTTTTTTTCAACTTATGCTTCATTATAAGAGGTTTTCCTGTTTAATCGCAATGGCCAAACCATCTCCGACTGCATGAAAGCGTGTGGCAAAAGCCGGATGGTTCCGGAACCAATCATTAAACGCGTGCACGTTGCCCGCAAGATTTTGTAAACGCTTTGGTGCTCCTGCCGGATCGGCCACCCATCCTTTAAACAAAACGTTATCAACGACAATCACTCCCCCTCTTTTAACAAACGGGGCGAACGTCTCAATAAAGGCTTGGTTATGGCTTTTTGCAGCGTCGACGAACAAAGCGTCATACGATGGATCCTGTGAGATCTCTTCAACATAATCAAAAGCATCTCCATGCAACAACGTAATCGATGGTTGGTAACTTGAGCGAGCCAAAAAGGACCGGGCTTGTTCGTAACGGTGTCTGTCCCTTTCGACCGTCGTTACGCTTCGCCGGGCACCGTCCGATGCCATTCGAAAGGCAGAATAACCAATAGCGCTGCCGATTTCCAGCACGCGTTCGGCATTCGTTAATGCCAGCACTTGTAATAACAACTGCATGCTTTCTTCTTCCAAAATCGGAACATTTTCTTTTTCCGCGTGCAGACGCATTTCGTTCAGCACTGGATCGTCATTTTTTTCCCGCAAGGTTTCCAAGTACTTATTCATTCGTCGGATTCCTCTTCTTCCTGTGCTTCAATCCATTCATCCCGGTAGGTTTCATGAACTTCCTGGTGCTCCTCGTAAGTCTGGGAGTAAATGACTTCGCCGGTTACACGGGCATAGAAAAAGAGATACTCGGTATCCTCGGGCTCAAAAACAGCCCTTATGGAATCTTCCCCGGGACTTGCGATCGGCCCGGGCGGCAAACCGTCATTTTGATACGTGTTAAACGGATCATCGATCTCAATGTCCTCCAAAGAGGTCATGTATAAATGCTCGCCTTGGGCATAAGCCACGGTCGGGTCCACCTCCAAAGGCATTCCTTCATCGAGACGGTTAAACAACACGCCCGCGATTAGCCTGCGGTCCTCTTCTGTTTGTGCTTCTCGCTCCACAATCGAAGCCAACGTCAACACTTCATGCAAATCATCGGCATGTTCGCCATCTGCCTCGCCTGCAACTTGTTCATAGACATCAAAAGTTTGTTGCAACATGGATTCCGCCATCCATTCGACGGATACCTCTTCATCTAAAAACTCGTAAGTTGCCGGGAACAAATACCCTTCCAACGGATAGCGTATAGCATCGTCCAGCATTTCTTCACTCAATAATTCGTGTTCTTCTATTAAGCCTTCCACATAATCCTCGTTATCGAGCACATCCACCACTTCGTCTATCCCATGAGGCGACGCTTCCGAGATGGTTGCTGCAATATCCTCCAGCCACAACCCTTCCGGAACCGTATAGGAGATGGCATATGCTTCCCTGTGCGGCCCTTCTTGCATGGTATCCAAGATTTCATCAAGATCCATCGATCGATTCAATTCATAGATACCGGCCTGCAAACCGGAGGCGTTTTGCCATCGTGAATAGTAATGAAAAAAAGTGCTGTCGGAAATCAAATCTTCCCCTTCCAAGCGTTCTCCGATGTCCCTCATCGAGGAACCGCCCGGAATTTCAACTTCAACTTCCGAGTCATCCTGTTCGTCCATCGGGCTCACCGCTGCCCGCACATAGAAATACCCGGATACCAAACCGATGATCGCGAGTATAACAAGCGCAAGCACGATCCAGAAGACAATCCGGCGAACCATTCGCGCATTCATTGCTTTTTGCTTCTTTTGTTCATTCATTTCCTGATTATCGTTCAATGAAACCTCCTCTTCGAGGACGATTTTTTTACAGCTGAAAAATATTGCCCGCCATCAAGCATCTAGTATGCGGAGCTTTAGCGACATGATTCATCCCCAAAGTAAAAAGAATACCCGGCCCGTGATGCTTCACGGTCCAGGTGATATTTCTTCCACAGCATTAGTGCCTCGGGGAATGGAGGAGGTTAGATATCGGAAGCCAGAAGAGCTTGAGCATGACAGACATTTTTCTCTTAATGGTTATGCCCGTCTTTATCCACATGAAGGGTTTCATCCTCGTCCAGCATAGTGGCGATCATTTCTTCAACCATTTCCCATTCTTGATCGGATTCAATCGGATAAAGCGCAAATCCTGCAGGCTCTTCGCTTGATTCTTCGTATTGAAAGGCGAAGATTTCTACTTCTTCCTCGTTTTCCATTTCTTCCTCAGCCGAGGTTACAACCATATAGGATTTTTCTGTTTCATCAATATCAAACGTAAACAAAATCTCGAATACATGATCATTCCCCTCTTCATCGGGAATAACCACGCGCTCGTTTTCTTCTTCCGCCATTTTTTCACCTCATTCTTGTCGCACAGGCGTGATCAAGATAGCCTTGCAAGATCAGCACTGCGGCAAGTTTATCAACCACTTTTTTTCGCTTTTTGCGACTCACATCCGCAGAGATTAACGTTCGCTCTGCCGCTTTCGTCGTTAAGCGTTCATCCCAAAACTGTACAGGAATGGCTGCACGCTTTTCAAGGGCGGAGCCGAATTGTTGGGATTTCTCGGCACGAGGACCAATCGTCCCGTCCATGTTTTTCGGCAATCCTACCACAATTTTTTCCACGTCATGGTCATGAGCGATCTGCACAACCTTAGCATACGGCGATTCGTGCCCTTGCACGGCAACCGTCTCCAGTCCTTGGGCCGTCAGTCCCAACGCATCACTGACCGCTACACCGATTCGCTTATCTCCTACATCAAGGCCAAGAATCTTCATCCGCCGCGCTTTGCTTTCTGCAAATACGTTCGAACGAGTTCTTCAATGAGCTCGTCTCTTTCAAGACGGCGAATCAACGTACGTGCGTCGTTATGACGCGGAATGTATGCCGGGTCCCCGGATAACAAATATCCGACGATTTGATTAATAGGGTTATACCCTTTTTCTTCCAGTGCATGATGAACATTGACCAATACTTCTTTGACGTCTGCTTGCGTGGAGTCTTCCTGGACATTAAATTGAACGGTATTATCTTTTGAGCTCATCCTCTGTCACCTCGCAATCAAATTCACGGATCGTGACTGCCCGCTTCCTGTATTTGCATCTTATTGTACATGATTTTGCGAAATTATGAAATGGAGGCTACGATTTCATCGACTGCTGCTATCGCTTCCGGCAGTTTTTCCGGACTTTTGCCGCCGGCTTGTGCCATATCCGGGCGGCCTCCTCCGCCACCATCGCAAATCGCTGCAACTTTTTTGACAATGTCTCCGGCCTTGTAACCGTCGGTAACCAAGTCTTTGCTCACGGTAGCGACAATATTGACCTTCCCGTCTCTCGCTGTGCCAAGAACGATAATGCCCGTCGGAAGCTTTTGTTTTAACCGGTCCGCAGTCGTTCGGAGTGTGTCCATATCGCTGTTATCCAATTGTCCCGCCAATACCGGGATCCCATTGATATCATGCACATCATCCAGCAACTGCATAGCTTCCATGTTCCCCAATTTTGCCGCGATTGATTCGTTTTCTTTTTCTTTTTCGCGGACATCCTGTTGAAGTTGCTCCACTCTTTGGGGCACGTCTTCCGCCGATTTTGCTTTTAATTGTTCCTGTATTTGGTCCAACAATTGCAGTTTCTCTTCAATATAATGGTATGCTGCTCGGCCGGACACGGCTTCAATTCTGCGAATCCCCGCGCCAATTCCCGTTTCAGAGATCAATTTAACGATTCCGACCTCTGCGCTGTTTGCCACATGGGTTCCTCCGCACAGTTCAATGCTGTAATCTCCAATATGAACGACACGGACATTGCTGCCATATTTTTCACCGAAAAGTGCCATGGCCCCTTTCGCTTTCGCGTCTTCCAAGGTTGTTTCTTCAATTGCCAGGTTTGCCGCCTCTGCAACTTTTGCATTGACAATTGCTTCAATGTCCTGCAACTCTTCGCTCGACACTTGCCCAAAATGGGAGAAATCAAAACGCAGCCGATCCGGTCCGACATACGACCCTGCTTGGTTTACATGATCTCCGAGCACATCTTTTAATGCTTGATGAAGCAAATGGGTAGCGGTATGGTTCTTCTGAATCGCGGCTCGGTCTTTCCCATTTATTGAAGCCGTAATTGGCTTGCTCGTTGTTAATGTTCCCTCGGTCACCTTTATCTTGTGCAGCGGTTGCCCGTTAGGCGCTTGCTGGACATCGGTCACCTCTGCCCATGTCCCATCGGAAAAAAGCAGCCCTTGATCCGCGACTTGTCCGCCGCTTTCTGCGTAGAACGGAGTTTCTTTTAAAAGGACAAACGCTTCTTCCTCGGGGTTCGCTGTTTCCGCACGTGCATCATTTTGTACGATGGCTTGTACTTCTGTTTCAATCTCGTGCTGTTCGTAGCCAACGAACGTACTTGTTTCGTGAAGCGACCGAAGCGCTTCATTTTGGCTTTGCATCGAATCGCCTTCTTTACGGGCGGCTCTTGCCCGTTCCCGCTGCGCGTGCATGGCCCGTTCAAATCCTTCAAGATCCACGTTGAGACCGGCATCCGTTACGTATTCCTCCGTTAAATCGACCGGAAAGCCATACGTGTCATATAGGCGGAAGACATCGTCCCCGCTGATTTGAGTTTCGTCTTTCTGCTTGGAGGCGGCGATTAAATCATTTAAGATTGCCAGCCCATCGCTTAAGGTTTCGTGAAAACGCTCTTCCTCATTTCGAACTACCTTTTGAATAAACGCATCTTTTTCTTTCACGTTCGGGTAATGAGGCTCCATGATCGTCGCGACGACCGGAACGAGACGGTACATAAACGGCTCGTGAATGTCGAGCGATTGCGCATAACGAACCGCGCGCCTCAACAGCCTGCGCTGCACATATCCCCTGCCTTCATTTGACGGAAGGGCTCCATCGGCAATCGTAAAAGAAACGGTGCGGATATGATCGGCAATGACTTTAAAAGCTGTATCATACGTTTCTTTTTCCCCATAAGACGCATCCGTCAACGCTTCCGTCTCTTTGATGATCGGCAAAAACAAATCGGTTTCATAGTTCGTTTTTGTATCTTGGATGACCGAAACCAAACGCTCCAGCCCTAATCCGGTGTCGATGTTTTGGTTTGGTAGCGGTGTGTACGTCCCGTCGGGATTATGGTTGAACTGGGAGAACACGAGGTTCCAGATCTCCAAATACCGTTCATTCTCGCCCCCCGGATAAAGTTCCGAATCCGCCGGATCATGACCGTAAGCAGGGCCACGATCATAAAATATTTCCGCATTAGGTCCGCTCGGCCCTTCTCCGATGTCCCAAAAATTTTCCTCCAGACGAATGATCCTCTCTTCCGGCAGTCCAATAGTTTCTTTCCAATAGCGGTACGCTTCATCGTCTTCGGGGTGGACAGTTGCGGACAAGCGCTCCGGATCAAACCCGACCCAACGCTCATCGGTTAGAAATTCCCATGCATATTCAATGGCTTCTTTCTTAAAATAATCGCCGATCGAGAAATTGCCGAGCATTTCAAAAAACGTATGGTGACGGGCAGTTTTGCCGACGTTTTCAATATCGTTCGTCCGAATCGCTTTCTGGGCATTGACGATGCGCGGGTTCTCCGGAACAATTCGTCCATCAAAATATTTTTTTAAAGTCGCTACCCCGCTGTTGATCCACAACAACGACGGATCTTCATGAGGCACGAGGGAAGCGCTCGGTTCAATATCGTGGCCTTTTTCTTTAAAAAAATCAAGGAAAAGTTGGCGCACATCAGCTGACGTTAAACGTTTCATTTCGGTTTTTCCTCCTTTTTTGGCACACACAAAAACCCCGCCCCATAAAAGGGACGAGGTTAGTCGCGGTACCACCCTTGTTAACGCATTCGCTTCGGGCGAATGGTTCGCTTATATGCCTTAACGCGGCGAACGGCAGGGGTTAGCTGCACTCCGGAATAGCCTTCAATCAATCCACGTTCGGGTACTCTCAGCAATAAAACCCTTCTCTGTAAAACTGGAATTGATCTACTCGTTCCATCAACGTATCTTTCGACCGATATTTTCTTCATTTATATCGGATTTAAAGCGGCTTGTCAAGTCATTTCAAGTGATCGCGCAAATTTTTTTGCATATCGGCTATCTTGAACAAAAAAATTTTGCTATCGTAAAAGAAGAATGGAGGGGTGGCGGTGGCCGAGTTAACACTTCAAGAACGAATAAACGTCTATGAGCAATTGTTTGACAAGCTAGATCTTGGCATTCGTGTGATTGACCGGGAAAGAAGACCGCTCATTTACAATTCGAAAATGCGAGCCATTGAGTCGATGACATTATCCGATTTTACCGATCGCCCGTTTATGGATGTCTTCCAATTTCGTGATGAAAAAGAAAGCCGGCTCATTCAGGCGCTGAAATACGAACGCAGTGTGGAAGATAAAAAACAGACGTATTTTAATGCAAAAGGCGAAGTAATCACGACGATTAACCACGTGTATCCGTTATCGGAAGATGGAAAAGTCGTTGCGGCCGTTGAAATTGCCAAAGATGTGAGCCGTATGGAACAAATCCTCCGCGATAAACGGACAAATGAAGAAGGAACCCGTTTTCAATTTCAGGACTTGCTCGGAGAATCTGATCGCTTTACAGAAGTGGTCGCACAGGCAAAGCACTCCGCCCGCACCTCTTCTCCCGTGCTGATTATCGGAGAGACAGGTACGGGTAAGGAACTGTTCGCCCAAAGCATCCACCAGCAAAGCGATCGCGGCGCCAAATCGTTTGTAACCCAAAATTGTGCAGCCCTTCCCGAGAGCCTTGTGGAAGGGATCCTTTTCGGGACCGCAAAGGGTGCGTTCACCGGCGCAGTGGACCGTCCGGGTTTGTTCGAACAGGCAGATGGAGGAACGCTGCTTTTGGACGAGATTAACGCACTCCCCTATCACCTTCAACCGAAACTTTTACGCGTCCTGCAAGAAAAGAAAGTCGTTCGCATCGGTGAAGCGAAAGAGCGGCCAATCCATGTCCGTTTGATGGCAACGTTGAATGAAGATCCCATAAAAGCAATTGATGAGCAGCGCTTGCGCCAAGACCTTTACTACCGTTTGAGTGTGGTGAGTTTATTTATTCCGCCATTACGCGAACGAGAAGACGATATCACGAAGCTTGCCCGCTTTTTTTTACGAAAATACAACAATCGTTTTCAGTTAAAGGTTGAACGGCTCACGGATGAAGCGCTGCATTTGATGCAATTTTATGAGTGGCCCGGAAATGTGAGGGAATTGGAGCACACAATGGAAGGAGCAATGAACTTTCTATCAGACGAAACGGTGATGGATGTTCATCACTTTCCCTCCCATCTCCGTCTGAGACAAAGCCAAAGAACCGCTGATTCCCCAGAAGCGAAATCTTTACCCGCGCAAATGGCTATGTTTGAACAACACCTGATCACACAAGCAATGGAATCATACAACGATAATGTCACCCAAGCAGCGAAGTCACTTGGCATTAGTCGCCAGCGCTTGCAATATAAATTGGACAAATACCGCAAATAATTTTTCGGTTATTGCAAAAATATTTGCGATAATAAGGCGAATTTGCGTCTTGAACCCCCGGATAACAACGGCTTTGATTTTGGCATAAAAATTGCATTGTAATTGGGTGTATGACAATATTTTTCGAGGAGTGATCTAAATGGTTGTCCCGTACACCCATGAACCTTTTACAAATTTTCAAGATAGCAGCAACCGTGCTGAATATGAGGCAGCACTTCAATTGGTGAAAAATGAGCTTGGCAAGGAATATCCGCTTATTATTGGCGGGGAACGAGTGACGACAGAAGAAAAGCTAGTATCGGTAAACCCGGCCGACAAAAATGAAGTCGTCGGCACCGTTTCCAAAGCCAATCAAGCACTTGCGGAACAAGCGATGGAAAAAGCACAAGAGGCATTCAAAGTGTGGAGCGGCTGGGATCCGGAAGCGCGCGCGAACGTGCTATTCCGTGCAGCAGCCATCGCTCGCCGCCGCAAGCATGAATTTTCTGCTTGGATGGCTTATGAAATCGGGAAAACCCGAAAAGAAGCAGACGCCGATTCAGCGGAAGCGATCGACTTCCTTGAATATTACGCGCGCCAAATGGTGGAGCTTAAAGATGGGGAAGCGATTAACAGCCGGTGGTTTGAACACAACCAATATACGTATCAGCCACTTGGCGTCGGCCTGACTATTTCCCCATGGAATCTGCCTTTTGCCATCATGGCAGGAACGACCGTCGGTCCGATGGTCGCCGGCAATACAATCTTGCTTAAACCGGCAAGCCTGACTCCGGTCATCACTTATAAATTTTTAGAAGTGCTTGAAGAAGCCGGCATGCCAGCAGGAGTCGTCAATTACATCCCCGGAAGTGGCCGGGAAATCGGTGATTATCTCGTCGAGCATCCAAAAACCCGTTTTGTTAATTTTACCGGCTCCAAAGAAGTGGGGATCGGGATTTACGAAAAGGCAGCGAAAGTTCAGCCAGGGCAAAATTTCTTGAAAAAGACAGCCATTGAAATGGGCGGAAAAGATACCATTATCGTTGACAATGAAGCAGATCTCGACCTTGCTGCAGAGTCAATCGTGCAATCGGCTTACGGTTTCAGCGGACAAAAATGTTCCGCATGCTCGCGTGTCGTCGCTCATGAAGACGTCTACGAAGAGGTATTAAAAAAAGTCACCAAGATGACCGAAGAATTAGCGGTCGGAAACCCGGTGGATGAAGCAACGTATATGGGACCGGTGTGTGAGCAGTCCGCTTACGAAAAAATTCTCGATTACGTTGAAATCGGGAAAAACGAAGCGCGCCTCGTCACCGGCGGCAGTGGTAATAATGAAAAAGGGTATTTCATCCAACCGACAATTTTTGCCGATGCGGATCCGAACGCACGCATCATGCAGGAAGAAATTTTCGGACCCGTTGTCGCGTTTACAAAAGCGAAGGACATCCAAGAAATGATTGATATCGCCAACAATACGGACTACGGTTTGACCGGGTCGATCATTTCCAATAACCGTGCCCACCTGGAAAAAGCCCGTCGGGAATTTCATGTCGGCAACCTTTACTTTAACCGTGGTTGCACGGCCGCGATCGTAGGATACCAACCATTCGGCGGTTTCAAATTGTCCGGCACCGACTCCAAAGCCGGCGGACCCGGATATATCCTCCACTTTATGGACCCAAAAACCGTTTGTGACCAGTTTTAATCGGAATAGGAGGAGTACACCATGCAGAACATATCCCGAAATTTTTTCTCCTATTTATCGAAAAACAAACTATTGAATAAAAGCGCAAAAAGATGGGGATTACAACTAGGTGCTTCAAAGGTGGTTGCAGGGTTAAACGTGGAAAACGCAATCGAGACAATCAAAGATTTAAACGACAGCGGCCGCATGGTTACCCTCGATCACTTAGGCGAGTTTGTTAATGAGGAACAGGAAGCGCGGGACGCGATGGAAGCAGGGTTGCATACGCTAGATGTTCTGCATGAACATGGGGTGCATAGCACCCTTTCCGTGAAGTTGACCAAACTCGGATTGGATATCGATGAAAATCTTTGTCGCCAGCACATTTCCGCGCTCGCCCACCAAGCTTCCATTTATGGAAACGAGATTAATATCGATATGGAAGACTATGCCCGATATGAACAAACGCTCTCCATCTTGCACTCTTTGCGAGAGCAATACGACAATGTCGGGACGGTATTGCAATCCTATCTGCACCGAGGGGTTGATGATGTACACGCGTTAGCGGGCATCCCCCTTCGTATCGTCAAAGGTGCTTATAAAGAATCCCCGGCGGTCGCCTATCAAAAGAAGGACGACGTTGACCGTCATTTTTTGCAAATGGTAGAGGCGCATATGCTAAACGAGAGCTATACAGCGATCGCAACCCATGATCACGAACTCATTGATGAAGTGAAAGCTTTTGCAGCGCGCAATCACATTCCTCGCGAGATGTTCGAATTTCAAATGTTGTACGGTTTTCGCAATGATTTGCAACAGTCGCTTGTAAATGAAGGATATCGTTTTCGCACGTACGTCCCCTTCGGAAGAGACTGGTACGGATATTTTATGCGCAGGTTGGCTGAGCGACCGCAAAATGTCACATTCGCCCTGCGGGGAATGTTTTCGAAATAGCTATATCCCACTTTTGCATATGTTGACCGTCTGTTGAATAACGATTGACGAGGCTGTCTAACGGGCGCATGCTGTCCGGACATGCGCCCGGATCAGTCACGAATCCGGACAACTTCCTTGCTTCATTCCCGAAATGGAATGAAGGGAAAGCAAATCCCATAAAATTTTACGGAAGAAACTTTCTGAAAATCATACAGAAGGAGGTTCGCCAGTATGGATGATTTGCCGATGGTCACTTGGTTTTTGCTTATCGTTCCCATGTCTCTAACGGTTGTGCTGTCTTTGATAAGTCTAATCTTGGAACGGAGGAAATCAAGTGACCATTGAAATCCCGACACTGATCACTTTTATCATCTACATCATCGGTATGGCCATTTGCGGGATCATCTTTTATCGCTTAACGACGAATATGTCTGATTATGTCCTTGGAGGCAGAAGCCTGAATGGATGGGTAGCGGCTTTAAGCGCCGGAGCATCCGATATGAGCAGCTGGATTTTGATTGCTTTGCCAGGCACGATCATGTTGAATGGCATGAGCGAAATTTGGCTGCCTATGGGCTTAACGATCGGGGCTTATTTAAATTGGCAATTTCTTGCCAAAAGGTTACGCCGCTATACAGAGATCGCGAATGATTCCATCACGATCCCAGATTTTCTCGAAAATCGTTTTCGTGACAACTCAAGAGTTCTAAGAAACGTTTCCGCTATCTTCATTTTAATTTTCTTTGCGTTTTACACTTCTTCCGGACTCGTCGGAGGAGCACTGCTTTTCTCCAGCACATTTGGCTGGGACTACCAGGTCGCTTTATGGATCGGTGCTTTCGCGATTGTTTCCTATACATTTTTAGGCGGCTTTCTCGCCATCAGTTACACCGACTTTTTTCAAGGCATGTTGATGTTGCTTGCCCTCGTAACCGTTCCAATTGTTGCAATTATGGAATTAGGCGGTTGGAACAATACGGTAACCCATGTTGCAGCGATCGATCCTGCTTATCTGGATGCTTTCGCGGGTACATCGCTAATTGCCATTATTTCTCTGCTCGCTTGGGGACTTGGGTACTTCGGGCAACCCCATATCATTACTCGCTTTATGGCCATTCGTTCCGAGCGTGATGTTCCGGTAGGGCGTTTTGTCGGCATGACATGGATGACCATTTCTTTATTTGGGGCGATTTTCGTCGGTTTTGTCGGTATTGCCTTTTTTCAAGGGGCGGGGCCGGGAAGCGCTCTCGAAGATACGGAAACCGTCTTTATCATGTTTAGCCAAGTCTTGTTTAACCCTTGGGTGGCCGGAATTTTGCTCGCGGCGATTCTTTCGGCCATTATGAGTACGATTGATTCCCAATTGCTCGTGTCGTCCAGTGCCTTGGCGGAAGATATTTATAAAGGGTTGTTCCGTCCCCACGCATCCCAAAAGGAAGTTGTTTGGATCGGCCGATTCGGTGTGCTCATCATAGCTTTAATTGCTACATTCCTTGCCATGGACCCTGAAAGCACTGTTCTCGAACTGGTGGAATATGCCTGGGCAGGCTTTGGTGCGGCCTTTGGACCGGTGATGCTATTTAGCGTCTTCTGGCGCCGCATGACCGCTTGGGGAGCCATCTCCGGGATTGTCACCGGGGGACTTACGGTGATCCTGTGGAATTTCTTTGAAGGCGGTCTTTTCGACCTCTATGAAATCGTCCCCGGGTTTGTGTTGGGGAGCTTAGCGATTATCCTCGTAAGCTTGCTTAATCAGCGGCCGGGCGATGATATTCTTGAAGAATTCGACTTCGTTGAAAACGCCGTGTATGACGAAGATAATAAAAGATATGTCCATAAAGACTGATTCACCAAGAAAATGAGGAACTCATTGAGCTTCCTCATTTTCTTCTTTTTTCCGAAAGACCCGCACGACTTCGCCGATGATGACAAACAACGGCACGGCGATGAGTAACCCGATAAAACCGGCAAATTCATAGCCGATTAATAACGCCAGTAAAATCAACAATGGATGAAGATGGGCACTTTTTCCCATTATATAGGGGGACAGCACATTGCTTTCCAATTGTTGCACAATGGTAATGGCGATGATAGTGAATAGAACGGTTTGCCATGACACACCAAGCGCTACAATGACAGCGGGCACCGCGCCGATATAGGGTCCGACATAAGGAATCAAATCCGTCATTCCCATGAAAATCCCGAGAATCAAGGGGTAAGGAAGCTGAACGATCCACAACGCACTGACTGAAAGAGCGCCTACACACAGAGAAACGACAATCTGTCCCCGAATATAAAAGCCGAGCGCGTGATCGACCGCTTGCACAAATTTTTTTCCGTTTGCTTGCCATCGTTCGGGAACAACATAGGTTGCAGCTTTTTCAAATGCATCTAAGTCTTTTAACAAATAAAAGATTAAAAAAGGGAGCAAAAAAAGCATGACAATCCCTTCCAGAATCGCGGGCCATTGTTCCATCACTCCTTCCAACATATCTTCCCCGTTGGCCTCCAATTGCACAACGCCCTCTTCCACTTGATCATGAATCATCGGAGGCAATGTATCGATCTGGCGATGAATGGAGACCCAACCGGATTCGAAAGTTTGAATCCAACCCGGGAGTTCATTGACAAACGCGCTATACTGTCGAACCAATACCGGTGCCATTTCAATCAATAACCAAGCGCCTCCGCCAAAAAACAACACATAAATGAGCAACACAGAAGTCCACCGGGGAAAACCTTGCCGCTGCAGAAAATTTATAATTGGATGCAAAAGGTACGCGAATAACCCCGCAAGCAGAAATGGAAGGATGATTTTCCCAATGCTGGTCAAGATCGGTTTCCATACAGGCGTTAGTAAGTACAGAAAGTAGATGCAAGCCAATAGAATGAGCACAAACAGAGCGCGAAGCAACCATTTCCGTAATTTCATTCTTACCTCCCCAACGCAATGTTGTTTTTAGCATTTACCGTTGGAGAAGGATTATCCAAAATGCAGCCGATTACTGTAAAAAATCGCCCGTCTCATGAAAACGGGCGATTTTTTACGTTAGAAAGTGCGCTTGTAAGCTCTGCGCATTTGTTTGTAATACCTGTTTTTCTTAAGTTTTGACATCCAGTTAGGGTTCGAGCGCCGTTGTTGTGTACTGAACATATAAATGGCTGTTCCGACGGACCCAATTCCTGCAATCAGCAGCGAAGAGGCGGCTTTGTTATTCATGGGCGACCCTCCATTCATACATTATTGGCAAATGGCATTTACCGGCCTGACGCTTTTTGTATGAGCTGGGGATTCTCTTCTGTAACAATGCGGCGCTCTTCGGCACTAAAAAGGTCATCCAACGAACTAAGGGATCCGTCTTCCTCGACTTCAAAAACAGATAAATGCTCCCCTTGAAGGACAATTTCGATGCAACAGCGCCAACAGTAATATTGGGAGCTCCCAATTTTTCCCAAATCTTTTAAAGAGCAGTTTGGACAATGAACCATACAGACCTCCTGTGAAAAAACATCTTTTTCACAGACTGGTCAAATCATCCTCCAGCTATACGTAAAAAGGCCAGGAGGCTTAGTATTGTCCTTCTTTGACGTTTTCATGATTGGTACTTGCTTCCTGTATACGAATGTGCAAATGGGAATAGCGGCTATGTTGATCATTCGTCTCGGCAGCCAATGAAAAAGCCCGCTGTTCGCCGACCATGATTAGCGAGTCGCGCGCCCTCGTAATTGCGGTATAGAGCAAATTTCTTTTTAACATCCGGCGGTATGACATGGATAACGGGACGATCACAATCGGGAATTCACTCCCTTGGGCTTTATGAATCGAGGAACAATAAGCGAGTGTGATTTGTTTTAAATCCTGTTTTTCATAGTAAACTTCAATGCCGTCAAAATTAACGACAAGTTTTTCTTTCCCGTCTTCCGTTTCTTTTTCTTTAAGAAGCGCGATGATTTCGCCGCGGTCCCCATTAAAAACATTGTCTTCGGGATTATTGACGAGCTGCAGGACGATATCGCCATTTCGAAAGGGGACATCGCCATATGTCATGGACCGCTTTCCTTGTTTCGGGGGATTAAAAAGGGCTTGCAGCCTTTCATTCAGCAAATGAATGCCGGCTGTTCCTTTATACATGGGTGCAAGTACTTGAATATCACGCGCGGTATACCCTTTATCCATCGCTTTTTGGCATATTTGAATAATAACGTCAGGCATGCTTGTTCCCTGACATGTAATGAACGACCGATCCGGTTTCGCCTCCGTAAAATCCGCGGATAACTTCGCTTCTTTTAAATCATGAGCCAAATCAATGATCGAGGATCCCTCAGCCTGGCGGTAAACCGCTGACAACGATATTGCTGGAATCTTTTCAGAGCGCAACAAATCCCCGAGCACTTGTCCTGGCCCTACGGATGGCAATTGGTCTTCATCACCGACGATAATTACTTGCATCCCTGCGGGTATTGCTTTGAATAGCTGGTTCGCGAGCCATAGATCAATCATGGATGCTTCATCGATGATCAACAACTCCCCTTCAAGCGGGTTTTCTTCATCGTGTTCAAGAAATTCCTCTTCATCGCCGCGCCATCCGAGCCATTTATGAATGGTGAAAGCTTTCAAGCCGGTGGCTTCTGCCATTCGTTTCGCGGCTCTTCCCGTCGGCGCTGCAAGTAGAACGGGGAGCTTTTTTTCTTTTCGTTGGTTCCAGCCTCGCATGCGCTTGAACATCTCCACAATTGCGCGAATTACCGTTGTTTTGCCCGTGCCCGGACCACCGGTCAAAATCATGAGGGGAGATTTTAAAGCGAGCTCTACCGCTTCTTTTTGGCGCTCCGCATACGTTATGTCAAAATCCTGTTCCAGCTCACCCAACGTTTTCAAATAGAGGTCTTCCGCAAAAGTTTCTTGAATCTCCGTGTCCAACAAACGATTCACGTTCGTTGCCAACCCTTTTTCCGCAAAAAAGAGCGATAATATGTAAGCCCGTTCGTCCGGAACAGCAACCGTCCCCTCCTCATCCAGTTCGACAATTTCCTTTTGCAACATTGTTGCGTCCACTTCAAGGTTTCGATAATTCAGCACTTTCAAGGCCTCTTCGATCCAAAAATCCACCGGCAAATAGACGTGGCCGACGCTTTGGGACATTTGCCACAGCGAAAATAAGAGCCCTGCCCGCAGCCGCTTTTTTTCCGTCGGCGCAATGCCTAATTGAACACCAAGCGCATCGGCCTTTTGAAAACCGATGCCCTCAATGTCTTGCACGAGCTGATAGGGGTCTTTTTCCACAACGTTCAGCGTCTCTCCCTTATAAGCCTGGATGATTTTCGTGGCCAATTCCGTTCCGAAACCATATGTAATCAAGCGGCTCATCACACCGGCGATCTCCTGTTCTTCCATTAATCGCTCGGTGAGCACATCCGCTTGTTGACGTTTGATGTCAGGAATGTCGTACAAAAGGTTGGGCTGATGAAGGATTTTATCAATCGCTGATTCGCCTAGTTCAGCAACGACACGGGAAGCGGTTTTTTTTCCGATGCCGGGGAAACGTTCACTGGATAAATACTGGATGACCGCAGGTTTGCCTTCGGGAATATACGGTTCATAAAGTTCCATGTTGAACTGTCGACCATAACGTTCATGTTCGTGAAATTGCCCGTAAAACGTCAACAGATCTTCTTCGGGTGGAAAGGGGAAATGACCGACAACCGAAATGGAGGAGGCATCAACGGCCGGAGTTGCGTCATCAACATGGATATTCAAAACCGTATAGCCGTTTTTTTCATTCCGAAAAATGACGTGGCTCACCGTGCCGGTAATTTTGTCCATCGATGCCTTCCATTCCTCGTTCATCATTGTCCTCCTCCCCGAGCTGATGGCAGTGATTATTGCTCCATCGCTTTTACCACTTGCTTTTTCCCGTGCGCGGCTAAATAATGGTCCGGTTGCAGCTCTAATGTCTTGTGGAAATAGTCAAGCGCCTTCCTGTTTTCCGATTTGGAAAAATAGGCAATCCCCAAATTATAATGGGCGTCGGCGTGACTTGAATTTTTATCGATGACGGCTTCAAACGCTTCGATGGCCTCGGTGATGAGCTCGGATTTTGCAAGCGTCAACCCAAAATAAAATCGTGCCTCTTCATCGTCGGCATCCAATTCCACCGCCCGCTGCAAACGAGCCATCGCGAACGGAACGTTGTCCAGTTGGTATTCGCTCATTCCCATCATCATGTGCAGGCTCTGGTCATTCATGCCCAACGCTTCTGCTTGTTTATAAAACTGTAGGGCTTCCTGATAATTTTCGACATTGTAGGAGATATTTCCTGCCCCGTAGTATGCACCTGCCTGCTCGTCATCCAACTGGATCGCGCGCCGATAACAGGCAAGCGCTTGTTCATATTCCCCGGCACGCGTGAGCAAACTGCCCATGTTTGTATAAAGCAATGGATTGTCGGGGTCATTTTCAAGCGCTTGCCGGAAATGGGTAATCGCTTCTTCGTAGTTTCCGGCCTTCATCGCGTCCATGCCTTTTTTGTATGCACTCAACTTATCCACTTCCCGATAGCATTTCGACATCTTCATTTACGACGGTGGCCTCGATCGTGCCCCCGCCTAAACATAGGTCGCCGTCATAAAAAACGACCGCTTGTCCGGGAGTTACCGCTCGTTGCGGTTCGTTAAACGCCACAAAAAAATCATTTTCATCGTTCACGTACAGGGTAACTTCTTGATCCGCTTGGCGATATCGAAACTTCGCCGTGCACTGCAAGGCTTCCGCAGGCACAGAAGACAGCCAATTCAATCCCGTACCGTAAAGTCCGTCCGACATCAACGCCGGGTGTTCACTTCCCTGCGCAACGATTAATACATTGTCCTCGAGATTTTTATCCACGACAAACCAAGGCTCACCGGCACCACCGATGCCAAGGCCCTGGCGTTGTCCCAGCGTGTAATACATCAACCCTTCGTGGCGTCCTTTATGCTCGCCTTGGGGCGTGCGCATTTCCCCTGGTTGCGCGGGTAAATATTGCTGGAGAAAGGATTTAAAATCACGTTCACCGATAAAGCAAATACCGGTGCTGTCTTTTTTCGACGCCGTCGCAAGGCCTCGGTCCTCTGCCATTTTTCTAACTTCTTTTTTATCATGGGACCCTAGCGGAAACATTACTTGCGCGAGCTGGTTCTGGCTTAACTGGTTCAAAAAGTACGTTTGGTCTTTGTTGCGGTCGATGCCGCGCATAAGTTCCACCGTGCCGTCATCATGCCTGGCCAAGCGTGCGTAGTGACCGGTAGCTAAATAGTCGGCACCGAGCATCAACGCGTAATCCAGAAACGCCTTAAACTTAATTTCTTTGTTGCATACGATATCCGGGTTTGGCGTACGGCCTTTCCTGTATTCTTCCAGAAAATACGTAAACACGCTATCCCAGTATTGCTGCTCAAAGTTCACCGAATAATAAGGAATTCCTATTTGATCGCAAACACGTGCCACGTCTTGGTAATCAACCGTTGCTGTGCACACGCCATTTTCATCCGTGTCATCCCAGTTTTTCATAAAAATGCCGACGACGTCATAGCCTTCCTCTTTAAGCAAAGCCGCGGCCACTGATGAGTCAACGCCTCCGGACATGCCGACGACGACACGGATGTCATTGTTTGCTGCCATTTGTTTCACCTCACTTTTTTGCCAACACGCGACGGTGTTGTTCGGATATATTCGCGATCGCTTTCGCTGCTTCATTCAGTTGCTCCCCGTCATTTCCATAGCCAACACTAATACGAATGGAGGAACGGACACGGGCGTCATTCTCGCCAAACATCGCTTTCAACACGTGGGATGGCTGGAAGCTTCCTGCGGTGCATGCAGACCCGCTGGAGACCGCGATCCCTTTCAGATCAATTTGCGTCAAAAGAGCTTCCGTCGAGGTGCCGGGAAAATGAAGATTGATAATGTGGGGAAGCCTTTGTCGTTTATCACCATTTATTTCATAAGTCACATTTTCATCCTCAAGCGCGTCCAAGAGGTGATTCACGAGTCTTTCATAGGTTGTTGCCCGTTCCTGTTTTTCAGCATTCAGCAAATGGACAGCTTCCCCGAAGCCGGCGATCGCCGGCACATTTTCAGTCCCCGGCCGCAATCGTTGTTCTTGTTCTCCCCCAAAGAGCAAAGGGTAAAGCTGGGTTTCTTTTTTCACGTACAAAAAGCCCATCCCTTTAGGTCCGTTGATTTTATGGGCGGAAGCAGTGAGCAAGTCAACTTGAAGGGACGACACATCGAGGGGAAGCACCCCGTAAGCTTGCACCGCGTCGGTATGAAAAAGTGCTTTGTGCGTACGCAAATGCTCACCGATAGCTTTGATCGGGTTGATTGATCCCGTTTCATTGTTTCCGTACATAATCGTGACTAAAATCGTCTCTTCACGTAAAGCTTCTTGCAACGCATCCATTTGAACCATTCCGTCCGAATTGACAGGTAAATAAGTGACGTCATACCCTTCCCGCTCCAGCTGCCTGCACGCGTGAAGCACCGCGTGGTGTTCGGCTTCCGTCGTAATCACGTGGGTGCCTTCGTGTTTTCGGGCGCGGGCGGTACCGGTAATGGCAAGGTTGTCCGCTTCTGTCCCGCCGCTCGTAAAGATGATTTCTTCTGTGCTTGCCCCCACACTTTCGGCTACATTTATTCTGGCGGCATCCACCGCTCTTCTTGCTTCTCGGCCAGAACGATGAATGCTGGATGGATTTCCAGCCACCGTTCCGTCAAGATAAGGTTTCATCGCTTTCCAAACTTCCGGTCGCACAGGCGTTGTCGCGGCATGGTCCAAATAAATATCCGTCATACTTATCACCTTTTAGTTCCGGATACGAGAGATAGGATTGGGTTTTGGCAACACAGCCCCAAACTCCGATCTCTTCCTTTCTTATTTTCTTTCCGGCTAAATATAAAACATATAGTCTTCCAGATCATCGGTTTCTTCGTAATTCGCCAAGTCGTCAAGCGTTGTTGAATCGAGCACCTCTTTTACGGCATCCCTGATCTTAATCCAAAGGTCTCGCTTGGCCGGCTCTTCATCTTCCACCACTTCTACCGGGCTGATTGGCCCTTCCAAAACTCGGATAATGTCTCCCGCGGTAACCTCTTTCGGATCTGTTGTCAGCATATAACCGCCATAAGCCCCGCGCACACTTTTTACATACATCGCGTTGCGAAGCGGCGCAATTAATTGCTCAAGGTAGTGCTCCGATAAATGATAATCTTTCGCGATCGATCTTAGAGAGATCGGCCCATCTCCATGCTTTTTAGCTAATGCGATCATGATGGTAAGTCCGTACCGCCCTTTTGTCGAAATTTTCATGTCTGCCTCCTCTTTCTAACCAATCATTAAACAGCCGTTTGCAATAAGGCAATGTATAACCGACGACTGGTCCAATTGTCAATGAAAAGATAATGGTTCCGATAAAAACCGGACCGCCCAGCATCCAACCACATAGGAGGACCGTGATTTCCATGAATAAACGGACACGGCCGACCGGCATTCCCGTTTTATTTGCTATAGACAGCATAAGCATATCTCGTGGACCGGCACCGCAATTTGGCGCAATGTAAACGCCGATGCCTATGCCCATAATGAGTACGCCAATCATTAGCATGGCAAATTGTAAGGCTAAGTGATCCGGTGTGGAAATGATAAAAAGGAAAAGGTCGATAAACACACCTACAAATACCATGTTCAGTACGCTTCCCAATTGCGGAAGTCTGCGATCCAATAGCGCCGATGTTCCTATAATAACCGTTCCGACGATAATGCTCCAACTTCCAACTGTCAATCCAAGGTTTATCATCAAACCAATGTGAAACACGTCCCAGGGAGCAGCGCCAAGGTCAGCCTGGATCATAAAAGCAATCCCCATCGACATGACCATGATCCCCACGGTAAATGTTCCCCAGCGTAAGAAGTTTCTCTTCACTCTCCCATACGAGTGTTGCACCGTTATTCCTTCTCTCTTTTGTTTAAAGCCACTATAATCCTGTAGCATTATAGCATATTTTCCAAACCCATGCATTCGAAGCGGGTTTGTTGTTCATGCGCACGTGTTTGTGTTAACCTATATAAAAAGAACATGCATTCCCGATAACAAATACATGCCAGGAGATGAAAACGATGAGCACACCACTTGCCTATCGCATGCGCCCCAAAACTGTGGATGAAGTGTATGGCCAGGATCATCTACTGGGAGACGGGGCTCTTATACAAAGAATGGTGCAAGCGGAAAAGTTGCATCCAATGATTTTACACGGTCCGCCCGGCACCGGAAAAACGTCCTTGGCGATCGCGCTGGCAGGGAGCACAAACATTCATTATAAACTGCTAAATGCTGCAGAACACCAGAAAAAGGATTTACAAATCGCGGCGGAAGAAGCACGCATGTACGGGAGCTTAATCCTCATTCTTGACGAATTCCATCGACTGGATAAAAGCAAACAGGATTTCCTGCTTCCCCATTTGGAAAGCGGAGAGTTACTCGTTATCGGAGCAACGACCGCCAACCCCTACCACGCGATTAACCCCGCGATACGGAGCCGTTGCCATGTTTTCGAACTGTATAAACCTGAGATAAGGGACATTCGTAAAATGTTGGATGCCGCGCTTGCAGACAGCGACAAAGGGTTGGGGGAGTATCCGGCACATGTGGATGAAGAAGCCCTTGAACATATGGGCGCTTCTTCAGGCGGCGATATGAGAGCAGCCCTAAACGCACTGGAACTCGCTGTTTTATCAACCCCCGCGGGTGATGACGGCATCATACATATTGATGTGGCGATTGCCGAAACATGTACACAAAAGAAAAATTTTGACCATGACAGAGACGGGGATCAACATTACGATGTTCTCTCCGCCTTCCAAAAATCAATCCGCGGAAGCGATGCAGATGCTGCCCTGCATTATTTGGCGCGATTGATCAAGGTAGGCGACCTCACAAGCATTGGGCGCCGGTTGCTCGTCATGGCATACGAGGATATCGGGCTTGCCAATCCTCAAGCCGGACCGCGAACGCTGGCAGCCATTGAAACGGCAGAACGTTTAGGGTTTCCGGAAGCCAGGATCCCGCTTGCAAATGCCGTCGTTGAACTCGCGCTTTCTCCGAAATCCAACGCTGCTTACCGGGCCATAAACACAGCGTTGCAAGATATAGACAAGCACGGTTCCCCGTTGATTCCGGCGGATATCCGGGACAGCAGTTACCAAGGCGCGAGACATTTAGATCGAGGGATCGGATACCTCTATCCGCATGATTACAAAGACGGGCTCATCCAACAACAATATCTTCCCGATCCATTAAAATATCACCGTTATTTACGCTTCCAACAGAACAGCAAATTTGAACAAGCTTTTCAAGAAGCGCAAACGAAGATTAACCAAGTCATTAAGCCTTCGAAGCCGTAAAAAGAAGAAAGTTTACAAATATTATCGCGTAATGGGGTGTTACACATATTCTTCAACGGTTTCTTTTCCTTCTTTCCTTTTTTAGGAAGTATAGAGATTATGAATATGGTCCATATTAATACCAGAAAGTAAAACTACCACCGGAGGCATTGCCGCTGATTGCAACTGCCGTAGCCACTCCTGCTGGCGCTTCGGGATATGGTAAAAAACTATGAACCTCAAGGAAGAAGGGATAGAAATGACGAAAGTACGCCAAGATGCTTGGTCACATGAAGACGATGTGTTACTGGCCGAAACAGTATTAAAGCACATAAAAGAAGGAAGCACTCAGTTAAAAGCATTTGAAGAAGTCGGCGACATATTAAACCGCACCGCTGCAGCCTGTGGCTTCCGCTGGAATGCGGTTGTACGCGATCGTTACGATGGGCAAATCAGCGACGCGAAGCGGGAGCGGAAAAATTTTCAACGCCAGGATGCCGCGAACGCCGTGCAACAAACGCTTGGCATGAAAACGGCGAATAGGATGGAAACAACAACCATCAATAATGCATATGCCGGTAATGACGAAGAACTATCGCTGGAGCAGGTCATTGTCTTTTTGGAAACATTGAAAAACAAGCAAGGAAACGCCGGGATCGACCAAGAGAAAGTAACGGCGTTGGAAGAAGAGAATAAGCAACTGCAAACGGCTGTCAACGCCTGGCGCTACAAACACAAGGAATTGGACGAAGAGTATCAGTCCTTGCTAACCGTCATTAACCGTGCTCGGAAGATGATGTTTATGGATGAGACCAACACTGACTCCTTCCTGAGATCCAATGATTTTCGACTCGACCAGGAAGGCAATATCGAAAATATCGCCAATGACTCAGGCTGAGAACAAACCTGCTGAAAAAACGAATGTATCCTTCCTTTAGGGCCAGGATACATTCGCATTTGCATCTTATTAACGGAAAAAAGGCTGCCAATGAATATGGACAGCCTTTATTATTGATTGTTTTTGTTCAAGAAGCCCCGTTGTGCCGTAAATATCACTTAGTTTTGAAGCCTGCAATGGCAGGTGGGTGCCCTGTTCAGCCTTCCGTAAGTCCCCGGACAGGGCTTTTACTTCCAGTTGAAACGTCAGGCTCCCTATCAAAAAGTGTTGGCTTTAAAACGAATAGTGTTGTACGAACACTCCAGGACTTCTTTGTAAATTGATTATAGCATGATTGGAGCACCTCTGCAAGCACTTCCGTGCATGAAATCAAACGGACAGTACTCTCTGCGTCTTCCATCTTTCTTCTCAACCGCCATGTTTTTAATTTGGTCTTTTGCTGGTTATAATGATGACCAGGAGGGATTCTTCATGCATGAACAGGTGGTAAACCGTCAACCGATTACGCACATTGAACAAAAAATCGGCGCCATTGAAAAACATACCGAGCAATATAAAACCGATATGATGTTGTATCGGGATCGGATAGACATCGACGGAGACAGTTATCCGATTGCTGAGGTTTTTGACATTTCTTATCGTTATAAAGAAAACGAGGTCGGTTTTCTTTATTTACACACGTCTCACGGTGTTCGTTCTTATTATATCACCGAAAACCCCGAATCTTTCATCTCCTCTTTTCGTGAAGTTGAACAAAAATAACATGCATGCAAAGAAGCGAACCATCAAGGTTCGCTTCTTTTTCTCTTTATTCCACAGGTTTTTTTTGGCTCGGCTGCAAATGCAATTCCTTCCATTGTTCTTCGCTGACGCTGCTTGGCGCCCCTGTTAATAGGTCGCCTGCACTTGCTGTCTTCGGAAAGGCGATGACTTCACGCAAATTATCAGCTTCGGCGAGGAGCATCACAATTCGGTCCAACCCAAGGGCAATGCCTCCGTGTGGCGGAGCACCATAAGAAAGGGCATCAATTAGAAATCCGAATTGATCTTTCGCTTTTTCTTCACTAAATCCAAGTGTTCGAAACATTTTCATTTGCAGATCCGGCTCATGAATACGCTGGGAGCCGCCCCCAAGTTCATATCCATTCAAAACGAGATCGTACGCATTCGCCGTCACCTCTTCAGGAGCCGTTTCTAACTTGTCGATGTCTTCATCAACCGGTCGCGTAAACGGATGGTGAAGGGCAATATGGCGATCGATATCTTTGTCATATTCAACGAGCGGGAAGTCGGTCACCCAAAGGAAATGGAAGGCTTTCTCGTCAATCAACCCAAGTTCCTTCCCGAACTTCAAACGTAACGCGCCCAACACATCGAATACGACGGTTGCCTCATCGGCGGCAAACAACAGCAAGTCCCCTTGTTCTGCTTCCATGGCTTTCATCACTTGACGTTGCTCTTCTTCACTTAAGAATTTCGCAATCGGCCCTTTTAGCGAGTCGGAACTCTCCACCCGTAACCAGGCGAGCCCTTTCGCTCCGTAAATCGCGGCAAATTCAGCAAGGTCATCGATCTCTTTTCTGGACATGGCATCCCCTTGCCCTTTTGCATTCAATCCTTTCACGATGCCATTGCTCTCAAGTGCTTTTGTGAAAACTTGGAAACGGCTGTTTTTGACGATGTCGGAGAGCTCCACCAATTCCATGCCAAAGCGTGTGTCAGGTTTATCCGACCCATACCGATGCATCGCTTCATGATACGTCAAGCGCGGGAAAGGCGTTGGAACATCGATGTCATGGCTGATTTTTAATAACCGTGCCATCATTTCTTCTGTCATGGAAAATAATGTTTCTTTGTCCATAAAAGATGCCTCTATATCAATTTGCGTAAACTCCGGTTGCCGGTCCGCGCGAAGATCTTCATCCCGGAAACAGCGGGCAATTTGGTAATACCGCTCAAATCCGGCGATCATAAACAGCTGTTTAAATAGTTGCGGCGACTGCGGGAGAGCAAAAAATTCATGCTCGTGCACACGGCTCGGCACTAAATAGTCTCGGGCACCTTCCGGCGTGCTCTTCGTCAACATCGGCGTCTCCGCTTCCATAAAAGCATGCTCATTTAAAAATTCTCGCACCTCTTGGGTGATTTTGTGGCGCAATTGAAAAACGCGTTGCATTTCCGGCCGTCGTAAATCGAGAAACCGATGCGACAAGCGCACATCCTCAGAGACATTGATATCTTCATCCATCGGAAACGGCAACGGTTTCGATTTGTTCAGAATCGTAATTTCCTCGACCTGCACTTCCACGGTCCCGGTGGCAATTTTGTCATTCACCGTTTCCTCATCTCGGAGAACGACTTTGCCATGTACGTCAAGCACATATTCACTGCGAATGCTATCGGCAATCGTCAATGCTTTTTCGCTGATTTCCGGGTTAAATACCGTTTGCACAATCCCGCTATGATCGCCAAGATCAATAAAGATCACTTGGCCCAAATCTCTTCTCGTCCTTGCCCAACCTTTAAGCCGAACGTTTTGGCCGATCATGCTTTCTCTAACCTCGCCACAATAATGGCTTCTTTCTATTTCCGTCATGACTATCATTCTCCTTATCTTTTCATGAGGGTTATTGCATCTTTTGGAGCTGTTTAATATGCGCAGCGAGCCTTTTTATCGGGATATTTTCTTCTCCACCCGTGGACATATCGCGGAGGTTGACCATGCCAGCTGCCAATTCTTCTTCCCCTATGATGGCGGTAAATGCAGCTTGCATACGATTGGCTGCCTTGAATTGTGCCTTAACTTTTTTCCCCAAGTAATCTTTGTCTGCCGACAGCCCTTCGTGACGCAATGCCCTTAATATGCCCGCGCCCTTTTCAGCCGCAACATCGCCAACCGTTACAAGATAGACGTCAAGCGCTTTTTCAACATCCGGGAGTGCATCACGAGCATTTAACGCCATTAGTAAACGCTCGATACTTAAGCCAAATCCAATGCCGGAAACAGATGGCCCGCCCAACTCTTCAATCAATCCTTCATAACGCCCTCCTCCGGTAAGGGTCGTAATCGCGCCGAACTCCGGTTCTTCAAGCATTATTTCAAAAGACGTATTCGTGTAATAATCGAGTCCCCTTACTAGGTTGGCGTCAATGACAAAAGGGATATCCATATCACGAAGCAAGCGTTGCACGGTTTCAAAGTAGCGCTTTGATTCTTCATTTAGATAGTCAAGAATGGCCGGTGCCGTTTCCTGTAACGGGTGCTCTCGGTCCAGCTTGCAGTCCAATATTCGCAACGGATTTTGCTCAAGCCGTGCCTGGCAATCCTCACAAAACTCGTCGATGCGTGGAGAAAAGTGCTCAATCAGCGCGTGTTTGTGGGAAGAACGGCTTTCTTTATCGCCCAGGCTGTTGATCACCAATTTCAAGTTATCCAATCCGCAGGCTTCGTAAAAATCCATCGCCATCGCGATCACTTCAGCGTCTATCGCCGGGTCATCGCTCCCGATTGCTTCCACGCCAAATTGATAGAACTCCCGCATCCGGCCTGATTCCGGGCGTTCATAGCGAAACATTGGACCGGAATAATAAAGTTTCAACGGTTGCTGCGGCAAACCATGGAGCTTATTTTCCACATACGAACGCACGACGGGAGCTGTCCCTTCCGGCCGAAGCGTGATTAAGCGGCCGCTGCGATCCTGGAACGTATACATCTCCTTTTGCACAATGTCCGTGCTGTCCCCTACCCCGCGCTGAAAAAGTTCCGTAGCTTCAAAAATCGGCGTTCGAATCTCCTTGTAATTGTACTTGCGGCTAATTTCCCTGGCCTTATCCATTACGTATTGCCACTGTGCGCTTTGTTCGGGCAAAACATCCTGGGTTCCTCGCTGGATATTTATGTTCATATCAAACCTCTCCTCAATAGTGCTGATTTATTAAGCTTTTCGCCTTTCATTGCATTAAAAAATCCCCCTGAAACGAATCAGAGGGACGAGCACAAGCCCGCGGTACCACCCACATTGAAGCGATCTCTCCGGCGATCGCTTCCGCTTCCGCGGTTAACGCCCGCGCCACGTTTAGATCTATTAATGCATTCACGTTCGATCAAAAACCTACGAAGTGTCTTTCCCCGACATTGCACAGAAGGGCTTCCAGCCATGACCCTTCCTCTCTGTCTGCAAGAGGCCGCGTACTTCTCTTCATCATCGGCTTGTTATTCTTTTGCATTTTATCATACGTTCCTCTGACTAGAATGTCAACTTTTCCTCAACTTCATACATGAAATCGAATCGCGGAAAACGACATTTGGATGGCTTCTGCCTTGATTCACGACTCCGATCCGTGATTCTGCTCCTGCTATGGGGATTCAAGCATCAGTGTCACCGGGCCGTCATTGTTTAAATCCACTTGCATCCCGGCCCCGAATTCCCCGCTTTCAACGGCAATGCCGATCTCCCTCAATTGTTCATTGAAGTAATCGTAGAGCCTTTCTGCTTGTTCAGGCTTTGCAGCTTGCACAAAGCTAGGCCGTCTTCCTTTTTTAGCCTCTCCGTAAAGAGTGAATTGGGAAATCGATAAAACAGAACCCGATGTATCGAATAACGAAAGGTTCATCTTCCCCTCGCTATCTTCGAAAAGGCGTAGGTTGGCAATTTTATCTGCCAGCCAGCGGGCATCATGTTTGGTATCTTCGTGCGTGACGCCAAGAAACACCACATAACCGTGGCCAATAGATCCAATGGTTGTATCGTCAACGCTCACTTTCGCACTTTTGCTCCGTTGTATTAAAGCTTTCACTCTAGCTTCTCCTTTGCTGACGGGATTGGCTTTTCATCTATTAGTGCAATACTCGCCGTACGGAATAAATATCGGGCAAGCGCTTGATTTTTTCGACCACTTTTCTCAAGTGATCGAGGTTGCTGATCACAATTGTAATATCAATAATAGCCATTTTATTCTTGTCCGAACGTCCATTTACGGCGTTAATATTCGTTTTGGATTCAGCAATGGCATTCAGCACTTCGTTTAACAGCCCGCGGCGATCATAACCGGCAACTTCGATATCGACGTTAAAGCTTTTCACTTTCTCCAGTTCCGGTTCCCACTCTACCTCGATCAATCGTGTTTGATTTTCTTCTGTATCTGCAACGTTCGGACAATCGGCACGATGAATAGATACACCGCGCCCTTTCGTAATATATCCGCGTATATCGTCTCCTGGCACCGGGTTACAACATTTGGACAGGCGAATCAGAAGGTTGTCCGCCCCTTTCACACGTACACCGGTGTTGGAACGTCGGGTTCGCGACGGCGCCGGTATATCTTTGATCGCTTCGGTAACCGTTTTTTTCTCTTGTTCCTTCACTTTTTGGCGTATTTTTTCCGTTAATCGCGTCACGACTTGTTTCGCGGATATTCCACTGTAACCGACAGCCGCAAACATGTCCGCTTGGCCGGAAAAACTGAATTTCGCCGCTGTTTCCTGTAGGTTAGCCTCGGTTAATACCTCTTTCGGGGAGAAATCCTGCGCACGCAATTCCTTCTCAATGGCCTCGCGTCCTTTTTGTTCATTTTCTTCCCGGCGTTCTTTTTTAAAGAACTGCTTGATTTTGTTTTTGGCATGGGAACTTTGCGTTAGCTTTAACCAATCTTGAGAGGGGCCGTATGAATGTTTCGAAGTCATAATATCGACGATGTCCCCGGTTTTCAGCTGATGGTCAAGGGGTACCATCTTTCCGTTTACTTTGGCGCCGATGGTTTGGTTCCCGATCTCCGTATGAATGCGATAGGAAAAATCGATCGGTACCGACCCTCTCGGCAATTCGATGACATCTCCTTTTGGGGTAAAGACGAAAACCATATCAGAAAATAAATCGATTTTCAGGGATTCCATAAATTCTTGTGCGTTGGAAGTATCCTTTTGCCATTCCAATATTTCCCTGAACCAGCCGAGTTTATCGAGCGATTTTTGCTTGACCGCTTGTCCTTCTTTGTATGCCCAATGGGCGGCCACACCATATTCAGCTATGCGGTGCATTTCTTCGGAGCGGATCTGCACTTCCAACGGCTCCCCTTTAGGACCGATCACCGTCGTGTGCAACGATTGATACATATTGGCTTTCGGCATGGCAATATAGTCTTTAAATCTGCCCGGCATTGGTTTCCAACGCGTATGAATAATGCCGAGCACCCCGTAGCAATCTTTGATGCTTCTAACGATAATGCGTACCGCGAGCAGGTCATAGATTTCATTAAATTGTTTTTTCTGGATCGTCATTTTGCGATAAATGCTGTATATATGCTTCGGGCGTCCGGATATATCCGCTTCCACATTTAAGTCCTTGACACTTTCCCGGATATCATCCATCACTTCTTCAATGTATTGCTCACGCTCCGCACGTTTTTGTTTCATTAGATTGACGATCCGATAATATTGTTGCGGATCCAAGTAACGGAGGGCGATGTCTTCCATTTCCCATTTGATGGTGGAAATCCCAAGCCGGTGGGCGAGGGGCGCGAAGATCTCTAGCGTCTCTTTCGCAATCCGCCGTTGCTTTTCGGTACGCAAGTACTTGAGTGTCCGTAGGTTGTGAAGGCGGTCGGCCAGTTTTATCATAATGACACGGATGTCTCGGGCCATGGCAACGACCATCTTGCGATGATTCTCTGCTTGCTGTTCCGCTTTTGATTTATATTTAATCTTTTTTAATTTCGTCACACCATCCACGAGCATGGCTACTTCTTCCCCGAACAATTCGGTGAGATCTTCCACGGTCGCTTCCGTATCCTCGACGACATCATGCAAAAAAGCACCGGCAATCGTTGCAGGTTCTAATTGAAGCTCAACCAATATTCCCGCGACTTGAACGGGGTGGTGGATGTACGGTTCGCCTGATTTGCGATATTGTCCGTCATGAAATTTTTCAGCATAAAGATAGGCGCGCTCAATAAAATCCACTTGCTCAACGGATAAATATTCGCCCATCTTCTCCATTAGTTGTTCTTTCGTCATAGAATCACCTTCAACCTGCACACAATCTCTATTTCATCTATTATCTAGAAAAAATCGTGCCCTGTAAAGCCTATAGGCACTCTTTATAGACGGCTATCGCGATTGGAAAAGGAGCGCCCTAAAAGGCACTCCGCAAACATTCACTTTCTCAATTATACGTCATCAGCGAATAAACATCATAGTTTTGCAATTTCTCTCCATGCTCCAGGTAAGCAAGCTCAATGAGAAACGCACAGCCGACGACTTCTCCGCCGAGCTCTTCCACGAGCTGAATCGTTGCGTCGATCGTGCCGCCCGTCGCGAGCAGGTCGTCGGTAATCAGCACCCGGTCCCCCGGGTTGATGGCATCTTTGTGAATGGCAAGGCTTGCTTTCCCGTATTCAAGGCCGTAATTCGTCTCGACGACCATGCGCGGCAGCTTCCCGGATTTACGCACAGGCACAAAGCTTTTGTTCAGTGTATAGGCGATCGGACAACCGACAACAAACCCTCTTGCCTCCGGGGCCGCGATTACATCGACGTTCTTTGATTTTACATATACTGCCATTTCATCGATCGCTTGTTGATAGACTTCCCCATTTTGCATAAGAGGCGTGATGTCCTTAAACTGCACCCCTTTTACCGGATAATCGTTGATAATTTGAATATGTTCTTTATAATCCATCGGTAAGCACCTCTGCTCGTTTCTTTTCATCAGGCATGCAGGCAAACAAAAAAGCTTTTAACTCTTTATACGTGGAATACTTCAACGTTTCTTCAATTTCTCGTTTTTCGTCATAGGAGCGAAACGTCGGTGATGCCTGTAAATCTTGTTTTAGCGGTTTTGCGTTTACAACCAGCTTTCCCTCGCTCCTCGTCACGAATTCCAATTCCATAAACACTTGCAGCATAAAATGAATGGTGTCCGACGACCACCCTTGGTAACGGGCAATGACTGGCTCGTGTTCCTGAATATGAAGCGGAGCATATTTTTTTAAATAAACATACAACCATTTAAACGCCTCGCGCGTTGGTTTTGTCGCAAAAAAAGCTTGGCCCGTTTCCATAAACCCGGTGTAAATCGAACGGATGAACGATTCATTTTCCTCCAGAAAATCCGTTAAGTCAGATAAACGTTTCGGAAGATCAAATAATAAGATGTCCGTTGGCGCGGTTAAGTGATCCTTATCAAGAAATAAAAAATCAGCGGGAAGCAGGCCTTGTTCCAACGCGTCCCTTTCGTGTTCCTGTTGAAAAATAACAACGGTAAGCGGTGCGGATGCGCGCGCTTCATGAATGAGCGATTGCAAATCGTTACGCCCACGAACATCGAAAAGTTGCCGCTCTTTGACCGCGACGTCCCGAAGAATAATCTGCGGCTTTTCTTGCCCCTTCCATTCATTCACAGACAATTCGCCTACGAGATGGATATTTGCGTCATTCTGAATCCGGTCATTAAGGTGGCCAAATCGAAACCCGACGCAATCCAGAGGGCTCGTGGAGGAGGCAGGGTCCCCTCCTATCGACAGCTTTAAATGATTTTGCAAGCTCCCGATTTTTCGTTTTTGTTGTATCGCTGCATTCGCGATCTGCACCAACGGTTTGGGATTGCCAACGCCAAAAGGCGCCAGCTCTTCGATTTCCCGTATCAGCTTCGTCGTAACTTCCTCGACGGAGAGGGATAGTTCAATATCTGTCGATGGAACAAATGCTTCTGCCGTCAACACATGATTTACTTCTTCCTCAAGGGTCGCCCGGAGGTTCGGAATTTTATCCTCATCGATGGATAAACCTGCAGCCATTCGGTGCCCCCCAAAGCGCTGAAAGAGAGCTATATGTTTGGAAAGCGATTGATAAAGGTCAAACCCTTCAATACTGCGGGCAGAGCCTTTGCCATTCCCTTCATCGTCAATGGAGATAACAATCGTTGGCCTATAATATTTTTCAACAAGTCTCGAGGCAACGATCCCGGTCACCCCGGGGTTCCAACCTTTTCCGGCTACGACAATGGCCGGCCGATCATCTCCTTTTCCTTGTAACTGTTCAAGCGCTTCCTCTGTGATTTTTTCCACCGTTTGCTGGCGTTCCCGGTTATATTCGTCAATCTCCCGTGCCAGGGCATACGCCTGTTCAGGGTCGGAAGCTAACAGCAGTTGCACGGCCGGGGCTGCCGAATCCATACGGCCGGCGGCATTCAGCCGCGGTCCAAACCCAAAGCCCACCGTCTCTTCCGAAAAAGGGGGCCTTTGATGCCGGATATTTCTTTTAATGCCTCTACACCCGGGCGGTTAAGCTGATTTAATTCCCGTAACCCGGATTTGGCAAAAAAACGATTTTCATCCACGAGCGGAACCAGATCGCTGATCGTTCCCAGCGCGATAAGGTCGAGTCCATCCTCGGGCAACTCCTCGAGCAGGGCATGGGCAAGCTTACCAACAATTCCAACCCCCGCCAGCTCCTTGAAGGGATACGGGCAATCCGCTTGTTTCGGGTTAATGATCGCACAGGCGCCCGGAAGTACCGGGGGCGGTTCGTGATGGTCCGTTACAATGACATCCAGGCCGTTGTTCTGTGCGGCGTTAATCGACTCGATAGCAGCAATCCCCGTATCGACCGTGATCACCAGCGTACAGCCATCTTCCTGTATTTTTTGGAACGCGGCGCTGTTGGGACCATAACCTTCGGTAAAACGATTGGGGACGTACCAATCATATCTCGCGCCCAGTTTTTCTAGGGTTTCACACATAAGCACCGTGCTGGACACGCCGTCCACATCGTAGTCTCCGAAAACAACGATTTTTTCATTACCTGCCACCGCACGTTGAATACGGCGGACCGACTCCTCCATTCCCGCCAATGAAAAAGGATCGTGGAGAATCGATTCATCTGTATGTAAAAAAACACGGGCATCCTCGACTTCCTCAAACCCCCGATTGCATAGGAGTTGAGCTGTAAGTTCAGAGACGCGGAATGCATCTGCCAACGCTTTGGCCCGTTGGTCCAACGGACGAATATGCCACCTCGTCTTAGCATCTAACATTTTCTATCTTGTACTCCTCCCCTTACCGTTTCCTATTATACAGAACCGGCGGTAGAACTCAATCACTCTTTGGCACTACGCTTGTCCTTTCGGTTGTTCTCTTGTTCCGGTTCCGGGTGGTCGCTTGCCTGGCGTCCTTCCGCGTTGTCCCTTTTCAAGCGCCTAACTTCCTGCTGGAGGCGATACACTTTCAGCATCCCAACACCGCCAACGGCAAGCCCGCCCATGAGCACGGAACCGAGGATGATAAGAATTAAAGGAATTTCCGTTGTGCCAAATAGAAAGTTCACGGCTACGCTTTCTACATTGATCACTGCAAAGATCGAAATCAACAATGCGGCAATCAGCCCCATGATGAGTGTCCATTGTCCTCGCATTTCTTTTCCTCCCCCATTATTCGTCTTCATAAGGGTTCACATGGACAAGTACGTTTCGCACCTTCTCCTCTTCCATTAGCAAACCCTTCACATCTGTGGCAATATCATGACCGGCGCGAACGCTTATTTCCGGGTCTACGGCTATTTTAATATCAATGATCACATAATGTCCATGCTGACGCGCGTGAAACTCGTCTATTCCGATAACTCCATCGACTCCAAGCACCTTATCTTTCATCTCCGTCGTGTCTTCTTCATGCAAAACATGATCGAGCGCGTTATGAATGGCGTCCTTGCCTAACTTCCAAGCCATGATCATAACAAGGCCGGCAACAAACACACCCGCGACTAAATCCCCGTAAAGTAGCCATGGAATATCAAAATGGAAACCAAGAATGGAAGCGCCCACCCCGGCAAGGGCGGCGATCGAAGAAATGGCGTCCGAACGGTGGTGCCAGGCATCAGTGATGATCGCTTCGCTGTTGTATTTTTTACCGAGACGAACTTTCACACGAAACAGCGCTTCTTTAATGATGATAGAGGCCACAATAATATAAAGAGCAATGGTGCCCGGAGGCTCGCTCCCCCCTCTCATTTCCCCGATTGTATTCAGCGCAATTTCAAAGCCGACAAGGAATAACAGGACGCTCACAATGATGGCGGTAATCGATTCCGCTTTGCCGTGGCCGTATGGATGGTCTTCGTCGGGCGGGAGTTCCGCAGCCCGAACGCCGATCAAAACGGCGAAAGATGTTACGACATCAGCGGCCGAATGGGCAGCATCAGCGATCAACGCCCGGCTGTTCGCCAATACACCGAAGATGCCCTTGACGATCGCAAGGGCGATGTTAATAATAATGCCTACCCAAGCGGCATGTTTTACCCGTCTATATCGTATCTCATCAAAATCTGCATCTGCCATCATGATCACGACCTTCTAACAGGAGATGAGAGGCGGCAAAAGTACCACCTCCCTTTTTATGACTCGCTGCCTTCTACTTCTGCTTCTAATTTTTCCCTTTGTTTTTGGATATGCTTATTCTTCCATACGAGCCATAATTGCGCGGCCACAAAGAGGGACGAGTACGTACCGGCAACTAGGCCGATGACGATTGCGAATGCAAATGAAGTGATCGCCTCACTCCCCAAAAGCCAAATGGCCACTGCGGCAAACAATACCGTTAAGACGGTGTTAATCGAACGTGTGAGTGTTTGTAGCAAGCTTTTATTCACAATTCCGGCCAATTGGTCAAAGTCCTCGATGTTCTTTTCTTGTTCTTCCTTCCGAACGTTTTCCCGTATGCGGTCAAAGGTTACAATCGTGTCGTTAATCGAGTAACCGATAACGGTGAGAACCGCTGCAATAAAAGGGATGTTGATTTCCAATTGCATTAGACTGAAAACCGATATCACGAAAAAAGCATCATACAGTAGTGCCGTAATGGCGGCGAGCCCATATAGAAATTCAAAACGGATCGCGACATAAATAACGATTCCTAGCGAAGCCAATCCGGTGGCAATTAGTGCATTGATCGCGAGTTCCCGTCCGATTTGCGGGGAAACGGTGCTTATATTCGGTTCATGCCCGAATGCTTCATCAAAATGCCCCTGTAATTCCAGCGACTCTTCTTGATCCAGGTCGCCGATAAATTGAACGGAAGCTTGCTCATTGTTTTCTCCGGCGAGCGTAATATCATCCGCTGCCAAACCGATCTCGGCAAGCTCATTTTCAATCTCCTCTTCCGTTAACGGTTCCTCTGCCATGAGATCAACGCGCGTACCACTTTCAAAGTCAATGCCTAAATTTAGGCCGAGCGTTGACAACAAAACGGCCCCAGCCAGTACGATGAGCATGGTAAAGGTAAAATACGTCTTTCTGTGTTTAATTAGATCGATATTTTTATCGGCGATATTAAAGTCCACGGCGAACATCACGCTCCTTTACGCCAAACAGCCAGTATTTTCGATTCAAACTCCGGCTGTTAATCCATAGCCCCAACAAGAGACGCGTGCCATATACCGCAGTAATAAAGCTTGTCAAAATGCTTACGATGAGCATGACGGCAAAGCCTTGTACCGCGCTTGTGCCGAAATAAAACAAGACGGCGGCAGCGATGATCGTTGTTATATTTGCATCAATGATGGTGCCCAACGCTCGCCTGCTTCCCAATTTAAACGCAGATTTCATGGACCTTCCGTCTTTTAACTCTTCTTTAATGCGCTCGTACGTTAAAATATTGGCATCCACTGCCATCCCGACCCCGAGAATTAAAGCGGCAATGCCGGGTAACGTCAGCACTCCTTGAATGGAATTAAAGAGAATCATGACCAAGTAGATATAGACCGCCAGTGTAAGCGTAGCGATCACACCCATAAAACGGTAATAAGCAAGCATGTATAAAAAGATGAGGGCCACACCGATCATGCCCGCGAACAGTGTCTGCTCCAAGGCTTGTTCCCCTAAAGATGCCCCCACCGTGTTGGAGTATATTTCCTCGATTTCCACGGGAAGCGAACCGGCGTTGAGCATTTCCGCCAAAAACTCTGCTTCCTCGAGGGATCCCATGCCTTCAATGGAGACAGTATCCGTAGGAAGCGGTTCGCTTACCTGAGGCGCCGAAATGAAGGCCGGATCCGGCTCATTGACTTCTTCATAGAAAGAGTGCTCGTCTTCATCATAGTCGAGCCAAATGACGAGTAAATTCTCCGGTTCCGGCCGTTGGCTTATTTCAGTGGTAATTTCTCCAAACAACTCACCGTCTTGCAATGTAACTTGCACCATCGGTTGATTCGCTTCATCAAAACCTGCGCTCGCACCACCCTGCTCTAAGTCTTCCCCGGTTAGCATTAACTCGTCATCGACATCTCGAAAGGATAGCTCTGCTTCCGTGGACAAGAGCTCACGGGCTTCTTCCTGCTCTTCCACGCCGGGAAGCTGGACACGTATGCGATCTTCTCCTTCAACAGTAATGGAAGGTTCCGAAACGCCGAGCACATCTACCCGTTCACTCAATGCCGAAGCGGTTGCCTGAATATCCTCCTCGGTTAACTCTCCCTCTCCATCGGGATCGAGTTCATACAAAACTTCAAATCCCCCTTGCAAATCAAGGCCAAGATTTGTACCGCGGGCAACATCAAATGCCGTTTGCGAGATCAATATGCCGAGCGCGATGATAATGGCGAAAAATGCCCCGATTCTTCCCCATTTTTTTCCCATACATTGTTCCCCCTTCAATCGCCGCGCCGAACGCAGCGATGGACAGCTTCCAAACGGAAGCGGATTTTTCTGAACGATTTAAAGCGGGTGATACAAACGGATCAGCCACTGGAAGGCTGCCTGTTCCCTTTTCGGCCATCCGCTTCTTCGTTGCCGAGCACCTCATCAAGGATCCCTTCCATCTCGTCATCGGTATCTTTTGACCAACCTTCCGTCCCTTTATAGGCATTGATGGTCTTCTCATTCATATAATCCGTCACGGACAAACGCATCAACACGTTTGCGAACCGATAAAAAGGCGTATATTGCGATTCTTTACGCAACTTTCCTATGCCCAACTTCCAAATATCTTCTTCTGTAGCTTCCTCATGTCCGAACAGATGAAATTCATCTCTTTTTAATTCAAGTATTGGCTTTACATCCGTTTTCCATACTTCAAACTGTTGCGGATTTTCCATGCTTTCCCCTCACTTTTTCCCGGCGGTAAGCGCCTGATTTAGTATCATTGCTTGTCATGCTTGACCCTCTTTTTTGCATAGATATGTAGTGGCGGACAATCCCCGGGATTTCGCCGGCAAAGAAGGAAGGGGCTCGAATATGACAAGGCAAACGTTTTTCGCAGGTGCTTTCATTCTTATTATCGCAGGTTTAATCACTCGTATCCTCGGGTTTATCAATAAAATTGTCATGGCTCGGGTGATGGGCTCCGAAGGTATGGGGCTCTATATGATGGCCGTCCCCAGCCTATTGCTCATCATTACGCTTACCCAACTCGGACTTCCGGTCGCGATATCTAAACTGATCGCGGAAGCCGAAGCCCGTGGCGAACATGAACGAAAAAAAAGAATCCTGGTTATTTCCCTCATCGTTACCGGCTCATTAAGCGCGGTATTAACGACAGCCATGCTCGCGGCCGCACCGCTTCTGGCGAGCATCCTATTAACGGATACCCGTGCGCTTTATCCGCTGCTTGCCATTATCCCGATTGTCCCGATTGTTGCCCTTTCCGCGGTGTTGAGAGGTTACTTTCAAGGGATGCAAAACATGCGCCCGATCGCTTATTCCCAAGTAATCGAGCAAGTCGTACGCATCGCACTCGTTGCCTTTTGTACGAGCATCTTTTTGCCGTTCGGAGTTGAATATGCCGCCGCGGGGGCTATGATATCGGTTGTCGCCGGGGAACTGGCTTCTTTGCTGTACGTTATTTATGTGTTTAAAAATAAAAAAACGATGCGAATCCGGGAAAACTTCTTTTCCGGATTGAAAAGCGGAAAAAGAACATTACAAGATTTAATGACGATCGCGCTTCCCACGACCGGGAGCAGGCTTGTCGGCTCAGTCTCCCAGTTTCTTGAGCCGATCATCGTCGCCCAAAGCCTGGCGATTGCCGGAGTGGCAACCGTTACAGCTACAAGCCAATACGGGGAGTTGGTCGGATTTGTCGTCCCCCTGCTTTTTTTGCCTTCGTTTATTACACAAAGTTTATCGGTCTCGCTCGTCCCGGCGATCAGCGAGGCCCATAGCAAGGGTGATTATGCCACCATTCAAAAACGGTTGCAACAAACAACAAAAGTTGCCCTGCTGTCCGGCGGCATATCCGTTGTTATCTTGTACGTATTCGCCGTTCCGATCCTATCACTTATGTATGACGCGCCACAAGCGGCGGTTTACTTAAAAGTGATTGCGCCTTTTTGTATCTTTCTTTATTTCCAAATGCCGCTGCAATCCGTGTTACAAGCGTTAAACCTGGCAAAAGCGGCTATGTATAACAGCCTCATTGGCGCCGGGGTTAAAATGACTGCCATTGCCTTTTTGGCATCCCGCCCGGAACTCGGGATCATGGGAGCGGCACTCGCCATCTGCGCGAGTTTAATGATTGTCACTCTTCTTCATTTTATCAGTGTTTCAAGGGCAGTAGGATTCACATTAAAAGTAAAAGACTGGACCGGCACGCTGCTCGTTACTATCTTGACCGCGGGCGTGGCAATTCACAGCTTCCGCTCCTTTATTTCATCCGAGGACGAAATGCTCGTCGGGACTATTATCAGCCTAACGATTACGGTCATCTTTTACATGATGGGGTTAATTTTGTTCCGTCTCCTACCTATTAAGAATATCAGCCGAATCCCATTCCTTCAATCTTTCTTTCGTTAGTTTTTGGTAAAGATTACCGCCGTTCATCCTTTTCATCGATAATGAGTGTGCCGTTTTTCTTCGAGACACACAAGGCAATTTTTTTCACATTATCATACCCGCGTTCTTGCAACTTGGTCATTAGCCAATCCGCGTTCCCGCCGATTTGTTGCAGATGGTCATGTTGAATATCACCGTCTATGATCAATGGCAACGGATAGACAATATCATTGGGGTCGCCCTTGTGCTCTTTTTTTATCACCGATAGATCACCGGACGGCTCCAAAACAGCATATTCTACCTCGGTAAAATTACTAATGCCTTGAGTGCGCAGATGTTGTAACAAATCGTCAAAATTATATCGTTGCGTGCGCATGGCCTCTTCATCAATTTTTCCATTTTGAATGATCATTGTCGGTTCTCCGTCAAATATATCGCGAAGACGATTGCTTTTCAGCGACAGGTACGCGAGGCCAATCTGGATACAAGCCAATATGATAATCGGCACCATGCCCTGCATAAGCGATTGCTCCTGGACAGCCATCGCTGCAAATTCAGCGATCATGATGGATACAATAAAATCAAGGATCGTGAGTTCGCCAACTTCACGTTTTCCCATCAACCGCAGCGCCACTAACAGGAAAAAATAGAAAAAAATTGTACGCCAAGCAAGTGCAAATAACTCTGTCACAGCTCACTTCACCTCAATCATCCTTCTTAGGATGCCCAACGAGGGAAAGTGCATTCTTCATGTTTTGTTACGGTGACTCAAAAATAAAAGAGAACTGGAGGTTCGGTGAGCACAAATCCAATTCCCCCCTTCTATATGCTTGTTTCAATCATAAACTATAGCAATACGTTAATAAGGGGGGCTTCCTATGCAAGCACGGTTTCTGCGCGCGCTTGGCATCTCTTCCGTTACCATGCTTTCGCTCGTGCTAGTGGCCGGATTAATCATCGCCACACTTTTACGTTTCGGCTCCGTGACAGAGCAATCTGTGACGGGAATCACAATCGGAATTACCATTCTGGTCACATTAATCGGCGGATTCGCGGCGGGGTTACGGTCGCGTTCTAAGGGGTGGCTAGTCGGGCTAAGCGCCGGGCTATTGTTTGCTTTGGCCGCGACTTTCATGCAATACCTGGGTTACGGCGCTCTTATAAGCCTGAACCAGGCCATCGTTTTTATCGCCGCTATCGTCAGTGCTTCATTCGGGGGAATGGTGGCTGTTTCGCTTTTCGGTTCTGTGCGATGATTTAAAAATAAAAGACCGGAGCATGAGGCATTTCATCTTGCCCTGCTTCCGATCTTTTCGTTAAGAACATGCTAGTTCTGATTGACGACTTCCCTTACCGCTGAACGGTCATACGTAAGCTTGCGATTCTCATCCACGAGCAAAACGAGTTTGTCTTCGTCAATCGCATCAATCTTGCCGTGCAAGCCGCCGATTGTGATCACATCATCGCCTTTTTGTAAGTTCGAGTGCATTTCCCGAATCTGCTTTTGCCGCTTTTGCTGCGGGCGAATAAGTAGAAAATAAACAATCGCAAACATCAACACTAACATAATAATCGCTTCCATGTTTGGTACACTCCCTTCCTATTTTCTTTTAAAGAAGCTTCAGCCTGTACAAGATGAAGAATGCTTGCTTAAAAGAGTCTGTAACAGCCCTAAAAGTTTTTGGCATCCGGGCGGTTAAATCCGTATTGCTCGAAAAAAGAAGCGCGGAAATCAAGGAGACGGTCTTCTTTTATCGCTTGGCGAACCTTCCGCATTAATTCTATCAGGAAATAGAGATTATGATAAGAGGTAAGCCTAAACCCGAACGCTTCTTTGCTTTTGATAAGATGGCGGATGTACGCCCGTGAATAATTTCGGCAAGCATAACAACCACACGCTTCGTCGATAGGACGGAAATCACGTGCAAATGACGCGTTCCGGATGACTTTTCGTCCTTCGGATGTCATGCACGTCCCGTTACGGCCGATTCGGGTCGGCAACACGCAATCAAACATGTCCACTCCCCGAATAGTCCCGTCAATCAGTGCATCTGCAGAACCGACGCCCATCAAATACCGCGGTTTGTCCGTCGGCAAATGCTGGGTGGTCTGCTCCAACACTTCATTCATGACGGATTTTGGCTCTCCGACCGAAAGGCCGCCGATCGCGTAGCCGGGAAAATCCAAAGATACTAAGTCCTCCACACTTTCACGGCGCAAATCTTCATACTCCCCGCCCTGAATAATGCCAAACAACGCCTGCTGCCCGTTGTTTCCATCATGGGCTTTCAAACACCTTTCCGCCCACCGGCTCGTCCGCGCGACGGAATCACGCATATAAGCATAGGACGCAGGATAAGGCGGGCATTCATCAAAAGCCATGATGATATCCGCACCCAGGCTTTGCTGAATATGAACGGCTTTCTCCGGCGATAAAAAGAGTCGCTCGCCGCTGATATGATTCCGAAACCGAACCCCTTCTTCATCAATGTCGCGCAAATCACTCAGGCTGAAGACTTGAAAACCGCCGGAATCCGTGAGCATGGGGCGGTCCCAATTCATGAATGTATGGAGCCCACCTGCTTCTTCAACCAAATCTTCTCCTGGCCGCAACCATAAATGATAGGTGTTGGAGAGTATGATTTGCGCATCCATCTCTTTTAATTCCTCAGGGCTCATCATTTTAACAGTGGCCAGTGTGCCAACAGGCATAAAAATCGGGGTATCAATCACCCCGTGCGGCGTGTGGATACGACCGAGCCTCGCCCCGGACTGCCGGCATGTTTTCAAATGTTCGTAACGAATGGCTTCTGTCAAACCGAAATGGCCCCTTTCCTAATGTACATGGCATCGCCAAAACTAAAAAATCGATACTGCTCCGCAATAGCTTCCCGATAGGCGCGCATGATTGCTTCCTTGCCCGCGAACGCGCTAACAAGCATAATGAGCGTTGATTTCGGCAAGTGAAAATTTGTAATCAAACCATCCACACCGCGGAAATCAAAACCCGGATAGATGAAAATATCTGTCCAACCGCTGGTTTTTTTAAATTCCCCGTATGTATGCATGATTGTTTCCAACGTGCGGGCGGAAGTTGTTCCACAAGCGATAATCTCTCTCCCCGCCTTTTTTGCCTCATTTAAGGTCACTGCTGTTTCCGCGCTTACCTCATAATGCTCCGCGTGCATCTCATGATCCTCCACGCGTTCGACGGATACCGGCCGGAATGTGCCTAAGCCCACATGTAAAGTAATATAGCAAATTTCCACTCCGATTGCACGTAATTCGTCCAAACGTTCTTCCGTAAAATGGAGACCGGCAGTCGGCGCCGCTGCCGATCCCTGTTTGTTTGCATACACCGTCTGGTAGCGTTCCGGCTCTTCCAGCTGCTCGGTAATATAAGGCGGGAGCGGCATGGTGCCAAGCGCATCGAGAATTTCCATAAAAAATCCGTTATAATGAAAACGAAGCAGACGCCCCCCGTGTTCATTAAGGCCAATGCAAACCGCTGTTAACCGGCCATCGCCAAAAATGATTTCCGTGCCCACTTTTACTTTTTTTGCCGGTTTTACAAGCGTTTCCCATTCATCTGCATTTCCTTCGTTCAAAAGCAACACTTCTACGTTGGCACCTGTCTCTTTTTTTTCGCCAAAAAGCCTTGCCGGGAGCACGCGTGTATCATTTAGCACCAAACAATCACCGGCTTGAAAAAAAGAGCCGATATCCGAAAAACGTTGATGATCAATATCTCCGGATTCCCGGTCCAAGACGAGCATACGGGCAGCATCCCGGTTCGGCAAAGGCCGTTGTGCAATCAAAGACTCTGGCAACTCAAAATCAAATGCATCCATTTTCATCGTTTATCTAAACCTTCCAATGATGAGAAAAATAAGGGAAAGCACAACGCTTATAATAATACTCGTCATAATCGGAATGTAAACCGTCGTATTTTCACCTTTAAACAGAAAATCCCCGGGCAAACGCCCAATCGGCAAAAACCGGCCGCCTACTTGCCATAGCAAACCAACGGCGATCAGCACAATGCCGATAATGATGAGCCATCGCGGTATTTCAGCCATTGGACTTCCCCGTTTCGGTCCAGCCAAAATGATCATATGCTGCGGGGGCAACGACCCGGCCCCGCGGAGTCCTTTGCAAAAAACCGATTTGCAAGAGATAAGGTTCATATACATCTTCAATCGTCTCTGCTTCTTCCCCAACGACTGCCGCCATCGTATCAATGCCGACCGGACCGCCCGCGAACTTATCCACGAGTGTTTTTAAAAGCCGATGGTCGATTTGGTCAAGCCCGAGACGGTCCACTTCAAGGTGGCCTAAAGCTGTTTCCGCTTCTTGCACGGTGATCGTTTCCGCACGATTGACTTGTGCAAAATCCCGTACGCGCCGCAAAAGCCGATTGGCGATACGCGGGGTACCACGTGCGCGTCTCGCGACTTCATAAGCGGCATCCTCTTCTAAACCAACATCGAGCAGTTCACCCGTGCGCAGGATAATATCCGCCAATTCTTCAAGCTTGTAAAAGTCCAAACGGCTCATGACGCCAAAGCGGTCCCGGAGCGGCGCACTCAAAAGGCCTGCACGGGTCGTCGCGCCGACAAGCGTAAATGGAGGCAAATCCAAGCGCACGGATTTTGCCCCGCTTCCTTGGCCGATCACAATATCAATGGAAAAGTCCTCCATCGCGGGATACAACACTTCCTCGACCGGACGTTGCAGCCGGTGAACCTCATCGATAAACAAAACATCGCCCGGCTCCAGCGTCGTCAAAATCGTGGCCAGGTCGCCGGGACGTTCAATCGCAGGACCGGAGGTCGTTCGCAAATGGACATTCATTTCATGGGCGATGATCATCGCGAGTGTCGTTTTCCCAAGCCCGGGGGACCGTATAATAACACATGGTCAAGGCTTTCTTCCCTCATTTTGGCGGCTTCAATAAAAACTTGCAAATTTCGCTTCACCTTTTCCTGGCCTATATACCGCTCCAGCGATAGGGGACGTATACTTTCTTCCTTGGTTTCTTCGTCATCCCCCAAACGCTCCTGGGATATTAACCGCTCATCGTCCATACGATCCCTCCTTTAACGCTCCACCATCAGACGCAACGAACGTCTGACGTATTCATCGGCTTCAAGCTCTTCATGCTGCAAAGCTTTCTCGCATTTTTTTATTTCTTTTTCGCCATACCCTAAGGCACGAAGGGCTTCCATCGCTTCCTGCAAAGCTCCGGTTTGCATGGGCATTACGGATTGAACGTTTACGCCCTCTGATTTATGCGGCAACGTAACATCAAGCGTCCCTTTAAGATCCAATATCATTTGTCTGGCCGTTTTTTTGCCTATACCCGGAAATTTGACGAGCATGGCTTCGTTTTCTTCTTCGATCGCCTGCACAACCAGTGCCGCATTCCCTTCAGCCAATATGGCTAGCCCTCCTTTAGGGCCAATGCCCGAAACTTGCAGAAGCCGGCTGAAAAGCACCCGCTCTTCCCGTGTGGAAAACCCATATAAACGGATGGCATCTTCCCGGACATGCTGATACGTATAAATGTGCCTTTCTTTTTCATCGTTTATGTCATAGGCAAATGGATTTGCACAATAAATTAAATACCCTACCCCGTTAACATCAAGCGTGATGGATTCATGATCGCGAAAAATGACTTGTCCCCGTAACCGTTCAATCAACGATGTCCCCTCTTTCTTCGTGAAAAACTTACTCCCATTCTAACATATTGTACAGAAGGGGGAGAAAACAAAGAGGGAAGAGAAGGGGACGTTTCGATCGTTTGACCGCTGGCTTGAGTCTTTCATGGCGACCCGTTACACTCATTCTTACCCTGCCTGAAACTCACCATTATGGTATACATCTTGCACATCATCATTGTCTTCAAGCATATCGATCAAGGTCTCCATTTTTTTTGCGTATTCTCCCTCGAGTGCTGCATTGGTACTCGGAATCATGGTCTGCTCGGCTGTATAAATAGGATATCCGCTTTTCGCAAGTTCTTCCCTGACTTCTTCCAGCTCTTTGTCATCGGTCCAAATCAAATAATGTTCGTCTTCCGTTTCCACATCTTCAGCCCCTGCTTCAATCGCTTCCAGCATGACCGTTTCCTCATCCAATTCTTCGCTTTTAAGCACAATCAGTCCCTTTTCGGAAAATAAAAAAGAAACACAGCCATCTTCCCCGAGATTGCCGCCGTTTCTGGAAAAAGCATGACGAATATCCGCGACCGTGCGATTGCGGTTATCCGTTAAAGTTTTCACAAAAACCGCGACACCTCCGGGACCATACCCTTCGTAACTGATTTGTTCATACTGTACATTTCCGCTGTCACCGCTCGCCCTTTTGATCGTCCGTTCAATATTATTTATAGGAACGTTGGCGTTTTTCGCTTTTTGTACCGCAGTTCGCAATCGAAGATTAGTCGAGGGGTCGTCCCCTTGCTCCCGAACAGCCGCAAATATTTCTGTGGATATTTTTGTGAAGATCTTCGCACGTTTTTTATCCTGCGCTTCTTTCCGTCTTTTTATATTATTCCACTTGGAATGACCTGCCATGATCACAACCTCCTCCGTTCTTCAATATATCACGTACTAAGGTTTTACTCCAGGGGGTGCAGGCGTTCACGTGCAAAAAAAGAGGCCATTTCGGCCCCTTTTTGTTATCGGCTTTGTTCAAATGGTCGTTGGGCGGCATCGCTAACGTCTTCAATAATCCCTTCAATGGTTGCCCCGGTCTCTTCCATCGCTTCGCCGGTTCCTTCTGCCAGGTCATTTTCGACGCCGCGTATATCGTCATAAACATCCTGATCGTCTGAAACGTACACTTCTTTGTCGGTTTCATCTTCCAATTCTTCACGGATGTTATCTACTGTTTCATCGCCATCACTGCCTGACGTTCTGACCCCTACAAGAACGTGATCATCGTCTTCAACTACATGGAAGTTCTCTACATTATCCATTTCTGAGACTGTTTGTTGAATTTCTGATTGTTCGCCATTGCCATTGCCGCCATTATTGCCGTTCATCATTCCACCGGGATGATCCATGGTTTGGTTTTGTTGACCCGTCCCGGTTCCTTGTTGACCCATTCCTTGGCCAGTTTGATTCATTCCTTGGCCTTGTTGTCCCTGTTGTCCTTGTCGGTCATCTACGGTAAACATATCCGTGATCGGCCCTTCACCGCGATCACCTCGAGCCGTTCGATCCCAGCCAGCATAACCTGCATCTTGTTGATCGGTTTGTTGATTCCCTAATTGGTTCACTCCGGTATTATTCCCAGGACCAGCGGCATTATCTGCATCCCCACATCCCGCTAATCCTGCTGTAATTACTGAAAAAGCGGCCAGCGAAAGTGCCATCTTCTTCATAAATTATAGCCCCCCTTCACTCTTTAAGTTGTGAAGAATAAAGGGGGCTTACACCTGTCAGTTCAAGGAAGTCAGGCCAAATTATTCGTACTCGTCTTCTGATTGCGGCCGCTTCTCCATTTGTCTCGGATCATACGGATAATACATACGTTCATCAAACGTCGGTTCATAATAAGGAACGACAGGGTAATAACCGTACATTCCTTGATCATACAGCGGCATGGCTATCGAAGGTGCTGCCGGCATTGGGTGCTGATACGGAGGTATGGCACTTGAAAAAACTCCATATTCCTGTTCTTCTGGGTTGTTTTGTCTATAACCCCCATTTCCATTCCCATATCCATATGCATGGTAATATTGATCATATCCTTCTTGAAATTCCGGCTGCTGTTGGTAACCTTCTTGGTACCCTTGATATGGTGAATACGGAGCTTCAGGGTGCCCTTGCTGGTAAACAGGGACGAAACAGTATTGCATCAAATGCGGCGGAACTTGTTGGCCTCCATGTTGATACGGCATAGGCGGATGTTGGGTAAACTGTGTGTGCATCCCGGTCGGTTGTCCGCACGTTTTACACGGTTGCTTTTTTAATTTAGGCTTTTTCATTGGCTGTTTCTTATACATCATTTCCTGTTCTTTTGGCGCAGGTTCTTTCTTCTCTTCATGCGCAGCAGGCTTTTGAAATTTCGGTGGCATTTCCATCTTCTCTGTTGGTGGTTGCTTCGGCATCTCTTTTTTTCCTGTCATAGGAGGGACAGACGGTTTTTTCTCTTTGGGTTTATCCGGTTTTTGCGGCGCGGGCTTTTGAAATTTCGGCGGCTTTTCCATCTTTTCTTTATCTTTTGGTTCGGGTTTCGGTTGTTTTTTTGGCACCTGCATGACCGGCATTTGTTTAGGCGGTGGTTTGACCGCGGGCTTTTGTTTTGTATCCGGTTTTTCCGGGGCAGGCTTTTCTTTTTTTGGCGCTTCCGGTTTTTGGTACACAGGCGCTTTTGGCGGTGCCTTCGGTGCTTTTGGTGTTTCCGGTTTTTTTGGTGCCGGTTCCGGTTTTGGTTTTTCCTTTTGTTCTTCCTTTACCTGGGGATCCACCTTCGCTTCTTTCTTTTCCGATTCTTTCTTTGCCGGTACTGTTTTTCCGGGAATTTTAATTTTCATGCCTGGCATGATCATTTCCGGATTTGCCAGTTGGGTATTCGCCCCTTTGACCTTTTCAAAATCGACATCATATTTCTGTGCAAGATTCCACAATGTATCGCCCTTTTGAACAATATGGATTTTCACGCTTTTATCCCTCCAGTTCACGTGGTTAGCCTTTTCCGCTTCCGTAACCGTACGACATCCAATACAACAATATGCGAGGAAAAAGGCGAGTATTCATTACCGGGCGATTTTAGAAAAGGCCTCAGAAAAAAGCGGAGACGCCATGTATGGGCAACTTCTCCGCTCCTTCCTTTTATACTGTTGACTCCGTTTCTTCATGGATGACGGCCGACGGGTATGAGCCGAGCAGCCGTGTACCACAGCCGATGGCCTTGATTTCTTCAAGCGCACCGGGGACCAATACATCATCGTACTCGTGGTCAATATCAATGATGAAAAAATAATGACCGATGCCGGTTTTCATCGGTCTTGATTCGATTTTGGAAAGATTAAGTTTGCGCCACGCAAAGGCGGACAATACTTGATGAAGCGCGCCGGAATAATCTGAAGGGAGCGTTACGACGATGGTCGTTTTTTTATTCGCATTCGGTCGGTTTTCCATGGATGTATTTCCCGTATTTCTTCTGGATAGAAACACAAAACGGGTATGGTTATTTACAAAATCATGGATATTCTCGGCGGCTATGGTAAGTCCATATTTTTTCGCTGCCAACCGGTTGGCAATGACCGCTCGCTCCAAGCTTGGGTCTTCGGCGATTTCTTGGGCTGCTTTAGCCGTTGATGACGCATGCATCCATTCAGCGGCCGCCAAATGGTTTGACAGATAGTCGTGGCATTGGGCAAGGGCATGAGGATGCGAGTAAACAGCCTTCATGCTTCGGCCGCCATTGTTAGGATGCACAAGCAAATGCTGGGCGATCGGAATCGCCAACTCCCCGACAATAGGGAGGTTATGCTTGTGTACGAGGTGGTCAAGCGTGATGTTTACCGATCCTTCAATCGTATTTTCCAATGGCACGACCGCACCGTCTACCTCATCATTTGCAAGCGCCTGCAGGCAACTCGGAATGTCTCTGTATGGAAAACGTTCAGCGGATTTTGAAAAGGCAGTAGCCGCCACTTCAGTGAACGTGCCTTCAGGGCCTAAATATGCTATTTTCTCCATATGGTTCCTCACTCTTTCTCCATCACTTAGCTTTATTTTCAGATCCGCTTCCGGATCCTACCAATTCAACTTTTTCCACGGCTTTCATTTCTTTTATCCGTTGCATCAGGCTTTTAACTTCAATATTTAACATCGTCGTATCTACCGTAAGCGTCACATTCGCCCGTCCTTGCAGTGGGATGGTTTGATTAATCGTGAGCACATTCGACTGTGTCTCTGCAACCATCCCTAATAACTTGGACAGCGCACCGGATTTATCCGTTAACAGAATGGAAATGGTAATGATTTTCGCCTGCCTCATCGTGTGAAACGGGAGAATAGCATCCCGATATTTATAAAATGCGCTGCGGCTGAGTCCGACTTTCTGAACGGCATCACCGATGGTTGTCGATGGCTCATTTTCGAGTAAGCGCTTGGCTTCGAGTGTTTTTTGCATCGCCTCGGTTAACATATCTTCCCGGACAAGGAAAAAATGATCGATATTTTCCGTCATCGAAAGCACCCCTACTCATCCATAAATTCAAATTCGATGCCCAATAAGCGCACAGTATCTCCATCTTTTGCACCACGTGCCCGTAAAGCCTCATCCACACCCATCTTCCGCAATGTGCGTGAAAATCTCCGTGCCGATTCCGGACGATTGAGATCAAGCATTTTCACCCGCCGTTCCAACGGTTCTCCGGATAAAACATAAGCACCATCATCGTCACGCGTAATCTCAAATGATTGCTCCGGCTGATAACGATACAGCACGTGCGAATCTTCTTCTTGTTCCGCCTCAGGGTCCGAGGCTTCATCCAGCACATCGGCAATTTGTCTGACCAAAGCGTCCAACCCGTCTTTTGTCAGCGTAGAGATACGAATGATTTGCACGTCCAATTGCTTCTCCAGCTTGCCCAGGGTTTCTTCGCTATCGGGCATATCTGTCTTATTCGCGACAACAATTTGCGGGCGATCGGTAAGAGCTTCATTATACTGTTTCAATTCACGGTTAAGCGTTTCAAAATCTTCATATGGATCACGGCCACTCATTCCAGATACATCAAGCATATGCACGAGGACACGTGTCCGCTCAATATGGCGCAGGAAGCGATGCCCAAGCCCTACACCCTCATGTGCGCCTTCAATAATCCCGGGAAGGTCAGCCATCACAAAACTCCGGCCATCCTCAGCAGCGACCACGCCTAAATTCGGGTAAATGGTGGTGAACGGGTAATCGGCGATTTTTGGTTTCGCTGCCGTAACGACAGACAGGAACGTGGATTTTCCGACACTGGGAAAACCAATGACACCGACATCCGCGAGCAGCTTCAGCTCCAAGGTGACTTCCACTTCAACACCCGGTTCCCCATTTTCGGCATGCTCCGGAGCCGGATTCGCAGGGGTGGCAAAACGTTTATTTCCACGCCCGCCCCGGCCTCCTTTTGCAACGAGACGTTCCTCTTTGTGCGTCACTAAATCAGCGATTAACGTTCCGGTTTGTTTATCTTTTATCATTGTTCCCGGCGGCACATCAACAATTAATGCGTCCACGCTTTTCCCGTGCTGGCTTTTCGAGCGACCATTTTCACCGTTTTTGGCCTTGAAATGATGTTGATAACGAAAATCCATTAACGTCCGCAGACCTTCGTCTACACGGAAAATAACGTCCCCGCCTTTGCCGCCGTCTCCCCCGGCCGGCCCGCCGTCTGGCACATATTTTTCTCGGCGATAGGCCACCATGCCGTTGCCACCATCGCCTGATTTTACAAATATATTAACGTAATCGGTAAACATCTATCTCACCTCCACACTTCATTCACCTAATATTATCATCCACTTATTATAGCACATCAATTGCAACTTAATCGTACCGAAGTATGCAAAAAGAAAAAAGCACTCGTCTTCTCGACAAGCGCATGGTTTCATCGCCCATTTTACACGATTCTCGGCAGTGCACAAGCCGTTGAAGAAGGCTTTCACCCGGACAAAACGTGATTGGCCACCTCTCGGCCTTGACGCACACAATCCGGCAGCCCGACACCTCGATAAAACGTTCCGGCTACGTGTACCCCCGGATATTCATTGGCAAGTGCCGTTTCCCATGATTCTACCCTCGATTGGTGACCGATCGTGTACTTGGGCATTGCATTTTTCCAGCGAGTGACATCCGTAAACAACGGATTTTCGCGTATGTCCAGAAAGGTTCGAAGCTCATTTAATGTCTCGTCAACGATGTTCTCGTCCGTATCTGAAACGATCGTGTCGTTTCCTGGGCGTCCGACGAAACAACGCAAAAGAGCACTCCCATCCGGAACCAAATGCGGCCATTTATGATGCACAAGGGTCACCGCTTTTATAACGCCGTTGCCCTCTTCCCCTTTAGGAATGAGGAATCCGGTTCCATTCACCGGCTCCTTAAGTGACGAAGAGGGGAACGCGAGTGCTACAGTGGCAACTGACGCACCGGACAAAGCTTTCATCTCTTCGCGGACCGATAACGACGGCAATGCATTGGCAGCCGTTTGATGCGGAACAGTGAGTATTACCTTATCCGCTTCTGTTTTCATTCCGTCTGCAAAATGAAGATTGTACCCTTTCCCTTCCGGAATGATTTGCTGCAACTGTTTTCCCCGATGGATCGTACCTTTCGAAACTGCCTGCTCCATCTCGTCGACAATGACAGACAATCCGCCTTTTACCGTACGGAAAAGCCCGGTTTTTTGACCGGCTCCCGTCGACTGCTGCCGTTTTTTCGCCATGGAACGGGAAGCAAGAATTAGACTTCGGTGTTTGTTCCCCATTTGGCGAAATTGGGGAAACGTTGATTCAAGACTCAAGTCATTGAGATCACCTGCGTACAACCCGGATAACAAAGGTTCCAACAAATGGTCTACCAACTCATCTCCAAAACGCCTTCGGAAAAAAAGGCCGAGGGATTCATCTGTGTCTTTCGATTTTTTTGCAGGCAGCCATAAATCCGCGGCTGTACGCATTTTCCCTTTTTTCGACAGTAATGGAGTGCGGAGAAAAGGCGCCACCTTAGTAGGGATGCCCATCACGGATCCTTCTGGGATTGGGTGAAATTCACCATTACTCGAAATATATGCCTGACCGGTATGATTTTTGACGAGCTGGTCGCTTAAACCCAATTCCTCAACGAGAGCAAGCATTTCCGGCTTTCGAGTGATGAAAGAATCCGGACCGCGCTCAAACGTAAATCCGTCACGGTGAACCGTTCTGATTTTACCGCCGAGCGCGGCTCCCTTTTCATAAAGATTCACCTCTATTTGCCTTCCTCTCTCTCTCCGTTGCTTTTCTATTTCATGCAAGGCAGCAAGTCCGGTTATCCCCCGCCAATGATCGCGATCTTCATGCTTCATTCAACTTCAAGCGCTTGATAATGGCGTCCTTTAAGCCTGCAATAAACATAGGATCCGTATTCGGCATTGGGGGGCGCTCGTAGTGTACTTCGAGGTCATCCGTAACGATTTTGCATTCGATGTCATTATCATACAGCACTTCCAAATGATCAGCCACAAATCCTACAGGGCAATAAATAAACGTTTCATACCCTTTTTTCTCATAGAGCGTGCGCGTTAAATCCTGAACATCGGGACCTAGCCATTTGTCAGCCGTGTTTCCTTCGCTCTGCCAGCCAATCTCATAATTTTTAACGTCTGCAGCTTCTGCAATCAAGCGAGAGGTTTCCTTTAGTTGAGAAACGTAAGGATCATTATCGGTGAGAATTTTTTCAGGCAAACTGTGCGCCGAAAAAATAACAACAGAGGTGTCTTTATTGACCCGCTTATATACCTGTTTAAGTTGTTCGCTCCAAAACTGTAAAAACTTCGGCTCTTTATACCAGCTTTCCACGGCATGGATGGTTGGTCCGCCAATCTCTTCGGCCTTCTCAAGCGCGCGTCCATTATAGGATTTGACGCTAAATGTTGAGTAATGAGGAGCCAGGACAATCGAAACCGCTTCTTCTATGCCATCTTCTTTCATTTGTGCAACGGCGCCTTCGATAAACGGATCGATATGCTTGAGACCGAGATAAGCTTTAAATGATTTGTCGGTGGAGTGTTCGTTGAGCGTATCCTCCAATGCTTGCATTTGTGCGTCTGTAATGCGCGCGAGAGGAGATATGCCGCCGATCGCCTTGTATCGGTCAATGAGATCGTCCAACGCCTCCTGGGTAGGCGGGCGGCCGTGGCGAATATCTGTATAGTACGCTTCCACTTCATCCAGACTCCTCGGTGTTCCATACGCCATGACTAATAACCCAATGTTTTTCTTTTCCATCTCTTTACGGTCCTCCCTATTGTCCTGCTGAATAATTGTGCACAAAATCAGTTAGTCGTTTCAATGTTTCCGGTTGAACACTTGGAGTAACCCCGTGGCCAAGATTAAAGATAAAAGCCGGGTCATCGCTTGTTTCATCAAGAATTTGCTTTGCCCTTTTTTCAATCACTTCCCACGGTGCATGTAAAACAGCCGGATCAAGGTTTCCTTGCAATGCTTTTGTAATCCCCATATTACGGGCTTCCGTGACTGAAGTTCGCCAATCAAGCCCAATGACATCAACCGGGAGATCATTCCATTCAGGTAACAAGTGTCTCGCACCCACACCGAACGTAATCAGCGGCACTCCTTCCGAACGGAGAGCAGTAAATATTTTTTCCATCGCCGGCTTGATGAACAAACGATAATCAGAAGCATTCAATGCGCCAACCCAGGAATCAAAGATTTGAATCGCCTGCGCGCCCGCGGCAATTTGTGCTTTCGTATAAGTAATGGTCATATCTGCCAGTTTATCCATCAGCAATGTCCATGTCTCCGGATTTCCATACATCATTGCTTTTGTCTGCTCGTAATTTTTCGATGGTCCTCCTTCGACCATATAACTAGCCAATGTGAACGGGGCACCTGCGAATGAAATTAACGGCACCTGCAATTGCGTCCGTAACAACCGAATGGTTTCAAGCACATAATCCACATGCGCTTCGGGGTCCAGTTGATGCAACCCTTCCACATCACGCATCGAACGAACCGGTTGCTCAATCACCGGTCCGACACCAGCTTTTATCTCAACGTCAACTCCGAGTGCCGGAATTGGCGTCATTATATCCTTATAAAGAATGGCAGCATCGTTTCCATATTGCTCAACGGGCAATCTGGTGACATACGCAGCCAACTCAGGGTCATGAGTAATCTCGAATAGCGAATATTTCTCTTTCAACGCCCGATATTCCGGTTGCGAGCGCCCAGCCTGCCTCATATACCATACAGGCTTTACACTCCCACCCTCCCCTTTAGTTGCCCGAATGAAACGATCGTTAGTTGTGGCCACCGCGAACATCCTTTCATCTTCTCTTCAAAATTACGTCCATTTTGGTCTTGTGGAGAACAAAAGGTAAGAACGTATTCTACTCCTTTTGTATCACAAACAACTGCAGATGTCTTGTCTGAGCCTTCTATATGAGCGATTGTTCATAAAATCGTAGAACCTATTCGAAAAGAAATACGTTCCTATAATCCGTATTAGAAAGCCAAAATATCTCCCACCCAACTATCCATCGGGTGGGAGTCTGTCCTACATGTTTAATGGAGAAATTTCCCTTTATCGGGAACAGCCACTTGATCAAAATCCCGGATCAAAGTTTCAAATTGGGAATGCAACTCTTGGCCGAACATGGGAACGCCGTGGCCCGGAACAATCATTTCTGGATTAAGATTATATAGTGTTTCTGCTGAGTTTTTCGCCGCCTCCCAATCAGTGGTCAGATACCTCGGGGGACCTTGAAGCTCTTGTGTTTGCTTATATACTTTGTTCAGTTCGTCTTGTTTAACAGTAATCACCGCGTCTCCCGAAACGAGCAAGCGGTCGCTTTCCCTAAAAAGCGCAATATGGCCCGGGGCATGGCCGGGGGTATGCAGCCATTGCCACTCGCCCAGGTAAGGCACCTTCCCTTGCTCGGGAAGCTGTTGCACTGCGCTTCCTAGCTGAATGGCTTCATTTGGAAAGGCGGCCGATGATTTTGCAACAAATCCTCCCTCAACGCTGGTATCAGGTTCGGAATAATTTTTTTGTCCGGTTAAAAACGGTAACTCAAGGTTATGGGCATAAACCGGCACCTGCCATTCATCTACCAATGCTGCAACTGCGCCGACATGGTCAAAGTGACCATGCGTAAGAATAATTGCTTGAGGGGGAGTGAATTGGCCAAATTCGTTTTGCAAAGCAGTGATTAGATCATCTTTGCAATTGGGCATGCCCGTATCCACCAACACCCAGTTGCTCGTCACATCCCCGATGAAACAAACATTTACGATTTTTATCGTCAGACAATGTACATCCGTCGTCACTTGTTCCAAGAGCCCATTGTTTTTCGACGTCATAGGCAGCTTAACTCCGGAAGGTCCATAAAGCGCTTGCTCTTGTTCCTTCATAACACGTCCTCCTAGAATGATAAGTTCAAGATCTCTTATGCAATGTTTTGCAATAGCCTCAGTTATTGTTTGTTGACGAATTTGCTTTTATGTAGGAAAAAAACCCCCGGTAGTCGCCTGTGTTTACATTAATTAGCTTCGTAGCTATCGACATGAAACGTTCATGGTTCGTGTAACACCATCCCTAAATAGAAATCGGCGCCACCGGTTTATGGTGACGCCGCTCCCTCAGCTCTAGAACCACGACGCGAGGTGAACGTCCGCAACATTCGATGGTTCGCCTTCTTGGCCGGTTTGAGGATTATATGGCACAACCATATATTCGTTTAACGAGAACATATTTGCCCCGCTGACGGTGTACGAACCTTCTCCTTCCACTTCACCGACTTTATTTGACTCGTCGCCATCCACTTCATAAATATTATACACGAGCCTTTCGTCTTCGGGTTCCGTCCACTGCAATTCCACATTCAGAAACCCTTCTCCCTGCAATGTCAATCCTGCCGTAAGGTCATCAACAGCCGCCATTTGGACAGGAGCTTCCAGCTCTTCAACGCCATCAGGCTTTCTAAATGCAACTGCTTCTTGGTCCACCGTCTCATGATTCAAAATCGATTTGAACATCGCTGTAGGATAGCCGCTTCCGCCTTCTAAATATTGCTCTTCCGTCGTTTCATCATGCCCCATCCAAAGAGCGCCTGTGTACCGAGGCGTATAGCCGACAAACCATGCATCGCGATTAGCCCCTTCGACTCCGTCAAATCCGGTCGTTCCGGTTTTGCCCGCCAGTGCATGGTCAGTTTCTCCACTTTGACCCGTGCCTTCATCGACGACACCCTCCAACATCCGTGTCATATACCAAGCATCTTGATCACTCAGCAAACGCTCGTTTTGGCTTTCATGCACAAATAAATCTCTGCCATCGCTGCTTTCAATTTTAGAGATAAAATAAGGTTCGGCTTTTACCCCATCGTTGGAAAAAATCGTATAGGCTTCTGCCATGTCCAAAGGGGACACTCCTTCTGAAAGTCCTCCCAATGCAACTGACAAGCCCTCATCCTCAAATGGGTGCACCGCTTGTTCCGCCCATTCTTTCCCTTGCTCGACCCCCATTTGATCAAGCAACCAGACTGCAGGAGCATTCGCCGACTGGACAATAGCGTCTCTCATCGTCATTGATCCACTGTATTCACCGCTTATATTTTGCGGCGCATAATCATCATAATCTTCATAGACAATTTCCTCGTCTTTTAACATGGAATATGGCTTGTAATCTCCGGAATAAAGCGCAGGTGCGAAAACCGAAATCGGTTTGAATGCCGACCCGGGCTGCCTTGAGACGAGGGCGCGATTCAACCCTTTCCGCACATAGTCCCTGCCGCCGTGAATCGCTTGCACCGCGCCAGTTGAATTGTCGAGTAACACAAAGGACGCTTGCACGTCTTCACTGTCCCCGGGGAAATGATCTTGGTCTTGCATCATTTCATGGGAAGCTTCCTGCATTTCGCCATCAATCGGCAGCTGGATGGTATACCCCCGTTGATCAGTTCGTTTTCACTGAGATCGAAGCGGTCACGCCCTTCCTCTATAACCATATCAACGTAGGTGTAGAGGGATTCGTCCATTGTTGGTTTTTCATGTAAATCCGGAGAAATAGGTTCTTCCGAAGCGACTTGCTGCTGATTTTCATCAATAAACCCATGTTGTTCCATCAACGCAAGTACAGTATTGCGCCTCACCTCCGCTTCTTCCACATCCGAAGCCGGAGAGTAATGATACGGAGCTTTCGGAATCGCGGCCAGCAAAGCACCTTCTGCTACGTTTAATTCGCTTGCCGGTTTATCAAAATATGTTTCTGCCGCACGCTGGATTCCGTAAGTTCCATGGCCAAAATAGATTTGGTTTAAATACATTTCAAGGATCGTTTCCTTGCTATATTTTCGTTCCAGATTCATGCTGATCAACACTTCTTTTGTTTTACGCATCCACGTTTGATCTTGGTCCAGAAAAACGTTCTTTGCCAGTTGTTGGGTCAGTGTGCTCCCCCCTTCTACCATAGCACCGGCAAGGATGTCTCGATAAAGCGCACGCCCAATCGCCCAAATATCAATGCCTTGATGTTCATAAAAGCGATGATCTTCGACAGCAAGAAACGCTTCCTGGACATGATCAGGCACTTCATCTATTGATATATTTTCACGGTCTTCGGTAAACAACCGCCCCAATTCCTCTTCATTTTCGTCGACCAAGGTTGTCGTCTCAGGGAAGTCAAGCTTGTCTTCATCCACCATAATGCTGCCGGCAATCAGTGCCAACGCATAGCTGCCAACCGCAATAACAAGCGTGGAAAGAATAACAACGATCGTTATATATAAGCTTTTATTAAATCGTTTCATCTTCGTAGGCTGTCGGAGATTTGTGATTTTAATTACGAGAGGAGACAGCCTGCACTCCCCTTTCTTTGTATTTGTATCAATAATGTGTTTGCTTTTTCAACGGCTCTCAATTTTTTGTAATTAGCACTCTTATGGATACGGGTACCGTCTAACAATCTCAAATCAAAATAACCTGTTTTTCTTCGGCCAAAGATAAAGCAATCTTTTCCGTTGAATTGAACCTTATCAAATAGCTGGAAGTCTTTGACCAATTTCTCTGCCTTGTTGTTTTTACGTTTGCCGCCTTTGGGAGTAGTGAATTTGTGTAGTTGGCGGTTATTTCTTCTTACCTGTTTAAACAAGAAGGTTCGCTCTTTGCGAACGGCTAAAGGGTTCCCACTGATACAACGAGCATCCATGAGGTGCGTTTTCTCTAAACCGTGGTGGATGCGTGTGTGCTTGGTCACAAACCCATATGTTAGCTTCACATGAGGGTAAGTGCGTTTCACATGGTTGTAGATACACCAACGCATCACGGTCATTTGAGAAGCATCCTTCAACGATGACGTTTGCCTTTTGAATAGATGTTCTTTTCCTTCTTGATGAATCAGCTTATGGCACGTTTCGCATAAGCATATGAGGTTAGCGGGACTGTTACCGCCTGTATTTCTGGATTCAATATGATGGACGTTTAAAATCACATCTTTTGATTTCCCTTTGCAATGTTGGCATGTATGATTATCACGGAAGAGTACATATTCCCGGACATTCCAAAAGCCAAGTTGATCCCCTTTTTGGTATAGATCCCCCGTGATCGAAGGGTTTTTGATTTTCTGTGTATCAAATTGAGCGGCCTCTATCACTACATTTTTTATGGGAAGAATCTCATGAAGGAGATTGATCACTTTTACGTGCATATCTACTTTATTTTGGATGCTTGGAGCGAGCCAACCTTTCTCTTTCTTGCGGTTGCGAAAACGTGGCTGACGATAACGGGTTTTACGAGATCGTCTCGCCCTCCGTGCTGATCTTCGGGTGGACAGTATATCTTGAATATCTGTTCTTAGTTTCACTTCGCTTTCAAGCAAAACCTCTTTGTCCGTTGTTGCAGACAAACCAATGCTTTTAGTTCCTGCATCCACCCCCAGGGAGATGTCCTGTTTGTTCTCACCTGTGGGGTATTGCAATTGAATCGTAAAAGGTGTACGCTTATACACTTTTGCCTTCTCTTGTTTTAGCAATTTTCGTGCCTTCTGTGGTCTTGTCGGCATTAACGGTTCTTCTCTTTGATTAACGACGTAGACATTCAATGTTACGTCCTCCTTTTAGAGTTAGGTGCTCTTCGCCAATGTTGTAAGTGCTTTTTACATGTGCAACACCGTTCCTACCCATCAGAACTTTTAATCCCACACGACAGGGCAAGGAGCTAGAGCAGGCACCCCAGGGTGTCGTGACACAAACAACGTAGTCATTAAAGACTTAGGCTAGTCAATAAGGGCTTTTGCAAGCCCGCGACTTTAGTCGTGGGTTATTGGCCATTTCCTCCAAATATTCGACTCTTCCCCATTATAATACAGAAGTTGCATGGAAAACATGTAAGCTGATGGAAATATGTTAAAAATCCGTGGAAATTCCTCGGTAAAAGTCGTCTATTTCTGTTTTTTCTGCGAAATCTTCACATCGCCCAGAATCGTTGTCACTTTTACGTTCAAGTGGCCAAATGAATGCTCCGGTTCGCCGTATTGAAGGGTTGTGCGATCAAAAGCCCCTTCTTCCTTATGGCCAAGCACTCTTACGCTGCCCAGCGCCGAAACGATTTCAACGGTTGCCGACCATTCCTCCGGCAATTTTATTTTCGTTTCGCCAAGAACGTCCATCACGGCAATATCCATGGATTCCGTTTCGATCATTGCACGAGTCATATCGATGGATGCGCTCCCGAGAACGACGTTCAATTCTAGTTCATCTTGCATCGAGAACGCCTGTTTCTTCAGTTTATAATCCCCGAGCACCACCCATTTGCTTTTCGGCACGATCAGCTGGGCTTGCTGCGGTTCTGGTTTTGGCGCTTGGCTTCCCCTTAAATCTTTATCCACATCTATCTCTTTCCCGGTTTTTTTCAACATCGCTATGATCAAAAATAACACCGGTATGGTTACGAGGAATATCCAAGTGCCAATATTTGTCCAATACCCTGCCATAAGCCCCGCGGATAACGCCATGAAAAAATAGCTGCCGCTTTTATGCGTATTCAACGCACAAAACAAAGCAATTAGCGCAAACAGCAAAGGCAAAATAAAACCAAACATGCTGATTCCCGACATAAAAAAATTAAAAATAAGGCCACTCGCCAATACGAGCATGAACAACATGGAAATGCGGCTTCGTTCCATGTGTTTTCTCCCCTTCCAAATCCTAAACTTTTATTTTCTTCAGCATCCATTGTAAAATGGACGAAATCAATCAACTGTATTTTCCCCTTTTGACAATTTTACTACAATGCGCATTCACCTGCATCTTTTGGACAAACAATTGATATCATGGATATAAGAATACTAAGACAGTTTTCCTGCGTCATAAGCTTTTTATATACATAGGGCTTTTGGAGGTTTCATTATGGATGATATTTCGCTCGGGCTTGCGCTGCTTGCCGGAATGGTTTCGTTTTTCTCTCCGTGCATTTTCCCGCTCGTCCCGGCTTTTTTAGCACAACTAACCGGTACAGACATTAAAAACGGTGCTGTTAATGCAGACCGACAGATTATATTATCGAGAAGCCTAGGTTTTATCGCGGGCTTTACTGCCATTTTTTTATTGATGGGAGCTTCGGCCACGCTTATCGGAGAATGGTTCCGAATGTACAGCGGCGCACTTGAACAAATCGGCGGAATTATCATTGTCCTATTCGGCTTGCAAATGTCCGGGATTATCTCCCTTCGTTCCCTTATGACCGAAAAACGCATCGGCAATAAATCGCCGAAAAAAGCTAAGAGCTTTCTTGGTTCCGTCGCCTTTGGGCTCGTTTTCGCCGCAGGATGGACCCCTTGCATTGGAATTGTTCTCGGTTCCATTTTGGCGATTGCCAGCACGGAAGGTTCCATGCTTGCCGGTACGGGAATGCTCTTCGTTTATTCAATGGGACTTGGCGTTCCATTCTTGGCCGTATCCCTGATTTATGCACGCTCGCTAAATAAACTAAGCGGTCTCAACCGCTTTTTGCCGAAAGTTCAGCAAATCGGTGGAGTGGTTATGATCTTATTCGGCATTTTAATGTTTTCCGGATACTTTCAAGTTATTTCCAGCTACCTCGCGAGAATCTCTCCAGGTTGGCTATGATATGCTACAATAGCAATACGGAGTTACGTATGATGGGAGAGTGACGACAAAATGGAGGAGCAACTGTATCAAACGTTAACGGATTATTATCAGGAAATGGTAGATATACGAAGACATTTGCACCAATACCCTGAGGTTTCCTTTGAGGAAATAGAAACACCGAATTATATTGCACGTTATCACGAAGCGTTGGGGATCCCTGTGAAAACAGGGGTTGGCGGCCGCGGTGTTGTCGCGACCCTGAAAGGCGGAAAACCGGGGCCCACCATCGCTTTGCGCGCAGATTTCGACGCGCTTCCCATTCAGGACCAAAAAAACGTTCCCTATAAATCCAAAATAGATGGGGCGATGCACGGATGTGGGCATGATGGACATACCGCCATCCTTCTCGTACTGGCGAAAGCTTTGGCAGAACAAGCGGAAAACCTGAAAGGCACGATAGTTTTCCTTCATCAACATGCCGAAGAGCACGCTCCCGGGGGGGCCGAACCAATGATTGCAGATGGATGTCTCGAAGGCGTCGATGTCGTTTTCGGCACTCACCTTTGGTCCGTTGATCCTCTATGGACGATCCAGCAACGAAATGGCCCATTTATGGCTGCCACCGACCAATTTTACGTCAATATCGAGGGCATGAGCGGCCATGGGGCTGCTCCCCACACGGGCAGAGACGCGATTGTCATTGGATCACAAATGGTGAACACTATTCAAACGTTGGTTTCCAGACGTGTCAATCCACTTGAGTCCGCAGTCGTTTCCATCGGGAGCTTTGTTGCCGATAATCCTTATAACGTGATTGCCGGTACTGCATCCCTTGTGGGAACGGTACGAACATTCAAGGAAGACGTGCGGACCCAAATGGAACAAGAACTTGACGACATCGTCACCGGCACGGCTAAAACAATGGGAGCAACAGCGGATTTCAAATACGAACGTGGGTACGCACCTGTCATTAACGATGAAGTGACAAACAACTACCTTGCTTCCATAGCAGAAACCGTTCCGGGTGTAGAGCGCGTGGATACACGAGAGCCAATTATGGCAGCGGAAGACTTCAGCGCGTATCTTAAAGAAAGGAAAGGAACGTTTTTCTTTACGGGAGCTGCTTTTCCGGATCGTGAAGAAAATTATCCCCACCATCACCCCAAATTTGACTTCGACGAACGGGCCATGCTCATTGCTGCCAAAACGCTCGGTAAAGCTGTGCTTGCGTATAATTAGAATACGAACAACTCCATCCTTTCTGCTAGCACGAATAAAAACAACCCGGCCGGTATTTACTCTCCGGCCGGGTTATTTTTATCTTCATGAAACCAGCGTATCCGATAACAGTTTTTTGCTGCTTCTCCAAGCAGATCAAGAAAATGATAATTAACCGTTGCTCCGACGATGGCCCCAAAGCCGGGAATCAGTTGCAATGTTTTCGGAACATCGATAAAATCTCGATACTCCAATTGAAACGAGACCCAATCCATTGCTTCATCAGCGGTTAACTCTCCGGGAAATTCATTCGTAAAGCTTTCCCAATCGTCGATGCGCGCGAGTGTCTCTTGTTTGTTTTTATTGCCTGAAAACGCCATTTGGAAGACTTGCAACAAGAAGAGGCGTTCCTCCATTTTCACGGGATCAAACCCGTAGAGATGGGCAGCCGTGAATAAAAAACGCATTTTAATCCCCAAAAGGAGCGGGAAGTCCGCCATGCCCATAAAGATGCCCCCAAAACCTGTGCCCGCTCCTTCAATACTTGCTGTTCGCTTATACTTCTGAATGGTTTCTTCCAATTGTTCTTCCCGATCTTTTAGCGTCCCCTCTTTAAGCGGTTCCGTCGCTGTTACATAGTCAGAACCGGTAAGGGTGGACTCAATCATGCCCCGCACTGCAGAGGCCATTGTTTTATGCACACGATCCGGGATTCGTTGATTGATTTTATTTTGAAACCCTTTCGTCCATGTCTTTGTTAACGACGGATTTTTGGCCATTTTTCTTCGCCATTCGTTCATTTCCACTTGTGCCGCAATTTCATAAGCATCCAAAATAGTTCTCCCTCCTTTAAACGTTTTCTTCGATTTCCTTACCCAGCCTAAACTCCGTGAAATAGAAGCTGACCGCCAGCCCTGCCAGCAACGTGAGCACCGCGATGAGGATCGAGAGCGGTGTTAATGCTGCAATGACCGTGAACCACAGGGTTTGTACGAGCAAGAGACCCCGAAGGAGAGATTTAAGCGCACGTCTGCGAGTGAGGTTGGGCACGGGATAGATGGACGGCCACAATAAAATGTCATGGTGCGAATAAAGGGGGCCAACTGCGCTCCCGTCATATAAATGAATAAGCCAACGATCACAACGACTAACCAATCCCACGCTTCCGGGGAAGCAAAAATCAGAAGCCCGCCCACAAGGGACAATCGAATAAAAATACCGAAATAATCCCCGGAGCGGGCAAATGTTTTCCCATATAAATATATATACGTATTTGCCTTTCGATGCCTCATTCGATCAAATTGATTGGAGAGCCAACGGCGCCTGTGCACCGGTGATTTTACATGACGCACATCGGTAAAGGCATTTGCAAACCGATAAAAAGCATTCAAACTCCGGTGTTCTTGCTGAAGCAATGTTTCCCATTTAAGAAAATGATTCGCATACATTTGCCGATAATACATGGCATAAACAACCATCATAATGACCGCGGTAGCGATCGCAAAAGCCCAATCGGTTTGCAGCAGAAAAAAAACCAATACGAGATTAACGGCGAAACGAAGCCACCGATGCCGCCAATGGGAGACGGAAAACTGTTGACGGAGTTCTCCCCATTCGGCTAAAACGTTCCACAATTTCGCCAAAATCAGCGCGCCCATTATAATAGCCACAGCCATGGTATCGCCCGGCAACCGCTCTATATAAAGAGGTGCCATTAAAAATAAAAGGAAAAAGATAACCGTGCTTTGCAACATCCAGCTATACAGCAACGACTTGCGCATATAAGGACCCAAGTGGGCCTCGAACGGAAGCAGAAAAACAAGATCGCCTTCTTTTAAGAAGGTACGAACCGGACTGCGTGTAAGCAAAAAAGCAAACAGTACCGTTAAGATTTGCAAGACCGGAAACTCGGCGGGAAGCCAATCCAGGAAGGATTGATAATACAGGCCAATGATCAACAGCGTTCCGTAGATCGCGACCATCAATCCGCTATTTGCCATTAAACGTATGTAACGAAAAGCTACGTTCCAAAACCCAAGTGCACGTTCACGCCAAAGATCTACCGGGTTCATACGGTCGGTTCCTTAGTCATTTCAATGTAGAGGCTGTCCAAATCCGCTTCCGGCATCCCGGCTTGCTCCCTCAGTTCTTCCATCGTTCCTTGCATATAGACACTGCCATCATGCAGCAAAATAAACCGATCGCAATGTTTCTCAGCTGTTGTAAGGATATGGGTGCTCATTAAAATCCCGGCCCCGTTTTCCTTCATCATCATCATTTGTTCCAGCAAAGACTGAATCCCTACCGGATCCAAGCCCACAAATGGTTCATCGACGACATACAGCTTCGGTTCAACGAGAAACGCACACATAACCATCACCTTTTGCCGCATTCCTTTGGAAAAATGACTAGGAAACCAATGGGTCATTTTTTTCATGCGAAACGTTTCAATTAGCATCTCGGCGCGTTTTTGCCACGTGCCGTCCTCGACTCCATAAGCCATTGCAGTTAAGCGAAGGTGTTCCCAAAGCGTTAATTCTTCATAAAGAATCGGTGTTTCCGGGATATAGCCCATCGTTTTTCTATATCTGTCTATATCATCATCTTTCGTTTGCCCCCGAATTTCAATACGACCGCCCAGAGGCTCCAACAACCCTAAAATGTGCTTGATCGTCGTGCTTTTTCCTGCCCCGTTCAGGCCAATTAAAGCAACGATTTCTCCGGCTTTCACTTGAAAGGAAACCTCTTCAATTACCGGTTTTCTCGGGCTGTAGCCCCCTGTCAATTCTTCAATATTGAGTAATGCTGCCATTTACGGTCCCCCTTCCAACGTCTTCATCTATCTTCTATTGTACCTTTTGTCCCCCAAATTGGAAATGTCTATTATGGGAACCGGACAGAGATTAAAAAACGGAGTGGGCAACGGCGGGTTCGTTTGGTACCATAGATAGTAATTCCATTTCTAGAAGGAGGACGTTTCCATGTCTGCACAATCCGATTGCATCTTTTGTAAAATTGTCTCGGGGGAAATTCCATCGAACAAAATTTATGAAGACAATGACGTCGTTGCTTTTTTAGATCTAAGTCAAGTAACGGAAGGCCACACGTTGTTGATCCCAAAAGACCATCAAGCTGATATTTTTCAATTACAAGAAGAAACGGCCTCGAAGTTGTTCACAAAAGTACCGAAAATTGCCCGCGCGTTAAAGAAAACGTTCGATTTTAAAGGCTTAAATATCGCGAATAACAACGGCCAACAAGCGGATCAATCCGTCTTTCACTATCATTTGCATTTCATCCCCCGTTACGGCCAAGAAGTCCTTTACAATTGGGCCGATAACAGTGAAAACTACTCGGATGAAGATTTAAAATCCTACGCGCAAACCGTCCAAGCAAACATGGAGTAAGCATTACGGGAGGTTCAGGAATGACAAACGAAAGAATTCACAACTTTAACGCCGGCCCGGCCGCTCTACCGCCGGAAGTTCTCCGGCAAGCAGCTTCCGAACTTGAAAATTTCAACGGAACCGGCATGTCGATTATGGAGCACAGCCATCGCGGAGAAAGCTACGAATCCGTACATTACGAAACCATCGAAACGGTCAAACGCCTACTCGGAATCAGCGATGCCTATGATGTTTTGCTATTGCAGGGAGGCGCCAGCCTTCAATTTGCCATGCTTCCCTATAATTTGCTGTCCCCGAGCAGAAAGGCCAATTACATATTAACAGGGTCTTGGTCGGAAAAGGCAAAAAAAGAGGCAGATCATTTGGGGGAAACTTATAGCGGCGCAAGCGGAAAAGAAGACCATTATAAACGAATACCCGATTTCGAAACGATCGACACCACTGTTGATGATGCCTATATTCACTTGACGTCAAACAACACGATCTATGGAACAGCGTGGCAAGATTTTTCAAGGCTATCCGAATGGGAAGCACCCGTTGTCGCTGACATGTCAAGCGATCTTTTCAGCCGCCCCCTTCCCGTTGAAAATTTTGATCTCATTTACGCGGGAGCACAAAAAAATATCGGCCCTTCCGGGGTCACGCTCGTGATCATTTCGAAAACATTGCTCGAAAAGACGAAAACCATCGCGCGGGAAGTTCCTGCAATCATGCGCTATCATACCCATGCAGAAAAAGCTTCCCTATATAACACACCGCCAACTTTTGCCGTATACATGATGAGAAATACATTGCGGTGGATCGAAGCAAACGGTGGATTACAAGCGATGGAAGCCCGCAACCGGGAGAAAGCCGGACGCTTGTATGACGCCATTGATGAAAGCGATGGATTTTACAGGGGGCATGCGCACCCGTCCAGCCGTTCCAATATGAATGTCACCTTTACGCTGCCATCGGAGGAGTTGACGGAACAGTTTCTTGAGGATGCTAAAGAGAGGGAATTCAGCGGTTTAAACGGACACCGGTCCGTAGGTGGATGCCGCGCTTCGATCTACAATGCCGTCTCCCTTGAATCTTGCGAAGCCCTTCGTGATTTCATGGTTTCTTTTCAAAAAAAACATCGGTAAATAGAGCGTAACGCCTCTCGTCACTACACGTATCCAAAAACGTGTAGTGATCTTTTATGCATCGCCGTACACACCTTCAAGAGGGATATCGCCATTTTCCAGCCCGGAAGCGCCGATACGCAAATAGAGGTCGTCCCCGATATCAATGTCGTTCACATGCACATCGATCACCCCTTCTTGAGGATAAACGTGAACAAATTCAGGGAGGTCGCCCTGTTCCTCGACGACTCTCAGCACTGCTGCAGACGGCAAATTGAGAGAGCCGATGGCCATTCCATTTTCTTCGAGACGCAAGTTCCCACTTTCCGATACCGTTGGAAGTAAATAAAGATTAAGATCAACGTCCATTCCAAAAAACGTATAATTGCCAGTGAATACGATTTCGTCGTCTTCCATATGGATATCAATGGCATCATCGGTTTGCGAACGCATAAATGAACGAATTTGATCCACCGAAGTTTCGGCCGTAAAGAACACTTCTTCTTCTTGGGCAGGTGCTTCTCCTTCCAGCAATTCCTCCGGCGCTGACTCAGAGCCAATCGGTGAAAGAAGCAACCAGAAACTTGCAATAATGGCGATGTTGATACCTGCGAGAATAAAAAAAGCCCACTTCCAGTTCATTTTATTCATCCTTTGCAAATCGAGCTGCTCCCATCATATCACACGATGGTTACGGCTTCATGAGCTTTCGCTATCATTTTTCCCCAATGTTTGTTAAAGTAAATTCAAGTGATGTATCTTGGAGGTAATTGGAGGTTCCGGCATGGAGATTTTCTTATTTATATTTTTTGCAGCTTTATATTTAGTGGTCATTAACACCATGACGAATTCTCTCGTCGTACAAAAGGAAATGACAGAAGAAAAAATCCCTAACGTGTTTACAACCATAAATGTGCTCATTATGATTCTTCTCGTTTCTACATATGTAAGGCTCTTAATCATTTAAATACCAACGGGTTGGCGCCCAAGGCACCAACCCATTAAAACTGCGGAGCTATTCATTTTGCGTGCTTACCAAGCACCGTAGCCTCCCCAGGAAGCTCCAATGATAATTAGCAAGATGAACAGAACAACGAGAAGCGCGAAACCTCCGCCATAACCCATGATGGTTTCCTCCTTCATTAAAATTTAGCACCAAGAGGCACCTACGATAATTAGCAAGATAAACAGGACAACGATGAGCGCGAAGCCACCGCTATTTCCATAACCAGCTGACATGATGCCACCTCCTCCCATTCCTGAGTTATCTTATGTAGGAGGAAGCCGAGTCGATTGGGCGTTCCACCTACAAAATCATTTTTTCTCCACGATCTTTTGTGGTATAGTAAAATTATTCTTTATACAAAAAGTTTCCAGTATTGCAAAGTACGTGTTAGACAAACAGGGAGTGTACGAATTTGAAAAAAACAAAAATTGCCTTGGTAGCATGCATAACAGGAGCGATTGCACTAACCGCATGCAACGATGATGGGGATGCGGATAATGAATCCGGCGAAGAAATCGCCAATGTCGACGGAACATCATTGACGGAAGAAGAACTGACGAATGAATTAAAAAATGAATATGGCCAACAGCTGTTTAATCAGATGATCCAAGACACCATCTTAAGGCAGCAGGCGGAAGAACTTGATATCGGGGAAGAAGAAGTGGAAGATGAACTCGAAGACATGCGTGAACAGATGGGCGTCGAAGATGACGAACAACTGCTGGAGATGTTGCAAATGCAAATGCAGATTCCGGTTGATTCCATCGATGAACTGAAAGAAGACTTCTTGCTCCCCCAAGTAGTGATCCAAGAATTATCCACCGCGGAAGTGGACATTTCAGAGGAAGATAAAGAAGAATACTATGAAGAAAACGAAGAAGCACTCACCGAAGTAGAAGTCCGGCACATTCTCGTTGAAGATGAAGAAACGGCTGAAGAAGTTTTAGACGAACTTGAAGACGGGATGAGCTTTGAGGATGCCGTCGAGGAATACTCCGAGGATTCGGCTAGTGTACCGGAAGGCGGGAATGTAGGAACGTTCCCACAAGAAGGGCACCAAATGGATGAGAATTTCGCAGATGCTGCATTTGAATTGGATGAAGGCGAAGTTAGTGAACCCGTGGAATCACAGATGGGGCATCACATCATCGAAGTGCTTGACCGCAATGAAACATATGAAGAGCTTGAAGAAGAAATTGAATCAAGACTGACACAAGAACAGTCTAAAATGCCGGAAGAAGTCCTCCAAGAACTTATGGAAGAGGCCGACATTGAAATCACGGACAACGAATATGAAGATTGGCTGCAAGAACCCGGGGCAATGCCCATGCAATAAGGGAAGCACCTCCCACTTGTTGGAGGTGCTTTTTATTGTTCTTGATCCGCAGCACGTGCCCGTTGCTGGCGTTCATGTTCCATTCTGCGAATGTACACACGCCCTTCCTGTTCAATCCATTCCGCTTCTGCCTTTTTATCTTCAATACTTGTCCGAAGCCACATATATCCGGAAACGATTGCTGCCAAAATCACTACCGTTACCCACCATGGCACCGTCGTTATCGCCGCATCCGCTGTAAACCTTTGCAACACCGCGAGTCCGAGAAAAATAATGACAAGCGTCAAGAGCATGCGTTTGGACCGTTCTTGCAAATCAACCACCCCTTCTGCGATTCCTCATATTCTACTTTATGAAGGCAAAAGGGCTTGTATGCTCCTTTAAATATTTTTCGGTTTGTAAAAGGTCCGGTTTTCCAAAGCGGGAATTCGCTCCGTGAAGTGGCCCGCTTCGGTCTTTCCCAGTGCCCGATCCATCATATTCATTTTTGCATCAAGATTATCGATATAGTGCAGGATCTCTGCCTCTTGTACAAGCGGAGGCTTCGGGCTTCCCCATTCTCCTTTCCCGTGGTGGCTTAGAATGAGATGTTCAAGCAACATCGGCTCCTCCCCTTCAATTTTTAACTCAGAGGCTGTTTGCCGGATTTCTGCAGCCATAATAGAGATATGCCCGATCAATTTGCCCTCAGGGGTATATTCCGTGTCAATTGGACCGGATAATTCCCGGACCTTGCCGAGATCGTGTAAAATGATTCCGGCATAAAGCAAATCTTTGTTTAAGCTTGGATACAATTGGACAACCGATTGTGCAAGCTGAAGCATGCATACAACGTGATAGGCAAGACCGGACATAAACTCATGGTGGTTTCTCGTTGCTGCCGGTGATTCCAAAAATGCATGTTGGTACTTCTTAAGGAGAAAACGTGTCATTCGTTGAATTTTTGCATTCCCGATATCAAAAACAAATTGATTGACGTGTTCGAGCATATCCAGTTTTTCCATAGGGGCCGTCGGAACGAGGTCCTCCATTTTTATGTTATCCTGATCGTTTACAGGCCGTATCCGGGTAATTTTCAACTGCAAACGTCCACGATAATCAAAGGCCTCTCCTTGGATATACACAATCGTTTTTCCGGTATATGTGCGCTCGTCTTCCGGTTTCACTCCCCATAATTTCGCTTCAATATCACCGCTGTCATCCGATAATCGCAACGTTAAAAACGGCTTTCCGTTACTGGCTATCCCGCGCGTCGCTTGACGAATGAGCAAATGGCGGTCAATTTTATCGCCGGGTTTCGCGTAATAAATTCCTTTTTCCATCATTGTAGCAGGCAAACCGTTCTATTTCTGTTTGCCCTTCTCCCCCCTAGTTATGGTTGGCGCGGCAAGGTCATTTGAAAAGACACTCGCCCATTTTCGTTTAAGATGCCATGGCGTCCCCGATGCAACTCGGTAATTTGCTTGACAATGGCAAGCCCGAGCCCGAATTGACCTTTATTACCTTTTCGAAATGGTTCAAACATCGTTTGCATATCTTCTTCACTGACAGCTTTCCCGTCATTTTCAACGATCAACGTCACATCATGGTCCGTTTGCTCAGCACGAATCCAAATCGTGCTTTTTGCATAACGCAATGCATTTTCAATGAGGTTTTCCAAGAGTATTTGGATGTGTTCAGGGTCTCCTTGAAAGCGAGTAGCCGCCCCTTCCACGATGAAATTAAGGTCAGCCCTTTGCAACCGATAACGTTCTTCTAATTCATACGCCAATGCCCCAAACGATAATTCTTCAAGGTTAATGGTTTCTTTTTTTAAGTTCCCCAACTTTGTAAAATAAAGCATGTCTTTCACGCGTTTATCCATGCGGTCCGATTCCTGGAGAATCACATCCATTGATTCTTCCACGCTATTTTTCGGAAGTACGCCATCTTTCACTGATTGTGCATAAGTCTTCACGACCGTTATCGGTGTCTTCAATTCATGGGAAGCATGCTGCATAAACGTTTTTTGGGCGCTGTCGTATCGAATCAGATTCTGGCGCATGAGCTCAAACTGATCCGAAAGTTTTTGGAAGTCCTCATCGCCTTCCCAATGAAAGGGCTCTTTCCAGTTTCGCTTCGCGATTTGTTCAAAATGATTCCCGAGCAAGCGCAAAGGCTTTCGGAGATAGCGGGTGAGCCAAAGGACCGGAAGCAAACTTAAAGCTGAAGTGATCAACATTAAGTAGACAAGGTTTTCCCAAAGCTGATTGACCATTGAATCACGATAAGCATCCCACATAAAGGAAATATAATAGGCCTCGTCCACCTCCTCATCTTCGCTTGCATCGATGCGCGTCACAACGTAGAACACCGTGGAATCCTGGAAGGTAAATTCATAGCGTCCGGTTTCCGACTCTTGCTCAAAAGCTTGCGCAAACATTTCCTGATAGGCTTCTTCCAATTCTTCCGGTAAATCTTCCCCGACACTCGGACCGGCCACTTGATCAGCATAAAAGATATGGCCGACCGCCCGTGAAGATGGGTCAATGAGCGCGTCATCCGGGTCCGGAGGCGAAAATTGCTCACTGAACGGATTGACTAGCTGCCTTTGCTGTTGCTCAATGATGCGGTAGGTTTCCTCCGTAAGCGTCCCTTGAATCGATATCGGATAAATAATGATCATCGACAAGCCGACCAGCACAAGCAAAGAAAGAAAAGATAACCATATTCTCCGAGTAAGATTCATTCGCATCATGACGATAGAATCCTATACCCATACCCATATAATGTTTCAAGATGGATGCGAGGCATTTTTTTACGCACCCTCCGCACAACATCGTCAACGGCACGTTCCGAACCATAGTAATTTTCTCCCCACACTTCCTCGATAATATCTTCACGGGAAAGGGCTTTTCCCACTTGAACTGTCAATAACAAAATGAGGTCCATTTCTTTTGTCGTCAAATCCACGATTTGCCTCTCATTTTGCTCATCAATGACCGTCCGGGCCTCCGGATCGATCGTATAATCGTTTAAATCAACTTTCTTGTTTTCTTCGGATTCGGAACCATACACACGGGTCAACAATTTTTTGACACGAATAATCAGTTCTTGCGGCAAAAACGGCTTGGATATGTAATCATCGCTCCCCATCTCCAGTCCAAGCACCCGATCCAAATCCTGGTCCCTGGCAGAAATAAAAATAACGGGAATATCCCCTTGGACTTCGCGTATTGTTTTTAGAATTTGATACCCGTCTGTCCCCGGCAGCATAATGTCAAGCACCCATAAATGGGGCCTTTCCTCTACTGCTTCCTGCGCCTTGTCACCGTCTTGAAACAGTTTTACCGTCCATCCTTCTTTTTCCATATACGCTTGCAGCGCCTCTGACAAGTTCTCTTCATCTTCAACAAGATAAATCGTATAACTCATCAATCATCACTCATTTCTTTACTTTTATTCATTGCAAGTCAAACGTGAGCGTATAGAGGTAGTTTCACTTTATACTATCAATCATTTTCTTTCATGCCAACTCATGACTTGTCCAAGACGCCAATCTCTGCCCGAAAATAACATGCGATTAAAAAATTCCCCATCCGCGAGGACAGGGAAAGGTGTCGCGGGATAACAGGTTCGCCCCTTAATACAAGAGGGAGATAGCCGTCAGAGCCGCCAAGGGCAATGCCAATCTATTCCAACGAAATCTTGGTCTCCCATAACCATAGCCGTAACCGGGATAACCATATCCAAAGCCGCCGAATACGCGTTGATCATGATGATGGCCATGGCCTCCGTAATAATCGTCATATCCATTGTCACTTTCCAATACGATCAAGTATACGTTCTCCACGTCGACGTTTTCCACAAAACCGTAAAATGTTTGTTGATCCGCCATATCCGCCTTCACGTGTCTTCCCATATGTTGAAGACAATGTTGATACATCTGCTCGTTACGTTGCATGATAATCGCCTACCTCCTTTACAACATAACGTATTCAGTTTGGAGGTGAGATGTGAGAGGTTAGAGATTGGACGGTGAAAAGAAAAAAGACCCCGGGCTAGGGGGCCTTTTTTCTAATCAACCTCGCTGACGGGTTGTTCTGCCCGCTCTGCTTTGCGTTCGTTTCGATTGATCATCCATGTCTGCACAATCATGAAAATGCTTCCCGTGAACCAATAAAGCGACAACGCTGAAGGCAGCGCAAACCCTGCACCGACGATCATGACCGGCATGATATATAGCATCATCTTCATTTGTCCGGCCACTTCCGAAGGCATGCCGCGAGTGCTTAATTGCATTTGCAAAAACATGCCGAAACCGGCAAGCAAAGGCATGATCATGTACGGGTCAGGGTTACCGAGATCCATCCATAAAAAACTGTGCGTCGCGATTTCTTCCGTACGGACAATCGCAAAATAAAAAGCCATTAATATCGGCATTTGAATGAACATCGGCAAGCAGCCCGCAACTGGGTTTATCCCGCTCCTTTGGTAAAGACTGATCATTTCTTGCTGCATTTTTTTCTGCTCATCAGGGTTTTTCATATCATATTGCGTTCTTAACTGCTCAATCTCGGGGCGGAGTTTTTGCATCGCTCTACTGCTTTTATGCTGCTTTAAAAATAACGGGAGTAACAAAAGTCTAATGGCGACAGTCATTGCCATAATCGCCAGTCCATAACTCCCTTGAAACATTTCAGCGGTTTGTATGATTAACCAAGACAACGGAAACACAAAAAAATGATCCCAGATACCCTCGCTTTCAGAAGTAATGGGGGCACGATCCATCCCGCAACCGGCAAGCAAGGCACCGATCATTAAGATGACGAACAATCCTACGATATGCTTTTTTTTCAACAAAGGTCCTCCTTATATTTGAATGGTCAAACGTAATATAAAGGAGGATTGGAGTCTTCTTCGTCATCATCATGGCTTCGATCGCTGAACGCAGGGATTTTTTGTAATACACGTGGGGCAACCGGGACGGGCGCTTGAGACAGAAAAATATTCACGTGTTTTTTCTGCCCGTGCTGCCACTGCCTTGTCATCAACTGCATCGGGGATACATAACGAAGATGGCTGTGAAATCCAATGACCGCGAGACTGGAGAGCATCACCATCACGTAAATCCAGTTCATATCCGTCACAAATTCAAGCATCATTTTTCCGGCCACCCCCTTTTACAAGTCATTCGCTGCTTGCATTGTATCACATATTTTTTGCTTCTTGATATTTCTTTTCTTTCCATCTTATCCAATTCATAATCGCTTCATCCCGTTTATATCAAGGTGTTTTTTTTGAAAGCAATAACGCCTGTTTCAAGCTCTTCCACATACGCGTCTGGTTATACAGCAGCACACCGCCGCGGTATACTTTCGCAGCGATAATCGTTAACAACGCGATCGTAACAACCATGATACCTGCCGAGAGGAGCACCTCCCAGATTGCGGCTTCTCCCATTCCGACGCGCAAAAACATGATCATTGGCGTAAAAAACGGGATATAGGAGGTGACGGTTACAATCGTTGCACTTGGGTTCCCCATGCTAAAAACGGAAATCATAAGTGCCAATATGACGAGCATATTCATCGGTCCTACCGCCTGCCCCACGTCCTCGATGCGGGTGACGATGGAACCTAGCATGGCTGCAAGCGTCGCGTACAATAAATATCCGAGGATAAAAAACAAAAACGCAAACAGAAAAAGCTCTAATGAAAAAACCGGACCGTCCACCGCAAACATCTCTTGTTGCTCCATCATTCCGCCTGGGTCCGTGGGCGGGTCTATCCCGACAAATTGGGCAAACGATAGGACCGCAACCATAAAAATCAGTGTATACTGCGTTAGTCCGATCAAACCGACGCCGATGATTTTCCCAAACATTTGCTGAACGGGGGAAGCACTCGAGATTAAGAGCTCCATCACTCTTGATGATTTTTCAGTGGCAACTTCCGAAGCGATCATATTTCCGAGAAAAAGAACGGAAAAATAGATGAGAAACAGCAATATATTCACAAGCAAACGCGCCTGATTGAGTTCCGCCTCCGAGCGCGCGGTTTCATCCAACGCTGTTTGTCCAAACGGCACCGGTTCATTCAGCGCTTCCAGTTCTTCTTCTTCAATTTGCAAAACATCCGCAATTTGCCCTTCCCTTACATTCTGGAGGGCAGATTGCAGTTGCGAAGGAAGAAACGTTTCATTGATCGTTGGCGCGTAAAAGTGCCCCTCAATGTCATCCGCTTGTCCGTCCACTTGCAAATAAGCATCATAGTGGCCTTCCATCACAGCGTTTTCAGCATCTTCTTCCTCCTCTGGCGAGGCTTCATTTGCCGTGATTTGGCCGCTTCCGCTCTCTATTTCTTCTGCCAACGGTTCATACAGGCCGCCGCTTTCATCCATAATCAGAACATCGTATGCTTGCTCTGATGCATCCCCGTCAAAAAACTGAATGATATTATTCAAATTCAAAAACACGAGCATAAACACTGCCATCATTAATGTCGTAAACAGAAACGTTTTCGATTTAATTTTTGTCCAATATGTATGGGCTAGCACGATTAGCATTTTACGCATATGGTTGGCCCACTTTCTCGATGAAAATATCATGCAGCGTTGGCTCTTCCACGGAAAAATGTCGCACATATCCAAGATCCCGGAGCTGGCCAAAGATCGCTTCGGCTACCGTTTCATCACGAAGCTCAAGCGTTGTCTCCTCGGCGCCATTGGTCATTTGCAGCACACCGTCGAAGTTCTCCAAAAAGGAGAGCGAAAAATCCGCGCGAATATGAAGTTTGCGTTTTTCGTATGTACGTTTGATGTCACTTAATTTTCCATGGACCACCGGTTTTCCTTCATTCATGATACAAAGATTTTCACAAAGGGATTCCACATGCTTCATATCGTGACTGGAGAAAACGATGGTTGTCCCGTCATTTTTGAGATTTACCACCGCTTTTTTCAACAGATCAACGTTAATGGGGTCCAAACCGCTAAAAGGCTCGTCCAAAATCAAGAGCTGTGGACGATGCAAAACAGCAGCAATGAACTGTATTTTTTGTTGATTCCCTTTTGAAAGGTTTTCCACTTTGGCTTTCCGATAATGGGGAATGTGAAAACGCTCCAACCAGGCATCCACTTCAGCAACAGCTTCTTGCTTGGAAAGGCCACGCAAACGGCCGAGATAGATCATCTGCTCCATCACTTTCAGTTTTGGGTATAAACCCCTTTCTTCCGGCAAATAACCAATCGTACGCGCCTCTAGAGATTGAGGAGCAATGCCGTTCCAGGAAACTTCACCGTCATTAGGTTCAAATAAACCGATCATCATGCGAAACGTTGTTGTTTTTCCGGCGCCGTTTGCCCCTAACATTCCAAACATTTCACCGGAGTCTATATGTAAAGATAAATGATCGACCGCTGTTTTTGCTCCAAATCTTTTCGTAACGTTCTCCATTCGCAAAACCATGTACTCACCTCTTTGCCATACTAGCAATACATGCCTCTTTCTACAAGGGCAGGTAATGCGTCCATATATGAAAAGCCTTTCAAAAGGAACAGCTCTTTGATAAAATAAGGAAGAAGCGGAGGGAGGAAACGATATGGATTATGCATTGACTGTCTTTGATAAAAGCGGGGAACTGTTGCTCAATGAATCTTATACGTTCGATACAGACCAAGAAGCCATTGATCATGGCCGAGAGCGTTTACAGGAAGAATCTTACATGAAAACAACGCATCGTCTCGTGCGTTCCGGAGAATTGTTATTATTTTATCGTTAAATACAATGAGATTGCCCTCTCGTTCAAATTCGAGAGGGCAATCGTTTCTTTTTAAGGGTTTTGGGATACATTCATTTGTTTTCTAAAGACTTCTTTGATCATATAAGCAAGCCCATCCTGATCATTTGACCGCGTCACCCAATCCGCGCTTTTCCGCAGATGAAGGGATGATTGCCCCATGGCTACACCCAAACCGACAACATCCAGCATTTCTTCATCTTCCGTCTTTGCCGCCACCGCGACCATTTCCTCGGGACGAATGCCAAGTTCGCTGCCAAGATAAAGCAATGTTGCTGACTTGTTTGCTTCCTTCAGCTTCAAATGAATGGAAGGCATATCCCCTTCTTGTTCCATAATGCTTAATCCCGGGATACTACTTTCTAGATGATCAATCGCTGCTTCTTTTTCTTCATTGGCATCAAAATCAACTTTTATTCGCAGCGGTGATATGCGATGCAAATCAATGTGTTCGCTCATATGTTCAACAACCGTCTGTGGATAAAATAAAGATTCACTCACGCTGACCGTCATTCTCCCGAGCAGATTTTGCGGTTGGTGCAGTCGATTTGTGAGCTCAAAATTTTCATGTTCAACAACAATCTGGCATCCAAAACGTTCCAACTCAAAAGCTATATCACTTGCCATTTCCACCGGCATTCGCTGAGCATAGAGCGGTTTATCTGCCCGCCCGGCGATAAAAGCTCCTCCGTAACAGATCATTTCGTGTTCCATTCTCAACGCCTTCGCGATTTTATTCGCTTGCTGATAGGAGCGATGAGTAACGAGGGTTACATAAACTCCTTTATTCCGCACAAATTCAATCGCTTCCTTCGTTGTTCTTGATAACCGGCTGTTGTCTTTTAAAATGGCCCCATCAACAGCCAGAGCCAGTAGCCGATAGTTCAAGGTCATCCCTCCTGTTCGTACTCCTTGCCTTAGTAAAACACTATGTCCGAAAAAGGGATTTTAGAACTACTGAGGCGTTTACAGCTTTGTGGTTGTTGTGTTCCTGATAGCTTTCCTTTGATAAAAAAAATTGAGAGCACATGGCTCTCAATTTTTACTATTACTGGTTTTGCTCATCTTCGGGTGTCCCGTACAGCGATTCCAGCGGTTCCGTGATGATTTTATTCATGTCACCGATAACTGTGCTCATTCGCTGTTCTTCTTCCATTAGCTTAGAAATGACTTCATGTTGCTGCACCATTTCAAATTGTTTTTGGGCTTGGCTAATTTCCTCTTCCGAGGGTTGCTCTCCTTGCATTTGCTTATCCTGCAACTCCAATTGAACTTTGCGGAAATTCGAGAGCATTCGGCTTGCAACATCATCTTCTTCCACTTCTTCGTGCAAAGCTTGCAAAGCCTGAAACTCATCGCTTTCCCTTAATGCTTGCGCTAACTCTTGTGCCTTATCATGTAAATTTTCAGCCATGATTTTCCTCCTTTTTATTCCATCTTTGCCGTTTCTTCCTTACGTTACACCTTTTCGAGGATAACATGCCTGTCCATTAAATAACAGTCCAAACCTCATTTTAATTATAAAAGCTATCTACACCCGCCTCTTCCATTATACAAGCAACAGAATCAGCAATCCCTGGACAATCCCGATGGTCCCTCCCAAGATTCCTCCTAAAATTTTAATCATCCGTAATTCCCGGTTGGAGATGTTGACGACGATTTCTTCCAAACGGGCCAACGGAAATGCTTTAACTTGTTCACTTACGATATGATCCAGGCGTAAGGATTTTAGAATTCCGCTCATATTCACTTCCAAAAAACGTCCGGCTTGTTGAATGACTGAATCGGATATTTGATCTACGTAGATGAAATCGATCTTTTCCGCCCATTCATTTACCGGCTTGTGAAATACATCCTCGATGGGGATTTCGTTCATGACGATATCGGTGAGCGCCAAGCGATAATGCTCCACCCTTTCCTCGGAAAGAATGTCGGTTCCTTTTTTCTCCATAACCTTGTCATACTCTTCATGAAGCTTTTTTTGTAACCAATTCTCAATATCCGGGGATGTTAACGCATCTACAACCTCTGGGTACACACGCTCTACCATCTTTTCCGTTCGCACAAACGAGTCCAACATTTGAATGATCGAACCACGCCGTTGAATAAATGTCTGTATAATTCTTTGTACTTGTGCTTTCCCCTCTTTTGAATAGAGATAAGTACGCAAGCGCTCCAGGATCCCATGAGCAACTATCGGGATGAAATCCCTCCCATTTTGGCTCCAATCATCAGGGATGATCTGTTCTATCGTCTGCGTTTGCATGTCCTGCCAATAAACATCGATACGATCATTTACCGCCTTTTTCAGGCGTTCTTCCACTGTCTGATGGGGCTCGGTCCATGACCCGTAATGTTCCGCTATTTCTTGGAGTGAGCGTTCTTCGTTCGACAACCACTTTTTTGCCCCTTCTTTCACCCAAGTGTTTACCTCGTTTTGAAATCGCTGTTCGGTTAATCGTCCTTGCAAACCTTCCACCGTTAACAAATGTTCCATTACAATTCTTCCCAGATGGTGGGCGATGTCCTCGTGACGCTTAGGGATTAAACCCGGTGTAAACGGCAATCGCCAATTCCCAATAAAAATGGATTTTCGTGGGCGAAAGAGCATGGAAACGGCAATCACATTCGTTATAAATCCTATAAAGGCCGCCAATATAGCGGTCAATGCTAAAAGCAACCAACCGTTCATTACAAGACTCCTCAAATCGTAAGTTAATGATACCTTTCGTCCCTGTCTTTAAGACAAGCTTCCCAAAAACATGATACCATATAGACAAACGTTATGAGGAGTTAGAGGAGGCACCTGGTTGCTTACACATTTTCAATTCAAAACACTGAAAGATAATTGGATTAGAAAAGAATGGAAAATTTCTTTTTTTTACAGAGGAAAACATTGCGCAGGAATATATGCACAAGATGGGACCATTAATTGGAATAATAAACCACCTGAAGAGGATTTGAAAAAGGTAGAAATGGAAGTTCACGACTTAATGCTTTATCATGTATATGAAGACCACCACCCCGGATAAACGTAAAAAGGCAGCCGAAGCTGCCTTTTTAGCCATCTGTATTCATTTGTTACCGTTGATAGCCGTTCATTTGTTGTTCAGCCATCTGAACCAAACGCTTAGTGATTTCTCCACCTACAGAACCGTTAGATCTTGATGTGGATTCGCCACCAAGCTGCACATTGAACTCTTGTGCAATTTCATATTTCATTTGATCGAGTGCCTGATCAACGCCAGGTACAACAAGTTGGTTTGAATTATTGCTTGCCATCTTATCTCACCTCCCTTGCTTGGTACCCATAGTTTGTATCGAAATCGGCACTCTATCCTTGATTTCAATTAGTAAGTTCATCCAATAACAAAAAGGAGCGATTTGCTCCTTTTCGTTTGCCGCAATGCTGTGTTTCGGACGCTTTCAAAAGCATTCAGATTTTAATTTCTTCCCTCGCTGTCTTCTTTAAACCGGGTCAACGTTATGCTTTTTGTCCGGGGGGAGCATTTGCTTCTTTGCATATGCCTGAAATCTAGAAACGAGTGTCTGCCTTAAATGAGCAGGTTCAATGATGTCATCTACGACAAGTTCGGAGCCCAAACGATAAATATCAATGTTTTCTTGATACTCTTTGCGTTTCTCTGAAATGTATGCGCTCCTTTCTTCTTCAGGCAATTCGGCGATCTTGTTGGCATAAACCGCATTAACCGCTGCCTCCGGCCCCATGACAGCGATTTGCGCCGTCGGAAGCGCCACGCAATAATCGGGTTCGAAGGCAGGACCGGCCATGGCGTATAGGCCCGCGCCATAAGCCTTTCGCACGATGACGGATATTTTCGGCACTGTGGCGCTTGACATGGCCGAGATCATTTTAGCTCCGTGCCGAATAATGCCGGCTCGCTCAACCTTCGTGCCGATCATGAAGCCAGGCACGTCCGCGAGGAAAAGCAACGGAATATTAAAGGCATCACAGAGATTTATGAAACGCGCCGCTTTGTCTGCGGAATCGTGAAAAAGAACTCCGCCTTTTGCTTTTGGTTGATTAGCGATGATCCCGACCACTTCTCCGTTCATTCGCGCCAACCCCGTGACTAATTCCGGTGCAAATAAACGCTTGATTTCAAAAAAGCTGTCTTCATCAATTAATTTTTCAATAAATTTATACATATCAAATGGAGCATTTTGGTTTGCCGGAATCAGATCGGCCAAATCTCTGTCTCCGGTAATCGGCGCTTTCGCAGCCACGGATTTTGTTTTTTCACGGTAGTTATCAGGAAAATAAGAAAGGTATTGCCGTGCTTTCTCTATTGCATCGGGTTCATCAACAGCAAGAACGTCCCCGCATCCGGAAACGCTGCAATGCATCTCTGCACCGCCCATTTCCTCCAAACTGACCTGCTCGCCGATCACCATTTCCGCCATACGCGGGGAGCCCAAGTACATGGACGCGTTTTCCTGCACCATGATAACCACATCGCAAAACGCGGGAATATAAGCACCGCCGGCAGCCGAAGGGCCGAAGAGCAGACAGACTTGCGGTATTTGACCGGATAAATGTACTTGATTATGGAAAATCCGACCTGCACCCCGCCGCCCGGGAAACATTTCGACTTGATCCGTAATGCGTGCCCCGGCTGAATCAACGAGGTAGAACATCGGACAGCGAAGGTTTTCGGCCTGTTCCTGTATACGAATGATTTTTTCAACAGTACGGGCACCCCATGAGCCAGCTTTAACGGTGGAATCATTGGCCATAAAGCATATTTGTTGGCCATGAATCGTTCCAATACCGGTAATTACCCCGTCCGCCGGTAAATCTCCGGCTTGAACATTCGCGAATTTCCCGTCTTCGAGCGTATACGTGCCATCATCCAAAAGCATACGCAAACGTTCCCTCACAAAATATTTCCCTTTATCTTCATTGCTTTTGTGATATCGTTCAGGCCCGCCTTGTTCAATTTCTTCCACAATGGTTTTATAATTATGTTCTGTCATTGTTACCTCCATTACTTCCCTTTATAAACCGGTGATCGTTTCTCTTTAAATGCCTGGATCCCTTCTAAACGATCGGTGGTCGGCACGGTTTTTTTATAGGCAGCCGTTTCAACCTCCAATCCTGTGGATAACTGTGTATCCAGGCCTTCATCGATCGCTTTTTTTGCTTCTCGCAAGGCAACCGGTCCATTTTCGGCCATTGTATTCGCAAGCGCGAGCGCTTCATCCTCTACCGTGTCAAGCGACGCACTGTATTCCAGTATCCCATACTCCTCTGCTTCTTTGCCTCGAAGCAAACGGCCGCTGTAAATCAATGTTTTCGCTTTCCCGGACCCAATTAACCTCGCTAACCGTTGGGTGCCACCGGCACCGGGGATAATGGCGAGCGTCGTTTCCGGCAGGCCATATTTGCTTTCATTTGCTCCGATGCGAATATCACAGGCGAGCGCGAGTTCAAGACCTCCGCCGAGAGCGCTGCCGTTCAATGCCGCTATGACTGGCTGCGGCATGGAAGCCACTTCATTTGCCAAAGCTTTAATATTCCCTACCACCGCGATAACCTCGTCTTCACTCATTCCTGACCGTTCTTTCAAATCAGCTCCCGCGCTAAACACGCGATTGCCCGCGGCCGCGATTACAACGACATACGTATTTTTGTCTTCTTTTATTTTCTGCAATTGCCCTTGTAACGCTTCAATCATCGGACGGGATAATGCATTGGCAGCATCCGGACGATTAAGCCTGAGCAGAACGATTCCTCGGCCCAGATTTTCTGAACGAATCAGGTCAGTCATGAAAATCTCCCCTCGTTATTCAATTTCAAATAAAGCTTCTCCTTCATCAATAAACTCTCCTTCTGCTTTCATGACAGCTTTAATCTTACCGGCCGCTTCTGCCTCAACGGGGATTTCCATTTTCATGGATTCAAGAATCGCAACCTCTTCGCCGGCCTCAACTGCATCTCCTTCTTGCTTTAGAACCTTCCATAAATTACCTGCCATGCTTGCTTCAATCTTTGCCATTGTAAATCTCCTCGCTTTTTCTAAAAATGTTCATTCACGAAATTAATTGTCACATTCCCGGCTACATAATCCGGATGATTGGCAACTTCCCGCAAAAAAGGAATGTTCGTTTTTAATCCTTGTATATCACATTCCTCTAACGTCTGCTGCAACTTTTTGAGCGTATCTTCTCGGCTGTTGCCGCTGACGATCAGCTTCGCGAGCAAGGGGTCGTAATGCGGCGTGACTTCCGTGCCATTCTGCACGCCGGTATCAAGACGGATGGATGCACCCTCGGGGATGTTAAACGCATCTATCGTACCCGGGGAAGGAAAAAAGGTGTTAGGATCTTCCGCGTAGATGCGCGTTTCAATCGCGTGTCCTTGCAATTGCACCTCTGATTGCTTCATGCCCAAAGGCTCACCCGCGGCTACGTTCAACTGCTCCCTTACGATATCAACCCCTGTGATTTGTTCGGTCACCGGATGTTCCACTTGCAAACGAGTGTTCATTTCCAAAAAATAAAATTCATTATCTTCAACAAGAAATTCAAGTGTGCCGGCATTCTCATACCGTAATGATTTTGCCGCCTGAATGGCAGCTTTTCGCAAACGCTCTAAAAGATCTTCCGATAGATCGAGCGCAGGTGCTTCCTCGATGACTTTTTGGTGGCGACGCTGGATGGAACAATCCCTTTCTCCGAGATGGATGACATTCCCATGCCGGTCGCCGATGATTTGCACTTCGATATGGCGGGGAGACTCCAATGCCTTTTCTATATAAAGCGAATCCGAACTGAAATAATTCATCGCTCTTCTTTGGTTGCTTTGAAAGGCTTTTTTAAGCTTTTCGTCATCTCCTGCTTTTTCCATGCCTATGCCGCCACCCCCGGCAGCCGCTTTGAGCATAACCGGATAACCCTGTTTTTCCGCAAATGAAACAGCTTCATCGGCACTCGCGATCGGTTCAACCGAACCCGGGATAACAGGCACGCCGGCATTTTTCATATGATTGCGCGCCGAAACTTTATCCCCCATAAGCGTCATCGTCTCCGGAGCAGGTCCGATAAAAACGATTTCTTCCTCATGGCAACGTGTGACAAAATCGGGATTTTCAGATAGAAATCCATAGCCCGGATGAATGGCATTCACTCTTGCCTCTTTTGCAATAGCTAAAATTTTATCGATGTTCAAATAGCTCTCGAAAACCTTTGCCGGACCTACTTCATAAGCTTCATCTGCAAGTTGGGTATGTCGCGCGTCACGATCGGCTTCAGAATAAATCGCGACCGCCTTCACTCCGAGTGATTGACAACTTTGAATAATACGGCATGCGATTTCACCTCGATTAGCGACTAAAACCTTTGTAAACATATGCATTCCCCCTACGACGCACAGGATGTGCTAGTACCGGCGTTGCCACAGGACGTTGCGGTCTTAGCCGGCGTACCTTACTAAGGACAACCGATTTCCCTTGATATAACCATGCGCTGGATTTCTGATGTCCCTTCTCCAATTTCCATTAATTTAGTGTCCCTTAACATTCGCTCAATTCCAAATTCACGCATATATCCAGAGCCGCCATGGATTTGCAACGCTTGATTGCACACCCTCGTTGCCATTTCCGATGCAAATAATTTGGCAAAAGCAGCTTCTTTTTTAAAAGCTTTTTTCTGATCTTTTAACCAAGCGGCTTTATGCACCATTGTTCTTGCCAATTCAATTTCCATTGCCATATCCGCGAGCTTGAATTGAATTGCCTGGAACTCGCTTATTTTATGGCCGAATTGTTTTCTTTCCTTGGAATAGGCCAGCGCTTTTTGGTAAGCTCCCTCCGCAATCCCCAAAGCCAGCGCGCCAATGGAAATTCGGCCGCCGTCCAGTGTATGAAGGAACTGTCCGAATCCTTTTTCCGGGTCGCCCAACACATTTTCTTCCGGGATTTCTACATCGGTTAAGACCAGCTCTGTCGTATTGGAACCGCGCACCCCCATTTTTTCATATGGGGTTGTAATCTGGAACCCTTGTGTCTCCGTCGGAACGATAAATGCGGAAACGATATTTTTGCCGCTATCCTTCTTCCCGGTCACAGCGGTAATGATGACCGCTTTTGCATAGGAAGCATTCGTAATCCAACATTTCTCGCCATTAATCACATAGCGGTCTTCTTTTTTTACTGCCGTCGTTTTCGTGCCACCTGCGTCGGATCCTGCGTTCGGTTCGGTAAGCCCGAATGCGCCTAATGTTTCTCCTTTTGCGATCGGTACCAAATATTCTTGTTTTTGGCTTTCCGTTCCGAATGAATACAGCGGTCCGGCTCCAAGTGAAACCGACGCGGCGTAACTGAGCCCGGTGCCGCCACAGGCTTTGCCGACCTCTTCCACTGCCAGTGCATAAGAAATAGTGTCTGCACCGGCACCGCCATACTTTTCGGCAATGGGAATTCCCATGATCCCCAAAGATCCCATTTTTTCAAATAGTTCCTCGGGAAAACGGGCGCTTCGGTCGATTTCTTCTGCTTTAGGAGCAATTTCCGCTGCCGCGAAATCCCGAACCGTATCACGAATCATCTGTTGTTCCTTTGTTAATTGAAAGTTCATGATTCCCTCCTTTAATAACGGCAATACAAACTGAGCAAGCGCTCAATCAGTAGGACTGCTTTCCCTTGCTTATACCATCACCACATACATTCATTCCCGATGGCATAAGGAAAAATTAAAACACAAATTGTAATCGCTTACAAGTAGCGTACTATATGTAAAGGATTTCGTCCACCACTTATTTTCTAGTGTGTTGGAAAAAATCTGCACGTTTTACCTGTAATAATAATGTTAGTTCTAGAGGTTCTGAGGGAATCATAAATATTAACCACTGAGATCAGGAAATTTATATGATATACTTGGGACATGAACATTTATCCTTGTACAAGCAATTTGAAGAGAAGGGAGGATCCCTTGTCTTGGGGTTTGCAATTATACTGGGCATTGTAATCGTCGTTACTTTACTCGTATGGTTTGCCGGGTATTCCGTACTTTTAAAATTTGTTACCCGCATGGAAACACGTTGGCAACGGATTACGCACTTACTTTCACGTGTGGAACAGTCCACGAATGACTTTTTAGCGATCCTTGACCAGCACGGCAAGTTACCAACAGGAACAACAGAGTCACTTGAAAAAGTTATGGAGGATATGCAAGACCCTGCAAATGAACGGGGCGACCAATTGCATGCTTTCGGCATTCTCAACGACCGGATGACTTTTTTATTCGAACAACTGGATGATGACGAGGATCTAAATGACCCTGAACTTACGGAAATCAGCGAAGACTTGAATACGACGCTTACTTTGTTGGAAACAGCGAGTCAATCCTATAACCATGCCGTTGAAAAATATAATAAAAGCCTCACTGTTATCCCGACAAAATATGTAGCGAACGTTCATCAATTTAAACCGCAGCTCATGCTTGATGAAACCGTGCATCGTTTATCGTCTAGCGACCATGCAATATAACTAAATGAATATTAAACACGATATACCGCGAATAAAAAAGCGGAAACGGCGGATAAAGCGCTACATTTCCCTGAGATCCAAAATGGTACTATTATACGGACTATGCTATATTATTAGCAGACAGGGCATAAGTGTTCTTTAAATCTTGCACCAATCATTTAAAGACCCCTGCTAACTTTTTAGTACCCTTCTTGATGCGTGTATGTTGATCTTTGAGCGGCCTTACGAGGTCGCCTTTTTTTGTTTAGGGACAAACGAGCCGGTGCTCCCCACACTTAGCACCGGCGTCGTCAAATGGGCATCCTATTTTCATTTCGTTTTCCGCTGCACGCGTCTCCCGTCAAATGTAAAAACGGTCGGTTTTGCTTGAATGACGCTTTCCAAATGAACGGGACGGCCCCACAGTTGATAAATATAAGGAAGCGTTTTCTCCAAATAATCGACGTCCAGCTCCGTGCCTTCATAATTGTGAGTCAAAAACAGTTCCCCCGCTTTCAAGTAATCCCCGTCGGTTACCGTGATATGGGGAAAACCGCCATTTACCCGCGATGCCACCAATTCATCACGAATGTTCGTCCAATCTTTATCCACTACTTCATAGTTGCTTCCCTTCTTCGCAAATACGTACAAATCTTCCCGTTCAACAAAATCTTGCGTTAGATAATTGCGAATAAATGATTGATCTGTCTCCAGCTCTCTCACCTCAAAGATCTTCTCCCGTCCGCCGCCTGGGATAACCCCTCTTTCCTTCATTCCCTCATCCGGGTTGTCATAGCGTTCCTCTATATCCTCAAATATTTTTAACCCCAGGTAGTAAGGGTTGATGGAGGTTTTTGAAGGAGTGATGACATTCGCATTCAATTGGGAAAATTCAATGGTTTCCGATGAGTTTAACGTCATCTCCCGCATAATTCGTGCATGCCAATACGATGCCCATCCCTCGTTCATGATTTTCGTTTCCATCTGCGGCCAAAAATAAAGCATTTCTTCACGCATCATTGTCATGATATCCCTTTGCCACTCTTCCAGTTCCAAGCTATTCTCTTCAATAAACCACATGATGTCCTTTTCAGGCTCTGCCGGAAACTTCTGTTTTTTCTTTTTCTCTTGCGGTTTCCTCGGCTCATCCTGTTCCCATAAATCTGCGTATGGAGCCGAGACCGGATCGAACTCCTTTTCTTGCACATTTTCACGCCTGCGTTTAATCATACTCGGATCGACATGCTCTTGAATCGCAAGCACGGCATCTAAAAACGTTTCAACTTCTTGTCTCCCGTGTTCTTGTTCATAGCTTGCAATTCGTTCAGCCGTGGCGCCCATGCTTTCCACCATGTCTTGCCTTGTTTGGCGAAAACGGTAGTTGTTCTTAAAAAAATCGCTGTGAGCCAAAACGTGAGCTACGATTAATTGATTCTGGATTAAGCTGTTGTTATTTAATAAAAATGCATAACAAGGATTGGAATTAATGACGAGTTCATAAATTTTGCTTAGCCCCAAATCATACTGCACCTTCATTTTGTAAAATTGTTTGCCGAAGCTCCAATGGGAAAAGCGTGTCGGCATTCCATACGCTCCGAATGTATATATGATATCTGCCGGGCAAACCTCGTAACGCATCGGAAAAAAGTCCAGGCCAAACCCCTTGGCGATTTCTGTGATAGCCTCGATTTTGTTTTCCAGTTGACGCAACTCACCTACAGACATTTCCATCCCCCTCCTGTTTCTATCTTTATCTATATGTTCACACAAGCCAGGGAATGCATCTCATGTTTGATAAACGTCCGTTAGAGGTAATGCAACAGAGAGGAAACACAAGTGGGGCGCCACATTTACCACAAGGGAGGCAACACATGATGAAAAGTATTTATGCAGTCGTTTACGGCGCTGTTCAAGGCGTCGGGTTCCGCAGTTTTGTACATGAACAAGCAGAAAAAAACCATCTTTACGGCTGGGTGAGAAACCGTGAAAAATGGTGCAGTGGAACTCGCTGTAGAAGGCGCAGAGACAACCGTTGAACAATTTATCCAAACCGTCAAAGAGGGAAATACGTTTTCGCGTGTGGAGCGTGTAGAAATAGAGGATGACGCTGCTATTCAACACGGTCAACAGTTTTCCATTCGATCTTAAAGCACGTGTTCTAAAAAGAAGAGATATGACGATCCTTATTCCATAGCAAATGGCCGTTTTCTTCCAGTTTATCCAACGCTTTTTTCGCTGGAAGTTTAGGCAGGAAAAAGGTTTCTGCGAGAACCTCCAGCAAATCTTCTCGCGACTTCATGCTTCTTTTTATTTTCCCCCCATTATGCGTGCGCATAGTTAGCTCTTTATTTTTTAGTGATAACATGCGCCTTTTCCTTACATCCCACTTTTCACAACGCAATTGTTGCATATATTGGGCATCGGGCTGATAGGATTGTCGGATCGTGTCCCGAAAATCAGATAAGTAATAACGGCGGTCGATGGAAAAGGCCCATTTTCGATCCACGATTCGGTCTGCAATCGTCCGAATATACGTGTACTCCCCTTCCTGATCGCCGGCCATCAAAATTACTTTTTCCCCGGCAAAAAGGGGGACATGTGTTTGTCTATGCTTATTTAAAGGTAATGGCGTTAACAGCGGGATAGGTGTTCCAACGTCTACATACAACGGTTCCCCGGTTTCAGGAGCTAAAACAAGGAGAGCCATATGATCCCCGCCCGGCTTAAGGAAAAACACTTGGAAACCGAGGGCTTTTAATAGCCTGGAAAATTGCAGGTTGAGGATGATGCACGTCCCCCCCGTATGATAACGTCGATATCGCCATAAAAAGTGTTCAACATCTTCTGTCACACTGGCTTGATCATGAAAAACAAGTTTACCAATGTTTTCAAAAGGAAAGACATGTCGATGTGCGCTTAATAAATGCTTTAAATAAGGCGTAGATGCTTGTTTCTCAGAAATTCCCAGTAATTTCAAGTAATCATGCACCCATTCCATTCCCATCACCTGGCGCTTTCCTTCAATTAAAGTTGGATAATCGCAGATGAATCTCGGCCATTACGGCTTCTCGGAGTTCCGCAAGTGCTTGATGGGCCTCGGAGGAGGCTGATTTCTTCACTCCGAAGTAGCATTTCATTTTCGGCTCCGTACCCGAAGGCCTTACACATACCCACGATTCATCTTCACATTTGTACTTAAGCACATTCGAAACCGGTAAATGAAGGGAGGTTCGCTTTCCGCTTTCAACGGAGAGCGCATCGCCCCTTTCATAATCTTCGATGACGGAAACAACTTGTTCTTTCCCGAAAGATATGGGCGGTTGCTCGCGCAAAGATGCCAGCAATGCTTCTATTTGTTCTTCTCCCTTTTTCCCCTTCAACGTAATCGATTCAATTTCCTCCCGGAAATAACCGAACCTTTCGTAAAGACTTGTCAATTTTTCTGTTAGTGTACGTCCCTTTCGCTTTTCCGATAGAGCCATTTCCGTCACTGCCGCTGCCGTTTGTATCGCATCTTTGTCACGCACAAACGGTGCCAGCAAGTATCCATACGATTCTTCATAGCCAAACAGGAATGTCCCGTCCTCTAGGCCATCTTCAAAACGTTTCATTTTCTCTGCAATATATTTAAAGCCGGTCAAAGTATCCTCGCATGTTACACCGTAATGATCGGCAAGGGCACGTCCGCTTTCAGAAGTAACAATCGTTTTCAGCACTTTTCCATTGACAGGCAAACCTTCTGCATCTTGTGCCAACAGATAATCGAGAAGAAGAAAGCCGGTTTCATTCCCAGTCAACAGACGATAACCCCCTTCATGCCGCTCATCGGGAACTGCCACTCCCAAACGGTCGGCATCAGGGTCCGTCGCAATCAACAAGTCTGCCTGCCGTTTTCTTCCCAAATCTTTTGCCAATGCAAACGCTTCTGCCTCCTCAGGGTTCGGTTTCGTCACCGTAGAGAAGCCTGGGTCCGGTTCCGCTTGTTCAGGGACAATATGTACATTCGTATAACCATTCGCTTCGAAAGCGCGCTTTAACGGTTCCAATGCCGTGCCATGGAGTGGGCTAAATACAACTTGTATGCCTTTTCCATTTTCTTTTCCCATTTCGGGCTGCCGGAAGATAAAACCAAGTGCTCGATCGTACCGGTTATCCATTTCCGGGGATAATGTATGGATAAGGCCGCCTTCTTCCATCTCTTCTTCATCTGCAATTGGGATTGTCAGTTCATCTTCGATAGCCTCAACATATTCAATAAGCTGTTCGGCAGGCGCCGGCGTCAATTGTGCACCGTCGCTGCCATACACTTTCAAGCCATTGTATTCTGCCGGATTATGACTCGCGGTGATCATGATGCCGGCAGAAGCTTCAAGTTCTCGAACAGCAAACGATAACATAGGGGTAGGCCTTAACGAGGAAAAGAGATCGACTTCTACCTCTTCTCTCGCAAGGGTGCGTGCAGCCTCTGTCGCAAAAAGGTCGGAGTTTTTCCGGGAATCAAACGCGATGGCCACCTTTGCTTTTTCCTCGGTTGCCTTAAGGTAACGGGCTAATCCTAAAGCAGCTTTTCGCACCGTATAACGATTCATCCGATTCGGTCCCGGCCCAAGCTCCCCGCGCATCCCGCCGGTGCCGAAGGTGAGGCCACGGTAAAAGCAATCTTCCAATGCCGCTTCGTCTTCCCTACGAATCAGCGCTTCCAGCTCGGCGCTTAATTGCCTGTCATCCTGCAATCCATTCCGCCATCGTTTTATCGTGTCGTACATGTTCAAGTCTCCTTTCCCTTTTCTAAAAAGATGAAAGCCCGGTTGATTCTTGCAGGCGGTACAACCAATGCTTCCAAATTGCTACTTCCCCGTGCTCGCTGAAATCATCAGTATAATGGCTTCCATCGTTCGTCCACAGCATATGAAAATAGTCATCAATGTCCTGCATGAGAGCGTGATCGCCGGGGGCTTTAAGTATAACATTCGATTCCAGATTAAGGTCATCCAGGTTTCTGCGCGTGAAATTCGTTGATCCGCCATTGACCACCGCCGTATCCCCATCGGTCATGTAAAACATTTTCGTATGATATTGCTCGCCGCCTGTATTATACCAACGTACGTCAATATTCTCAGCGTATCGTTGCAATTCCTCTGCAACCGGGCGATTGGGAACTCCAATCCGTTCATGGCCAAAAGATTCTTCGTTGGCATCAAGTATGAGTCGGGCATTTGCCCCGCGATCCGCTGCATCTTTCAATGCTTGGATGACATCACGATCCGAAATATAAAACATTCCAATCCAGATATCATCTCCGCTTCCCGCTTCTTCTATCGAAGTCAATAGCTCATTCTTCACCTCACCTTCGGTGATTAGTTTTGCATCTACACCATCTGAAGAATGATTCTCTTCCGCATTATACTGCATATTGTCAAAAGGGGTGGTATCCGCCCCTGACATTTCAGCGACCGCTCGCTCACTCTCGATAAAGTCGTTCACGATTTCCCCTTTTACCGACAGGGCAGCATTGGAATGGTGCGCACTGGCATCATGGGGATTAGCTGACGTAACAAGCGCCTCTCTTTCGTTGAGGACGACTTTGCGATGGTTCGCTTTAAAATTCAAGACATCCAAATAGGAACGTACAGTGACAGGTTCAGCCTCAGGGTCAAACGGACTTGGCAACCACCCGCCCTTTGGGGTGCCGAACCATTGAAAGACCGTACGCCACAAACCGGAATAGATGACATTGGAGTCTCGTAAAGGAACCACATCCGTCCAAACCACCTGGATGCCCGCTTCTTCCAAACGTTGAATATGATCTGGCGTGCGCGAGCCATAGAAACTGTTAATGCGGTCCGTTGTCACGACAATCGTAAGGTCGGGATTTGCTTCCTGTTTTTCAATTAATCGATCACTAAACCAAGAAGCAAGATCCGGGAATGACATATCAGGGTCGTATTCGTCATTGAATAAAAACATATCAACCACAATAAAGTCATCCGCTTCCGAAATCATCTGTTCAATATGTGTAAAGATCTCATGTTCCTCTTGCCTGTCTTCATCCTTTTCATGTGTAATATCAAACAAAATTTCCGCTTCGGTATCTTCATGCCAACGTCCTTCATAAGAAATATTCGCCGGCAAGGGCTTAAACAGGCCATAAAACATAGCCACGGCATAGGCAACGAGTAATACACTAATGAGCTTCGCGGCTTGATAACGCTTTAAAGGTTTCCGTTCAAGTCTGTGATTCACCTTCATCTCGCACATCCTTTCCGGAATGGAATCCTTGCCTATGGCAAAAAGCCTGAAAGAAAGGCTCACTTGTGTCTGGCCGGCCACACTTGATATTTCACAAGTGCTTAATAGCGTAAATATGTACCTACTTATTTTAACACGAAAGACCGTGTGTTGTATTATGATGTCACCTTGCCTTTATGTTATGATTTTTCGAGACAGTTGTCGCTATGGGAGGAATTTTGCATGGAAAACGAAAAAGCCACTTTCGCGGGAGGGTGTTTTTGGTGTATGGTGCAGCCTTTTGAAGAGATGCCCGGCATTTTAAACGTCCGTTCCGGCTACACGGGCGGTCACGTCGAACGTCCATCGTATGAAAGTGTTAAAAATGGGAGTACCGGCCATTATGAAGCCGTTCAAATCACATATGATCCGAATCAATTCTCGTATCAACAACTGTTGGACCTTTATTGGGCACAAATTGACCCGACTGATGACGGCGGCCAGTTCCACGATCGTGGGCCGCAATATAGAACTGCTATTTTTTATCATCAAGAAAGCCAGCGCAGCCAAGCACAAGCGTCAAAAGAGGCCATTGAAAATAGCGGAAAATTTAACGGAGCGCCTATCGTCACAAAAATTTTACCAGGCGCAACCTTTTATGAAGCCGAAGAAAACCACCAACAATTTTACAAAAAACAACCGGAAGCATACAAACAAGACCGCTCTGCATCCGGCCGCGAAGCATTTATCCGTAAATATTGGCCTTCGAACGAATGACCGGATAGTGAAGCTTTGAAAATAAAAGCTTGCCCTATCCGCAGGATCCATACTATAATAAGCAATGGAGCGGACGGCGGGATGTAGCTCAGCTTGGTAGAGCACAAGCATGGGGTGCTTGGGGTCGCAGGTTCAAATCCTGTCATCCCGACCATGAAAAATACTTATATGATGCGGGTTTCGGCGATTGTCGAAACTCGCATTTTTCATGTTCCGGGGTCAAGTGGTAACGGATTGGTAGCCTTTCGGGCGGTTACGTGCGACATTGCTTCTGCTACTCGTTAATCATTCGTTTTATTATGCCCCCCAAAACAATCATGACCCGTTGCGACACTCATGGAAAGAGGAAAAGGATGTTGAATCTATCGTGTTTTGTTGCACTTGCGGACTCAATTGGCGCTCGGCAACCATGATGCGTTCGCCAAACCCCAATCCTGAGGACTCATTTGCGGCCCGCGCAACGATTTAAGTCCGCCAAACCGCATTCTGAGGACTCATTCGGATCCCGTGCAACACAAGGAGTCTTCAAAACCCAATCCCGAGGACTAATCTAATGACTCATATTCCTCGATGATATCCCCCACTTTCGGAACAACATAACCGCTTCCGCCCTGTTCTTGCACGTCTTCGACCATCATCGTCACTAACAAGTCAGCCTCGTCTGCGTCAAAAGCGACAAACCAGCCTAATTGATCGTTATCGTCATCCTCCGGGCTCTCCTTTAATTCGGCGGTACCGGTTTTCCCCGCTAGCGTCCTTCCGGAGATTTGTGCGTCATGCCCGGTACCATCGGATTCCTCAACGACCTCGATCAAATTTTGTAATATAGTATCGGCGGTTTCAGATTCCATCACACCTTCGTCCCACACTTCTGCCTCGTCAGCGTCATCTTGCAACAAAACAGGCGCCAATATATCTCCTTCATTTACAAATGGGGTGTAAGTCATGGATAAATGGAGCGGGCTCATTTGTACCTCTCCCTGGCCATAGGAACTGTCAGCCAACAAGACATCGTTTTCAAACGTATCGTCCTCGGTTAATGTTGAGGATTCTATCGGGTATGTGAAGGGGATATCCTGTCCAAAACCAAAATTCTCAATACCTTCCTCAAAGGTATCCCCTCCCATTTCCAACGAGGTTTGCGCAAAGAAAATGTTATCTGAAAATACGAGCGCATCCCTTAGATCTACTGGTTCCTCGGGATCTGTCACACGTGTCACCTCGTAATCCCCCATGATTCATCCATTTGCCACTCCAGTCCCTCGATATCAAACGCCTCATCAGATGTAATCGTTTCTGATTCCAAAGCTGTGGCAGCTGTCATGTGTTTGAAGGTGGACCCGGGTGAAAATGTGTATTGAAAACGATTCAGCAATGGCTGATCCGGATCATCTTCCCATTCAGCATGCATGTCGCCACTTTGACCCGCTACGTAAACATTGGGGTCATAAGCCGGTGCATTAACCATTGCCAATACTTCACCTGTCGCAGGGTGCACGGCTGTTGCTGTACCGCTATCATCGTCAAATTCCTCAAAAATATTCTCCTGCAATTCCATATCAATCGTTAAATGTAGATCTTGGCCATCATTGGGTTCATTTTCGACAATGGTTTCCTTGGGTTCTTCCGCGTCTTCCTCATAAGTGTAAACCTCTCCGCCTGTTTCTCCTTTCAGTTCATCTTCAAACAAGGATTCTATCCCCGTCACACCGAGTAAATCATGTGAATCGTACCCCTCTTCTTCCAGTTCTTCCAATTCCTCTGCTGTAATCTCCCGGATATAACCCACCAGATGAGCGGCAGATTCTTCATAAGGATAAACGCGTGATTCTTCCGGCTGATACGTAACTCCGGAAATGTCTTCCATCAATTCGTCTTCTATGTAATCTTGTTCATCTTCAGGCATGGCATGGAGCGGAACAAAGCTGTCCGGATTCACCCACTCTTGGTCTAGCTGTGATTCAATATCCTCTTCCGCAATATCCAACTGCTCAGCCAAATCCTCGATGGATTCTTCTTCCTCGTCTTCCATACGCTCCGGAACCATTCCAACTTGTAAAATCGTTCCATTTATAGCCAGTCCATTCTCGTGCCGGTCATAAATTTCTCCCCGCTCAGCTCCCATTGTGTTGACACCAATATGATCATCCTCTTCCATTTCAGGGAAGATGAGTTGTTGATCCCAGTGCACATGCCAATTTTTCTCATCATCTCGCTCTTCCAAGCTCAACTGCACGTCTTGGCTAAAAGAAACTTCACCGGCTAGTGTTTGCATAGTCACATCAATCGGGAATTGAACCTCCCCTCTTCGCCCACTTCCCATTCCTCTGGATAGTTAGGTTGAACGGTTAGATCACTCATTTGAATATCCTCATAAACATCTTTATAACGGTCTACAAAATCCTCAGAAGAAACATTCTCCAATGTATCTGAAGACAATTGTTCATACATGTTTTCGAAATCTTCATTTTCCCAATCTGATGCATAAGTATCAAAAGCTGCTTCAGGCTGTGGATCATCCGAACAAGCTGTAAGAACTGGCATGAAGAGCAAGCCGAGAAAAATCTGCATTTTATTCTGCGTAAAATACATGAGTGCCCTTCGATTAATGTTCATCATTTTAATCCCCTTTTAAATATTTTCACAGTTGTGATTGTAACTCTATGTACCTATTGTTTCAAACAAAAGACCCGTTTAACCTTGATGGTGAATTGAGAACATATTACCAGTGTTGTCCTTCAGAAATTCTTCCCCTACCTCTGTTTGGCTTCCTTTCCCACACCTTTGCCGTAAGTTTTTTGCGGTTCAAATGTTACTGTTTTACTGTTCCGAAATCTTTTTCAATGCCTTAAAAGAAGCACGGTGCTCGCTTTGAGCCCGTGCTTTGTGATGGTTATTGTGCCAACGTGTTTTCCTGATCCTTGCGAAAAAACCATTGCAAAGCATTAAAAACGTGTCTTTTCTCTTTTAAAATATAATAACGAAACCTGGGGTCTTCAATGGATTGAAAGACATTCATTAACGTGGAATGACGGCTGTACGCATTCACTTCCCCATAGCCGAACATATTCGCCTTCTCCATAATTTCATTAAGCAATTGCAAGCAATACTTATTGTCCGATGTTAAATTATCCCCATCGGAAATATGAAAAGGATAAATATTGTAGAGTTGTGGGTCATAATGGTTTTCAATCCGTTCCAACGCCAATTCATAGGCGGATGAACAAATGGTTCCCCCGCTCTCCCCTTTTGAGAAAAACTGTTCTTCATCGACCACTTTTGCCTCGGTATGATGGGCAATAAATTCAATCTCCACCGATTCATACTTCGTCCGCAGAAAACGCGTCATCCAAAAAAAGAAACTGCGCGCAATATACTTCTCCCATTTCCCCATTGACCCGGACGTATCCAACATGGCCAATATAATCGCTTTCGATTCAGGCTTTTCCTTTTCATTCCATGTCTTAAATCGTAAGTCGTCGCGATAAATGGGGTTAATGCCTGCTCTTCCTTCCATCGCGTTTCGTTTCAATGCCGAAAGGATCGTCCTTTTTTTATCGATGTTTCCCAACAGCCCCTGTTTTCGCACATCATTAAATTCAATATCTTCAACGACTAGATTATCATCGTCTTTAGGCTGTAAATTGGGCAATTCCAAATACTGAAACAATACTTCTTCAAGATCCGAGATGGACACTTCCGCTTCATAGTAATCTTCCCCTGCCTGGTCCCCGGGTTTCGAGCCTTTTTGACCGCCTTGCCCTTTTTGTTTCCCCGAACGCGCGACTACGTCACCGACTTCGCTATCCCCGTCCCCTTGGCCGACATGCTTATTTTTATCATCGCTATACCGGATTTTATACTCATCCAACGATCGAATGGGAACACGAATGATATCTCTTCCATTGGACATCACGATACTTTCATCTGTAACGAGGTCCTGTAAGTCTTTCTGAATCGCATCCTGGACTTTTTCTTCATGCCTCCGTTGATCTTGATAGCCTTTTCGATGGAGGGACCAATTTTCTTCAGAAATGACAAAAGGTGGTTGCCGATTGTTACTCAACTAAACCCCTCCTCCGGGATTTTTTTGACTGCTGAAAATTTTTGTACCGAGGAACACTTCCTTTCACGACATCTCGGACACGTCGTGTTATACCATCGTATGCAGCAGAATCTTAGAATTGTTATTATTTTTAAAGAAAAAAAGACCCATTACAGGTCTTTACTCCATAAACGTAAATTCACTCAGAGGCCAATACCTGAGACTGGCTTTTCCGACCACATCATCGTATGAAACAAACCCGATGTTACGGCTGTCCTGACTGTTGTTTCGGTTGTCACCCAACACAAATAAATGATCCTCCGGAACAACCGGTTCGGACGTTACTTCCTCGAGCGTAAAATCTTCCGTGATTTCCCCATTATACGCATCTTCTAAAAATGGCTCTTCCACGGCTTCGTCATTAATATATAGCGTGTCATCTTCGTACCGCACTTCATCTCCGGGGATCCCAATCACCCGTTTAATATAATCGCTTTCTTCGGTCGCGTTAAAGACGACAAGATCATTTCGGTCCGGCTCCGAGATTTCATAACCGATTTTATTAATAATCATTCGCTCTCCGCTTTCAATTGTCGGCATCATGGATTCTCCATGGACCATATAGTTTGCAAAGAAAAACGTACGAACAATTAATACGATAATGATAACAACCGCAAACGTCGCAACCCAATCCCAAAGTTCCTTCGCGATCTTGTTCACATCTATTCCCCCATTTTCATTCCACTATCTAAATGTACCATTCATTCATTCCCACGACAAACGATAGCTTCCTTCAATTTGTTACACACTTTTTGATTTTTTGCTTGCATTTTTCCTGTTTTTTGTAAAGAATATGGATAGGTATGTAACGTGTGCCCTATATTTACGACTAAATAAACAAGGGCACCAATGAGGTGAAAATATGAAGCGCTGGCTCATGTCTTTTTTGCTTGTCCATTTATTAACCATTCCTGAGCTTGCCGATTCCCAAGTATCTTATCATCAACCGGATGATGTCCCTCCTGCAGTTGAAATGGAGCGGGAGGGGGATCAAGTGGCACTTGATTGGGGCCACATCCAAATACGGGATACCAAATTTCCATTGTCGATTCTTATGAAGGAGACCATGGATGGAACATCGTTTATTCACTCTCCTATCCTTCACAAGATGACCAAGACGGCATTTTGCATACAAAAACCCATCCACAGGCAAAAACGACGGTTCCTGAAGATGTTCAAAATGTACAATTGTTCGAGGAAAGGAATGGAGAAACTTACGAACAGCTGCCAACAACTGATGTCCACGACCGTTATACATGGACGCTGGAATTCGATGAAGACGTGTCGGATGAGGATGTGAGCAATGATTTAATTTATGTCGTGGATGATGAAAATGAAAAACAAGATAATGTCATTCTCATTTCTTCTCCATCGCAAATTCAAGTGCTTCCTCCGACCGACGGCTATGAAACCGGCGGATTATATCACTTGTATATCGACCCTTCATTGGAAAGTCAAAGTGGGTCCACAATGGAGCGGGGGTACAAGCAATCGTTCTACATTAATGCGGACCATCATGAGTGGCAACCACCGAACCTGGTAGAAAATCATACTTTTAGGTTCGATTCCGGTGAAGAAGATGAAGACGAAGATGATGAAGAACCCACAGAAAGCGAGCGAATTTATAGTGTCTTCCCAGTCGATATCGAAGGCGAACGGGATGAAGCTTATGTGATTCGCCAACTTGATCCTTATAATGAAGAGGAAGTTGTTATTCCTCCCGTGACCACCCCTTCATTTTTCTTGCCTGTGCACCCGCTGCTGCCATACCCGCACCAGTATGGGGTGTATGAGCTGCATTAACCTTTTAAAAAAAAGAGTGAGGCGCGGAAGTGCCCCACTCTTTTTTGCTTATCGGTTTAACAAGCTGCCGACGTACTTGAGAAGATCATTTGCGGAGTGCGTATTGTACCCATGCTCATCGACTAAACGAGCGATCACTTCGTTTATTTTTTTCAATTGTTCCTCATCCGGCGTTTGCACGGACGTGGTTATTTTTACGACATCTTTTAAGTCGGCAAACAATTTCTTTTGAATCGCTTCCCTAAGCCGTTCATGGGAATTGTAATCGAATCTGTGCCCTTTGCGTGCATAAGCCGATATGCGGATGAGAATTTCTTCACGAAACGCTTTTTTTGCATTCTCGGAAATGCCGATTTGTTCCTCGATGGAACGCATGAGCTTTTCATCGGCACTTAATTCGTCCCCTGTAATCGGATCGTAAATCGTATGATTGTTACAGTATGCCTCGACGTTATCCAAGTAATTATTGACAAGTGTTTTTGCTTGCTCTTCATACGAATATACGAATGCTTTTTGGACCTCTTTTTTGCTATTTCATCATATTCCCGACGGGCGACAGCAATAAAATCTTTATAACGCTCGCGATCTTCTTTACTGATCGATGCATGTTGATCCAGGCCTTCTTTCAATGACCTCAGCACATCCAGAGCATTAATGGATGTCGCATCTTTTCGAATAATGGCGGATGAAATACGATTAATGACATAACGGGGATCAATCCCGGACATTCCTTCATCTTGATATTCATTTTTCAAATCTTTGACATCTTGATCTTTAAACCCTTCCACGATCTCGCCATCATAAAGGTGGAGTTTTTTCATGAGATCGATGCCCTGATTTTGCGATTCCTTTAACCTTGTCAGAACGGAGAAAATCGCTGCTGTCCGTAAGGCATGAGGCGCAATATGCACATGCTTCATATCGCTTTCCGCGATCATTTTATCATAAATGCGTTCCTCTTCGGTCACTTTTAAATTATAGGGGACGTTCATGACGATGATTCTTGATTGCAATGCTTCGTTTTTCTTATTATTGATAAAAGAACGATATTCCGCTTCATTGGTATGGGCAACGATCATTTCATCGGCACTGATTAAGGCAAAGCGCCCGGCTTTAAAATTACCTTCTTGACTCAAAGAAAGCAAGTGCCAGAGGAATTTCTCATCACTCTTCAGCATTTCCTGAAATTCCATCAGCCCGCGATTTGCTTTGTTCAACTCCCCGTCAAAACGATAGGCTCTCGGATCGGATTCCGAGCCATATTCGGCAATCGTTGAAAAATCAATACTACCGGTAAGGTCCGCGATGTCCTGCGATTTTGGGTCGGACGGGCTGAAGGTGCCGATGCCGGTTCTTCGGTCCTCGGAAAAGAATACACGCTCCACCATTACATCTTCGACCTGACCCCCGTACTCTTCTTCCAAACGCATTGTGTTAAGCGGAGAAAGTGCCCCTTCCACTCGAATTCCATACTCTTCATAAAATTCACCGCGAAGGTGATAAGGGATTAAATGAAGGGGATCTTCTTGCATTGGACAGCCTTTTATAGCATAAACAGCCCCTTCATCTGTGTAAGAATAATCTTCCAAGCCACGCTTCAATAAGTTCACAATCGTTGATTTTCCGCCACTGACCGGGCCCATAAGTAACAGAATCCGTTTCCGTACATCGAGGCGCTTAGCCGCTGAGTGAAAATATTCTTCTACCAGTTTTTCAATGGAATCTTCAAGCCCAAAAAGATGTTTACTGAAGAACGGATAGCGCTTTCCATCTCCTTCTTTTTCCTCTTCCACCCCTTGGTTTTTGATCATGTTATATACCCTCGAATGGGCCGTTTGCGCGATTTCCGGCCGTTTTTTCAGCATTTCCAAGTACTCTTTAAACGTACCTTCCCACTTTAAAATCTCTTGGTCATTGCGATGCTTTTGCATTTTTTCTAAAATATCCACCGATTGGCCTCCCTTTTAATGAATCTTCCTCAGTCCTTTTAGAACGGTGAATGATAAAGAAGCCGGGAGTCCTCGTGAGGGAACTCCGGGCTAGGATTAATTGCTAGTGTCTTTGCATTCTATGCAGGGAAGCAGAGCATGATAACCGTTCGAGAAAAAAGGTCGTCCGTACAATCAAAAAAAGAAACTCGGCATAAACCGAGTTGTTAGAAGGGGGCTCACGTATGGAAAACGACTTCAAATGAACGAAGGCGATTTGTCGTTGATGGTTGTTGTTCACTCGATGATTTGCCGCCGTGTGCTTTTTTGAACGCGTCGCTTTCCAACCAGTTCTCGTAATCTCCTTTGGTCTCCCACTTCGTATAAACGACTAACGTATCCGTTTCTTCTTCACTTTCCAAGAAAAGAAACTCCAAACAACCCGGTACATCCTTCATCCGGTCTTTACTTTTTTCAAAACGCTCTTTCAGGCCATCTTTTTGATCAGGATCCACTTTCAGTTCATTCATCACCACATACATCGTAGCGTCGCCTCCTCTATATGTAATTTCATCCCATAATAAGTATAGCTTTTCAAGTCGTTGCTTGGCAATGTACGGATGGGGAGTGTTCTGGTTTTGTCAAAGTTCCCGTATACAATCCTGGTCAATTCCGTTATAATAAGGGACACAATATCGTTAAGTGCGAGCTTACATAGCAAAAGGAGGCCTTTCGTTATGAACATATTATTAATACTGGGCGTCTGCCTTGCCTTTCTCATCTCCATGTGGACAGCCGGCCATAATTCAAAATCGCATCAACAATAAAGAATGCCAACACCCTTGCCACCCGACAGTGCCGAGGGTGTTTTTGTTTTAATCAAGCCCTGGAAACGATTGCTGCCGCAATGCTTCATAAATAACAATGGCGGCAGCGTTCGAAAGATTGAGCGACCGCACTTGATCATTTTGCGGCAAACGAATGCAACGGTCCGGATACTCGCTTGCGATATTCGCAGGCAGTCCTTTTGTTTCTTTTCCTAATATAAAATAATAATCCTGTGTAACATCTCGGTAATCAAAAGAGGTATGTGGCACACTCCCGATTGTTTCCACAAAGTAAAGATTCTCTTTCTTTTTATCCGCTAAAATGCATCGAGGGAATCATGATGCGTGATAAGGACATGCGGCCAATAATCGCATCCTGCACGTTTTAACATGCGGTCTTCCGTCGAAAACCCCAATGGATGAATTAAATGGAGAAACACCCCGGTTCCCGCGCATGTTCGGGCAATGTTCCCTGTATTAGCGGGAATTTCCGGTTCATGTAAAACAATATGTAGACTCATTCCAATTGCCACCTTTGCATGATTTCACGGCAATAGTATAGCATAATTAAGGCTTCCCGGGTGGCCGGAAAGCCTTGTTTTCACATCAACCGGTCATTAATCTGAAAAAACTTGTACGCGATATTCGGCGTCCAAGCCGTTGAGTCTTCATAGCTCCAATATCGATTTCGGCTGTTTTCGGTTTGGGCATTCACAAGTGGCTCATGATTTCCGTCTTTCATGACAACAATCGTATTGTGCTCCCAGTGGCCGTCACCATCGAAATCATAACAAATAATATCCCCGGGTTGTAAATCAGACGCCCGTTCCACCTCTTTCGCCGTCAGTCCGTTCGTAGCACCGCTTAAATACCAGCGCATGGAATGGGCCACCGCCCAACTGTAACTCCAGTTGTCCCCCGAATACCACCAGCCCTTGTCTCTCTGAGGAGCACCATGCATCGGTGCCCCCCCTGCCTTTAAACACTGGGAAATAAAATTTGTGCAATTATCCGTAAAATGATGATATTGAGGGTTGTAAGCATTCCACCAACGCTCCGCGTACTTTACCGCTTCCAGTCGGTTATAACGGGAGGTTCGTTCAAATGACTTTCCCGAGGATTCGGATGCTTCTTTTTTCATCTCGACCGATTTTGACGTCGGCAAACGTTTATCCTGGATGATTTTTTTTCCTTTCAAAACAGACCGTCGATGTTCCCTTGATTCCTCGAGATAAAAGCTTTCGTTGGCAAGGACAAACCGAGCATAATCATACATATAATGAATGGTGCGATCATCGCCGCATGATGTATATCGATAAGGGACAATCTGTCCACTCATCTTCAACACACGTGTATTGATCTGTTTCATTCGTTTTTGCTCCCGTTCAAAGCATTTGCGCTCATCAACTGTCATCGATTTAACCTTCGTGCCATCTAAATGACACTGGTTTAGTTGCATGAGATGCTTTTCGAATAGCCTTTGCGTCTCCCTATCCAACCTGTTCCCCCCTCCGCAGAATCACTCTGACACTACATTATGCCCGACTGTGAAAAACATCACCGACGATTAGAAAATTTGGCTTACGCTTACGTACAAAAAAAGATGAGCCATCGCTTTAGCCCATCTAAGCACCTTCCAATTCCAATAGCTTCTTCTTTTTTTCAATCCCGCCGCCGTAGCCGACAATCGCTCCATTGCTTCCGATCACCCGATGGCACGGAATAATAATGGGAAGCGGGTTTTTATTGTTCGCCGACCCTATCGCGCGCACGGCTTTTGGAGAGTGAATTGCAATCGCTACTTGTTTATACGACTGTGTTTCTCCATAAGGGATGCGTTGCAATACTTCCCAGACGCTTTTTTGAAAAGTGGTCCCCTGCATATCCACCGGTAAGTCAAACATCTCTCGTCTTCCATGAAAATATTCCTGCAGCTGCTTTGTGGTTTCCCTAAAATAGGCATCGTACCGGATGATTTCCCTGCGCATATTTCTTTTTGCCATCCGCATCCGTATTTTTGCACCAGTTTCGTTAAAATCTCCAAACAGCAATTGGCACAAACCTTTCTCGGTTGCAACGAGGGTGAGGACGCCGATCGGGGTTTCCATCTCTGTGAATTTCACTGGTTCTTCCATATATAACGCCCTTTCTCCCGCAAAAGCAGGTCAGGTATGTTTACTACTTACGAATGCTCTACTTCCTTTTTCAGTTTCAACAGGGCTTTTTGAATCTCTTCGCGCGCGGAGGCATCGTCTTCCCGTTTATTAGCAACCTGTAACACTGCATAGCTATCTTCTTCGCTCTCCCCTATTTCCCCAAGCGACCACGCCGCAGAACCACGAATGACGGGGCGAGGATCTTCACTAAGTAACGATTGCAGTTTGGGTACGGCCCCTTTTTCGCGAAAATGGCCCAGCGCCATCACCGCATTTCGTTGGATCGGTTTTTTTCCCCGCCAAGAGCCCGCCATTTTTCCGTATTTTTCCTTGAACTCCCGATTTGACATCGAGAGCAATGGAAGCAACTCAGGTTTCACTTTTTCCGGATCAGGCGTAAATTCCGGCTGATATTCTTCACCTTTTCCTTTATTTTCAGGGCAGACGACTTGGCATGTGTCACAGCCGTACAAACGGTTGCCGATTTTCTTTCTATAACGCTCGGGTATCATTTCTTTTGTCTGCGTTAGGAAAGCGATGCATTTATTTGAATCCAATTGCCCCCTTGAATGAGTGCGCCTGTTGGGCATGCATCCACGCATTTATTGCATGTTCCACATTGATCGTCAATCGGTGTGTCCGGTTCAAATGCAATTGTCGTGATCATTTCCCCAAGGTAAACATACGAGCCAAATTCAGGCGTAATGATCGCGCAGTTTTTTCCGCTCCAGCCGATTCCGGAACGTTCGGCAACTGCCCGGTCCGATAGAGCACCCGTGTCAACCATGGACGCCATCTTTGCGCTCGGCACGCGTTCATGGATAAAGGCTTCCAATTTCTGCAGACGATCATTGAGGACGTGGTGATAATCTTCTCCCCAAGATGCTCGGCAAAAAATTCCTCTTCTTTTGCCTTTCACCCCTTTTGGAGGATTTTCAAGCTTCGCCGGATAAGCAAGGGCAATGCTGATAATCGTTTTTGCATAAGGCAGTAAACGTTCCGGCTCTGTTCGTTTATCAATATCCGGATCTTCAAAACCTGATTGATACCCTAGTTGTTGTTGCGTTTTTAACCGTTCTTTCAGTGTCAAAAATGGATCTGCACTGGCAAAGCCGATTTTGTCAATGCCGATGCTTTTACTGTATGCAATCAGCTCTTCTTTTAGCTGGGCGTTTGTCATGGGTCTTTCACCTTCTCTCCATAACATTCCTTGTATATGTTAGAATAGAGGCATTTACGAGTGCGAAGGAGATGTATGCTCTATGATTACGATATCACTGCATCCCGACTTGCAGAAATACGTTCCCTCTTTTAAGATCGGTTGTATTCAATACGAATCCATTATCATCGATTCGCCGCCCAAAGAGTTGAAAGGGCGAATCGAGTTGTTTCAAAAGACCGTCGAACTGGATTTGTCCGAACAACCCATCACCTATTATGAAGGCGTCAAGGAGTGGAGGCAAGTATTTAAACAAATAGGTGCCGACCCAACACGTTATCGTCCATCCCATGAAGCACTCTTTCGACGCTTGAAACAAGGCAAAGGCTTACCGTCATCTGATTCCTCGGCAATCGTGCTGAATAACTTTTTTTCCCTTTATTATCAAATGCCAATTGGCTTGTATGACCTGGAACAGGTGCAGGGACCTGTTGAAGTTCGAACAGGAAAAGATACGGATGAGTATGAAGGGTTAAACGGAAGGATAAATCATATGAAAGGCAAAATAACAAATGTGGATCATTACGGAGCCTTCGGGAGCCCGATGGTCGACAGCAAACATAGCGCTGTCTCTTCAAACACGAAACACATCTTGCAATTGCTTTATTTACGTCCGTCATTATCCGAGAACGATGCGCATGCCCTTACAGATAACATCGGCGAAATGTTCCAACAAGTGCACGGCGGACATGTAGAAACGGCCGTGCTTTCCAAGCATCGACCGGAGATAAAGTGAAACTTCTACCCGACAGGGGTTTTGAAACCCTTTCTGATGGTGAGGCAAAGACGGGACTAGATACCAGAAATTTTTCCCTATGTGTTCAAATCAGGTAAGCAAACATTAATCCCGTGACCGTTGTCATGAACCTTCAAAACGCTGGTATGACTCACGGGGAATGACTTTAAAGGCAAACAAAGTACAAAGAAAAGCATCGATGGGTTTCGAGACGACAAAAATTGAACCGTGCGTGGAAAAACAGTGGCAAAGAAAACCAAACAGAAGCCCTGTTCCATCCGTTATCCGCGCTTGCTTTGGCTTCCCAACACAGCTGTGCTCTCTTTTTATGCCGATGCCGTGCATGGTTTCGGAATCTGACCTTGTTTTCTCTTTGTAACGATGATAGACTGGCGTGTCCAACGTTCGCATCCGTTCGCTCCCTTAGCTCTTTTCAAGGTCCGCGAGTAGAAAAATATCTCAAACACACCACTCACATTCTGTACGTCGCAATCAGAGGTGTTACTCGACCGTTATCTCCGGAGTTTTATGGGCATTTACCACCGGGGTTAAAGGTTACTTTTTATCCCTCAGTTCACGAGCAACAACATATGATCCGTATGCCACCCCAGCACACCCAACAGCAATATGGTTAAGAGTATAAACATATACATGTATTGACTAACCCCCTTTTATGTTATTTTCACACAAATAAAGGGGGTTATTCATTTAAAGGTGCATGTACTCCTCACCTCGTAAGAAGAGCCCTCGCCTTTATATTGTTGCTATCATATTGAACACAAAAAAACCGAACTTGCTAACGACAAGATCGGTGTATGTACGTTAAATGGTGGCGATGGTGGGAATCGAACCCACACTTCCGAAGAAACGCGATTTTGAGTCGCGCGCGTCTGCCAGTTCCGCCACATCGCCCTGTAATGTGATGACCGACAAGTAACAATATAGCATGTTTGATGCCTTTGTTTCAAGTCGATTAACAAATTTTTTCTTTATTTTATTCCTGTTGATCCAAATCCGGCTGAGCCTCGTACAGTTTCTTCCAGCACATCAGTTTCGGAAAATATCGCTCTGGGCACCTCCGTTAAAACACCTTGTGCAATACGGTCATGTTTATAAATGATGTAAGTACCTTCAGAATAAACAATATTGCTTTCCTCTTTTTCTCCTTTAATGGAAAAAAGGGCTTTTTCCGTACCATCACTTAAATTAGACGTATTATCAAGAAGAACTGCCACTTCACCTCGATAATCAGCATCAATCGTACCCGGTGCATTGGATATCCGCAATTTTGTTTTTTTGGAATTCCCACTGCGAGGTCTAATTTGTATTTCGTATCCTTTCGGGATTGCGAAAGCCAGTCCCAAGTTAACTGATTTTGTTTCACCCGGAGCTAAAATTACTTCCTCCGCAGCATATAAGTCGAAGCCGGCAGCTTGATCACTGCCATAAGTCGGCAATTTTGCATTAGGGTTTATTTTTTTCACCGGAACGTGGATTTCCATACATATAGCCTCTTTCTTTAAAAAGCGAAAAGCCGAAAGTTAAAACGATCACCCTTATATACGAGGTGATCGGCTCATCAACGTATTGCGTATTTATACGTAATGGTGCCGAGGGCCGGACTTGAACCGGCACGGTCGTATAACCGACCGCAGGATTTTAAGTCCTGTGTGTCTGCCAATTCCACCACCCCGGCACATGGAGGCGGCACCCGGATTTGAACCGGGGCGTAGAGGATTTGCAGTCCCCTGCCTTACCACTTGGCTATGCCGCCACAAACTTAGCGGAAGACGAGATTTGAACTCGTGATCCCCACCTTCTTGGCAAGGTGGTGTTCAACCGCTGAACTACTCCCGCATTTGGCTGGGCCAGCTGGATTCGAACCAGCGCATCTCAGGACCAAAACCTGATGCCTTACCGCTTGGCTATGGCCCAATAATGGGGCGGTTGATGGGACTCGAACCCACGAATGCCGGAGCCACAATCCGGTGCGTTAACCTCTTCGCCACAACCGCCATCAGCGATAATGGCAGGGGTAGTAGGAATCGAACCCACATCCGAGGTTTTGGAGACCTCTGTTTTGCCATTAAACTATACCCCTGAATGGTGGAGGAGGACGGATTCGAACCGCCGAACTCGGAGAGAGCGGATTTACAGTCCGCCGCGTTTGGCCAACTTCGCTACTCCTCCAAATCGGATGTCAGATATCAGATGCCGGAGATCCGAGTTATTTCTGACTTCTGGTCTCTGATTTCTGTATTCTGGAATGGTGCCGGCCAGAGGACTTGAACCCCCAACCTACTGATTACAAGTCAGTTGCTCTGCCAGTTGAGCTAGACCGGCCTAAAAAGTGGTGGCTCGAGACGGAATCGAACCGCCGACACGTAGATTTTCAGTCTACTGCTCTACCGACTGAGCTATCGAGCCAATAAGTATATGGCGGGCCTGACGGGATTCGAACCCGCGATCTCCTGCGTGACAGGCAGGCATGTTAACCGCTACACCACAGGCCCAGTTAATTTAATTAATGATAATCATTCGCTAAATATGTAATAACAGTTTCGTGGTAAAAACGTAAATGATTTTGGTTGCGGGGGAAGGATTCGAACCTTCGGCCTCCGGGTTATGAGCCCGACGAGCTACCTGACTGCTCCACCCCGCGATATAGAAAGAAATGGTGACCCGTGCGGGATTCGAACCCGCGTTACCGCCGTGAAAGGGCGGTGTCTTAACCCCTTGACCAACGGGCCATAACCGATATCAGATGTCGGAAAGGGGATGTCAGAACGATCAGTTTCTGAATTCTGGCATCTGCACTCTTACTTCTGTAATGGCGGAGAGCGAGGGATTCGAACCCTCGAGACGGGGTTACCGCCTACACGATTTCCAATCGTGCTCCTTAAGCCACTCGGACAGCTCTCCATGATGGCTCCACAGGCCGGATTCGAACCAGCGACCCATCGGTTAACAGCCGATTGCTCTACCACTGAGCTACTGTGGAATGTCTTGTTGACCGAGTAGCCAACATTATTTTAGTACATTTTGCAATAACTTTCAAGCATTTCTTTAAAACTTAGGATAGACATTCTCCCAAAACTGAATAACGCTTAAGCGATCGACACCCGGGTGCAGCCCCATTCGGGTGGATAAACCGTTGGACCGATTAGTATCTGTCAGCTCCACGTGTCGCCACGCGTCCACCTCAGACCTATCTACCTTATCGTCTTTAAGGGGTCTCTCGGGAAATCTCATCTTGAGGCCGGCTTCGTGCTTAGATGCTTTCAGCACTTATCCGATCCACACGTAGCTACCCAGCCATGCTCCTGGCGGAACAACTGGTACACCAGCGGTGTGTCCATCCCGGTCCTCTCGTACTAAGGACAGCTCCTCTCAAATTTCCTGCGCCCGCGACGGATAGGGACCGAACTGTCTCACGACGTTCTGAACCCAGCTCGCGTACCGCTTTAATGGGCGAACAGCCCAACCCTTGGGACCGACTTCAGCCCCAGGATGCGATGAGCCGACATCGAGGTGCCAAACCTCCCCGTCGATGTGGACTCTTGGGGGAGATTAGCCTGTTATCCCCAGGGTAGCTTTTATCCGTTGAGCGACGGCCCTTCCATGCGGTGCCGCCGGATCACTAAGCCCGACTTTCGTCCCTGCTCGACCTGTCTGTCTCGCAGTCAAGCTCCCTTCTGCCTTTGCACGCTGCGAATGATTTCCAACCATTCTGAGGGAACCTTGGGGCGCCTCCGTTACTGTTTGGGAGGCGACCGCCCCAGTCAAACTGCCCACCAGACACTGTCCCTGAACCGGCTCACGGTTCGAGGTTAGGATGTTCATATCGCAAGGGCAGTATCCCACCGGCGCCTCCTCCGAAGCTGGCGCTCCGGGTTCCTTGGCTCCTGCCTATCCTGTACAAGCGATACGAAAACCCAATATCAAGCTACAGTAAAGCTCCATGGGGTCTTTCCGTCCAGTCGCGGGGGACCTGCATCTTCACAGGTCATATAATTTCACCGGGTCTCTCGTTGAGACAGTGCCCAAGTCGTTGCACCTTTCGTGCGGGTCGGAACTTACCCGACAAGGAATTTCGCTACCTTAGGACCGTTATAGTTACGGCCGCCGTTTACTGGGGCTTCAATTCGGACCTTCGCGCCTAAGCGCTAAGCCCTCCTCTTAACCTTCCAGCACCGGGCAGGTGTCAGCCCCTATACTTCGTCTTTCGACTTCGCAGAGACCTGTGTTTTTGGTAAACAGTCGCTTGGGCCTTGTCACTGCGGCTCCCCGGGGCTTTCAACCCCAAGGAGCACCCCTTCTCCCGAAGTTACGGGGTCATTTTGCCGAGTTCCTTAACGAGAGTTCTCCCGCGCGTCTTAGAATTCTCATCCCACCTACCTGTGTCGGTTTGCGGTACGGGCACCGATGCCCTTCCTAGAGGCTTTTCTCGGCAGCGGAGGATCGGGGACTTCGGTACTTCATTTCCCTCGCGGTCACGCCTCAGCCTTCACGTTGGGCGGATTTGCCTGCCCAACAGCCTCGGTCGCTTCGACGCGCTTCTCCATCAGCGCGCTCGCCCTACCTTTCTGCGTCCCCCCTTCGGTCTGACAGCCATCGGTGGTACTGGAATTTCCACCAGTTATCCATCGCCTACGCCTTTCGGCCTCGGCTTAGGCCCCGACTAACCCTGAGCGGACGAGCCTTCCTCAGGAAACCTTAGGTTTTCGACGGAAGGGATTCTCACCCTTCTTTTCGCTACTCATACCGGCATTCTCACTTCGGTGCGCTCCAGCCGTCCTCACGGTCGACCTTCACGGCACACCGAACGCTCCCCTACCACTCCAGAGGTCAGATATCAGAAACCAGAATTCGGAAAAACCAGAGACAGAAATCAATACGTTTTCCAATTTTGGATCATTCGATACAATTGCTTGCCCAATGCATCATATTGATGAAGAAGGCGATCAAATGCTTCCTTTGGGATGTATTCGAGATCTTTGGCCATTTCAAGAAGAACTTTCACTTCATCTTTTGAACCTTGGGCGATGAATAAAAATCGTTTAAAGTCAGCTAAAGAACTTTTCTTGCCATATCCTTCGGCAATATTGACAGGTATGGATGTTGCAGCTCTTCTTAGTTGACTCCCTAGTTCATACCTTTCGAAGGCTGGAAAGCTTTGCGTTAATCGATGCACATGAAGTGCTAAATCATAAGATAGTTGATACACTCTTAATTCTCGATAACTGCTCGCCATTTTCGTTCCTCTTTTCTCTGATTTCCGGCCTCTGACATCTGACCTCCGGAATCCACGGCTTCGGTGATGGATTTAGCCCCGGTACATTTTCGGCGCAGCGTCACTCGACCAGTGAGCTATTACGCACTCTTTCAATGATGGCTGCTTCTAAGCCAACATCCTGGTTGTCTAAGCAACGCCACATCCTTTCCCACTTAATCCATACTTGGGGACCTTAGCCGGTGGTCCGGGCTGTTTCCCTCTTGACGACGGATCTTAGCACTCGCCGTCTGACTCCCGGAAACCAAGTCGCTGGCATTCGGAGTTTGACTGAACTCGGTAATCCTGTGGGGACCCCTCATCCAATCCGTGCTCTACCTCCAGGACTCTTCCTCCGAGGCTAGCCCTAAAGCTATTTCGGGGAGAACCAGCTATCTCCGTGTTCGATTGGCATTTCACCCCTACCCACCCCTCATCCCCGTAATTTTCAACTTACGTGGGTTCGGGCCTCCAGTCGGTGTTACCCGACCTTCACCCTGGACATGGGTAGATCACACGGTTTCGGGTCGACGTCGACGTACTTCGCGCCCACTTCAGACTCGCTTTCGCTGCGGCTCCGTCTCTTCAACTTAACCTCGCACGCCATCGTCACTCGCCGGTTCATTCTACAAAAGGCACGCCATCACCCATGAACGGGCTCTGACCACCTGTAGGCACACGGTTTCAGGTTCTCTTTCACTCCCCTCCCGGGGTGCTTTTCACCTTTCCCTCACGGTACTGGTTCACTATCGGTCACTAGGTCGTATTTAGCCTTGGGAGATGGGCCTCCCTGCTTCCGACGGGGTTTCTCGTGTCCCGCCGTACTCAGGATCCACGCCGGAGAGGGCAGCGTTTCGCGTACAGGGCTCTTACCTGCTATGGCGGACCGTTCCAAGCCGCTTCCGCTACGCCGCCCCTTTGTCACTCCGTATGGCGTGTCCTTCAACCCCGGACGGCAAGCCGTCCGGTTTGGGCTCGCTTCCGTTTCGCTCGCCGCTACTCAGGAAATCGCGTTTGCTTTCTCTTCCTCCGGCTACTAAGATGTTTCAGTTCGCCGGGTCTGCCTTCATCTGCTTAATTAGTTGGGCAGATGATCTTCTCCCATGACGGAGAAGGGGTTCCCCCATTCGGACATCTCCGGATCCAAGCATACTTACAGCTCCCCGAAGCATATCGGTGTTCGTCCCGTCCTTCTTCGGCGCCTAGTGCCAAGGCATCCACCGTGCGCCCTTCCTTGTTTAACCACATGCAGGAATGGGTCTTTTCTAAGAAACACGTTCGTGTCTCTTCGTGACACCCGGTGTGTGTGTCGTTTTCGCTTTCTCGCGTTATTCAGTTTTCAAAGAACGTCGGTTGAGCAGTTGCCCGCTCAAAACTGAATGAAAAGCCGAAGCGCTTGCCTCCGGCCTCTCGCTCGGAGAGGCCGATGGGCTCCTTAGAAAGGAGGTGATCCATCCCCACCTTCCGGTAGGGATACCTTGTTACGACTTCACCCCAATCACCGGCCCCACCTTCGGCGGCTGGCTCCCAAAGGTTGCCTCACCGACTTCGGGTGTTGCCGGCTCTCGTGGTGTGACGGGCGGTGTGTACAAGGCCCGGGAACGTATTCACCGCGGCATGCTGATCCGCGATTACTAGCGATTCCAGCTTCATGCAGGCGAGTTGCAGCCTGCAATCCGAACTGAGAACGGCTTTTCTGGGGATTGGCTCCACCTCGCGGCTTCGCGGCCCATTGTACCGTCCATTGTAGCACGTGTGTCGCCCAGGCCATAAGGGGCATGATGATTTGACGTCATCCCCGCCTTCCTCCGGTTTGTCACCGGCAGTCAATGTCGAGTGCCCAACTTAATGCTGGCAACGACATTCAAGGGTTGCGCTCGTTACGGGACTTAACCCAACATCTCACGACACGAGCTGACGACAACCATGCACCACCTGTCACTCTGTCCCAAAAGGGAAAACCTTGTCTCCAAGGCGGCCAGAGGATGTCAAGGCCTGGTAAGGTTCTTCGCGTTGCTTCGAATTAAACCACATGCTCCACCGCTTGTGCGGGCCCCCGTCAATTCCTTTGAGTTTCAACCTTGCGGTCGTACTCCCCAGGCGGAGTGCTTATTGCGTTTGCTTCGGCACTACGGGTATCGAAACCCCTAACACCTAGCACTCAACGTTTACGGCGTGGACTACCAGGGTATCTAATCCTGTTCGCTCCCCACGCTTTCGCACCTCAGCGTCAGTCACAGACCAGAGAGTCGCCTTCGCCACTGGTGTTCCTCCACATCTCTACGCATTTCACCGCTACACGTGGAATTCCACTCTCCTCTTCTGTACTCAAGTGCGACAGTTTCCAATGCCATTCCGGCGTTGAGCGCCGGCCTTTCACATCAGACTTGCCGTACCGCCTGCGTGCCCTTTACGCCCAATAATTCCGGACAACGCTTGCCCCCTACGTATTACCGCGGCTGCTGGCACGTAGTTAGCCGGGGCTTTCTGGTGAGGTACCGGCAAACCTCCGGCATTTCCTCCGGAAGCTGTTCTTCCCTCACAACAGAGCTTTACGATCCGAAAACCTTCCTCACTCACGCGGCGTTGCACCGTCAGGCTTTCGCCCATTGCGGATGATTCCCTACTGCTGCCTCCCGCAGGAGTCTGGGCCGTGTCTCAGTCCCAGTGTGGCCGATCACCCTCTCAGGTCGGCAACGCATCGTCGCCTTGGTAGGCCCTTACCCCACCAACGAGCTAATGCGCCGCGGGCCCCTCTTTGAGCGACGGCCTTAAAGACCGTCTTTCTCCCCTCTCGCAGGCGCGAAAGCGGACGCATCCGGTATTAGCACCGGTTTCCCGGTGTTATCCCGGCCTCAAAGGCAGGTTGCCCACGTGTTACTCACCCGTCCGCCGCTGGCCTTCCGGAGGTGCAAGCACCTCCGGAAGGCCCGCTCGACTTGCATGTATTAGGCACGCCGCCAGCGTTCGTCCTGAGCCAGGATCAAACTCTCCATAAAAAAGTTTCGCTTCGCACACGGGGGTGTGCGGCGCTGACTCGCTTTATTTCATTGCGTTCGCTTGGCTTTTTCATTCAGTTTTCAAAGGGCAAATGTTAATGCCGCCGTTTAAAGCGACTCATTTATTCTAGCAAATGTTATCTTTTGTGTCAACAGATATTTTAGCGCTTCTCAAAGCGACCCGTTTACATTAACAAATGCGTAATCACAAGTCAATTGTTAATATAACCTTTCCCGTTGACGCGAATACTAAGATATCATGTAGGTGCAAGGTCGTCAACTGCTTCTATCATTTTTCTTTTTATAAATTTTTCCCGGGAACAACCTGAACAGTTAGACCCTAATTATTGCAGCACCCGCCCCATCATGTTTCAAAACAATGAACGTACTGAAATTCCTTTGCGTTCCTGCATAAGCAGTAATGGTTTAACGTTAACAAGATGTGATACAATAGAGACAAGACCCAAAACGTGTCGGATCGAAAGCAAGGAGGTAACACCGTGGCAAAAATCAACCGGATTCGTACATTTGCGATGGCTTTAATATTCATCGGAATATTTATTATGTACATTGCCATCTTCGTATTCAGCAACAACCCTATTCTAATGTCTATCGCGATGATCATCGGATTTTTATCCGTTATATCCAGTTCCCTTGTCTATTTATGGATCGGCATAAAATCAACGCAAACGATTCATGTCAATTGCCCCAACTGTGAAAAACAAACGAAAATACTTGGACGGGCAGATGCTTGCATGCATTGTGACGAACCGTTAACCATTGACCCTAATTTGGAAGGGAAAGAATTGGACGCTCGCTATAACCGCAAAAACTTCCAATCATAGCGGTTGCCCCTATAATAAAAGCCCTGCATCTATAATGGATGCGGGGCTTTTTTATAAGTGAACCGGTTCCTTGCTTGCACATGATGGACATTTTCCGTATATCTCCATCCGGTGGGAATCAACTTGGAAATTTGTGACATGCTCTGCCAACGTTTCCACTTCATCCAAAACAGGGTAATGAAAATCAACGATCTTCCCGCAATCTTTGCAGATGATGTGGTAATGGGTATCCGTTGCTGCATCAAATCGGCTGGAAGAATCACCGTATGTCAATTCATTAACAATACCGACTTCCTTAAATACACGAAGATTATTATATACCGTCGCTACGCTCATATTCGGAAACTTTTCCTCAAGCGCTTTATAAATTTCATCCGCAGTAGGGTGGCTCATGGTTTCGAACATAAATTCTAAAATCGCATGACGTTGCGGCGTCATTCGAACTTTAGCTGCTTTCAACGATTCAACCGCCTTTTGAAGATTTTCATTCTCCATCGTCGTCATGCACCCCTCTTTCAATAACAATTGTTCCAATATAATATATAATTTAACTTTAACGGAATACAATGTTGGTTGTCAACGAAAAGGATTTCTTTTCTTTGCTTATGATTCATCATTATATAGGGACAACCAGTCTTCGCCTTCGGAGGTGTTCAACATAAAGGACGTATAACGATATCGTTGGCGCCCTTCGATGTTCTTTTTTTTCTCTAATTGAAGGCAGGCGTCCTTCATCGATTGTTTCAGTTGCTCAACGTCCCGCTCATTGCAACCGATTAAAAACGTTGTATTGCCCTTGCGGCGAAAACCGCCGCTACTCGCCAACTCCGTAATGCGGAAGCCTTCGTTTTGCAACCTGTTTTCCATATGATCCCGGTATACATCATTGACAATGCATACGAATAATTTCATCAGCTCCATCTCCCCACGCAAAGGTAATTATCATAAAGAGCTAAAAGATAAAACGAAGGCTTCCGCCAACTCGGCGGCAACCCCGGTTTATTATATTATTCCGTCAAGATCTTCCGATCCCTTATTATAGTATAGCAAAAACCGTACCGGGGGATGCCCGATTTTCTGCTACGCACCGCTCTTTTCTGTCAAATAAGCGCGAACTTCATCTACATGGCCACCCACACGAACCTTTCGCCATTCCTTTGTAACAATCCCGTCCGGGTCTATGACAAATGTGGAGCGAACAATCCCCATGGATTCTTTCCCGAAGTTCTTTTTCAATTGCCAAACTCCATATTTATTCGCAGCATCTTGGTCCGGATCTGATAACAACAAGAACGGGAGTTCATGTTTACTTGCAAATTTTTCATGTTTTTCGATTGGGTCAGGGCTAACGCCAAGGACGACGACATTTTCTTCTTGTAGATCGGAAATCGCATCCCTGAAATCACATGCTTGTGTCGTACAACCCGGGGTCATGTCTTTCGGATAAAAATACAATACTACCGTTTGTCCTTGATAATCGCTTAACGTCACTTCCGAACCGTCGTTTGCTTGCAATGTGAAATCAGGGGCTTGCTTACTTGTCAATTCCACGTATCCCATCTCCTTCTCGCTTTATATCTACTTCTTCTTCCATTATGCCTCCTTCATCCATGCTTTGTCTAATCATTGTCTGCTAGAATAGGTAGAGTAAGTGATCGAATCGGAGGTATGAACAATGAACATTCAGCACTCAAAAGAACTATATAAAGAAGCGGAAGCACATATCGTTGGCGGAGTGAACAGTCCTTCTCGCGCTTTCAAAGGCGTTTCCGGAGGTACTCCCATCTTTATGGAAAAAGGGAAAGGCGCTTACCTCTATGATGTGGACGGAAACGCCTATATTGACTATATTGGCGGTTACGGACCAATCATTACCGGGCATGCCCATCCGCACATTACACAAGCGATTACGAATGCGGCGCAATCCGGTGTCCTTCTCGGCACCCCCACATCCTTGGAAAACCATTTTGCAAAAAAATTAAAGGATGCCATCCCTTCCCTCGAAAAAGTTCGCTTCGTCAATTCCGGCACAGAAGCGGTGATGACGACGATTCGTGTCGCGCGCGCCTACACCGGACGGGATAAAATCATTAAATTTGCCGGATGCTATCACGGACATTCCGATCCGGTTCTTGTCGCTGCCGGCTCGGGCCCCGCAACATTGGGTTCTCCGGATTCAAGCGGGGTTACGAGTAATACAGCAGAAGAAATTATCACGGTTCCTTTTAATGACGTTAAAAGCTACCGAGAAGCGCTCGAGACTTTCGGCGATGACATTGCTGCTGTACTCGTTGAACCGATCGTCGGCAATTTCGGTATCGTGGAACCCGAACCCGGCTTTCTTGAAAAAGTTAACGAAATGACACATGATGCCGGTGCGCTTGTCATTTACGATGAAGTGATCTCAGCCTTTCGCTTTCACTACGGAGCAGCCCAAGATCTTCTCGGAGTTTATCCCGATTTAACGGCGATGGGAAAAATTATTGGCGGCGGACTGCCGATCGGCGCTTACGGGGGAAAGTGGACATCATGGAAGAAGTAGCCCCGTTGGGACCAGCCTATCAAGCGGGGACAATGGCAGGAAACCCCGCCTCTATGAACGCAGGTATCGCTTGCCTCGAAGTACTGGAGGACAAGCAATTATATGATAAACTGGAAACACTAGGGAAACAGCTTGAAGACGGATTGCAGAATATCGCGACCAACGCTCAAGTGCCCGTACAGATCAATCGTAAAACAGGGGCGCTTACCTTGTATTTCACCTCCAAGCCTGTGAAAAACTATGACGATGCAGATGCCACAAATGGCGAGCATTTTTCAATATTTTTCCATTCCATGTTGGAACAGGGGATTCACCTCGCCCCCTCCAAGTTCGAAGCCTGGTTTTTGACGAGCGCGCATACGCAAGAAGCTATAGCCGCGACTCTAGATGCAGCTGAAACCGCTTTTCAAGCAATTAAAAATTCCTGATTAGAAGGGATGACACTTATGCCTGAAGACGAACAGAAAGAATATTTGGAGGAACCGTTACGCTTATTCCGGAAAAAAGTAATGCCTAAATTACCTTCCCCTATCCAAAAACGTGTCTCCGGAGAGTTAGAACGGCTCGAAGAACTCTTTGTGGAATCGCGCCCCCTCGTTTTGCCATTGTGGGCAGGCGAGGCGCGGGGAAATCGACCCTCGTAAATGCTATTTTTCAAGCGCCGGTAGCTGAGATCGGCGCTGTTACCGCCGAGACCGAACGCGGATCTTGGCATACGTACAAAAATAACGCCCAAAAAGCCGTCATGGAAGTGTTGGATACACGGGGGTTCGGGGAAGGGGATAAAACACACTTCCCCCATGCTGAACAAGATACCTGGGAGGAAGCCTTATCCTCCCGCTATCCAGACGCCATTTTATTTCTTGTGAAAGCAAAAGAGGTAGACGCCCGTGTTACTGAAGATATTGAGCAGTTAAAAAAACTTCGGGAAATGATTAACAAGAAACATGATTACCTGCCTCCGGTGATCGGGATTGTCACACAAGTAGATGAGCTTGATCCTGTGTATGATACTGACCCTCCCTTTGAAGAAGAAAAGGTTGCCAATATCGGGCAAGCGAGCAACCATATGGAGCATATGTTGAAAAAGCATTTGCCCGAAGTTGCAGGCACCCTTCCGGTTTGCGCTTATATCGCCTTTAAAAATGGAGAAATGGTCTATGACCGACGTTGGAAAATTGATGAACTGATCGATTTTTTGCTCGAACAGCTGCCGAGTAGCACGTGGATGCAGTGGGCACGCATTACACAGGCAAAAACGATTCAAGTCCGCATTGCCAAAACAATCGGGAAAAGTGCATCCGCGATCACCGGCGGCGTTGGCGCCCAACCGATCCCACTCGCAGACTTGCCGGTCATTACCGGGATGCAAATGTCCATGATCGCCGGGATTGCTTACGTATCAGGGAGAAAATTGGACCGAAAATCGATGGCCGAGTTTTTGGGAGCAATAGGTGCCAATGTCGGTACAGCTTTCGCGTTTCGCCAATTAGCAAGATCATTAAGCAAAGTGACGTTCCCAGTCGCCGGCCATGCCATCTCCGGAACATTGGCAGCAACAGCTACATGGGGTTGTGCAGAGCTGCCATCGTTTACTTCATCGAAAAGCGTCCGGTCCACGAGGCAAAGGAAGCTTATAAAAACCAATCAGAACCACCGGCCGATGAATCGGATGAGAGGTGAATCCTCTTGCACCTCCCATCATTCACCTCTCACTTCCAGTATGAAAGGAGCGCCGCTGTTCTATGAAATTTGGCGCCCGTATTTTTAAGACGGGATTGGCTGTTATACTCGCCCTTTATGCTGCGCATTTACTCGGATTGGAGCCTGCGTTTTTTGCAGGGCTGACGGCGGGGCTGACGATCCAGCCATCCATTTACCGTACGTATCAAAGGATTCTCCATCAAGTTCAAGCAAATTTTATCGGGGCTGCTTTGGCGGTTATTTTCGGACTTGCCTTTGGTCACGAGCCTTTCGTGATCGGTGTCGTGGTCATGATTGCAATCGCCATCATCCTTAGGCTCGGCCTGGACTCCTCCACGATACCGGTTACGCTTGTAACGATTGTGATCATCATGGGACAAGGTCCCGGTCAAACCCCCGATGACGGATACGCCCTGTTCGCCCTATCCCGTTTTTCTTTAATCATGCTCGGTGTCTTTTCGGCTTTTCTCGTGAACTTGTTTTTCTTGCCGCCAAAGTATGAAAATAAATTATACGACGAAATTTTCGCCACGACTGAAAACGCCGCCCGTTGGATCCGGTTAATCACACGGCAGGATACGAATGTTCAAGCAAGGCGGGAAGACTTGGAGGAATCTCACGATAAACTCGTGGAACTGGACCAGCTTTATTTATTTTATAAAGAAGAACGCAATTACTTCAGGAACAACAAATTTGCAAAAGCTAGGAAACTTGTTCTTTTTCGGGAGATGCTGACAGCCACGCGACAACTTATCCATGTACTCGGCTCCCTCGATAAAAGGGAGAACGATTTTTATCATCTTCCCGAACATATGCAACGGCTCGTCCAACAACAGCTCGATCACCTTACCAATTATCACGGACGAATCATGGCGCGTTATTCCGGGAAGGTGACGACGCAAATGACTGATTTTATGAGCGAGGAAGCAGATGAAGGCAATGAGTCATTAACAGAGTCATTTATGAATTCGTATGATTATCAGGAACTCAGCCGGGAAGAGTGGCTGAACCTGCTTCCGCTAATCGCCTACATTATCGAATATAATTCGCAACTGGACCACTTGGATCGGCTGCTGGAAAGCTATTTCACCTATCATCAAGAAGATGAAAATTGAAATTTCCGATCGAATTAGCGATAAAAAAGAAATTGTTCGTACCAATATTCAACGAAAGGTTTGGAAAACGGACCTTTCCCGGCGTAAATCCAATGTTTGAGCTCGTGGAGCCCCTCGGCAATTTTTCGCTCTACATCCGGGCATAAGCCATTTCTTTGCGATGTTTCTCATATTCGTCTTCATCCAACAGTCGGATCGTATGATCCGGCGTTATTTTTACGTCCAAATCATAATCAATATATTTCAGTGCTTCTTGGTCAGCGAGACAAGGAGAACTAATGTTACAGTAATAATGGATTCCATCGCTCCGAATCATCGCGATGGCGTTAAACCAGTGGTGATAATGAAAATAAAAAATCGCCGGCTCTCTCGTTCTCCATTCAAAGCCATTGCTTTCTCTCACAATGGTTCGGTCATTTCCTCCAATGATCTCTTTTGACGTTTTTTTTAAAATCGTGGACGCTTTCCAAATGCGATGCAACCTGCCATTATGTTTGTAACTTTGAATTTCCATGGTTTCTCCTACTCCCGGAAGCATATGATTTACCCCTTTATCTATAAAAAATGCGTTCCAATGAATCTTCGTCACAGCTAAAAAAGGCGTTAGGTCACTCAGCCTTGATCAGCATTATACATGATGGCTATACTGGTCGTCGAAAGGCTGCTGGAAATAAACACACATTTACGGGCTAAGAAGGTGCGGTTATATGGGGAGATTGGAAAAATTGCAAACGTTTATTATTTTAATTGCTGTAGGTGTTGGATTGTTACTGGGACAACTCCCGGTTATCGAACAATATGCAGCGCTTTTCATTACACCGTTTCTTTTGCTCATGTTGTATGGGATATTTCTATCCATCCCTCTTCGCCAAATAAAAAGCGCTTTTCGAAACCTTAAGTTTTTAAGTGCGAACACGATCGTCAACTTTATATGGACACCGATGTTGGCATGGGGTTGGGCGCGATCTTCCTCGCCGACCACCCCGCGCTGTGGATCGGGTTTATCATGTTGATGGTAACGCCATGCACCGACTGGTATTTAGTATTTACAGGGATTGCCAAGGGTAATGTTCCGCTATCGGCCTCTGTTCTTCCGATCAATCTCGTTCTGCAATTACTCCTTCTTCCTGTGTATTTGCTCATTTTCGCGGGAACGATGGAAATGGCCGAATTCACTACAATCCTGGAAAGCGTCATTCTCGTTTTAGCCTTGCCTTTTGCTGCTGCCCACCTTACACGTTATTTGCTTAAAAATAGAAGGACATTCGAAAAAACATGGGTACCATTTTTCGCAAACGGACAGATCTTCTTTTTATCATTAGCAATCATCGCCATGTTCGCTTCTCAAGGGTCTTATTTGCTCAATAATCTTGAACTGCTTTTTCTCTTATTCATCCCGATTCTCATTTTTTTCTTTATTAATTATGGTATCGGGCGTGGGATTAGCCGGATCCTGAACTTCACCTATGCAGATGCCGCGAGTTTTCATTTAACGATTATTGCAAGAAATTCTCCCGTTTCTTTGGCTATCGCGATCACTGCTTTTCCGGAAGAGCCTTTGGTTGCGTTGGCTTTGGTCATCGGGCCGCTTATTGAACTGCCCTTACTCGCCGTTGTATCCAAGCTGTTACTTATGAAAAGGGAAAAGTGGTCGCATCTGTAATCGTGCAAACAAAAATGGGAGCCATCCGATAAAGGACGCTCCCATTTCGCTTCTGAAGCTTATTGATTGTTGTTGTTTTGTTGGTTTTGTTGTCTGTTTTGTTCTCTGTTTTGCTGTCTGTTCTGTTGGTTGTTTTGCTGGTTGTTTTGCTGGTTTTGATTCTGTTGGTTCTGGTTTTGCTGATTGTTCTGCTGCTGGTTTTGGCGCTGTTGATTTTGGTTTTGGTTTTGTCTTGCCATCTCTAATCACCTCCACGTTTCTTAACATGCCCGGAGGTAAGAAGAATATACAAAAATTTTATATACAGAGAGAGATTCCGCCATCTACAACAATCGTTTGCCCCCGAATCATGGATGCCCGGTCAGACAATAAAAATAGGACTGCATCCGCAAGGTCGGACCGTTCCACGAGCCTTCCTGCAGGGGTTTTCGCACGGGAGTCTTCCAATAATTCATCCCGATTCGGGAAATGGGCCAATGCATCGGTGTCCACAATTCCTCCGGAAACCGCATTTACACGGATATTTTTCTCGGCCAATTCCACCGCTAAATAGCGGGTTAGCGATTCTAATGCTGCTTTTGAGACACCGACGGCAGAATAATGATCCAAGACGCGAATGGAGCCTATGGACGTTAGGCTAACCATCCGTCCGCCGCCGTTCTTTTCCATCAGCGGAACCGCCCTTTGCGCACAAAACAGCAAAGCTTTTGCATTAATATTCATTGTCCAGTCCCAATGGTTTTCCTCGAGTTCCATCGCCGGTCGCAAAACACCGGAAGCAGCATTGTTCACAAATACATCCAATCTGCCGAATTCCTCTTCGAGGGTTGCAAACATCTCATCGATTTTTTCTTTTTTGCTTACGTTTGCTTTCACGATAAACGCTTTAGAACCGTGCTCTTCTACCTGCCTGGCGGTTTCTTCCGCCCCTTTTTTGCTGCGCGCGTAGTGAATGGCAACGTCATACCCCTCTTTCGCCAGGCGGATCGCTGCTTCTCTTCCGATTCCGCGGCTGGACCCTGTAACGAGTGCCACTTTGTTTTTATTTTCCATCAAACATCCCTCTCTTTCCGTGAATCATTGTACCATTAATCGTTAAAAAAAGGGATTATACCAAGCCCCATACGGGAAATGGAAAAATAAATGAAGGGAGTGGGGCAATCATGGAACGAAAGCTATTCTATATCACTTTAGACCAAGCGATGACCGGGATTTCGGAAGTAAGAACAGAAGATAATAAAATCCAATATGAAATTAGGGTAACCGAAAGGGAAAAAGAACAAATTCAACAATTACTGGAAAGAATTAATGAAGAGGATGTGGAGCCGCAAGAAATTATTGCTCGGCCGTTTAATGAAGATGCCGCCGATCGAGATAAAGAACAGATGGGAGAAGACATGCAAAAGCTTTTTGGTTATCTCTATGATTACGGGACCGAGAAAACACGATCATTCATCGAACAATTGCGGGAACATTAATTTGATTAATTTGGAGATTGCTTGACATTTTTTTCAACCAATAATTCCCCTCTTATGTCCACACGATAAGAAAAGAAGCGCGGGAAGGAACCTTTTGTTTGCATCCCTCCCGCCCACTACCATCGATCATACAGGGGGAATATCATCAATGCCGAAACGTACGTACTATGTCAATTTAAACCCGACAAGCATGGAGGACATTACTACGTCAAAAATCAATGACCATGAGCTTATTGAGTATGAAATTGAAGCTACAGAAGAGCAAATCTCCGATCTGCAACAATTGCTGCTGGATGCACAAACACACGACATGGAACTTGCAGATTTATTTTCTTTCAGGCATTTTAATGAAAATTTCACAACAGCCGACAGTGAACGGTTTCAGCACGGCCTCAATCAAGTGTACAGAACGATCTATGAGCTCGGCACGCAAGAAACTAAAGAAAAGATGGACAGCATGGATTCATCCCCGCTCACGAACGATGAATGAAGAAGATGAGTCTACAATTGCTGCTCCCATATTTTTTGATGGGATACGGAGAACGCCAACTGTCTTGCTTCTTTTTTCGTTAGCCACTTGCCGCTTGGGCTCGGTGTCCGAACTTCAGCTTTGGCACGAAACACGCGAATGTCCCAAATCAGGTGGCTGAAAACATGGTCAAACCGTTGCTCCGTAGCTCCCAGTTCGACGTCGACATGATGCGTCTCTTTTAAATAATCACTCATTGCTCCATGTTGCAGCTCAGGCGTTGCCTCTATCATCGGAAACTGCCACATCCCGGCAAGCAACCCTTTGTCGGGTCGTTGTTCAACGAGAATTTCTCCCTCCTTATTTTCGAGAACCGCAACCGCCATTGTCCGTCGTTGTTGTTTTTTCTTTTTAGCTTTTACCGGTAGCTGCTGGACCATCCCCCGTTGATAAGCCCGGCACGTATTATTTACCGGACAAGCAGCACAATCAGGGTTTTTAGGTGTACAAACCAACGCTCCCAATTCCATCAAGGCTTGGTTAAAATCCGCGGGAGAATTGCCGGCCATAAGCTCGCGCACCTCTTGTTCCACCTGTTTACGTGTGCGTTGTTTTCCAATGTCATCGCCAATCAACAACACACGTGCGAGCACACGCATAACGTTCCCGTCAACAGCCGGCTCTTCAAGATCATAGGCAATGCTCATCACAGCCCCTTTGGTATAGGGACCGACCCCTTTTAGCGATGCAAAATTTTCCGGGCTTTTCGGAATTTCGCCATCGTAATGGTGGACCACTTCTTTTACTGCCGATTGTAGGTTACGGGCGCGTGAGTAATAACCTAACCCTTCCCACGCTTTCATCACATCGTCTTCTTCTGCCTCAGCTAAAGCTTCCGGGCACGGGAATTTATTCATGAAATTTTCAAAGTAAGGTTTAACGGTATCCACTTTTGTCTGTTGCAACATGATCTCTGACACCCATATTCGATAAGGGTCTTTATTTTCCCGCCATGGCAGCTGCCGTTTATTTTTTTCATACCACTGTAATATCCGTCCAGAGAATTCCCCAATGGGAAACGTCTCCAAATGGTGTGAATAACGAGTCATTTATATCGCTTCCTTCAAGATACAATCGTCGCTGAACGATCGCGAAATGCCCAACAGTTGATTTGCTCAAGCGGCTTGTGCACCCAGTTTCCCAATTCGCCAAAGCGCGGATGTTCCTTGGATCTCCGAAGGCTTTTTATGCGCTCGTACGTTTCGATTGACGGCACCGTAAATAATTCCACATATAGTCCCGGCTGCTCCAATGCTTCGAACCAGCGAAAATTTTTCACACCCATGTCGTTTAATTCACTCACGATTTCGTTCATCCAAGCTTGGTATGCTTGTTCTTTCCCTTCCACGATCTTGTATTCCATAAAAACTTGGATAGGCTGCTCCTTCATGTATGTACCTCCTTGCTTTCGGGTATATATAGGTTAAAGCACGTTTACTACAATAAAAATATCTGCTATCCTAATGGTTACGATCAACCAGAAAAATTTCTAAAGGAGGAGAATACCGGGTATGGACACTGCTTCCCATGCGGTTATGGGGGTCGGAATCGCCGGCCTTGCCACATTGGACCCGGTGATTGCCGAAAATGCCGCAACCATGCACGCCGTTGCGATCGGAGTTATCATTGGATCACAAGCACCTGATTTTGACACGGTGCTGAAAATGAAAAATAATGCCTCCTATATTACAAACCATAGAGGAGCCACCCACTCAATTCCTGCCGTTCTCCTCTGGTCTATCCTCATTTCCGCCGTCATCTATCTGTTTATACCGACCGCGAGCTTGTTCCATTTATGGTTATGGACGTTTCTCGCTGTGGTGATTCACGTGTTCGTTGATATATTTAATGCTTACGGAACGAAAGCACTGGCACCGCTTAGAGATAAATGGATTGCAATAGGCTCCATTAACATTTTTGATCCATTTATTTTTATTTTACACATCGCGGGCATGCTCTTATGGTTGACAGGCGCTGATCCTGGATACACGTTCTTGTCCATCTACATGATCATTGCCCTTTACTATGTATGGAGAATGAAGGTGCGGAACAGGGTAATTCGACACGCCCGCAGGCTTCACCCGCACGCTACCCATGTTTTCGTCTCTCCAACGTACCGATGGTCCGAGTTTCACCTTGTCATTCGTACTCAGGATCACCTGCATGTAGCCACTTGGAAAAAGAAATCAATACGCTATCTGGAAAGCTATTTATTTGAACCGATCCCAGATGACCCGATTATACAGGCCGCCCTTGAAGATCAAAACTTATCGGCGTTTCTCTCCTTTTCCCCTACCTACCGATGGGAGATCGTGGGTCGCCCATTCGGTTACGATGTCGTTTTCACCGATTTGCGGTATCGATCCGCCGGATACTATCCGTTTATATCGGTCGTTCGGCTCAACCGGGATTTAACGATCACAGGGTCGTACACAGGTTGGATTTACGACCTGGAAAAATTGGAGTACAAACTGCAAACGTCCGGAAAGTCCAAAAAGAAAAAAAGAGCACGGCTGCTGAACGCAACGTGAACGATTTTTTATCGTTCACGTTTATTTTTTATCGAGAAGGGCGATGGGAATGGCCGACAACGAGTCATCCCCGTCTCTGTGCCCCCACGCGAACACGCCGTTCATATAAGAGATGACAAATTTACTTGTTTCAGCATCAGGCTCGCCCTCTATCGTATACGTTTCTCCGGGGGCGAAATCATCTGGATTTAACAAATACGACTCCGCGATCACTTTTTTTCGTTCATGAACCGCAAATTCACTTACCATTCCTTTTTGCTCCGCTTTTTTCGACAATTCATTTAATCGTGCAACCTCTGCAGTCAGCTCTTGATTCGTCATTTGTCCGTAACGTTGATTCACCTTGTTTTACCTTCTTTCTTCGTTTTGGGTTTCAAGGTATTCATCAATCATCGTCAATGAAAAACCTTTTTTGTAGAGGTGTTCTTTTAGCTTTTGCTTTACCTTTCCTTGTTCAAATCGCCTCTCCAGTTTATGCGCTGCCTTTTCCGCCTGCAAGTGTAACGCTTGCCATTCATCGTTTGCATCCCGGCTGAAATCGTGCGCTTCGAAAGCGACAGTAATGGTCGACTGCTGAAAACCTTTGCGCAACAATGCCTCGGTCAGCTTTTTCTTTTTCATGGTCATGCTATCTTTGGAAGTTGTTTTCTCCTTTTTCTCGATTACTCTTAAAATAACATCGATTTGCTTTTCCTCATCGTATTGTTCCAGCGCTTCTGTAACGGAGGAATCACTAACACCTTTCTCCTGCAAATATCGACGCATGCTTCCCGGGCCTTTATCCGTCGTGCTCATCATGGTGCGCACATACGTATGGGCATATTCTTTATCATTGATATACCCGCGTTCCTTCATTCGTTCAATGACCGGCTCGATATGATCGATGGGAATCTCTTCGTTTTGAAGCTTGTCGCGGACTTCCGCTTCCGTACGCATACGTTTTGCCAAAAAATGCAACGCCTTTTTGTTCGCCTTCTCCACGTGATCGTCTTGAATGATTTCATCCAGTTCGGCAGCCGTGATTTCTTTGTCCTTTGCCAATCCCCAACGCACCAAAATACTTTCGTGGACGCCACAGGCAAATCGCTCACCTTGCCCATTCTTAATGTACAAATTGTAACGGTGTGCATCTTTTTTTTGTGTTGCAATCCTTGAAATTTTTATATGATCACCTGCTTGTTTTTCAATCGCACGAATAGGGAAAAGAACAATAAAGTGAAACTTCCATCAGAGGGGCTTTCCCTCTGATGGTTAGTTGAACCAACCGGGGTGTTAGTCGCCCGTTAGCTCCCGCTTATGGGCGCTTACCACCGGGATATATCATCGTTGATGAAGGAGTGAACCTCATGCATATCGTGATTACAGGAGGAACAGGCCTCGTCGGGAAAGCACTTACTGAAAAACTGCGTTTCCTCGGCCACTCTGTCTCCATTCTAACAAGAAATGCTCAAAACAAACAGAATGAAAACAACCTGCAATATATCGAATGGCTTTCGGATAAAAAACCGGAAAAGGAACTCAAAAATGTAGATGCGATCGTAAATTTGGCAGGCGCATCCATTAGCAGCAGATGGACGAAAAAGCATAAAGCACGCATTAAAAACAGCAGAATGGAAGCGACGAGGGAATGCATCCGCTTGATGGAAAACTTGGAACACGGACCTCCAAATGTTTTCGTAAGCGCGTCAGCCATGGGTTACTACGGCATATCGGAAACGGACGCATTCACCGAAGACAGTGCACCGGCAAATCAAAATTTCTTACAGGAAGTGAGCAAAATATGGGAAAAAGAAGCACAGCCCGCGGAAGAGTTGGGTGTGCGCACGGTTTATGGAAGATTCGGTTTAATCCTCGATAACAGCGAAGGGGCGCTTCCAAAAATGATGCTTCCTTATAAACTGGGCGTCGGAGGTCCGATCGGAAATGGAAAGCAATGGTATTCCTGGGTCCACCGTGATGATGTGGCAGCCTTTATCATCCATGCACTGGAACAGGCTCACGTCGAGGGCGTTTATAACGTCACTGCCCCAAATCCGGAACGCATGCGTGATTTCGGCAAAAAAATCTCCAATGTGCTGAATCGCCCCCATTGGCTTCCTACCCCTGCATTTGCGGTGCGAACAGCACTTGGGGAAATGAGCGTGCTGGTGACCGACGGACAAAAAGTTATCCCGGAACGTACACTGGAATCTGGGTTTCGATTTCAATACGAAAAGGCGGAAGAAGCGTTAGCTTCCCTCTTGGAAAAAGAATAACGGGAGGATCGAACAGAAGGGTTTCCCCTGAATTTAAAAGACGCACAAACTGCGCAAACCAGTTTGTGCGTGCCACGACCTTCTAAAATCTTTAATACAACTTTCCATGCCTATATAAAAGCGTGATCAACCTCATAAGGGCGAGTTTATAGCATAACATTCTTGTCGTTTCATGGTTCTCGGAATAAAAATAATGGTCATAAACGCGGTGGCATACGTCTATCATTTTCTCGCTCATTTCCGTAATAACGTCTTCTTTCGTATACGGTTTCGGAACATTTGACTGCATCCACTCCAGATAAGAAACATGCACGCCGCCTGCATTCGCCAAAATATCCGGGATAACCATAATTCCGTTGGTTTCAAAATATTCGTCGGCTGTCTTGTTAATGGGCGCATTTGCTCCTTCCAAAAGGATCTTCGCCGACACGTCTTTCATATTTTCTTCCGTAATTTGGTCTTCAACTGCAGCCAAAATGAGGAGATCGCATTCACTCGTCAGCACGGCCGTTGGAGGCTCGATTTCCGCTTGAACATTGGCATCCTGTAATTCTCCTGCCGAACGCGGCAACCGCCGGTGCTGTTCACTATACGAAAACAGTCTTTCTATGTCCAAGCCATTTTGGTTATGAAGGGTGACATCCTCATCCGATACGGCGACCACAATATGTTCATCTTCACACTTTATTGCTTCATTTGCCGCGATGCTTCCAACATTGCCAAACCCTTGTACCGCAACTTTCGTTGATTGATCGCTCTCGGCTAACGTTTTTAGGTTTTTCCAGCTTTTCGGCCTTGTTACCTTCGTTGTCTCGGCATTTTTTAACCATTCGTTCATCAAATAATAATAACTCAAAAATGTACCAATGCCCGTGGCTTCCCTGCGGCCTTCAACGCCACCGTTCACCGCGCTTTTTCCGGTAAAGGAATTCACATAAGATTGACCGGGCGTAATCGTTTTATATTCACCAACCATCCAATCAATCACTTTTTCATTTGTGCCCAAATCCGGAGCGGGAATGTCATTGGTTGGACCGAGATCAGGCTTTAACCGTTGGACATATTTCTTGCTGACTAGATTAAGTTCTCGGGAAGATAAATTTCTGGTATCGACAAACACCCCTCCTTTGGCACCTCCGAAAGGGAGTTCATGAAGAGCGTTTTTAATCGTCATCAAAATGGCAAGATTTTCTACTTCCTCTTCATTTACAGCGGGGCTGAAACGTATCCCCCCTTTATAAAAGCCACTAATGTTATTATGTTGAACGCGGTAGGCCGGGATTCTTTCGATCGTTCCATTGTCTCGTGAGACGCGGATGTAACTTTTTATGATTTTATCCGTCGTTTTTATAATCTCGGCCGCGGAATCAAACACTTCTCCATTCTCATTGCCTGTAAATTCGTTACGAAACGGTTCCTTTTTTAACTTATCGACAACCTTCTTAATTAAGTTTCTTGTTTCGTCTCGACTCAACCTTCATCACACTCCTTCATTCGTTCCTATAATCATACTTAAGGTCATACTCTTCCATTCCCATAAATGACCGATATAAACACATATCCTTAAAAGTCAAAGAATCGCAAGCAAGATCGTAACCGTCGGAATACTGATTAAGGTTGTCACGAGTGTAGTACTCGCGACCAGCCTCGGTTGGGCATTAAATTGCACCGAAAACATAACGATGTTGGCGGCCGTAGGCATGGCAGCGGTTAAAATGAGAACATTGGCCAGCAATGGTTCAATGGGAAGGACGCTCGTAAGGCCAACGGCAATCAATGGAGAAATCAATAGACGGATCACAGTATTATAACTGATTTTTTTCCATTCAAACCCACGTAGGGGGATTTGCGCCAGTTGCATGCCAAGGACAATCATGACTGTCGGAATGGTGGCGATGCCGACCATTTCAGTTACATCCGTAATGGCAACGGGCATCGCGGGCAAGAATTGCGCCAGCAAAGCTGCTGCCAGCGCCCAGGTCGCCGGCATCGTCACGACAACCTTTAACGCTTGAATCATTGTCCCCCTGCCTTTGGTAGCATAATAAACGCCAAAACTGTTCATGATTACGGATTGAATAACCATAAGGGTAACGGCATAGGCAAAGCCTTCTTCCCCAAAGGCAAAGAGAACGATCGGAGCCCCGTAATTTCCCGCGTTCATAAATGCGGTGGAAAGAATGATCCCGGTTTCCTTCTCCGGGGAAAGCTTAAAGAAAAAAGAAACCAGCTTATTCAAAATGATGAGAATCAATAGAAGCATAATGGCAAAAATCAACATGTATGCATACTGCATGTTAAGTGTTGCATGATAAAGCGTATCGAATACCAAGCAAGGCGTCATGACGTAAATGGCGACCGTCGAAATAGGTTTGATATCTACAGATTTCCATTTTTGAATCAAAAATCCGAGTGCGAACACAAGCACAACCGGAAGAACAACCTCGAAAAATATTTGCAACCTTCTTCTCCTCTCCTGGTGCATGATTTCTGATAGCTTTCCCCGGTGATCGTGTTTAAGATTGCAGAAAAAGATCCATTTAATAACACTCAGCGGAGTGATGCGAAAATTCGACAAAGGATAACTTCTTCAGCACAACATAAAGGGTGCACATTGAATAAGTGTACCAGGTCTTCTTCCTGATTGTCAGAAGAAAATCTGTATGTAGCCTAAAATAGGAACGCGCGCCGGAAAGTATGATGGAGGCGAATCCCCTTTGTAAGCGAACAATTTTGAAAGTCCACCTCCTTTGCAGTGCTGAGCTGGCAAATATATTAGTAATCCCCTCTAACACCTTGCGCAAATAACGCCAACTCTTTCTTAGCCGCTTAAATCGCATTTAATCACATTTAAAGCGATTTGAATTTTTTATCAAGCATGCTATTATAATATCCATGGCCCGGATGGGCTACATACGCAGCTGAATTTTCCCATAAAAAAGTGGTTTGAATATTCCTCATTAAGGGAATTGGAAGTAAGGTGCGTAAATATTTTAAAGGTGTGATAGGATGAGTGCAACTACAATGTTGCAGAAAGAATCTTTAACTTTTGACAAACCGACTGTACAAGACGGAAGCAAAATGTGGGAGCTTGCCAAAAAACTTGGTTTGGATCTTAATTCTTCGTATAAGTATTTAATGATGAGCGAATACTTTTCCGAAACTTGTGTGGTCGTCAAGGAAGAAGGGGAACTAGTTGGCTTCATTACTGCGTTCATCCTACCTGAAAAAGACGATACAGTATTTGTGTGGCAAGTTGGCGTAGACAGCTCGCAGCGCGGGAGAGGGTTGGCCTCTCGGATGCTTGATGAATTGATTGAGCGCAATGCTTGCCAGGAAGTCAAATACCTTGAAGCGACCGTCACCCCGTCGAACGACGCTTCGCAAAAACTGTTCCGGCGACTTGCCCGTACCAACGAAACCGCCTGTCATGTGTCGGAATGTTTCTCCGAAGATTTGTTCCCGGGGGATAACCACGAGCCGGAGCTTTCGTTTAAAATCGGTCCAATCTTTCGGTAGAACCGAGACACAGGCCAGTCGTGTACGTGTATTTAATGAAGGGAGACGTTGCAACCATGACTACTAACAAAATGCAAGTTTTTGAAGAAAAAGAATCCGCGGTGCGAAGCTACAGCCGTAGCTTCCCCACCGTTTTTCACAAAGCGAAAGGTTACCAACTATGGGATGAAGCAAACAACGAATTTATTGACTTTTTCTCCGGAGCAGGTGCTCTGAATTATGGCCATAATGATGAGCGCATGAAGGAAAAATTAATCGAATATATCAAAGAAGATGGCATCATCCATTCTTTGGATATGGCTTCCAAGGCGCGTCGGGAATTTCTTGAAGCTTTTAATTCCACGATTTTAGAACCTCGCAACATGGATTATAAAGTAATGTTTCCCGGACCGACCGGAACCAACAGTGTAGAAAGTGCGCTGAAACTTGCCCGCAAAGTAAAGGGACGGACGAATATTGTCAGCTTTACGAATGGGTTCCACGGAATGACACTTGGCTCCCTTGCCGTCACTTCCAATGAATTTAAAAGGGCCGGTGCCGGTGTTCCGCTCGGAAATGCACTTACGATGCCATATGACAAGTTCGTTCATGAATCAGTGGAAACGCAAATGAAGCACATCCGCAGCTTTCTCGACCGAGCCGGAAGCGGCGTAGACAAACCAGCCGCCATCATATTGGAAACGGTGCAAGGCGAAGGTGGACTTAACGCCGCCAGCAATGAATGGTTGCAGGAAATTGAGCGCTTGTGCCGCGACATTGACGCCCTCCTGATCGTCGATGACATTCAGGCAGGGGTTGGACGCGCGGGATCCTTCTTTAGTTTTGAATCTGCCGGAATCAATCCGGATATTATTTGCATGTCCAAATCAATTGGCGGTTACGGAATGCCAATGGCAATTACCCTTATCCGTCCTGAACTTGACCAATGGGCACCGGGCGAACACAACGGTACATTCCGCGGGAACGCCCCGGCCTTTGTGACCGCCACTGCTGCACTGGAATATTGGAAAGATCCTTCTTTTGAAAAAGAAATTGCTAGAAAATCAGATAAGATCACTGCATTTCTGCAAAAGATGATTGAAAAATATCCAGCGTTAAAAGGAAGTTTACGCGGCCGCGGCTTCATACAAGGCATTCGTTCGGATGTGGAGGACCTTGCAAACAATGTATCCTGGCACTCCTATAAAAATGGTCTAATTATGGAAACCGCAGGGCCTAATGATGAAGTCTTTAAACTATTCCCGCCGCTAATTATCGACGACGAAGGCTTGGATGAAGGTTTACGGCGTCTTGAACTTGGCATTAGCGACGCGGTTAGTGAATAACCTTTTCGTGCGTTTACCCGTTGCATGGCGACGGCAAAGGATAGATCGTCAGGGTCAAATGTAGTTTGGCCCTCTCCCACACAACACAGTCACAACACGAACACGGAGGAAAACAATCATGAAAATCATTAATCTTGAAGATATTAAAGGATCGGACCAAGAGGTAGACGCCGGCAACTGGACGAGCCGCCGCCTGCTTATGAAAGATGACAATATGGGTTATTCAGTAAATGACACGATCATTCGGGCAGGCACGGAAACTCATATTTGGTATCAAAACCACCTTGAAGCGGTCTACTGTATTGAAGGTGAAGCTGAAGTAGAAACGTTAAAGGACAATAAAACGTATAGAATTACTCCCGGAACCTTGTATGCCCTCGATGAACACGATGAACATTTATTGCGTGGCATAAAGGACGCACGCATGGTATGCGTGTTTAATCCACCATTGAGCGGCCGTGAGGTCCATGATGAAAACGGCGTATATCCCGCTGATTTAGATTAAATTATTATTGAATCGCAAAGCCCCTTGGAATGGGAACCAAGGGGCTTTATTTGTTATTCATCCTCATCAGGATTAAGTTCGGGTTTTTCCCAGTAATCTATGGCTATTTGATCTAAGTCTTCGCTATCCACGCGATTCCATTCCACGTTTTCCAATTCTTCTGTGTTAACAGTCATGTCCACGATCTTATCGAGTTCACCCGGACCTGTTTCAGGCTCAACATAAATATCCCAAACCAAATGGATCTGTTCCACTTCATCGATTTGAGACAAACGTTGCAAAACTTTAGCGGAACGGTTCAACGTTGAGGTACGGATTAGATCTGTTGTAATGTTATCTTCCGTTACCAGTTCAGCTTCCAATACTGCGCGTTCATCTGTATCGCCTTCTCTAAAATTAACGTTTTGAATAACTTCTTGGTGGTCGGATGTCACTTGGCCAAACTCGGATGTAATGTGCCATCCTGCCTCTTCTTCAGTTGTATCCACGGCATCCGGAACATCATAAGACCTATCAGCCTCAATCTTGTTTGTTGATGAATCTGTAAAAAGTAAAAAAAATCCCAGCGTAACGATGGCCGCTGAAAAAGTACCGGTAAACAATTTTACCTGTTTATAGTTGTTCTGTTTACGCCGCGGCCAAGTAACGAACATAAGAAAAGCAGTGAAAACTGTGATAACACCGGCAATGATAAAAGCAGTGAGTGCAACAAGCGTCAATGATTTTGCCCCCTGTGTGTATCAAATCTTTTCTTTCAGTATACAAGACAGAAAAGCTTTACCAAACCTTAAATTATGAACGTTTCATGTCACTTTTCTGCCCCTGGGTTTTCAATCGTATACACATCCATCCACTGCCTATGTTTATAGATGCAGTCTTTTTTTTCCATTCCGAGAGAGCGGGCGATTTTTATGGACGGAATATTTAACGGATGAATGATAGACGTCAACCCCTCAATCGCTAATTGTTCAAATGCGAAATTTCTGCAAGCATAGGCTGCTTCTTTCCCGTATCCCTTTCCCCATGACGGCCTTGCTAAAAGATAACCGAAGCCCATATGGATCCGTCCATTTATTTTTTGTGGACGAAAACCGCATTGACCGACAAATTCACCGTTTTCCCGTTTTTCCGCAACCCAAAAACCGACACCGAAACTTCGATAGTCCCGAAGCGATTGCTCCATCCATTCCTCTGTTTCACTTTTTGTTTTTGGGCCATCTGCAAACCGCATCACGGCGGGGTCGGAATACAAATCTTCTAACGCTTTCCGATCACTTTTCTTTATTTCCCGGAAATGCAAACGGCCACTGTTAAACATGATGATTCACCTCTTGGCTATTGTTATGCAGCCATTTTAACATTGCTCCGATTTCTTCCGCTAAAACTTTTTAAAGGACGCTATCCATCGCCCTCCATGCCTGGAACTTTTCCTAAACTTACTAGCTAAATGCACGCTTTCGTTTTGTTAAAATATATATGTAATCTTGATTTAGGAGTGATGAACAGATGTCTGTTTCCACAGATCTAGCCGCCATAAGAATTATTGCCGACACAACACAGAACAAAAACATTTCTACCGTTTTGCAACAGGCACTAAAGGCCCTCGTTGACAATGTGGCTTACATCCACTACGCGGCCTGGTTCAAAGAAGATACAGCGGAGGTATCGATCTCTTCAAACAGCAATGATACATATGCCGGAACATTAAGCTTTCCCGTAAGTGAAAACGAAGGCGGGGAAGAGATCGGGAAATTGGTCGTCGCTACTAAAGAAAGTGTCGCTTTTGATGTGACGGATTTAACAACGCTTCAAGAAGTCGCCAACCACATAGCACAATGGAGCCGTGTTCATTGATCTAATGGAAAACGCCGGCCGGTTAGATGGTCCAGAGACTTAAATTGATATCCTTCTGCTTCCAGACCATCAATAACATCGCCGAGCGCTGTCGCGTTGTCTTTCGATACCGAATGGAGCAGTAGAACCGCACCGGGATGAACACGGTCCATAATCCTGTCATAAGCATATGCTTTGCCTTTTTGCGCATTCGGATCCCAATCGACATACGCAAATGACCAAAAAATATGATGGTAACCTTCATCTTTCGCGATTTTCATCGTTCGGTCATTAAATGTGCCGCGGGGAGGGCGCAAGTAAATCATTTCCTTCCCCGTCAACGCTTTAAACGCCTCCTCCACCTTTGACAGCTCCGCCACCACTTCTTCATCATTTAAATCAGGAAAACTCGGATGATTCCAGGAATGATTGCCGACGATATGCCCTTCGTCATCCATTCTTTTAATTAAATCCTCTTCACGCTCGAAGTAATAACCGGTAACAAAAAATGCCGCAGGAACATTCTTTTCTTTTAGTACATCCAAAATAACGTCTGTGCAACCATTCTCATAGCCGCTGTCAAACGTAAGATAGATATTCTTCGTATCCGTATCTCCAATAAAATAACCATCATAGCGGTCGAGCATCTCGATGTAATGAGGTTCTGTCGTGGCCGGTTCATTGTTTTTTGCCGGTTTGAAGTTCCAATCGTACACGTCTTCGCCGTAAGCTGAATGACAGGCGAACATGAATAAAAGGAGCGCCATGATCAACCACGTGCCTCGTTTTTTCCCGGTCCTTCTATCCATTTTCTCTCGCCCTCCCTTTTCTTCATCCGGCATTTTTTGTATGCTTGAATAGCATCACGTTAGAAAAACTGAACTTCTCGCCAACTATAGCGAAGGTCAAAGTCTTTTCTTATGCTATCATCATTCTTGCAATTTATACTTTCTGATAGTGCAAAAGGGGGTTACTATGACGATCAAAGCAAACACGGCGATTTCACCGGCTAATGATCCGTGGGAAGCCTATGATGACTACCAACAATTTGGAAAACACACGTTAACAAACGTTGAATTTACGACAACCACCCTTTGCAATATGCGTTGCGAACATTGTGCCGTCGGTTCATTGTTAAGCCGTCGAGAGCCCTCCGATGGCCTTCCGGTGGAATTGCTGAAAGAACGTCTGGATGAAGTCGAGCACCTCCGTGCCTTAAGCATCACGGGCGGGGAACCGATGCTTTCCAAAAAATCGGTGGATAAATACGTCGTGCCCCTGCTTCGTTACGCGTATGAACGAGGAGCGAGCACGCAGATCAACTCGAATTTGACATTGCCCTTACAGCAATATGAAGCCATCCTTCCATATCTCGACGTCTTGCATATCACACATAATTACGGCAGCTTTGAGGATTTTGCCGCTATCGGTTTCGCGCATATGACAAACCCTCCGGCCATGGAAAAGAGACAGCTTTTTTTTGACCGAATGGTGGAAAACGCTAAAACGTTAACGGGGGAAGGCATTATGGTTTCGGCGGAAACGATGGTAAATAAACGGACGTTGCCCCACCTTGAAGCCATCCACGATCAAATTGTGGAGATGGGATGTCAACGACACGAGGTGCATCCGATGTACCCGAGTGATTTCGCAAGTGAAATGGAAATCGCGACGTTACCGGAAATCAGAGACGGTATTCACCGTTTGCTCGATCACCGTGAACGGGATACGTGGATGCTTTTCGGGACATTGCCTTTTTACGCTTGTAATCAGGATCAAGAAGATCTTCAGTTGTTAAAACGGGTATACGCTAGCAAAAATGTCACAGTAAGAAATGATCCTGACGGTCGAAGCCGATTAAATGCGGATGTTTTCAGCGGCAACATTAGTGTCACCGATTTTGGGGAGGGTCCTGCCCTCGGCAACCTCCAAAACACATCGCTCGCGACCGCATTCGCCAACTGGAAACAGTCTTCGCTGGCACATTCTCTTCATTGCCATTGCCCGTCCGTTCGATGCCTCGGACCGAATGCCCTCGTGAAAAACGCCTATTATAAAAACACTGACTTTCAAGCACGATCAAGCAACCTTTAACCTTCGCTTCTTTCGCGAAGGTTCTACCCGTTTCGATACGTTAAAGTCACATGATCTTTTACGGGGATCCAACCATCAACGGCTTGTTTTTCAATGTTTTTCACCTCAAGGGAGCGCTTGTTTCCTTTCATTTTCACGTATACTTCCCCGTAGGTGATTGTTCCTTTTTCATGGACAGCCGGCACATACCCGTGCAATACACCAAGTTTCTTGCCTTCCACTTGATAGTTAGGTCCAACTTCTGTGCCTTGGCCAAGCGTGGAACTAAAAGAAAGCGGCAGCGACGTTTTATCCGATGCTTTCATTCGCATCAAATTTTTGACGCCGTCGATTTGGGGGACATCACTGTTCAATTCCCCTTTGACTTCCTTGTTTTGCGTCTGCTTGTACTGGAGAGAAACGACCGTATCGCCGCCGCGATTATCCTGTTCATTTGTATTAATATTCTCGTACTCCCAGTTCATTTCCGTATGCTCTGAATCGTAATTCAACGCCCATGTTCCCAAATATATGGAAGCATTCGTGCCAAAGGGGATTTTCGAATCCTTGATGGTTGATTCATTTAACAAAGAAACAAGTTCCGGGTTATCGATGGTTGCCTCGGCTGTTTCCTGCAAGTCTTGCGTTAATTCCGAAGGTTCAAGCTCGGGTAATTCACGGCTCGTATTGCTGTATGTGTTTTCTCTGGCAACGTCATAGACATGGTCCGGTTTCGAGAATGAATCACTTTCTTCTTCATCGGCATACACGCTTCCCGGCACGGCGATAGACAAGCTTAAAAATAACATTGACGCTATTAATACAAAACCTCTCATGCAAACGCCTCCCTGATCGTAAATCTAAACGAAGTTTCTTTTATTGTGATCGAAGAAGAGAGGTATTATCCATATTTCAGTAATAAAAAACAGTGCTTCCTACATGAAGCACTGCCCGCCGTCTGCTACGCGTTCAATGTAAACGACTCCGTCACGGTGATCGCCGGTTCTACCGATTGAACGATTGAGCAATTCTTTTTTGCGATATCCAGCATTTTCTCCATAAGTTCTTCTTTGACGCCTGCTGCTTCAATCGTGTAATGAAGGTGTACCGTTTTGACCTCCTTTGGTTCCTTATCGTTTCTCGTCACATCCGCGTTAATACGAATATCTCCGATCTCCACGCGGCGCTTTCGCATGATTTTCCGGAGCACACTTCCACTGCAGCCAGCGATCGATGATACGAGGAGTTGATATGGGCGAAAGCCATGCTCATCCTCCCCGGAAATCAGCAATTCCCCAAACGGTGCTTCCGTCGTGAAGGCTTCCTCATTTGCGATCCGAAATTCCATAGACTTATCTCCCTCCCATTTATCCCCCATTGTACAGAAGGTCAGCGATTTTTGCAGGGATCAAACATCCATGTTCGGTGGTTCCTCAAACCAGCATTTGCAGCCAATGCCATGCCAGTGTTTGCCTTCCAGGTTTCCAATTCGTCCCGAGAGGTACACTAAAAAAGAAATTGTACCCCAAAAAGAGGTCGGCCCTGCTCGTGAGGTACAATAAAAAAGAAATCGTACCCCAAAAGAAGGCCGACCCTACTCGTGAGGTACATAAACATCGTTACGACGATTTCTTGGACGCCGTTTGCTTCTTTGCTGTTGTTGTTTTCTTTCCCCCCGATTTCTTTTTTGTTCGATCGACAGATGCTTGCAACGCATCCATCAAATCCGTCACATTATCCGGCTTTTCTTCTTTTTCCGGGGTAACGACGCTTTCACCGTTTTGTTTTGAGTCAATGAGCGCGAGCAGGTTTTCCCTGTACTCATCCTCATATTTTTCCGGCTCAAAGTTGGCGGTTAATTGTTCAATTAATAAAACTGCCGTATCAAGTTCTTTTTTATCGATATTTTCACTCGAAGGTACATTGGGCACATCGGCACTTGCTCGAATTTCGTCGGGGTAATGCAATGTCTCCATCAGTAATGTCTCATCGCGAATCCGCAACACAGCCAACTGTTCTTTTGAGCGAATCATGATCTTGGCGATTCCAACCTTTCGAGTATCGGAAAGGGCTTTTCGTAAGAGGGCATACGCCTTCGATCCCCCGTCATCCGGACCCAAATAATAGCTGCGATTAAAATAAACGGGGTCGATTTCATCAATATGGATAAAATCAAGAATTTCCACTGCTTTTTCAGTTTTTGCTTCTTTTAATTCCTTCAATTCTTCCTCATTAACAACAACGAATCGGCCATCATTCATCTCATGCCCTTTTACGATATCCTCATTCTCCACTGTTTCCTCACAAACCGGACAAACCTTCTCGTATTTGATCGGCGTATGGCATTTCTTATGAAGGTTCCTGAACGAGACCGATTTATTTTCGGTAGCCGCGTGTAATTTGACCGGGATAGAGACAAGCCCGAACTGAATGCTCCCTTTCCAAATTGTGTGCAACAGCCTTCCCTCCCTTTTTCGTTTTAGTTTGAGATCTTACGCGCCAGGCATGCGTTGAAAAATTTGGTTTCATAACGAATCGTCTATGTAGAAAAACTACCAGCGGAGGTGTTCGCATGTCTTTCATGTTAGCATTCAGCCGGGAGCAACTTCCCGAGGGAAATCAATGGCTTTATGAATTAAAATACGACGGCTATCGCGCACAGCTGATTTGGGACGGGTCGACATGCTCCCTCATCAGCCGTAATCATAATCGGTTGGAAAAACAATTCCCCGAAATCGTGGCCACTTGCCAGGAGTATTTTCCTGAAAAAACAACCGTGCATCTCGACGGTGAAATCGTTCTTTTTCAAAACCCGGGGCTTGCCGATTTTCATGCACTCAAGCGCCGGCACCGGCTTCGTTCACAAACTGCCATTCATGCCGCAAGCCGCAAGTACCCTGTATGCTTCCTCGCTTTCGACATTCTTGTGGCCGAGGATCACGACATGAAAAATGAACCTTATTTAAAAAGAAAACAAGAGCTTCAGCGTCTATTTGGAAGCTTTGACCTGCCCAAAAAACCGGTCACGCATGATACACGCCGTATTCAATCGATCCCTGCGTGTGAGGATGCGGAAGCCATTCAATATAAAGCCAAGCTGTACCGCAGCGAGGGCATCATTGCAAAAACAAACCTGCACACCTACATCGGCAAACGCTCGGAAACCTGGTTAAAAATAAAAACCCCTTACGTCCTTAGCTGCTTCATCCTTTCTTACACGCCTGCAAATGGTTATTTTGAAGTGGGTGTTTTTAAAGGGGAAGAAGCAATCACCCTTGGCCAATGTGCCCATGGCTTTTCAAAAACGGAAAAAGAAACACTGATCGCCATCATAAAAAATAACGGCAGATGGAATCCGCGGGCACACAAACACGAAATCGACCCTTCCATCGTTGTGAGACTCGCGTTTACGACCTACAGCAATGATTTTCGGGAAGCACGCTTTCAATCGTTTGAACTCAACACACCTGCCAGCACGTGTACATGGGAAACATGGGAAAATGCCTTTCTGAAATGGCCGGAGCGGGTGGCCCTCACACATCCCGAAAAACCTTTATGGGAAACCCCCAAGATTATCAAACACGATTTTCTCGGCTATGCCCGGGCGATCGCCCCCTATGTCCTCCCCCATCTCACCAAACGGTTGCTGACGGTCGTTCGTTATCCGCACGGCCGGTATGGAGAAGCGTTTTTTCAAAAACAATGTCCCGATTATGCCCCTTCCTATGTGGAAATTGAAGCCTTTGAAGATACCGAGCATATCGTTTCCAATCATGTGGATACCGTGCTGTGGCTGGCCAATCAACTCGCGATCGAATGGCACATTCCGTTTTCGCTGTCGTCGAGCCGTTATGTTGAGGAGATTGTCCTTGATCTTGATCCCCCGGATGCGGGAGCTTTTCCGTTAGCGATCGAAGGCGCAAATGTTTTAAAAGAAATCTTCGACCAACTAGGGTTAACAAGCTTTGTAAAATTTTCCGGAAATAAAGGGCTGCAAGTATATCTCCCCCTTATTAAAAAACGATACACATACGAAGACACACACCCGTTCACAGAAGCGATTGGGGCTTATTGCTTGCAATATCGGCCTGATTTATTCACCCGGGAACGATTGAAAAAACACCGCGGAAGAAAGCTGTATATCGATATTCCCCAACATGCATTTGGCAAGACCATTATTGCCCCGTACTCGCTTAGGGGAAACGAGGAAGCGCTAGTTGCCTGTCCTCTGTTCTGGGAAGAAGTCTCCTCAGGTCTTAATCGGACAGCGTTCACTCTCCGTGGCGTCCAACAACGGCTGCAGGATGAAGGCTGCCCGTTCCACACTTTTATGGAAACACAAAATCAGCTCCCCGATTTCAGCCATCATTGATTTATGCTAAGATATAAAGTATACATTGTGTCTTTTTTTAATATATATTTCGTTTATCGAAGCATTTGCTTCGGCCAGGAGCTGTTTACCATGCAAGAGACAGACCATCCGGATACAAAAAGTGTTAGTAAATGGGGCGTGCTTATCGCTGCTTTGCTTGGCGGCTTTATGGTTATTTTAAACAACAGCCTCATGAATGTTGCCCTCCCGTATTTCATGGAGCTTTTTCAAATTACCGCTGTTGAAGGGCAGTGGATTGTTACCGCATTTGCACTGGGAATGGCAATCGTGATGCCCCTGACGAGTTATCTAAGTAAACGTTTCGGCCCTAAAAAAATCTTTTTAATCGGTACGTTTATTTTTTTCGCCGGTTCTTTAGCCGGCCCTTTTTCATGGAATTTTACGAGCATCATTTTCTTTCGATTGCTTCAAGGGTTCGGCGGCGGTTTGATCATGCCGCTTACGATGATGCTCATCTTTAAGCACTTTCCAAAAAATGAACGCGGGCTCGCGTTGGGCATTTGGGGAGTGGCTGCCATGGTGGCCCCGACCATTGGTCCAACCCTCGGCGGCATACTTTTAGAGTTTTTTTCTTGGGAAATGCTGTTTTATATCAATGTTCCCACCGCGTTTATCGCTGCCGGTGCTGCCGTTTATTTTTTGCAAAAAGATTCAGAACCAATCATGCTTCGTTTTGATTGGCTTGGATTCCTATTCATTAGTTTCGGTCTCGTCGCTGCCATGGTTGGTATCGACTTCCTGCAGTCCTATCCCGGTGACCTATGGGTGTATGGAATTATTGCTGCTGGCGTAGCCGGGATCTTATTATTTATTTGGCAGGAGTTAAGAAGCGACGAACCTCTCTTGAATATACGCATTTTAAAAAATGCCGTTTTCAGCGGAAGCTTAATTGTCATCAGTTTCAGTGTAATGGCCATGTTTTCTGTTTTGCTGCTTGTCCCTATTCTTATTCAGGATATTTATGGCTACTCGCCTCTTTACGCCGGATTCGCCCTCTTTCCGCAGGCGATATCGATGGGCATCGCGATGACAATCGGGGGACGGGTTCTTGATAAAAAAGGGCCTTACATCGTTATCATGTTCGGTGTTGTGACGACAACCATTGCAACATTCGCCATCGGATTTTCCATTGGGCAAGTTGGCATCATGGTGCTTATTGTCTGCTTGATTTTCCAGGGCATCGGGAACGGATTGATCAATACGCCCGCGTCCACCGCGGGATTGAACGCGTTAAAAGAAGAACATGTCCCTGCCGGATCGGCGTTCAACAACGTTTCCCGGCAATTAATAAAAGTCATCTGCATCGTATTTTTATCGATTTTTTTTGAATATCGCAGAGGCGCTCACTTAACCGCAAACGATTGGACAGTGGCTGGAGAACGGGCTGTCCAGGATTCCTACTTGCTTGTCGCCTCCTTGCTGGTTGCCTCCATCATTCTCGTCTTTTATCTAAGAAAACGGTGGTGACGGTGGTGAATCGAGGAAGAGGCTGGCTTCCATTTGCCTGAAAATCCAAAAACTGCCATAATATGAATCGATTACCTTGCACGGACAGGAGATGCCCCATGGCTAAAAAGATCGTGAAGCGAATGATCCAATCAACCTGGGAATACAGACTATTTGATATAGCCGCACAGATGGCCTACTATTTCCTGTTGGCTTTGTTCCCTTTGCTCATCGTTCTTCTAAGCATTTTGCATTTTTTTCCAGTAGGTGTCCATGATGTTCTTGTGCTCATTCAGCCTTATGTGCCGGAACAATTATTGTCTTTCATTGCCGCAAATTTAAGTGATGTATTGGATGTCAGGCGAACGGAGACGCTTTCCATCAGCACACTCGTCACCGTTTGGATGACGTTAATGGGATCTTTCGCCGTTATCCGGGCAGTTAACAGCGCTTATCAATTCCCCGACCCACCCTTCATTCGAATGGTTCTCGTCGGGTTCGTGCTCGTCTTCACGTTACTGACGGCAGTCATTGTCTCGTTGTTATTTCCGGTCTTCGGAGAACCTATTGGCCGGTTTATTTTTACCCTCCTCGGCCTGGAAGAATCGATGCAAATCTTCTGGTCGTTTATCCGTTGGGGGATTAGTTTTCTTGTTGTTGGGGTAGTGCTGCTCATTCTTTACATCATCGTACCGAGCCAACGTATGAGCTGGCGTGACACATGGCCTGGCGCATTATTTGCTACCGTTGGGTGGCAGGCAGCTTCGCTCGGTTTTTCCTATTTTAATCAATGGAATGATTACACCATTATCTATGGAGGTCTGGGCACCATCATCGGGCTGATGGTCTGGTTTTTCCTAACCGCCTTTATGATTCTTCTCGGTGCACAGCTGAATGCGGTTATGATGGACATACACCGTGTGGACAAACGTTAAGAAACTGCAAAAAAAAAGCCCTCAATGCCGTCATGGATTGAGGGCTCCCAAGTTTTAGCGGATATCCGATCCGTACACTTGATCGACGATTTCATGGGCAGGTTTAGAGCCTAGGTTTTTCGCGATTTTTCCTTTGATGTACGAATCGCCGAAATGCTGGGTAAGCTCTGATACCGCCTCTTTGCTCCCGACAAAATAAGATCCGTTTAAACCTCTGTTTTTCAGTTCCTTCGTTAACACAGGGGCGAGATTTTTATACCAGCGATGCTTGTTTTCTTCAAAACGACGTTGAAAATCATCAACGCTTGTGTCTGCCGCTGACGGTGGAGATGATTGGTCATCGTAATCCACCCAGTCTTCTTTCTCCAAATCCCAGCTGAACTTTTTCTCATCGCGAACTTCCCCGAGCGCAACGTCAATTAGGGTGACGTCCCGCTGCTGTGTCACAATGATCCCCGCAGCCGGGTACTTTTCCTGGATTTCCTCCAACTGAGCCGTGTCTGCTGCTGCATCCCATTGGAATGAGCTTTCAACGGGGACTTGAAGTATTTTTGCCGTCCAAAGGTCCCCATCGGCGGAAGCAAAAAGAACGAGACTTTTTTGCATGTTTTTCTGCTGGTCGTAAATATAAGCATTAGCTTCACGCAAAAGATTTTTTACGGCTTTTTTTCCTTCCTTTTCACCGCTTTTTTCGGCGTACTCTTCCAGGCGTTTTATTCCATTTTTAAGGCGAATCTTCCATTCATCCTGTTCACTTAAGTCCGTGTTTAAGTAAATCGTCAAAATGCCAAGTTCGTCCTGCTTACTTTTAATTTCTTTCAATTCTTCAGCTAATGCCATTAGTCTCGTCCCCCTATTCGTCTTTACTGTTTGTATTTCCAGACTGAGGAGGAGTTAAACCTGGCATTTATCGGTTTTTACTTTTCATTGGGCGGAAGCTGTGTTGGGGCCAGAGGACCGGTTTGATTTTTATAATCTTCCCGATGTTGTTGAAGCTCCCTGCCTGCCTCTTTGGCGGTAGCCATAATGTCTGTAGCGCTCTCTTTCAAATGCGAAGCGTGTTTGACAATTTGTTCAACGTCCTCGCCGGCCACTTGCAAGCGTTCGTTGACCCTTTCTGTCGTGCCCTTAAGCAATTCACTGATTTCTTCACGATTCTCTTTGACAAAACCACTGGCATCTGTCACAAATTGCTTGCCTTCTTTCACACACGTCGCCGTTTTATTTCTGGCATTTTTATTTAAGAACAAAAATCCCACCAGCGCGGATACACTTCCCACGGTGATATACGTTGCCCATCTTGTTTCTTTTCCAGCCAAAATTGTTCCCTCCATAACCCAAGTAAAATTTGTTTGAGTGTAGTTTACCACAAATCTCGACATATTATCTTTCCATGAACATCCAAAATAAAGCAAAATAGTATGAATTCTTCTTTAAATTGTAACATTTTATCAATGCGTTTACGGTTCACATACGTTATAATAAAAATAAAGAAAATGTGCATTCTTCTACAAAAATAAACAGAATTTTGAATGGCGTTTTCTTTACTATAAAAAAGGAGAGAGAGCAAGCATATGCGCAGACCATTCCGTACTTCATTTTCAGAATTAGTAGATCAAAATAAACAGGATCTAGAGCAAGATTCGGACATGCTCGAATATATTGAACGACGCGTGGAGGATAAGCAACTTCGCCGTCTTAAGAAAAGAAGCAATCAGAAAAACAAGGCGCTCTCCTAAGGCGCCTTGTTTTTTTGTTACGGGAAATTAATATTTGGGCGATCCGCTGTGCAGATGCTTCGGTGAATTAAATGATAGACCATGGAACGAATCGGCTCGCCTTCATTAAGCAATTGATGCTTTCCTTTTTCAATCAGCGCGATCGTGGCATTTGGAAATTTTTCATTAAAAAAACGCAAATTATGCTCCCAGGCTACTGTCCGATCATCCGTTCCCTGTATAATGTCAACGTCTATCGAATGGGGCGGAAGTTTCCGAAAGCGCCTCTCCCATTCAAACATTGCTCGCACCCAAGCAAGTGGAATCCGCGAGGATCGCAAAGGATCGGAGCGCTGTTTTTCCACATAGGCCGGGTCTGATGAATTCTCCCGGTAGCGCCTCGGAATTTCCTCCACAAACATATTGGCGGCGTAATATCCGAGTTTAGCAGGCTGCCACCCGCGAGAGCGTGCCAACGGAGCGACGAGAATTAATTTGCGCCAATGCAAGTCCCGTTCCGATAGTATGTAATGTGCTGCCACCCCAGCGCCTGTGCTGTGGCCGATAATGACACGCGGGTGAATGTTCACTTCGTCCAGCTTATCCAGTGCTTTTCTTAGTGTTGCCTCATATTCCCGAAAACTATCCACCCGATGCCGTTCTCCTCCGGAAAGGCCGTGCCCTTGAAAATCTACTGCTGACACGCTTTTTCCTTGATCGGTCAATGACCGGATAAATGGAGCAAGCAATCCAACATGTTCCATAAAGCCATGCAAAAGTAAAATTTCTTCCGTAGGCCGGGGAGGCGTGAAGCGCTGCATAAAAACAAAATCACCATTAACATTCATCGGAAAGCGGCGATAATGGATATCGTGGGGTAATCCATAATAACGGAAATAATGATGCAAGCCCTTCACCTCCTAACGGTCTTCCATGGTTGGGGGAGGCCATTAATCTGGCCTCCCCCTTTACATTTATTTAAAATGCTTTTTATATCCCTCATATCCTTCTTTTTCCAAATCATGCACCGGAATAAACTTCAATGCTGCCGAATTAATGCAATAGCGAAGGCCGTTTTCACCGGGACCATCAGGGAAGACATGACCCAAATGAGAGTCGGCATCTTTGCTGCGCACTTCAGTTCTTCGCATACCCATGCTCGTATCCAATTTTTCTTCTACCTCTTTTTCATCCATTGGGTTCGTGAAACTAGGCCACCCGCAACTCGACTCAAACTTTTCTTTGGATGTAAACAAAGGCTCGCCGGACACGATATCCACATATAGGCCTTCCTCGAAATGGTCCCAATATTCATTTTCAAACGGGCGTTCCGTGGCATCATTTTGCGTCACCTCATATTGCAGAGGCGTCAATCGTTCTTTCAAATCTTTTTTATCGTTCACTTGTTTTTCACTCATTTAATCATCTCCCCAATACGTTTTTATGAACGATTCCCTTCCGGAACCTTTGTTGTAGAGCTGATAGTGAAACGGGTTTTTTAAATGGTAATCCTGGTGGTAAGCTTCCGCATCGTAAAAAGTAGCAGCCGGCCGGACCGGGGTTACAATCGGGGCGTTAAAAGGACCGTTCTTTTCAAGCTCTTGGCGTGACTCCTCCGCTAACTGCTTTTGTTCCTCATCATGGTAAAAGATAGCTGTTTCATACGACTCTCCGCGATCGTTAAATTGCCCGCCGCCATCCGTAGGATCGATGTTTTGCCAAAAAATCTTCAACAATCGTTGATAGCTTACATCGTTTGGTTGGTACGTTAACTGAATGGCCTCCACATGGCCGGTTTGGTTCGTACAGACTTCTTCATAGGTGGGATTTTCGGTATGACCTCCGGTGTATCCCGATTTTACCTGAAGCACGCCGTCTTCTGCCTGAAAAGGACCGACCATGCACCAGAAACATCCCCCGGCAAAGGTCGCCAACTTTTGTGACTCACTCATACAATACCATCTCCTGTCTCTTCATGTGAAAAAATCCGCCTCATCGGGAGGCGGAGCGCGTATTGCCCGGCTGCAGAAATATTAAATCGTTCGGTTTAACCGGTTTGTTACATTTCAAGTTGATGAAGCGATTCTTTTATAAATGCCGTAATGTCATCCGGTTCACGACTGGTGACCAGGTTATGGCAAACAACGACCTCTTGATCATGCACATTTGCTTTCGCATACTCAAGATCCGTTTGAATGGATTTAAATCCTGTTACATGACGACCTTCCAAAGCTTTCGCCGTAATTAGCAACTGCGGTCCGTGACAAATCGCGAACAACGGCTTATTTTCATCCATAAAATGCTTTGCAAACGTTACGAAGCGTTCATCGGCGCGCAACATGTCCGGGGAAAACCCGCCCGGGATGAAAAGCGCGTCAAAATCTTCGGGCTTCACATCATCAATGGCCGCGTCCACAGGAACGCTTTCTTCGTTTTGTTTTCCGGTTACACTCTTGCTGGTTTCTTTTTCTATGACTGATAATTCATGACCCGCTTGTTTGAACTCTTCCGCGGGTTGCGTATATTCAACGTCCTCAAACATATCTGTCAAGACAACTGCAATTCTCATGGGTAATCCTCCTTACAGCCTGTTTCATTCTATACTATACCACGTCTTTTTATCCAATAAACATTGGACGCCTGCAAGAGACCGTTTTATTTTCTTTCGTAATCTGCTTTGATCTCTCCCCAAGCCTTCGTATCCCATTTTAACAGCGATACGGAAATAGCGTTGGTTTGCAGCCATTTTTCCGCCCAATCGATGGCGTTCCATATTTCCTCGGTGGTTTTATCTTTTGGGAGCGTCGGGTTTGCTTTCTTTTTTTTCACCCATGTGATGGCTGTCTGAGAATCGGAATAAACCGGAAATTTCATTCCCTGTTTTTCTTGCCATGACAATGCATGTACGATTGCAAGAAATTCCCCCATGTTATTTGTGCCTTTAGAAAAAGGCTTTCGTTCAAATAATATGCTTCCATCTTTTGTATACACCCCGCGATATTCTACCGCTCCCGGGTTCCCATGCGTACCGGCATCCACGGAAATACTTTCTTTTATGTACGTCTCCCGTTTTGTTTTCGAGGGAGTGCCCGGGGTTTTTGTTTGTGTATAATACGCTCGCTCTGCTTCTTCCTTGCTTGAAAAAGATTTAAAACGTGCGCCTTTATAACCGTTCACTTGCTTTTGACATTCGGGCCATGACTGATAAATCCCAGGGTTTCGACCTTTCCAAACGACATAATATTTCTTTTGTGCCATCTTTTCCCTCCTTCCGCTGATTTATTTTTTCATTGCCATTATATTAGAAAAAGAACCCGTGAATAAATCACAGGTTCCTGTTCGCTGGATTACATCTCTCCATCGTCTTCCATGTCCATTTCTTCTTCGCCGCCGTCGTCCATTCCATCGTCCATGCCGTCGTCGCCGTCTTCCATTTCACCGTTGCATGCCGCTAACATCCCAACGGCAAAGATACTGGATAACGCTCCATACAATAATTTCTTACTCATGATTATATCCTCCTTATATTTTAATCGCCAGCTTCTTTTCGTTTACCTGGCCACTAGTCAAGCTTATTCCACGTGGATAAGCAATTAAAACAACAAAAATGCCTTTTACAAATAATCTCACATTTTTGCGATAGTGTGAAATCAACAAAAGAGCCTTCCGTTAAAAAAGGCTCTTGTCTCCATCTTTATTTCAGACCCGATTAGGCACCTTCTTCCATGTCATCTTCCATCTCCATGTCCATATCATCTTCCATGTCTCCATTGCCGTTGTCTTGGCCGCCATCTTCCATTTCTCCGCCATTTTCTTCACCGCCACCGCCATTGCCGCCGTTTCCACCGTCATCTTGTTGTCCTCCGCCATTGCAGGCAGCCAACATTCCAACGGTCAAGACTCCGGATAATACGCCATACAATAATTTCTTATTCATTTGCCATTTCCTCCTTGGATAAATGATTCCAGCAATTCAATTGCTTGGTTATGATTCTTCCTCTCATTTCGTGTCTTATTCGAGATGAGTCGTTTTCACATACTTTCCCATGATTCCATCAACAAAAAGAAGCCGAGCATCTTGCCGGCTTCCGAATCATGTTTCTTCGCTCTGTTTGGTGGAAAAAATTCGATCCAATCCTATATAAATGGAGAAAAGCAACAATGAAACAAACGTGAACCCCAAATAAAACCGAATCACCCAATTTCGTCCGACTTCAAGCAACTCGTTTGCAAATATTCCCGCGCCTGCCGCCATAAGAATAATAATAAATGCAATCGAGCATTCTAATTTACGGCTTTTAACCAAGGCGATGATTTCTTTCATGACTTTCCTCCTTAGTTCCGACTTTTTATAAGTATATCACAGATATTTGCATCACAAACCGTTAACGTGCAAACTTATTTTTCTTTTTATACAATGGAGATGGCACTTTTTTTCAAGGAGGAACAAGCAATGATCTTTATTGATAACGAAAATGTCACAGATCCGAGCATAAATCTTGCCATCGAGGAATATATTCTCACAAATTTTAGGGAAGCCGATATGTATCTGCTTTTTTATGTGAATGAGCCTTCCATTATTATCGGTAAAAACCAAAACACCATCGAAGAAATCAATAAGGACTACGTGGAAGAAAACAATTTGCATGTCGTTCGCCGACTTTCGGGCGGCGGTGCTGTCTATCATGATCTTGGCAACTTAAATTTTAGTTTCATCAGGGAAGATGACGGGAACAGCTTCCATGACTTTCAATCATTTACGGCGCCTGTCGTTACCGCGTTGCAACAAATGGGCGTCCCGGCTGAGCAAAGCGGCAGAAACGATCTGCAAGCGGACGGATATAAAATTTCCGGCAATGCCCAATTTGCTTCTCGAGGACGTATGTATAGCCACGGCACCTTGATGTTAGATTCAGAATTGGAGAATGTTGTCTCGGCGTTAAACGTAAGCGATGAAAAGATTCGCTCAAAAGGGATTAAATCCATTCGCAGCCGAGTGGCAAACATTAACGATTTTCTCGAAAATAAGATAACGATGGAGAATTTTAAAGAAACACTCTTGCATCATCTCTTTGAAGGGGACAATAATTTTGAGCGTTACACTTTGACCGAAGACGACTGGCAAAAAATTATGGAGATCTCGGAACAACGTTATCGGAACTGGGATTGGAACTACGGAAAATCGCCTAAATACGACGTGAAAAAATCGAAAAAATTTGATGCCGGCTTGGTAGACTTTCGTTTCAAGGTGCAAAAAGGAATGATTGCCGATACTACCATTTATGGGGATTTCTTTGGGACAGGCGATGTCAGAGACATCGAAACCCGTTTGAACGGAACAAAATATGAACCGAACGACATCGCCGAATCGTTGGAAGATGTAGATACTCAAACGTATTTTGGCCCAATAGCAAAAAAAGATATCCTTGATTTATTATACTAATAAGCATCAACAGGAGGTTTTATAATGCGAGACTATGTTTACGGTAATACACCTTGTTTTCTTGAATCCACATGGGCCGTTGATAAAAAAGACCGCGGGGCCGATGTCATTGTTTATGGCGTCCCGTGGGAAGGAGGAGTCACGTGGGGAGATTACACGGGCGTGGAACTTGGCCCAAAATCAATGCGACTCGCCTCCGCGCGTTACAGCGGCTACCTCCCTGAACTCGATCATATCAATATTTTTGATCATTTTCACTTGGCCGATATGGGCGATGTGGACGTCGTGCCGGCCGAAATTGATAAGACGATGCAGCGGATTACCACTTTTTCCGGAAAGATTTGGGAAAGAGGAAAATTTCCCGTCGCCCTCGGCGGCGATCACAGCATCACATATCCAATCCTTCAAGCATGGAGTGATAATAACCCGGATAAAAAAATAGGCATTATTCATATGGATGCGCACTACGACAACATGCCCCATTTTAACGGCGATAAATATGCCCGAAATACGCCATTTGCCCGCCTGTATGAATTGGATGGCGTTCGCAATGAAAGCCTTCTGCACGTTGGGATCCATGGTCCAAGGAACAAACCCGAAAGTGGACGCTACGCTCGTGATGCCGGTGCAAAAACCTTAACGATTAATGATATCCGGGCAGGCACTGAATTACGTGCCCTCGCCAATGACATTTATGCCCAGGCAAGCGAGGGAACGGATGCCGTTTATTTATCGATATGCAGCGATGTTCTCGATCACGCGTTTAACCCGGGAGGCCCGGTAGATGCAAACGGTTTAACTTCCTACGAATTATTAACAATGATCCATGAATTCGGGAAATTAGGGTTATGCGGCATGGATTTTGTGGAAGTATATCCACAGCAAGATGCGACCGATTTCTCCTCCCACCTGGCTTCAACCGTTATTCTTTACGTCCTCGCGGGCCATGCACTTAGACAAGCATAATCAAACGGAGGGGGAAGCTCCTTCCAATACAGATAATATGGATTGATTTTCTGATGCCGTTAGATCATTGTTGCCCATAAGGCAATTAAAAATGAGATGGAATTGACCCCTACCTCGTTTCGGAAAGGGCGAACTGGAATGACAAAAAAACAGGCTTGGACCATTGGGCGAGCGGTTATCACGATCGGCAGCATCATTATCCTCTTTTTGCTCGCGGCTTATTTATTTACCCTTACGTACCCATTTATTATCGCCGCGCTCATCGCCTGGATGCTCTCGCCGCTACTTAAATATTTAAAAATAAAGCTTAAATTTCCCTCCAGTCTGGCATCCTTCGTATCGTTGCTTGTCGGCATATCGCTATTGGGGGGCATCATCACCGGGATTACGTTTCTGCTCATTTATAGTTTTCGCCAATTTGCCGAACAATTGCCGGCCTGGATTGAACAAGGTGCTGAACAATTACAGAAACTGTTTAATGAAACCATTCTGCCCGTTTGGACCGAAATGAGCGGTTTTTTCGATAATTTAGACGCGACTCAACAAGAAACGATGCAGCAAGGAATAACCCAGCTCGGCAATCAACTCGGCAACATATTGGGTAACGTCGGCCAAGCGATTGTCGATGGCCTGGGCAATGTTTTCACAGCGATCCCTACGTTTTTGCTTGTAATCATTTTTGTCCTGCTGGCGGTCTACTTTATAGGCAAAGATGCCGGAACGATTAAACTGGGAGTGCAACGCAGAATTCCGGCATTCGTTCAAGCAAAGTTCGTGTTGTTTATGCAGCAAATGCGCGTGCGAGTGTTTGGTTTTTTACGGGCACAAGTGATTTTAATGTTTATCACATCCATTATTGTCCTGATTGGCTTACTTATATTGGGAACGGAAAACCCGCTCACGCTTGCCATTATTATCGGGGTTGCCGAAATTCTTCCTTACTTGGGAACCGGGACAATTTTAATTCCGTGGGCAGTTTACAGTTTTATTACAGGGGAAATTTTTATGGGCATTGCTTTGTCGATTCTCTATATTGTCGTTGTCATAGTCCGACAAAGCATAGAACCAAAAGTGCTGTCCGTCAGCATGAATTTAAACGCGCTCAGTGTTTTGTTTTCCCTATTTATCGGATTGCAACTTTTCGGCATCGTTGGCCTTTTTATCGGTCCCGCGCTGCTTGTTGTAATCACGATTCTTAATGATATTGGAGTAATCGCGGACATCGAAGATTTCATTTACAACGGATTTAAAGAGGAATGATATCCGATATTCTTCAGCAAATATCTGTAAAATGTGCGTTTATTACAAGCGCCACAACTGAAAATTGCGATATTACAAGGGATTTTCAGTTTCGTTAAATCCCCTGCAACCCCCTTGTTACCGGTTTCAAAGCTTGCTAGGATGCTAGTGGTTGGCCAATAGCACAACCTGAATTTCTGCCAAGGGGAGGAGTTTGCTACATGTTGAAAATGCAAACCCCTAAATGGGTAAAAAAATACGGTTTGTCTACACTGGCTGCTGGCTTTGCTTTCCTTGCTTTACCGGTTGCCGCTGATGCCAGCGACTTTGGAGACGAATTGTTAACGGAAGGCATAGAGAACACCCACGTTGAAAAGCTTGAAGACTTACTTATAGAGGAAGACCAATTAGATGAAAAATCAGCGAACGGCGTTTACAATAACGAAACGACCGAGGCGGTCAAATCTTTTCAAGAGGAAAATGACTTGCTTGCCGACGGCCTAGCCGGGCCTCAAACACTAGGCGCATTGCAAGTGCTTGAAGAAGGCGATGAAAACGCACTCGTGGAGGATCTCCAAGAAACATTGGAAGATGCCGGTCACTATAGCGGCGAAGCAGACGGTTATTTTGATGCTGAAACGCACAATGCTGTTGAAAACTTCCAAGAGGCTGCTGATATTGCTGTAGACGGCCTCGCAGGCCCCGAAACATACGGCGCCCTCTATTATGAAACCACTGTTACAGAAAAGGAGGCTAAGGCTGAGGAAGCTACTGAAGAAGAAGTAACACAAGGAGAAAGCAACGAAGAATCATCTCAAGAAGAAACAGTAGAGGAAACTCCAGAGACCGAAAGCACGGAAAATGAAGCAACAAGCGCTGAAACAATGGAAGAAGCTTCTTCAAACGACAGCGAGTCTTCTTCCGAAAGCCCTGAAGGCACAACGTATCAAATGGAAGCAACAGCGTACACGGCAGAATGTGCCGGTTGTTCCGGCATCACTGCAACCGGGAAGGATCTTCGTAACGACCGGAACGCAAATGTTGTAGCTGTTGATCCCGATGTTATCCCTCTCGGCTCTACCGTACACGTAGAAGGATATGGAGAAGCTGTTGCCGCGGATACTGGGGGTGCCATCAATGGAGAAGCAATTGATCTCCATGTTCCTACCAAAGAGGAAGCTAGGACCTTCGGGCGACAAAACCTGGAAGTGACGGTTCTGGATTAAATACACGGATTCCCCTGCACATAAGCAGGGGAATCGTTGTATAGAAGCAATATTTCGCCAAAAACCAACAAACAACAACAAGAATAGTGCTTGTTCACGGGTGCTTTTCTATCGCCTGCTCGATTTACGCAAAACTCTCGCATCATCCATATTTTTGCCCTCATTTACCTGTTTTAAGGACGGCTTCACACAGCCAGTTGTCGTCAATTGAATGGATATGCGAAGTGCAGAATGGATTCGTCACAAGTTAAAAAAAGGCTTCATACTCACCCTTTGGCATTCGCGCAAATATTTTCTGACAATTTTCGCACCATTTATGCGCATAGTTATAAAATTCGACAAATATATCGATATAGCGCGATTTTCGCGTATATTTGTCGTCTAATGGCTACTCTTGTCCAATTGCCCCCTTGCACCGCTTGTTATACGATACTGACAAGGAGGTGCAAGCAATGAAAAAAACAATCTTTGCATCGGCACTAATCGGAATGGTCGTAATCGGGAGTTTAAGTTTGGGGACGTCGTTAACGGGCGTCGAAAGTTACAGCCTGCCTTATGCACACAGCATTTCGACACTAGCACTACCATATGCGCACTAAGAGCAAAGGGTTCCCCCCTTTGCTTTTTTTCAGAGTTGTTTCATCCATTATTTTCTCCCATCTCTTTTTTGGCCATTTCCGCTAGATGTTCTTTCTTCGCTACTTCAAATATGCAGATCGCTTGTGTGAAATGGCATTTCCAAATTTTATGATTTAATTTCCGTTCACAATATCCTTTTTGAAATAGCAATTCACCCAATAAGTACATTTTTTTCTTCTCGTACACAAATTTGTATCCCTCGTTCAGCTGCCTGTAAAGATTCCTTATAATACTTTTGATGTGTAAGAATATTAGAGAGGTTATACCATATTCTCACCTTAATATTCGGATTCAAATTCGGAACGTAAACACTTGCATTTAAGGCTTGTATAAATGTTTCATGTGCTTCTTTCCGATATCCATGTAAATCTTGGATGATCGCCATACTATTCATGATTTCAATTTCCCGCTCCGTATACATTGTGCTTCCTCTATAAGTAAGCGCTAAACTTTCCTCCATATTTTTGATTGCTCTTTCAAAATCTCCATGTAAATGGTATATGCAAATGCCCAAATGCCATAATCGAAACTGTTGTAAATAAATGTTGTTAAAAAATTTCTCGTTCTCATGGCTTTGCAATGTTTCCATAACTTCTTCATAATCATAGTCACGTATTTTCTGCCGGATCTCATTTTTTAGCTCTTCTATGTAGTCGACGCGCTCGTGTTCCCCCATTTGGAAAAAATAATTGACGTCGAGATCCATTTTTTTCGCAATTTCATATAAAGTAGAGGATAATGGGATGATGTCACCTTTTTCGATTTTGCTGATTTGAGCCTGTGTGCAGATATCTTCCGCAAGTTGTTTCTGTGTTAACCCTTTCATCTCCCGATAATAGCGAACATTAAAACCTATTGTATCGTATTGCATAGTCTCCTCCTTTTTCTCCCCTCCCTGTTATAGTACTACGTTTTTCGTAATTAAGCATCAACATTCTAAACATTGATCCTTGCCATTTCAATTGCTTCGAGCATAAAAAAACAACCAATCATTATTGATTAGCTGTTTTTTTCTCCTATGAAATTTCAATAGCTTTTTCGGATCGATAAGCATCAATCAGCAGCAAAACTGCAGTGATTGTGTGCATCGTCCATCCCAATCCCGGGATAACCGCTACACAGGAGGTGATAATTCCGAGAATACTGCCATGTTTATTTTTTCCTTCATTTAGACTGATCAATAATGTGATGATATGCAAAATCAACATAACAACAAGCGGAGACCAATTCATGGAAATAATGAGGGAACCGCCAATGATCGGTAACGCCCAAAATGCTTCAAGGCCTCCCGTGATCCATTTCATAATTGATGAACGGTTCATAAACAATAACGCCTCCATCCCTTGGGGTTTGGCTAACTTTTATCTTTTTAATGCCTCTATAATTAAATATACACGATATAGCAATAAATTTCATTCATGAGGAACTGATATCGAAAAATAACTTCTTCATCTCTCATCCTGCCCCGTTTTTCATTTTTTATCAAGGAAGGCGGTTGAATAAATGTATACCTTTTTGCTTCTTCGCATATTATTTCAAAAATCATGAATTTTCATGTTTTATTTGGGGTGAAGCGTGGAATAGAGGAGTAAACCCAAATTCTATAAGGGAAAGAGGGATTTTATGGGAATCGAACTTATTGCAATTCTTGGAATCTCAGGCATATTGGTAGCCGGCAGCCTCATCATGACACTGCTAATGTTTACCATTTCATCCAAAAAAGACACATGAACATGTTGGAAAGCCGTATCCTTTGAAGATACGGCTTTCCTCCGCGCGCTTTTTCCTCGCTGACATTGCACTACACTTGCTCTATGTTGGCTCTTTCGTAGGTATGATCATTATTGATGAACCCTAGTGCATCCAGAAAACGTTGTTGGAAGGTCCCAATCCCATCTTCCTTCGCACGGGCGAACGCATCTTCCGCAGCAATTCCATAGTGGGAAAGCGCTTCTGGAACCGATCGTAAAATATCCGCGTTATTCTCCTTTGCGGCGATATAGGCCGATACAATGGCACCCAGCAAACATCCCGTGCCAACAACGCGCGAAAGCCATGAGTGCCCGTTTTTAATGAGATAGGTGTTCTCCCCGTCACTCACCGCGTCTACTTCACCGGTTACACAAACCATTGTTCTCCACACATTTGCCGCCTTTTCTGCCAAGATTTCAGGAGGCTGGTCACTCTTCCCTTCCACGCCATGCATGTCCGAGTGCATACCAATGAGAGCGGCAATTTCTCCACCGTTTCCGCGAATGACATCGACTTTTATTTCCTTCAAAAGTTCCCTCACAACGCGAGTGCGGTAAGTGGTGGCTCCCACCGCCACAGGATCTAAAACAATCGGGGTATCGTTCTCATTCGCTGACCGAGCGGCGAGCCGCATGCCTTCATATTGATACGGGGTCAGTGTTCCCGTATTTAGCAATAGTCCATCAGCCGTTTTCGCCACCTCCGCTACTTCTTCATGGTTTGCGGTCATAACAGGGGCAGCCCCAACCGCCAACAACCCGTTTGCCGTAAAGTTAGTCACGACGTCATTGGTGATGCAATGGATAAGGGGGTTTTTTCTTCTTACTTGGTTAATCAAAACCAACCATCCTTTCCCTACAAAAATCGATCCAGCAATACTATGCTGAATCGATTCCCCTTTAATGGCCTTCGTTAAACCTTCCCAAAAATGATTGCAATCGCTCGCTTTTCGGATTTTCAAGCACATCACCGGGAGGACCTGCTTCAGCTATTTTTCCGTTATCCAGGAAAAGGACACGATCGGCAACGTCCCGGGCAAAATCCATTTCATGGGTAATGATCATCATCGTTGTGTCCCCTTCGGCAGCAATGTCTTTAAGCACCTCGAGGACTTCTCCCACAAGCTCGGGGTCAAGAGCAGCTGTAACTTCATCGAAGAGCATTACCTTAGGTTGCATGACGAGGGAACGGGCGATTGCCACCCGCTGCTGCTGGCCTCCCGACAATTGAGAAGGGTATTGATCGACTTTATCGCCAAGCCCGACTTTTTTCAACATTTCTTTCGCTCTTTTTTTCGCTTCGTCCTTGCTAATTCCCAGAACATGGACAGGTGCTTCCGTACAATTGCGCATAATTGACATATGCGGAAAGAGATTATATTGCTGAAAAACCATGCCAATATTCCCTCTGACTTTCCGCAAGTGTTTTTCATCAGCAGGCACAAGCTTGCCATTCACTTCTTTATGCCAAAGCATTTCCCCGTCGACTTCGATCGTCCCTTCGGTCGGTTCTTCCAAAGTCATCAGCATGCGGATAATCGTGGTTTTCCCTGAGCCCGAAGGTCCGATCAAAGCAACTTTTTCCCCTTGTTTGACATCGAGATTCAATTCGTTCAATACAACGGTATCTCCAAACGCTTTTTTGACATCTTTATAGCGGACAATCGCACTTTCATTATCGTCTTCAGGTACCTTTTTTGTTTCTTCTGCCACTTCTTCTGTCATGTTTTCACACCCTTTTCAGAACTTCCGGGGAGCTGCCCGGATCGTTTTTCCAGGTATCGTATGAATAGTGCTGACGGATAACTGAGCACAAGGAATAGAAAACCGACAATCGTAACCGGTTCAAGGAAACGATACGTATCCGATCCAATCATTTGAGCAACGGCCAACATTTCCAGCACATAAATACCGGACAACAACGGCGTTTCCTTAAATAGCACAATCAAGTAATTGCCCAACATCGGAATGACCGGCGGTATTGCTTGCGGCAAGACGACTTTTTGCCACGTTTGCGCCGTAGAAAAGTTCAAGGCCTTGCTCGCCTCCCATTGACTGGCGGGGACGGACTCAATCCCTGATCGATATACTTCCGATACATACGTAGCGTAATGAACGCCAAGCACAATTGCACCTGTAACAAACGGACTCATGTCAAAAGCAAAATAAATGAAGAATAACTGTACAAGGGGCGGTGTCATTCTAATGAATTCAATGATGCCTGCCACAAGGAGTGACAACGGCTTGAAACTTGATCTTCTTAGCAACGTGAGCACAAGACCGAGTGTCAATGAAATAAAATAGGCAGCAACTGTCGCCCCGATCGTTACCCCAATCGCACTTATAATCTCAGGGAACACTTCAAATGCAAATTCCCAATCCCATGTCATGCCGTACTCACCCCTTTAGACGCCTGTTTCTCCAACCATCTCGTCAACAGGACAAGGGGGAGAGCGATCACAAAATAGGTAAGTAATAAATACGTGTAAATTTCAATCTGACTGCTTAGTGCCGTATTCGCGCCTCGAAGAATATCCGCCCGATAAGTCATATCGGCAAGCGAAATAAAGTAAACGAGCGAGGTCCCTTTTAATAATTCAATGGAATTATTCCCGATCCCCGGTAGCATAATGCGAAACGCCTGCGGCAAAATTACGAGACGCATACGTTGAAATTTGGACATGTTAAGTGAAATGGCCGCTTCTTTTTGCCCATCCGGCACGGATAAAACAGCACCGCGAACCACCTCTGACGCATATGCACCGTAGTTAAATCCCAGCGCGAGCCCCCCGGCCAAAAATGTGGAGATCGTAAACGGGGCCAACGACGGAAAGACAAAAGCAAAGAAAAACATTTGCACAAGCAACGACGTACCGCGAAATAACTCGACAAAGATGGTGGCAACCACGCGTACAATCGCGAGTTTAGACGTTCTTGCCAGACCGGCCACAATCGCGATGGAATAAGCCAATGCAGCACCGAACAAAAATGCTTGTACGGTTGTGGACAATCCCTGTAATATGAAAGGTAAAAATTCCCCAATATTCGTAAACACAAGCACCTCTCCCAAGAGCTGACGTTCGCTTAATGGAAAAAAGCACGGTGGGCTGTTGTTGACACCGTGCTTCTTTTACATTTTTTCTAGGCTCCACACAGTTCTTCAGTTGTCACCTCATCTGTGACAACATTTTCCGGATCGAAATCGAACTCTTCGATGATCTCCGCGATTTCTCCGGAATCTTTTAATTCTTGAAGACTTTCGTTATAAGCTTCACGCAACTCCTCGTCATCTTCGCGGAAAACAGCTGCCCCGTAAGCGACCTGCTCTTCTCCGTCAATGACCGGGTCTGTAAAGTCTTCCGGCTGCTCGATCGCGTCTGTATCCGCGTTTTCCATCGCAGCGTTCATCGTCGCGCCCGTCATCACCGTCGCGTCAACATCTCCGGCTTCAAGCGCGGCAATGTTCCCGGGGATGTCATCGGAATATTGGATATTATCTTCGTCAATGCCCAGTTCTTCGAACATGTCAAGCTGGTTAGCGCCGGACATCACCGATACCGTCGCGCCTTCCTCTACGATATCTTCATAACTGTGTAAATCCAACGGATTGCCGGCCTCCACGGCCATGCCTTCGCCATAGCTGTATTCGATATCCCCGAAGCTTGCATTTTCGCAACGCTCCGGTTGGACGTCCATTCCCGCGGTGACAACATCATAGTTGCCGGCGTTCAAACTCGGAATAAGGTTCCCGAATTCCGTCACCGTCGCTTCTACGTCCTCAACCCCCATGTTTTGAAACACGGCTCTTGCAATTTCAGTACTCGCGCCGGTGGCTGTTTCTCCATCAAGATATCCGTAAGGCTCTTCGTTTGCGACCCCCACTTGTACAATGCCATCTTCCTCGAGATCAGCGACTGTCGTTTCCCCGCCACCACAAGCGGCAATAAGCGCCCCGGCACCCATCAATACAGAAATCAGTCCCATTTTTTTCATCTGTTAATTCTCCCCCTCTTACTAATTTTGGTAAAATAATGGATACTTATCTGATATGTACTACAGCTTTTATCTATACGCTGTAGCTTTTTTTTATCATATCATATATAAAATTTGGTTCAAATTTACCGTTGATTGAAATTCACCCTATAAAAGCAAGACAGGCCCTGCAATCTCGTTATAGTAGATTACATAGTTATATCTTATTGTACGGTCATTTTCTGAATCTATGCTTATTATTTTAAGAATATTTTATGATCAATCACTTTCACGGACTCCTGAATTTATCTTCATCTCCCGTTTCTATTCTTTTATGCCGAGAATACACGTTTACATTTACAACGATTAACGCGATTGGATACAGGGCTGTGAACGGGAAAACGTCCGGTTCGGCCTCAATAATGGAAAAATGCTCAAAGATCCCTACTAAGATGAGAATCACACCGACGATTCTTAAACTGATTCGGAAGCTCAAACGATAGGATTCAAACGTCTTTGGAGCCAATCGCCGCTCCACATCCAATAACTCTCGGTAGAAAGGAAGAAACCGCTCGACTACGGCTCTTTTCCCTCGCCCTTCGATCATCGCCCAACCGACAAAGAGCACGCCAAGCGCCGGTACTATGATTGTAAAAGGGAGATAGATAAACAAATACATATACATAAAAAAAGCGGCGGTAAAAAGGATGCTGACAAAAAAATGATCCGTCTTTTTTTTACGGCGATATAGCTGCATTCTTTCCATACTCCCACCTCTTGCTGCTTACCCACGGTTGTTTTTCAACGACACTTTTCCCTTCCCGACTCTTTCCGCTAGTAACGCACATAACGTATCCATTCTTCCTGTAATAAACTATATTGCACGAGGTCATGGTAGTGGTCATACAACCATTCCCCATCACGTACGACCCCTTCAAAACGAAACCCTAGCCTTTTTGGGATCGCTTGGCTATCATAATTGGCCACTCCGCATTGGATTTGCACGCGGTTTAACTGATAATCATTAAATATGATCGCCAACACCGCTTGTATCGCTTTCGTCATGATCCCTTGTCTCGTATATTCCTCGGAAAGCCAATACCCCAATGATGTCTTCCGATTCATCCAATCGATGTCATGAAGGCCTATAATGCCCACGAGAACACCGTTTTTCTTAATTCCAGCCTGAAACCCTCTGCCATCCGCATATTGTTGGAGCCAAGCGTGAATGACTGGTTGAAAATCCTCCACCGTCTTCATTGCATCGACCCAAGGCAACCATCGCCTGAGATGCCCGCGAGACGCGTGAACCGTAGTATATAATTCCTGTGCGTGTTGCATCTCAATGAGATGTAAGAATAGGTTGTCCCCCAAAGGTACTTTAAACATAATCTCTCCCTCGCCCAAGCAAAAAAAATGGTAACGGTGCTTAAAAAAAGCGATCCCGTGCTTGATGTTTACACGGAATCGCCCTTCCCTTATGATTCTCTATTGACGTATAACGTTAGCCGCTTGCGGGCCACGATCTCCTTCTACAATTTCAAATTCTACCGTTTCGCCATCGTCCAATGTTTTGAACCCTTCGGCTTGGATCGCGGAAAAGTGAACGAATACGTCATCTCCGTCCTCCCGTTCGATAAACCCAAACCCTTTTTCTGCATTAAACCATTTTACTGTGCCTTTCATTTCGTACAAAGGCCTCCTTAACCTAAAATTCTGAAGTGATTATACGATAAACCCTGTTGGATCCATTGATCGAGCAGAGGCCTGTGGTTCACAGTCCGTTCATCACTTTCACAATAACAAGGTAACACGTTTAAGTCCCTATTGCAACCAGTAACACAAGTGATTACCGAATTTTTTTAACCTTATAAAAGCGTTCATTCGTCTTTCTTTTTTTTGAGTCATTTTTTCCCTCGATTGTCCATATCATGCTATAATGAAAGCGGTTTCAAAATTGAAAAAAAGGAGTGAAAGACGTATGCCAGGGATTGGAATAGCTGTCATTGGACTCCTCATCTTTGCAATCGGATACCTGTACTATTCCAAGTTTATTGCTAAGCATATTTACCGACTCGATCCGAATTTTCGTACGCCTGCCCACCAGTTTAACGACGGCGTTGATTTCGTGCCAACGAAAAAAAGCGTCGTTTGGGCACACCACTTCACCTCAATAGCCGGTGCTGCACCGATATTGGGTCCGGCTATCGCTGTTTACTGGGGCTGGCTCCCGGCGTTTATATGGGTTGTGCTCGGAACGGTCTTCGCAGCCGGTGTCCATGATTTCGGGGCGCTTGTTCTCTCCGTGCGAAATAAAGGACGCTCGATCGGGACGCTTGCCGAGCGTTTAATCGGCAGGCGCGCGAAAATGTTGTTTCTCTTTATCATTCTCATTCTTGTTTTAATGGTCAACGCCGTGTTTGCCTGGGTCATTGCCAACTTGTTCGTCACGTTTCCGGCCAGTGTGTTGTCCATCTTCATTCAAATACCACTCGCGGTCATCATTGGCATTTATTTTCTAAGACGCGGGAAAGGCTTGCTTTTCCCCTCCATTATTGCCTTGATCGTCATGTATGGGACAGCCGTGCTGGCAAGCGGCATTCCCGCCTTACAAATTGATTTGGTAAGCTACTTCGGCGGTGAAAATGCAACCGTCGCCTTCGGGATTGATACCGTATCGATGGCATTTCTCATATGGATCGCCATTTTAATGGCTTACGTCTATATTGCCTCGACGTTGCCCGTCTGGAAGCTTCTGCAGCCGAGAGATTATATCAATGCCCATCAACTTATCATCGGATTGGGCCTTCTCTATCTCGGGTTGTTAGTAACAAATCCGGAAGTAACTGCTCCGGTAACTCGCTCGGTTGATGACGTTTCCTGGTTCCCGCTATTGTTTATTACAATCGCGTGTGGGGCCATATCAGGATTTCATTCACTCGTATCCTCGGGAACAACTTCGAAACAATTAAACAAAGAAACCGATGCTCGCGCCGTAGGTTATGGGGGTTCAATCGGGGAAGGGATATTGGCGATTATTTCCATCGTAGCCGTTGTGACGTTGTTTTCGACGCAAGAGGAATTTTTGAGCACCTATTCCAGTTTTAATACCGCCAACGAAATCGGTTTAAATAACTTTATTGAAGGGGCCGCGCAGCTCGCCACCGGTTTGTTTATTCCGGAAGCGGTAGCACAAACGATTGTGGCCGTCATCGTCATCAGCTTCGCCGCCACAACGCTCGACACCGCCGTCCGATTAATGCGCTATATCATTTCGGAGATTGCTTCCGAATATAAAGCGTATGCACTGACGAAAAAACACGTCGCTACCGCCATCGCCGTCGGTTCAAGCACGGCGCTCGTGCTTATGCCGGGAGACGAAAGAGGTTTTGGCGCCGGTGGCTACCTTCTCTGGCCGTTGTTCGGCACTTCGAATCAATTGCTGGCCGGCATCGCGCTTTTGCTTATTACCATTTGGCTTCGCCGGCAAGGGCGAAATTTCTTGGTTACCTTTATTCCGATGGTCTTCTTGCTCGTGATGACCTTGTGGGCAATGATTTCTCAAGTGTGGTTTGAATGGGCCTGGTACGGTGATGATGCGAATCTGTTGCTGTTCACGTTGGGCGCGGTTATCCTTATCTTTGCCGTCTGGATTTGTTTGGAAGCCTACCTGTTGTTTAAAAATGACAAAACGCAAGGGCTTGAGGATGATGAATAGTGTTAACCACTTTTTGTGATTTCTTCTTTTTGATGGTGTCTTAAATCATCTCAAATCTGCTACAATTAAAAAAAGAACAATGAACTGGAGGATCGCGATTTGGGGTTTAAAGACCAGCTCTCACGTGCTCTGGCGTTTTACGATGAAGTGCTTCGGCTGCCGCATCGCGGAGAGATTAAACGGGAGCTTAGGGATGAAAATGATATTTTTTACCTGCTCTCTTTTTCCGAAATGCTTGGACTGCCGAATCCAGTTTCCTATTATACGCTGGAATTATACCCGGAAATGGTTGAAGAGTTTCATGAATGGCATCTGCGAATGGGCATGGAGAAATCACCACTGGATGGTATTCGTTGTTGTTAATTGCTTCATAGCATTGAAGAAGCAAGTCTAATCCTTGCTTCTTTTTTAATGGAAGCAATTCTTGTTATTTGCAAAAAAAATGTCGAATTCTTATAATGAACGCTGAACCGCTTTCAATACTTTTAGTAGGATGTGATCATAAATGTCGGGAATTTTACTCGCGATCCTGGGTATGGTCGTTCTCGCTCTTGGTTATCGCTTTTATTCCAAATTTATCGCGAAACGAATTTACCGTTTGGATCCAAATTTTCAAACACCCGCTCATCAATATAATGACGGTGTTGATTTTGTTCCTACGAGAAAAAGTGTCCTTTGGGCCCATCATTTTACGTCCATTGCTGGCGCTGCTCCGATTATGGGACCGGCCATTGCGATTTACTGGGGGTGGTTGCCTGCTTTTCTATGGGTCATTCTTGGGACCGTTTTCGCAGCCGGCGTCCATGATTTTGGCGCACTTGTCATTTCGGCACGCAACAAGGGACGATCCATAGGCACATTGGCTAACCGTTTAATCGGCCGACGTGCAAAGTTGCTCTTTTTATTTATTATACTCCTGCTTTTGGTCATGGTAGTCGCCGTCTTTGGCTGGGTGATTGCCAATTTATTCATTACTTATCCGGCCAGTGTCCTTTCTGTCCTTATTCAAATTCCTCTCGCTGTTATTATCGGGGTTTACTTTCTACGCCGGGGAAAAGGGATGCTGATCCCATCGATCATTGCTCTTGTTGTCATGTATGGAACAGCTGTCCTCGCCAGTTACATACCGGCTCTGCAAATCGATCTCGTGCAGTATCTCGGCGGAGAAGACGCGACCGTCGCTTTCGGTTTGGACGCGGTGACCATGTCCTTTCTGATCTGGCTGCTCATTTTGTTTGCCTATGTCTACGTGGCTTCTACACTTCCCGTGTGGAAATTGCTGCAACCACGGGATTACATTAACGCGCATCAGACATTTGTCGGTTTAACCATCTTTTTAATCGGACTGCTCTTTTTAAACCCGGAAGTAACAGCTCCGACTACTCGTTCCGTTGATGATGTTTCCTGGCTCCCGCTTCTTTTTATTACGATTGCTTGCGGCGCCGTATCCGGTTTTCACTCCCTTGTGGCTTCGGGAACTTCGTCCAAGCAATTGAATAAGGAGACGGACGCCCGCCTCGTCGGTTACGGGGGTGCAATTGGAGAAGGAGTAGTCGCGCTTATTTCGATCATTGCCGTTGGAACCCTCTTCGCCACTACAGACGACTTTTTAGCAGCTTATCCCAGTTTTAACGTTGCGAATGAGGAAGGACTCGGCAATTTTATTGAAGGCGCTGCCCAACTCGCGACAGGCTTGTTCGTACCCGAGGCAGTTGCGACAACGATTGCAGCCGTTATCGTTGTTAGCTTTGCGGCTACAACAATGGACACCGGCACGCGCTTAATGCGCTACATTATCTCTGAGCTCGGCCGTGAATACAAAGCTTTCGCACTCACGAAAAAACACGTGGCCACGTCCATTGCCGTTGGTGCAAGTTTCATACTCGTCCTCCTTCCTGAAGAAGAAAGAGGCCTGGGGGCGGCGGTTACATTTTATGGCCGCTTTTCGGCACGACCAACCAATTGCTCGCCGGCATCGTTCTTATGCTGATTTCACTATGGTTGATCCGGCAAGGAAGAAATTTCCTTATTTCGTTTGTACCGATGGTCTTCCTCATCGTGATGACGGTTTTCGCTTTAATCACCCAAATTAGTACAGAATGGTGGGGCGATTGGTTGCTCGTTGTTATCGGATCCATCGTGCTCGTGTTTGCCATTTGGATTATTTTGGAGGCCTACGTTCTGTTTAAAAATGAAAGAGTCCAGCGCCTAGAAGATGACCAATAAACTACTCCCATTAAATGGGAGTAAAAGGTTGACACCCACTCATAGAAAGGAGTGGCCGTTATGCAAAACCATTCTATTGTATTTTTCGGCGGAAAAGGCGGAGTTGGCAAATCGACTTGCTCCGCTGCCTTCGCCCTTTCCGCCGCGCAAAACGGAAAAAAAGTTCTGCTCGTTTCCACCGATCCCGCTCATAATCTTGAAGATTTGTTTTCCGTGCGCATTGGAAACACCATCTCGCGGTTGCAAAGCCATTTATACGGGTTGGAAATTGACGCGGGAGAAGAGTCGAAGCGCTACATCGAAGGGGTCAAAGAAAATTTGCAGGACCTCGTCCACGCCCATCGCGTAAGTGAAGTACACAGGCAAATTGATATGGCCGCCAACACACCGGGCGCCGATGAGTCCGCGCTTTTCGATGCACTTGTAAACATTATCCTCGAACAAACCGAGCACTTTGATCTCATCGTTTTTGATACAGCGCCTACCGGACATACTTTGCGATTGCTTTCTTTGCCGGAGATGATGGAAGCCTGGATTGATGGCATGTTAAAACGCAGACGTACGGTAAATGAAAACTACAGCCAATTGTTAAACGATGGCGAGCCGGTGGAAGACCCGATCTACCAAACTTTAATGAAACGAAAACAAAAATTCGTGGAAGCGAGAAAATGGCTTTTAGACAAAAGAAAAACAGGCTTCGTGTATGTTCTCACACCTGAACGGCTTCCAATTGAAGAGACTTCGCGGGCCGTTGGGCAGCTTGACCAAGCGAAGATGAATGTGAACACGTTAATCGTCAACAAATGCTTGCCAGAAGAAGCCGAAGCCTCCGCTTTTTTTCAAAAACGAAAACAGCAAGAGCAGCAATATATCCAGATGATTCACGAGCAATTTAAAAAACAGAAGAAAATATTTCTTCCGTTACTGGCTGAAGATATCTCAACACAAGCAAATCTTCGGCACATTTCCAATTATCTTTAAGCCTAAGACGGCAGCGCTATCCGCCGCCGTCTTTTTTTAATGCATTTGATTTGGATTGCTTTGTTTAATATTTGCTTGGGAAGGTTCGTATGCGTGCAACATTTTATCCATATCCGTTTGTTGTAATTGAGGAACTTGATAATAGGCATTTTTATTTTGATAGAGAAAAAGCTCGTAAGCCATTTCAATGAAGTCGTGGATGCAATCAGCAACCACTCTGCGAAGGACAGAATTGGTGACCTCGGGAGCCGCCATCGCAAAAACGGACGATGTGGATTTTAGCAATCCAAGCATATGTGCAGAGATGCCCTGTTCATTTATTTCGCCCAAGTTGTTGCTCGGTTTCTTCGGTGCAGATGCTGCCTGCACCCCGTAAGTGATATCGGTCATCATCGGAATTTCATACGGTTCTATAGACTTTGATGGCTTTTTTCCGGTACTGAATGCTTCCACCATCCGATTATATTGCGTCGTGATGTAATCATATTGATGATCAAGGATGTCAAGCAGCTCTTGATCATTCACATAGGGCCGAACGATCATGTATTGATCTAACACGTTAATCGCAGTCGTTAATGCTTCATGCGCGTCAAACATTTCATGCCCGCCGTGATTTTGCATCGGCAGCATTTGACCAGATCGTTGGTTGTCCATGTTCATTTGCCCTTGCTGGTTTTGCATTTTTCAGTCGCCTCCTTATATTCGCTCCATGCTAGTATGAGAAAAGGAAACAAAAAACATGTATCTTTTTCAATTCTATTAAAAGAATTCGTCGCAATATTCGCTATAAAAAATTAGGCTATTACCAGTATCTATACGATTTATGATCCACCGATCACTCACTATTCGACAAAAAAGCACTAAAATTTCCTATTGTTTATTACAAATTTTAATTTTTTTCTACCGATAGATTTTATAGAATGAATGAAAAGAGTTGAAAGGAGCTATTTTTCATGGAAGACAAGCTGAGCAAATTTGAAAGAATTGCAAAACGACGGACAGAGGAAACCGTAAAAAAAATCCGTTTAATTGGGAATTTATCCAATAAAAATAATTATGAGTATACAGATGAACATTTGGACAAAATTTTTGCCGCGCTCGAAGCAGAGCTGAAAGCAGCACGACGCAAATTTCACGGTCATCATAGCTCACCTGAATTTCATCTGAGCTTTGATCCTGTTCGAAAACGCAAAAAAACAAGTTAACACAAATGTCGGGGCTTTAGCATTTCGCTAAAACCCCGATCTCTAACTTCCAACCTCTAACCCCTAACCTTGTACGTCCATTTCCTCCACAGCGCTTCCATCGGCCCTTGTTTGAACGTCTGCAAATAAAGATTGCTGACAATAAGCTGTGCCGTAAAGATGACAACAGCGATCACCAGTCCGACTCCGCTTGATATTTGACCAAAAAGCCCTAAGCCAAACCCATAAAAAACAAAGACGGCAATGAGGCTTTGCAATAAGTAGTTGGTCAATGCCATTCGCCCTACAGCCGCAAACGGCATCAATAGCTTTTTCCAGACCTTTAGCCGTAATAAAAGCACAAAAGCTGAAACATAGAAAAGCATAAGCAACGGACCGGCAGCAAAATTAACGCCTTCAGCCATTCCAAACGTAAAATAGGACGGCAGCGGAAGCACATCATAATGCAAGACTGCCATGAGCGCCGTTAATAAACCCCCACTCCAGAAACTGTGCACACAAAGTTTCCTCCATTTTTTTACATTACTTTCAACATCATGAAACATTCCTTTTTTGCCCATATAGAGTCCGATGAGAAAGAGCGGCAACACAGCGATCGCGATGAATATCGATTGCATGAGAATGGGAATGACTTCATTGAGAAACCGGTACTGTAGAATGTCGCCGTACGATCCGTTGGCCATCACAGCCTCTCCCGAATCTACGCTGTTTTCAAATGTATCTAACGAACCGGTCCCACTCTCCATTTTCAACTGTAAACCTACACCGGTTACACTCATCAAAAAAAACATAAAAATAGAGGTAACCCCTAGCAAGGAAACAATCCAAACCATAATTGTTTTTGATTGCCGATGAATAAAAAGCAATAGTAAAAAGCCGGCAAGGGCGTACGTATGTAAAATATCTCCCGACCATAGAAAAACGAGATGGACCAACCCGATGACCAACAAAAAAATGAGCCGGCGGGCAAACACTCGATCAGCATTGTAACCCTTCTCGATCAAACGGGTATAAAAAATATAAAAACCGAGTCCGAAGAGCAAGGAAAACATCGGATAAAATTTGCCTTCAACAAAAATTGTATTGAACACATCAGCAAATGGGCTTAGTGCCCCATCAGGCACTGTCCCGCCTTCAATGAACGGACGCACATCAGTAAAAGCCAGAGTCTTAAATGCGTACATGTTCGCGATCAAAATGCCAAATACGGCAATGCCCCGAATAATATCAAGGGTATGGATGCGTTCATTCGCAGGTATTTGTGTCGCTTTCATTCAAAGCCCCCACCTAGCATATTTAGGCGACTATAACAGCCCGCTCTGTTTTCCGGACGTTAACAATCGCCTCCATTTACTACCATTTTACACCTATATGCGCGAAGTTGGAAATTATTAATATTGTATCCCCCCTTTTTAGCTTGTGACTTCGATATGGGGAGTGAAGGGAGGTGAGCACATGAATCCGGAAACAACGAGTCTACAATTGGTTTTTGAGAACGGGGTGGATGATTTCGGAGAACCTGTTATTTACAGCAGACGCTTTAACAACATCAATGTTGAGGCAAGCGACGAGGATATTCAAGTGATTGCCTCTGCGATCGCTTCATTGTCCACCGGCGATTTAAGCGGGGCCACACGCAGAAACGACTACAGTCTGTTGCCATTGGAAGACAACTAAAGCTTGAGAGGAGTGTAGTGCATGAACGTAGAATTGCAAATGCGATTTCGTAATGAGGAAGGGCGGATGTCATCAATATCGGTGAACAATCCTGCGGAGGAGCTTGAATCATCCCAACTGGAAGAGGCAATGGATCAAATCCTTGACCATGATGTATTTTTCACCTCCGGCGGGCCGCTGGTTGAAAAAGTCGACGCAAGGTTAGTCTCGCGTTCTGTGGAACAAATGTACGAAGCTTAAAGCAATCGAGGTAATCATTGACCAATCGATAAAAAAGGGGTTTCACATTCATGGAGGAATGGATGTCATTGCTTTTTAACCATGGTTTTGCAGCTGTCGTCGCATTTTACTTGCTGCATCGAATGGAAAAAAAGCTCGACCTATTAATCAATGCTGTGTGTGAACGACCGGCCAATGAGTAATAAAAGAGAAGCCATCCAATAAAGGGTGGCTTCTCTTTTAAAGGGATAACCCGCTGGGTGCGTCTTTCACTACGACGATTGTAACTCCTTTATCCAATTCTCCTTCCAACCTTTTTGCTTCCGTTGAGGAAAAATGCAATTCTTCAAATTTCGCCCGCAACTCATCCCCTTTTTGACGAAAAATATTTTTCACGGATACTCCAAATCCTGTTTCGCTGACACCAACAGTGTTTGCGTCCGCGCGTTTGGCTACCCGCTCCGTGTGATCGTCATCATGCGTAACGACATAAATATTATTTTCGTTTACTTCTCCTTTTAACCTTTCTACCGTTGCCACCGCTTCATCATCATTCTTAAACGTTCGATAGATCGGTTCCATCCTGCAAATCTCCTTTCATCGTCTTTAATAGTTCTGTTCCCACTGTATTTTTCATTTAAACCCACCTGCCGAAAACATTATGGTAAAATTTATTCCAGTAATGAACAAGGAGGGCCTATGATGCTCACATTTCCTAAAGCCGATGTCTCGCAATTTTTCCGAACCTATTCCATCCAAAACTTTGCCGTAAGCCCCAATGAAGAGCAGCTCGTATTTTCTACAAATTTAAGCGGCGATTATAACTTATGGGCAATGGATATGAACCAACGTTTTCCTTACCCGTTAACCTCCATGAATCAAAGCAACCATGGATTGATCTATGACAGCAACAATCGCTTCATCATTGCAGCATTTGATCATGACGGAGATGAAAACGCCCAACTTTATGCCCTCCCCCCTGAGGGTGGCGCGCTTTTGCCGATTCAGGTAAACGAAGGCGAACGGCATATGGTTGGAGAGCTGTCCGAAGACGGCCGCAAACTCTATTACACCTCAACGAAAAATAACGCTGCCTTTTTGAATATTTACTGCTATGACTTGAAAAATGAAACAGATGAATTACTGCTGAAAGGCTCCGAGGGAGCGACCACATTTACCACTCTCAGCCCTGAAGAGGACAGTTTTTTGCTTCGCAAACATTTTGCCAACACCCACAGTTGCATGTATGTTCATAGAGACGGAGAAACAACAGCAATTACACCTGATGCATCCGTCCAACATACCGTCGAAAGTGCCGTTTATACATCCAACGAAGACATTTATTTTGCAACGACCTATAAAGAAGATTTCTCCTATTTAGCTCATTTTCATGTTCAAACGGGAGCGTTTTCGAAAGTATTGGCAATTCCCGGCGAAAGTATTGTCGAGGTCAAAGCAGACCAGGCAAGTGGAGGCTTGTATCTGCATTCGAGCCAAGGAGTCACGGACAAACTCTACCACTATCACCCGGAAAATAATGATTTGTCCCGTTTACACCTGTCTGTGGAAGTCATCGATAAAGTTACGGTTACAAAAGCGGGAAATCTTTACATTCTCGGACGCGGATCCACACTTCCAATGAACATTTTTAAATACGGGAAAGATGATGCAAACTGGAAAGCACTTACTGATTTTCGCGTCCCGGGGATCCCGCGTGAACAGATGAGTGAACCGGCAACGATTAGCTACTCTTCCTTTGACGGAACAGAAATCGAAGCACTTTATTTCACGCCGGATAGTGCCGCTGACAACGGGCATGTCATCTTATGGCCTCATGGCGGTCCCCAAGCAGCGGAACGGAAATTTTTCCGGGCCATGTTTCAAATGCTGACCTACGAAGGATACCGAATTCTGGCGCCGAACTTCCGCGGCTCCTCCAACTACGGACTTGCCTTTATGAAAATGGTCGAAGGGGACTGGGGGCACGGACCGCGCCTGGATAATATCGCCGCCATTGACTATTTGATTGACCATTATAATGTGGATCCCGACAAGATCTTTTTAATGGGCGGGAGCTACGGCGGATACATGGCGTTGCTCTTACATGGCCGCCACCCTGACTATTTCAAAGCCGTGATCGATATTTTCGGTGTGTCAAACTTATTCAGTTTTGTTCATTCAGTGCCGGATTTTTGGAAGCCGATCATGAAACAATGGGTCGGGGATCCTGTCGAAGACAAAGAACGTTTTACAAGAGATTCCCCTATCACTTATCTCGATCAAATGACAAAACCGATGTTTGTCATCCAAGGCGCAAATGATCCACGAGTCGTTAAGGCCGAATCCGATCAAATTGTCGATCAACTGCGGCAAAACAACGCGGAAGTGAAATACCTCGTTCTCGAAGACGAAGGCCACGGGTTTTCGAAAAAATCCAATGAAATGAGCGTGAACCGGGAGATATTGGCATTTTTAAATGATCATTTATAATCATTTATAACATTGTCGTTTTGACCAATTTATGAACCATCACGGATGCCTATTTGCAAAATCAGTGCTCATGTTAAACTACACAGAGGCGAGCCTCCTTGAAGCACCTGCCGTGGACAAATGGATATTACGATTGAACCGGCAGAGGATACTAATGAAGATGTTGAGAGTGAATAAGCGCTAATTTTAACCAGGGGAGCATTCCGGATGGGAACATCGAAAAAGAAAAAAAGCAGCACAACCCGTAAACGACGTTTTGTTGGTATCGGATCGATTCTCGCCCTCTGTTTCCTGGCGATCGGCATTTTTATGATTGCCCAAACATTCAGCGAGCAACAAATCGATCGGTTTTTGAACGGGGGCATAACCGGTTACAGCAACGATGAAATCCCCGAACAATATGTTTCAATATATCAAGCTGCCGCTGAGGAATACGACATTCCGTGGCAGGTGCTCCCGGCCGTTCACCGTGTCGAGACGAAATTTTCAACCATGGATCCAATGGTTTCCCCGGTTGGGGCGGAAGGGCACATGCAATTCATGCCTTGTACGTGGCACGGATGGAATCATCCTACTTGCGATGATGTGGGAGCCGGAGATATTCCCAATGTAGAGTTAAAAAATCCTGACCAAATTGAGAGTAACGGCGGATATGGAGTGGATGCGACAGGAAGCGGCACCGCTGACCCATGGGATGAAAGAGATGCCATTTTTTCCACCGCCAATTTTTTGGCCGCCAACGGCGCAAACGACAGCGATATGGAAAATGCCTTGTATATGTATAACCGCTCGGGAGAATATGTAGAAGAAGTAATGGCTTATTACGACATCTATATGAACGAAGGTTACGAGATCGTAGATAAAAATGAATGAACAGCAGGGTCGCGCTAGACCCTGCTTGTTTTTTTAACCGGGGGGAGGCGACGCACAGGAAGCTTCCCTTTACTGTTCCAAATCCCTTAAATACGGCAAGGAATGCCTTTGTTTCGCCACCTCATTGAAATCGATGGTCGCGACAATCGTTTCATTTTGATCCGGGCTGGCCTCTTTCAGCAATTCCCCTTGCGGGGATACGATCCGTGACCGCCCTGCAAAAGAATGCGCATCGGCACCCGTTCGATTGGCCGCGACGACAAACATGCCATTTTCAAGCGCCCTTGATCTTGTCGCTATATCCCATACGCGGACTCGCTTTTCACTGAACGCGGAAGGCGCCAGCAATAACTCCGCGCCTTGGTGTGCCCAACCTCTGGTCAACTCAGGGAATCCTATTTCATAACAAATTTGGATCCCGCAAGGTGCATGTTTTACGGGAAACGGATTTTCGGTTGGCTTTCCTTTTCCAAAACGTAACTGTTCTTCTTGCCACAGATAACGTTTTTGATAATTGTTCTTCACTTTACCGTTCTCAATCACAATTGCTGCATTATATAACAAACCGCTTAGCGATCCCGCTTCAATCATCCCGCCGACCAGGGCAACGTTGTGCCGAACAGAGATTTCCGCTAACCGGTTTGTTGTTTCCCCGGGAACAGTTTCCGCTAAAGATAAATCTTCGTTTTCCACGTGATAACCGGTCGTGAATAACTCCGGAAGCACGATCAATTCTGCGCCCGCATCGGCCGCATGTTTAATCAATCCTTCAGCAATTGCGATGTTTTGCGATTTATTGCCCGGAATGCAATTCATCTGGACAGCGGCAACCGTTAAACTTCGCATGAAATTTCCTCCTGCTCAACTTACTCTGTACCGTTCAAAGCACTATTCATGCGTCCTTATAGGACTCGGCATAGATCTTTTTCACCTGATGGATATGTTCTTCCTGTAAAATCGTCGCGTAATAACCCATGTTTTTCAGCCCTGCGTAGGATAAGTCTTGGTTATTGTTTGTGTTTAACAGTGCAAGCAAGGGTCCATTCGTATATTGATACGTGTATAAATATTCCCCTTCCGTGTACAACCCTTGAAACAAGATAAAATCTGCGCCTGCATGCAACAATTTGTTTGCTTTGGTTACCGCTTCTTCGATGCCGGTGATCGAAGCGTTTGCCCGAATCGCCATGACAATTTTCACTTCCGGAAAGTAATGGTGGACCTGAACGATGATTTGGATTAATTCCTGGGTTGAAGGGATTTTTTCATCATCGATTTGAACTGTCCGTACGCCTAGCTGACGTAATTCATACACTTGTTTAATGATCTGCTGGCCAGAGCGGGCGTCAAGGGGCAATTGCACGAGCAGTGCCAAAGCGCTTACTTGTGTAATGTTTCGCACAGTGGCAATCACTTCCGTCGTGCTTAATGTATAGGAAGAGGCGTAGCCATACAATTTTGATACATCGTCGGATGAAAGAAAAGCCATTTGATATCCTTTTTCTTCTATTGCCTGGGCACTTAACGGATCATGTGCAGACGGGATTAAAGGTATTTTGCCGGTTAGAAAATCTTCATTTGATTGTGTTCTTTTTTGTTCCATTTCTTCCCAATGCATATGATCGATCACTTCCTTCATTCGTTCGTATGTCCATTTCTATCAGGCAGTGGAAATAAGCAATAAATACGCTTCAAGTCGCCCTGCCTCATCGTACAACAATTTTTTTCCAACATAAATGTTCCTTTTTGAGGCACATTTATTACGCACATATGTTCTTTTCTTATATTTAGTATAATCGACTGAACATGTTTTCGCAAGAAAAAAAGTCAGGTTCACCAAGTTTAACCTGTATACCGAGGCACGATCCTTGATTGGCCAGGGGGGGTCGAAACCCTTTACTAGCAATCTACAAATCCGGCTGTTATGATGGTTAATGTATGATCTGATTTTACAATACACTATTAAGCTGTACATTTCATACTTTATTGCAAGGCTTCTCCATAGCAACATGACCTAAACCTGCCTTTTTTTACAATTGCAGCCAGAACAGAGGAGTGACGACATTCATGGATGATTTACAATTCAGGCAGGCAATGGGCAAGTTTTCCACAGGTGTTACCATTCTCTCAACGGATGATGGCAAGCCACATGGAATGACGGCCAATGCGTTTATGTCCGTCTCCATGAACCCGAAACTGGTAGCCGTATCTGTCGATCATAAAACGGATATGTACGAAAAAATTTTGAACGCCAAAAAATATGCAGTGAGTATTTTGGATACATCTCAAGCGGAATTATCCAAAACGTTCGCAAAGCAATTACCGGGAAAAGAACAGTTTGCTTTCACTACTTTCCATCATTTGCCTGTTGTGCCTGATGCCCTTGTCCACCTCGCCTGTGACGTCGTTCAAGAAGTAAAAGCCGGTGACCATACGATCTTTATCGGCGAAGTCAAAGATATTGAAATGAAAGATGAAGAAAATGAAGAACCACTTGTGTACTACTGTAGCAAGTACCATAATTTGCGGTAAACGGACCGTTTTAAGGCCGCCATGTTCTTGCATGGCGGCCTATTCTTATTTATTTTGTATGGTCCATTGTCTTTTGATCGTTAATCGTATCGGGAGGCATCCCTTTTCCTTTTGGAACAAAGAATGAAAGGATAAAGCCGATAACGGTAAGAATCGTAGCCAACCAAAAAGCCATATTCACCCCGTAGACCATTGCTTCATCCATGTTAGGCGCTTGCTCCGGTCCCAAAGCCATCGCTGACATAACCGTAACGAGGGCGGCTGTTCCGATCGCTCCGGCTACCTGGCGCATCGTGTTGTTCATCGCTGTTCCATGCGGAATCAAAACATTAGGCAGCGAATTGATCGCCGCCGTCGTCACCGGCATCATGACAAAGGCCATGCCGAACATCCGAAACGTGTTGACAATTGCCAAATAACCAAAAGAGGTCTCACTGGTGAGTTGTGTAAACATAAAAGTTGTCACGGAGACAATGAACAGACCAAAGATCGATAATTTCCGTGCCCCGAACTTATCAAAAATCCTGCCGGTAATCGGCGACATCAAGCCCATCGCCACTGCCCCCGGCAATAACATCAGCCCTGTTTCAAGCGCCGTAAAATCATGCATATCCTGCATATAAATCGGCAGAATCGTCTGCGAGCCAATCATGGACATAAAAATTATCATGCCGATGACTGTGGCGACCGTGAACACCCCGTACTTGAACACGCGTACCTCGAGAATCGGTTGCGGAAGAGTCAATTGTCGCCACACAAAAAGACCCAACGTGATAAGGCCAATGATCATGGGAAGGATCACCTGCACATCTGTCCACCCATAAGTTCCTGCAAAACTAAATCCGTAGAGCAGACCGCCAAAGCCAAGCGTCGATAAAACCACCGACAAAATATCCAATTTCGGATCACGTGTGAACGAAACATTTTTTAACACCCAATACGCAACTATGATATTTAGGACGGCTAAAGGGAATATAATCCAAAATAAAATCGACCAGTGGAAGTACTCGAGGAGGTATCCGGACAGTGTCGGTCCAACCGCCGGCGCAAACGAAATGACAAGCCCGACCATCCCCATGGCAAAACCTCTGCGTTCAATGGGAAACACCAAGAGAAGGACCGTTTGCATGAGAGGCAGCATAATGCCGGCACCGGCAGCTTGGACAATCCGTCCGAGTATAAGGAAAGCATATGTGGGCGCAAGGGCGCATATCAACGTCCCTAACGCAAATAAACCCATCGCGGTAAAAAATAGGCGACGAGTCGTAAACTTTTCAATAAGAAAAGCAGTGATGGGGATCATAACCCCGTTCACGAGCATAAAAACGGAATTCACCCATTGGCCTAAATCAGCGGATATCCCGAAGTCTCTCATAATATGCGGCAAGGCAGTGGCAAGCAGCGTTTGGTTTAAGATAGCCATAAAAGCGCCTGTCAACAGTATGGCCGCGATTGTTTTTACATTTTTCGTTTGAGACGAATGTGAACTTGTCGTCATCTATATACCTTCTTTTATCGTTCGTTGATATTCACTTAAGTTTCGCGATCTCGCGACTCCAGTAATTCGTAAAGTTTTTTGCGTTCGTTTTCAATCGGTGCCCATTGCTCCAAATAAAGGCATAGAGCATCCAACAAAAAAGTACGCGGGGCATCAGCCTCCGTTTCCCGGTACAACGTTTCAAGAGCTCGGTCCACCTCAGGCTGTTGCTCGATATTGGCATGATTTTTTACTTTTTCCCGAAGAAGATAGCAGACTTCATCAATCTCTTCTTGAACGCCCGCCGGTTTCATATCCTGTTGATACATTTCATAATCATGCATCACATCCGATGTAAGCACCGGTGATATCCCGGGAGATGACGTCATTAATGTATCCAAATGCGAGATGATTAAATCTGCCACGTCATGGGCAGGCAACGCTTTATGGTCATCTCCCATAAGTACAACGTATTCCCGTAGCGTTCCCTGAAATAGAGCAACCCGATCCCAAAGGAACGGGCGCAAAGTTTCGCCGTATGCATGCAAGAGGCTATCGCGATGCCAATTCATTAACGCTACCCTCGTACGTTTTAACATACGCATCATTTCCGCGTTTTTCGTGAGCGGAACCGCACGCATGAGAGAATGTACAAGAGAGCGATTATTTTTCATCGCTTCCAGCTCAATTACAATCTTTTGCCGTAACTCTTCTTTCGGCGATAACGATTGATCAAGATTGATGTTCGTTGTTCGCTTCAACCACTCGTCGAGGTTATACTCCAACGTTTCGAGCAAAAGCGCTTCTTTCGAAGTAAAATATTTGTACAATGAAGCTTTGGATATGCCGCAATTTTCGGCGATTTGCTGCATGGACGTAGCATAATAACCATCGATAGCAAAACTTTGCAACGCGTTTTCCATTATCTGTTCTTTCACGATTACCCCTTCTTCAGGTTTATGACTGCTTAGTTTAATAAAAAACCAATTAGTTTTTATTTTATAGTTTCATAGGTGGAAAGTCAATGTAACTGCTTGGATCACCGGATTGCTATCGCTACAGATAAAACAGTCCGATACAATTCCCTCGGCCGCACATTTATTGTTTCAAAAAACACGAAAACGGAAATCAGTATAGTAAACGGTATTCAAAGGAGGAATACATCATGCTGATCCGCACTCGTGACTTTCAATCTTTTTCCTTATCCGGGTCGGACGAAACGTTCGGGTCGGTAACGGATGTTTATTTTGATTCGGCAGGAGAATGGAAAGTTCGTTTTCTCGTAGCCGATACACGCACTTGGTTCATCGGCGGGAAAGTCTTGCTGAGCCCGGAACTCGTTAATCGCTTGGATATACAAGCACAGGAAGTAGATATCGAAGCCACTAAAGAGCAAATTAAGGATAGCCCTAAACCGAATGAACACGAGCCCGTTTCACGAGCGTATGAAGCATCAATCCTCGATCACTACGGATTAGGCTATTACTGGGCTGCGCCGAATTATGGTCCGGGACCTGGGCCGATGTTGCAGGGAGGCGGTCCTGTGTCCCCATTCACACCCGGTGCTACTTTGGGAGACAACACGGAAGCCGGCGTCAGTTCGGATATGGTAAGAAAAGCTGTCAAACGTGAACAACAGAAGAAAGTAAATGAAGAAGACTCTTACCTGCAAAGCACGAAAGATTTGCGGGGATATTCCGTCTATGCAGCCGAGGATAAAATCGGATCCATTTCCGATGTCATTTTTGATACGAGCACTTGGCAAGTGCTTTTTATGGAAGTGGATACGGCGGGACTCCTTTCCAAAGATAAATATCTCGTTCCCGTTGAATGGTTCTCGGAATTCATTCCGGTGGAAGCGCACGCCTTCACTCGATTTACCGATCGCCAGATCGTGGAAAGCGCCCCCGACTATGATGAATCCACACCATTAACGGATGATTACGTTGCTGAAGTCCGCCGGCATTACGGCACCACTCAGAAACAGGCATAGTTTCGGTTGGGATGGCAGCCCCAATGTCGAATCTACTAGGCAAGTCCAAGTTTTCGGCATGGGACTAGGCTCAGAAATCCTCCGGATTAGAAAACTTGGCTTTTCGCCAAGCTTTTATGGCGAAAACCTTAGTTGCACTTATGTAGGTAAGAAAGTTGATTTATATTTTCTTACCTACTAAAAAAACCGTTGCACTCACGCAACGGTTTTTTAACTCATATCTTCATTCATCCATGTTGTTTTTTCTTCAATGCCTTTACGTTGCTGTTCCTTCTTTTTGGCCGAAGCCGGCCAGCCAAGATAAATAAAGCCTACGACGCCTCCACGTTCGGACACATTGTACAGGCGGCGCATCTCCGAGTGATAAGTCGGCGCTCCGCTTCGCCAGATGGCACCAAGACCAAGGGAATGGGCGGCGAGTAGCATGTTTTGCGCGGCGGCATGGGCTGCCGCATATTCTTCGATGTCGATGACTTTGTCCTTTGTTTCCGGCTCGACGACGATGGTGATGACAACAGGGGCACGAAACGGTTTGGCCTCTTTTTTCGACAACTTTTGTGCTTCTTTTTCGTCCAAAGCTTCTTCTTCGCTGTCTATTTTTTCCATCGCTATTTTGCGTAACGTTTTTCCAAGCGGACGCCGCCCTTCCCCTTGTTGCACAAAAAATTTCCATGGTTCTGTATGATGATGGTTGGGAGCCCACGTTCCCGCTTCCAAAATGGTTTCGATCAGTGCCTGGTCCACCGGTTTATCGGGATGAACTTTTCCGTTACTCCTTCTTGTCCGAATTGCTTCTAACGTTTCCATCGATCCCTCTCCTCATTTATTCGGCCGATGCAGCGTACGTTGTTCTGATTTCCGGCCAGCGATTGCGCGGATGAACACGGCATTCTTCACAGCAAGCGGCTTGGTGTTTTTCTTCACAGTCGGTGCAGCAAACATATTGAAGATTGCATTCTGGATTGGAACAATTGATATAGCGATCCTCCGTTTTGCCGCAGTGATGACAGTTGGCAACGACGACATCTTCATCGGTATGATTGGCTTTTACGGATATACGTTCATCAAACACATAGCATTTCCCATCAAACAGGTGGCCTTGCACGTCTTCGTCTTGGCTGTAATTGACGATTCCTCCATGCAGTTGATAGACGTCGTCTACGCCTTTTTGCTTGAGAATGCCCGTCAATTTCTCACAGCGAATGCCTCCGGTGCAGTAGGTGAGCACTTTTTTTCCTTTGAACTGATCAATGTTTTCCTCGATCCACTCCGGAAATTCCCGGGACGTGCTCACTTCAGGCTTGATGGCGTTGCGGAAGTGGCCGATGTCGTATTCGTAATCATTGCGGCCGTCAATGACGACTGTCTCTTCTTCTTGAAGCGCGTCATGGAACTCCTTCGGTGTTAAATACTCCCCGCCAATGTCATTCGGGTTCACGTCCTCTTCAAGACGCCACGTGACAATTTCTTGCTTCGCGCGGACAAACATTTTTTTGAATGCATGTCCATCCGCTTCATCAGTCTTAAAGTCCATATCGCTAAATCTCTTGTCGGATTTTACATATTCCATATAGGCATCCATTTGCTCGATCGTACCGGAGACCGTTCCGTTCAGGCCTTCAGGGGCGACGATGACCCGTCCGCGCAAGCCCATGTCCTTACAATATTGCAGATGTTCTTCGGCGTATTCTTCGTAATCAGGCATATCAACATATTTATAATAAAGCAAAACGCGATAATTCTTTTGGTCCTCCATAAAAGGTTCCCTCCGAAACATGATTCATTTCCGAAGACTATCGTAACAGATTTTCGTTTGTTTTTCACGGAAAGTGAAGATAACGGGGCATCGCATCGATCAACAAATAAATGGCTGTAAAAAGTAAAAGGGTATAGATAACGACTTGAAAAAGGCGCGGATGAATCCATCTAAATAAAAGTTGCCCCAAATACAACCCTAACAAAACGAGTGGCACAGCAATAACGCTTGAAAACCAGATAACCTGATTTGTCCCCACAACAATGATTTGAGTGAATAAGCTCATCGTGTAGATAAATAAATAAAAGGCTAGCGTTATCCCTCTTAACTTTTCCTTTTTAATATCCGTACCTGAAAAATAAAGCATAATAGGGGGACCCGGCATTCCAATGCTGCTCGCCAAAGACCCCGATAATCCACCAACAAATAAGTCTCTCCCCTGCGTTTGGCCAAAACGGAACTTCAGGATTAACATCGTCGTTAATAGCAGAATCATGAGGCCGATTCCCAACTTCAACGCGTGGATATCTAAAACCATAATCGTCATAATTCCTATAGGCAAACCGAGCAAACTTCCAATCACAAATCGTTTTAAAATTTTAATGTCCATATCTTTTTTTATTTGTTTTAACAAAGCCAAAGAGATCATTATCGATAAAATGAGATTGATTTGAATGGCTTCGATCGGGGCAAATATGAGTAGAAGAAATGGCGTCGCCAAAATGGAAAAACCAAACCCTGTGCTCGTTTGCAGGATAGAAGCGATCAAAATAATATTGTCGGGACCCTACTCTCGCCTGGCAATGCTTGCAGATTCACCTTGTGGTATTCATCTTCCCCAATCAAAAAGAAAGAGCACAAGGAGTTGTTAAATTCTTGCACTCTTTACAGAAGATCGCTTTTTTGTTGCTATATTAGGACTTTCACAAATCTAATGCTCTTTTTTCTTCAAAGTCTAGTATCTTATATAGTTGGTGCATATTTTAACCCTCTGGCCCCACTATTTAGTTCCTTTCCTTTACATTTGATTCGTTAAAAAGGATTTGTCGCCCATTGTAACGACTGTTTTATGAACATACGAGGGTGAAGCTTTAATTGTGCTACCATAAATTCGGCCATATCTTCTGGTTGGATATATTTTTCTGTATCATTCTCGTCCCATTTCCCGTCAAAGGCGAGATCTGTTGCAACTAAACTTGGATTTAATGTAAATACACGGATATTATTGCGACGGACTTCCTGCATCAGTGCTTCCGTCATTCCTTGTATAGCAAATTTTGAACCACTGTAATCGGTTGCTCCTGCAACTCCTTTCAACCCATTACTTGATGAAATATTAATGATATCCCCTGTGTTTTTTTCTATCATTTGTGGTAGAACTGCGCGTGTCACGTGATACATACCAAAGACATTGACCTCAAACGTACGCTTCCAATCTGTTGGGTTAATGTCCAGGAAAGAGCCTCTCGTTTCCTTCGCAGCATTATTGATTAAAATGTCTGCTGGTCCCAGCTCTTCTTTTAATACTGCTACTGCCTGGTCTACTTCATCCATGTTTGCAATATCTGAGGGTACAACGCTTGCTTTCACGCCATAGCTTTGCGCTTGCTTAGCCACATCATCAAGTTTAGACTCTGTTCTAGCAATTAATCCAATGTGAACACCTTCTTTTGCCAACTGTAGTGCGGTAGCTCGTCCAATCCCACTACCTGCTCCTGTAATATAAGCAATTTTCCCTTCAATCTTTTGTCCCATTTATGGCATCCTTTCAAATCGTTCTGTCATCGTTCGCTCATCCACACACCCACGTATGGATGGTCCGTGACTTTTTTCGAATATCAACTTTTAGCTGAAGTGATCTTTATAATAACCAGATTGAATGTCTTGTAATACTGAAGGACCCTTTGGTTTCCAACCAAGAATTTTTTGAGCTTTAAGGGAGCGGATACGGCTGTTAGACCCAAAGACAAGATGCGCTCCTGTTGCTCCCCACTCTTGAATACCTTCATCAACCGTCATACTTTTTGTCTCTGAGCCCAAATTAAACGTAGTGTTAATGGTTTCTGCAATTTCTTTAAAAGAAACTTCTTTATTTCCAGCAAAGTAAAAAGATCCTGCAGGCGCATGTTCCACTGCCAACATATATAACTCTGCGAGGGCATCGATGTGAACGGTTGACCAGACATTTTCACCTTTTCCAATATGATGAGCCAAGCCTTTTTTGAGTGCCAGTTGAATCATTTCCGGTATTTGAATACTGTCTTTTTTAATTCCTCGTCCTTCTCCGTAAATAAGTCCTGGACATATCACAATGGAGTGAATACCTCTATTAGCTGCGCCCATGACAAGCTGATCTACGAACACTCCCGCTTTTTTTTCATGGGGAGGCATAAAAGCATCTTCATAAAAGATCTGTTCCCTATATTCACCAGCTGCTTTATCTCCGACCACATCAGAACCGCTGTTGTGAATAAACGTTTTTCCACTTCCTTCTATTGCTTCCAGAATGGCAGTGACAGGGTACACATTATCAGCATCGGCAGCATTTATAATGATATCAGCATCCTGTACAGCGTCTTTCAACGGTTGATAATCCTCAAGCGTTCCCATAAAAGGAATAATTCCTTGTTCTTCCAAGTCTTTTACTTTATCCTGGGAGCGCACAAGACCAGTAACCTGATAGCCTGATTCAAGGAATTTCGCTGCAATGGAACCTCCAACATAACCAGCGGCGCCAGTGAGGAACACTTTATTTTTACTCATAAATAACTGCCCCTTTCAAATCAAAGATGGACTTTGTAACCTTCCAAATAGTTCCCTATTCAACGATAAATGAATCATACAATTTATTCCATGCTATATTGTTAGTCAAGGGGGCATAATCCCATTTGAGCAAATAACCATTATCTTAGTAGATGGTGGCTACGGATACCGTAGCCACATTGTTTTCACACTAGCTGAACGCCTTGGCGTACAAGGGCTAGTCGCTTCTCTAAGGATTTCTGTGAATAATTCGGGTATATGTAGCTATTATTCCCAGATTTCGCGCTAGCGACCATGCACACTAATCATTCCTGATGTCCAACGCGTTATGCTTGTCTGATTGTAGCTGATTCATCAGCCAATGCAACAAAATGCGCGCTTATTCCCGTTCCTTCGACATTAGCAAGGCAAACGAATGACCGTCTCAAGGTTACTGGTGACGGCTCTCGACAGCCATCGAGCTCCTTGGTTCTGTGAAAATGGAGGCATCCATTTCCAACAAAACGAGAATACGGGGTAATTGCGGCTCATAATGCTTCGGGAAGAACCGCCGAAGATGTCCGTCAATCTCCATATGAAGGATGTCGACGGTGTCCAAAAGTTCCAAAACAGATTCACCCGTGGGGCGAAAGCTTCTGCGTCCTCCTCCGCCAAGTTGGTACAGGGGTTCGGAGGCCCCTTCCATGTTTTTGCGAATCAGGTATTCAAAGAGGCTGTACACCATGACACTGATCATCATCACACATGCAAAAGCTTCCACGCGTTTAGGTTTTGCCAGATAGACCCTGCCGACAAAAAAGGGATTTTTGAGGAAACGAAAGCGATTTTCCACCGTCTGTTGCCCTTTATAGGCCTTTAACAGCTCCACGTCTGCTTGATCATCTTTGGCGACACTGGTCACGAGAATAAAGATAGAGGCTTGCTTTCGAATCGCCTCGAGCTGTTCGTCCGAAGGGGGATGAAGCGTTAATCGGACACGATAAACCGTGATCGGCGGCGGTGGCGCCTCCCCTTTTTTGGGACGGCCCCGCTTTTGGCGTTTGCCTGGCAGCTCTACACAGACCGTCGTGCCTTCAAATGTATGGTAGCCTTTTTGGTGTTTCTTGAGAAATGCGCCCAGCGCCTCTTCCGCGTCGGCCTCGCAGGAGAAGTCCTGCCTTTCCAGCTCGGCTTGTTCCTTGTGCCAACGTCTCTGTTCCTTTTCCAAGTTGCTTTGGATGGTTTTTTCTTTTCGGGCATCCATATGGTCGGATTGGATCACCAGAAACCGGTAGGTTTTCCCGTTAAGGTCAGCTTTGGTGGGATAGATGCGGTAAGAAGCAGCGCCTTTACGGTCCACGAGGGCACCGATCTCCTCCCACTGATCCAAATCCTGCTCTAAGGCCTCTGCCTTCAAGGTTTTGGCGAGATTGAAATTCTCCGGCAATCGGGACAAAAACTGAAAATCGGCCTGATCCTTTTGGCCCGTGGTGGCCTCCAGATTATCTTGGGTGACCAGGGCACTATCCGAAATAAAAATCGCCTGTTCCAGTTGTTCCGGATCATACCAATCGGTGAGCGCATGCAAGACATGCTTGTTCCACGTTTTATCATCCTGGTTACCGTCTAAAATATCGCCATAAACAGGGATGCCTTCCGGCGTCGTTCCCAACCCAAACTTGAATTGGGGCAGATAAGGCCGGTGGTCTTTGGAATAGCCGCGTACAATTTTCAAGATGTCCTCCTCGTCCGGGTGATTCTTGGGTTGGCCCGTGTACACAAAGGATGTGGTATCAAAATGGAGCCCTTTCCACGTGAGGTCGATCGGAGCTTGAACGGCCTGAATGGCTGTCTTACAGACCTTCTCAATGCCCGCCTCATGAAGGGCGTCTAACGCACGGCCGAGCGCATCGTCATTGAAATCATTCGCTTTCGTTCCGGGACCAAAGAGTAACTCGACATCTTGCTCTTGATAAAATTCTTGGACGCGATAAAGGGCTTTACGATGGGATAACTGATTGATGATCATAGCAGCTACTCTTGTCCCTACGGAGACGTTACAGTCTTTCTCTTTGACAGGAGATAGCTTGTCGATGGCCTCAATTAATCCCATTTTATCCATCAGCTGGCGGATCACTGGCGTTGATCCGATACGAACGGGTTGAATGTCGGGAAGATCTTCTGGTGATAGGCTCAAAGGAATCACCTCATGGGTTGTCTTTCCTGAACCTTTGATACAGGTAAGGCAAATTCCTGCCAAAAATTAAGAAACATACTCAAACGGGCGCGAAATGTGGGATTATTGACTACACAGGTTTTAAACGGTAAGTTAATCCATAGCTTAAAATGAAGGAGTGAAGGAGAACTTATGCCAAATTTACAAAATCAAGTGATATTAGTAACCGGAGCAAATCGAGGACAAGGTAAAATCATATCAAAACATTTAGCCTCGCTGGGAGCAAAAGTTACAGTAGGTGCAAGAAATATTGAAGAAGCGGAAGCTATCTCATCAGAAATCGGAAAGGATAAAAGTCTGCCCGTTCAATTAGACATAACTAGGAAAGATGATTGGGAAGTTGCAGTTCATTCTATTATGCAAACGTATAATAAGGTGGATGTACTTGTTAATAATGCAGGGGATTTTATTAAAAAGCCTCTACTGGATACTACCTTGGAGGATTATCAACAGCTAATTAATGTAAACCAGCTTGGTGTTTTCATGGGAATAAAGGCAGTAACACCATACATGGAAAAACAGCAAAAAGGGTCCATTATTAATAATGTGTCTATCTCTTCTTTTGCGCCCATCAATCACGCAGCGGCTTATGCTGCTACAAAAGCAGCAGTATCTAACCTCTCTAAATCCGCTGCAATCGAATTAGGACCAAAAGGAATTAGAGTTAATAGCGTTCATCCAGGCATTATTCAAACAGAAATGGTAACTAATAGCGACATAGATGTAAATGAAGTTGACTCTATACCACTAAGAAGAACAGGACAGTCAAAGGATATAGCACAAGTGACTGCCTTTCTTGCCTCTGAAGAAAGTGCTTATTGTAATGGTACTGAAATCGTGGTAGACGGAGGACTTACGCTAGGAACGGATATTTAAATGGCGCAACACCCAAAAATATTTCAGAAAAAAACAGCCAAAGCAGTGCAATCCCTGATACTTGCCTGCTTTGGCTGATGTATATTTATTCATTTTTATTTTTTTGGGCTATTAACCAAAATCTATAGATGCTATCAGTGAATAATGATGGGACGCTAGCTAGCTACGGAAAACACGGAAAGCGTAGTGTTTTTCCATAGCATATATTTTAGTGTTAATCACCTTACTTATCCTCTTATACTATTTTAATATACTCGTTAAACTGTTCATCCAATTCTCTTTTAGCATGTTCGTTGCCTGTGCCAGTTCATTATTTTTAATACATTCGATAATGACGTTGTGTTGTTGCAAAGATTCGTCTTTAGGCACTGAATTATGAAAGTAATAAGATTCTACTCTTAATATTTTTTCCTTGACACTGGTTAGCAATTTTTCCAATTCGTTATTTCCTGACATTTTCACAATCTGAGCGTGAAAATTCCTATCATTTTCCAAGCAACGTTTTGGATCTCCTTGTTCTATTGCTGCTTTATAATCTTGATTTATACTTATCAAGTCTTCGACATCTTGCAACTGAGGATTTTTTATGGCTTCTTCTAATGCGAGTGTTTCTAATGCAATAACAATGCTATAAATTTCTTTGACTTCAATGACATCTATAGGAGCAACCATTGTATAGCTATTCGGTTTACTTATAATGAATTCCTCATCTTCCAGCCTCAACATTGCCTCTCTGACAGGGGTCCGACTAATCCCCAATTGTTCAGAGAGTTCTTTGTCTCTCAACCTCTCTTCAGGTTTTAATTCCCCTGAAATAATGGCATTCTTTATCCTTTCATACGCATTGTTACGCATGGATACACGATTAATTTTTTGACCTTGTAAGGACATCAGCGGCCTCCTTCTAATATGAGCAGACTTATTTACAAAAGTGCATTTGATATGTAATATATCAATTGTGCTAAAAAAGATCAATTTTTAAACGGGAGGTTTTTATGAAACAAAGCACGATCAATATACTTCTCATTGTAACAATCATCTGTATATCGTTATCTGCCATTTTCGTTCGATTATCGGATGCGCCCTCAACGATAATGGTCATGTATCGCATGTTCCTCGGTTGTGTTTTGCTATTGCCTTTTGTTTTAAAACATATAAAAACGATCCCTCGGATAAAAAAACCGGAATGGTTCGCATTAATATTTGCAGGCATTTTTTTGGGCGGTCATTTTGGTTTATGGTTTGAATCGCTCAATCATACGACTGTGGCCAGTTCTACGTTAATTTTAGCATTGCAACCTGCAATAGCACTCATTGGCGGTTTATTTTTCTTCAAAGAGAATATCCATTTAAAAACGCTTCTTACGATAGGCATTGCATTTATTGGCGTGTTGATTGTAGGGGGAGGCAATTTAAATTTAGGGCAAGATGTGCTATTGGGAAATATATTATCATTCCTTGCTGTCTTTTCTGTTGTTTTCTATTTACTCATCGGACAGAGAAATGTAAAATTCCTCAATCATTGGGTTTACAGCTTCCTCGTCTTTCTCATCGCCGGTTTAACGATGTTCGTTTATAATTTAATGGCTAACATACCCCTAACAGGTTACACAGCTAACGATTGGGGTGTATTTTTACTCCTTGCCGTGTTCCCTTCGGCAGCGCATATCATTTATAATATGTTATTAAACTATATCAATACAACGACTGTTTCAATGACCACACTCGGAGAACCGGTCGGGGCATCTATTTTAGCCATGTTATTCTTGAATGAAATGGTAACCGGAGTAGAATTAATTGGGGGGGCGCTTATATTAGTCGGGATCTATTTATTCCTGAGACAAAAAAGCGGCTCAGAAAAAGTTGCCACCTCTGATCAAGTACAGGGATGACAGATGACGTGAATATGCGCTCCCGACGGGGGAGGCGGAGTGAATTTCCGGCGCTGCATGATGCGGACATTTTTTCCTGCTATAAGTAAACCCCTTTGGATAACCATCTCCAAAGGGGTGAATTTTGCATTTTTATCGCCGCTCTTTTCCTTCCTCGGGAAGAATTGTTTTCGCGACTTGCTCATCGAGGTTCTCGTAGTCATAGTAACCAATCGTCTCGTAAAGTTCTGCTCGTGTTTGCATGTGGTCCAGATGGTCTTTTTGCGTGCCTTTTTCCAAGATTTCCTGAAAAGCTTCGGCGTATGCCTTCGCCGCGACCCGCATGGAGGTTACCGGATAGATGACCATTTGAAAGCCAAAAGAAGAAAATTCTTCAGCCGTGAAATACGGCGTTTTTCCAAACTCGGTCATATTCGCGAGCAACGGGGCGTCAATGCGGTCGGCAAAATAACGAAAATCTTCCTCGTTCGTTAACGCTTCCGGAAAGATGGCATCCGCGCCGGCATCGACATATGCGCGGGCACGTTCAACAGCGGCCTCTGCCCCTTCCACGGCCTTTGCGTCCGTACGCGCGACGACAGCAAGCGTCGGTGCTACTTTCTTGATCGTTTGCACCTTGGCGGCCATCTCTTCTGTGCTCACGAGCTGTTTTCCGTTTAAATGCCCGCACTTTTTCGGCAGCGATTGATCTTCGATTTGCACGGCGGCCACGCCCGCCTCAACCATTTCTCTTGCCGTTCGCGCAACATTCAGCACTCCGCCAAACCCTGTATCAATGTCGACGAACACCGGCAGGTCCGAAGCGCGGATTAAGTCTTGGGCCCGGTCGGCAATTTCGTTGGAGTAGATGAGTCCAACATCCGGCAGCCCGCGGCTTGCCGTATAAGCCCCTCCCGATAAATACAAGGCTTGAAAGCCTGTTTCTTTTGCCACGAGTGCCGACATCCCGTCATGAGCACCCGGCATTTGCAAAATTTGTTCTCGATCGTTAATCAAATCCAAAAACGCTTGATAGCGTTCTTTTTGACTGGAGTTTTCCGTTACAATCCAACTCATTCTCGTTCCTCCTAGATGATGTAACTCGCCATAAAATCATTGACTGTCGTGTTTCTCAGCCGCTCGGCATTGATACATAAATCCAACAAGTCATCCGCTTGCCCGGCCGGAAATCTCGTTTTTAGGTTTTCGTGATATTTTTCTTCAAGCATTGGAATGCTTTCTTCCCGGCGCCGACGGTGTCCGAGTGGGTACTCCACAGCTATATTTTCCGTTTTGGATCCGTCTTTAAACACTACCTGTACGGCATTGGCAATCGAGCGCTTATCCGGATCGAGATAGTCAGCGGTATATCGCTTGTTTTCCTCGGTATACATTTTCAGGCGCAGTTCGTCAATCTCCGGGTTCTTCGCTACCTCATCTTCATAATGATCAGCCGTCAATTCGCCGTAAATCAAGCCTATAGCCGTAATATATTGCAAGGAATGGTCGCGGTCCGCAGGGTTATGAAGCGGTCCGGTTTTATCGATGATGCGGATAGCAGATTCATGGGTCGTGATCTTGACTTCCGCGATTTCATCCAATCGCCACGCGACTTCGTCATGCAATTGAATCGCCGCTTCCGCTGCCGTTTGCGCGTGAAATTCCGCCGGATAAGAAACTTTGAACAGTACGTTTTCCATCACGTAGGAACCGAGCGGACGAGCTAGATTGATCGTTTCTCCCCCGAACAGCACGTCCTGGAATCCCCAATTCGGTGCTGTGAGTGCGCTCGCGTAGCCCATTTCGCCTTTCATGGTCATGAGGGCGAGGCGAACTGCACGGCTCGTTGCGTCTCCGGCTGCCCACGATTTCCGTGACCCGGCATTTGGGGCGTGGCGATAGGTGCGGAGACTAGAGTTGTCCACCCACGCTTGGGACACTGCATCGGCGACCTGTTCTTTGTTTCCGCCCAACATGGCTGTTACGACTGCTGTGGATGCAACTTTTACAAACAGGACATGATCCAACCCTTGGCGGTTCAAGCTGTTTTCGAGGGCGAGCACCCCTTGGATTTCATGGGCTTTCACCGTGGCGGCCAATACGTCTTCCATTGTAAGCGGCTTCTCTCCATTCGCTAACCGTTGGCGGCTCACATAGTCAGCCGTCGCCAAAATACCGCCGAGGTTGTCAGACGGATGCCCCCATTCAGCTGCCAGCCACGTGTCATTATAATCGAGCCAGCGAATCACCGTGCCGATATTAAACGCCCCTTGTACGGGGTCAAGCTCAAATTGGGTTCCCGGGACCCGTACGCCATTCGGTACTGTCGTTCCCGGCACGATGGGACCTAAGTGTTTCGTGCATTCCGGATACCGAAGAGCCAATAAGCCGCACCCGATCGTATCGAGCAATACATATCTCGCTGTCTTCAGCGCTTCTTCGCTTGTGATTTCTCCATTCACCGCATAGTCCGCGATATCTAGCAGCACCTCATCGGTGGTTGGTTTTTCATTTGTTTTTGTACTCATGTGAAAAGCCTCGCTTTCTTTTTCTAGAATTCCGTATTATGGGTGCAATCCACGCGGACCTGTGTAATGGACACGCGGACGATATAGGCGGTTGTTGTCGTGCTGTTCAATCACGTGTGCCCCGAGTCCGACCACGCGGGCCGCGAAGAAAATCGGCGTGTAAAGCGGAATCGGGATGTTTAATAAATAATAGACCGGTGCTGCATAATAATCGAGGTTTGGGTACAAGCCTTTTTCTTCACGGATGATATCTTCGCCTCGTTCACACATCTCATAAAGATCTTCTCGCCCGCGCTCAACAGCCAATTTATGCAGCGCCTTTTTCATGAGCAGCGCTCGAGGGTCCATTTTCTTCATGTAGACACGATGGCCAAAGCCCATGACGCGTTCTTTATTGCGTAATTTTTCATACAACAGCTTCGACATGCCCTCGACGGTTTCCGCTTCCAAAAGCATGTGCATGACCGCTTCGTTCGCTCCGCCGTGTAGATTCCCTTTCAATGAAGAAACCGCTCCGGTCATTGCCCCGTAAATATCGGCGTTTGTGGAAGCGATCACACGTGCCGTAAACGTTGAATTCGGCATTTCATGTTCACTGTACACCATGAGTGATTGGTCAAATGTTTCCGCTTCCAAATTCGTCGGTTCTTTACCCGTGATCATATAAAGAAAGTTCGTGCTGTACGGCAAATCCGGATTGGCAGGGATGGGATTTTCTCCTTGCAACGTGTGGTAACTGTTGGCAACAATGTTTGGTATTTTCGCCAATACTTTCAGCGCTTTGTCCCGGTTCGCCGCCGTGGAACGATCATCGATCTGCGAATCATAACCCGCCAAAGCGGAAATGCCCGTCCGCATCGCATCCATGGCATGTGTTTCTTTTGGCAACATGGAAAACAAATCGAAGAAATTTTCCGGAAGCGCATATTCTTTTTTCAACGCACTTTCCATTGACAGCCGCCCTTGTTGATCCGGCAAAGAACCTTCAAACAACAGATGGACGAGATCGAGATAGTTTTTCTTTTCGGCAAGTTCGATGAGGTCGTAACCTTTAAGGACAATCTCCTCGTTCTCCACATCTAAATACGAAATTTCCGTGTCCGTGGCAATGACACCGTCAAGACCGGCTTTCACTTGCTGCTCTCCCATTTGAAGCACCTCACTCCTTCGTATTATGCTGCTTAGTTGCCCATTTCGTTCACATACGGCTCGATCGTTTCTTCAATGGTAACGAGGCTGCGCCTGATATGCGCGCGCATCGCTTCTTCAATCTCCATTCCGGTTCTTTTTGCTTTTAACAGTTGTAAAATTTTTTCATGTTCATCCAATGGCGTTTGCAACGAATAACCCGGGTTTTTATACCCCCCGATTCTGCGGTAGCGGTCAATTTTGTTCTGCAATTGCTGCAGAAAGCGTTTGTTCGTTTCATTGGTGCTCAAAGTGTGTAAAATCTGATGAAAATGTTCGCCGTGTTTCACAATCTCATCGCTTCGGTTGGTTTTTACCGCTCGATGCATGAGTTCAACAACGTCCTCAAGTCGATATATATGCTCTTCCGTCATATTTTCCGCCGCTTCTCGAGCAACCAGGCTTTCCAACATTTCCCTTACCTGAAAAACCTCTCTTGCTTCCTGCAATGTGATCGGCGCGACCAACATTCGGCCATTCGGCTGCTTGACGACAAACCCTTCCAATTCCAAACGGTAAAGGGCCTGGCGAAGCGGTGTCCGGCTGATCTGCAAATCTTTGGAAAGATGCTCTTCCCGCAAAGGGGCAGACGGCGCGTACACCCACTCGATAATGTTTGTTTTCAATTGTTCATAGGCAAGGTCAGCCGCCGACATTCGCTTTTCGTACACGAATACATTCTCCTTTTATGAAAAGAAGCGCATCACCACACTTCCAACATTCGTTTAGCTTTATCTATTTATAATTGTATACAAATTTATTTTTCTGTCAATATTTTTTCCAGCATTCTTGTCTTAATGGCAGGCGAATGAAAGTAAAATATGCTATCCTTTTAGTAATCGCTTTTTTTCCTACTTATGAAAATACGAAAGGATGAAGGGAATGGCAGACGAAGAAAAAGACTTGCGCATCCGCTCGAAAGTTATTAGCGAAAGCCCGAATCGCGCACCGAACCGGGCAATGTTGCGGGCTGTCGGCTTTGAAGATGACGATTTTAAAAAGCCGATGGTCGGCATCGCGAGCGCCTGGAGTGAAGTCACGCCTTGCAATATGCATTTGGACAAGCTGGCAGTCAGCGCTAAAAACGGAGCTGAAAATAACCATAGCGCTCCCTTGATTTTTAATACGATCACCGTATCCGACGGGATCGGGATGGGGCACGAAGGCATGTTTTATTCGCTCCCGAGCCGGGAAGTGATTGCCGACTCCATTGAAACCGTCACGCAGGCGGAACGCTTTGATGGCCTCGTTTCCATCGGCAGTTGCGACAAAAATACACCGGGCTGTTTGATCGCGATGGCCCGTCTCAATGTTCCATCGGTCTACGTGTACGGCGGAACGATTCAACCCGGTAAACTGGACGGCAAAGACATCGACATCGTCTCTGCCTTTGAAGCGGTCGGCCAACACCAAGTCGGTCAAATCGATGACAAACAGTTGCATAAAGTTGAATGCAACGCCTGCCCGGGCGCGGGCGCTTGCGGCGGTATGTACACGGCAAACACGATGGCGGCCGCCGTGGAAGCGATGGGCATGAGCCTCCCCGGATCTTCCTCTACTCCCGCGATTGCAGGTGCAAAAGAAGAGGAATGCGAACGTGCCGGCGCGATGGTCCACGAATTGTTGGAACAAGGTATCTGCCCGCGGGACATCATGACAAAAGAAGCGTTTGAAAACGCGATTACCGTCGTCATGGCACTGGGCGGATCCACCAATGCATTCTTGCACCTTACCGCGATGGCACACGCGGCAGGCGTGGACTTAACGCTGGATGACTTTGAAGCTGTCCGCGAACGCGTTCCCCATATCGCCGATTTGAAGCCGAGCGGCAAATACGTTATGCAAGATTTGAACAATGTTGGCGGTGTACCCGCGGTCATGAAGCTGCTCCTTGAAGAAGGCTTGCTTCACGGAGATGCGTTAACCGTTACCGGCAAAACCTTAAGGGAGAACTTGCAAGAAGCAGAAGATCTCCACGAAGGACAGGAAGTGATCCAGCCGTTTTCCAATCCGAAAAAGAAAAACGGACCGCTCGTCGTGTTGAGGGGCAACCTTGCACCCGAAGGAGCAGTCGCGAAAATGTCCGGACAGGAAGTGAGCCATTTCAGCGGTCCTGCCCGTGTGTTTAATAGCGAAGAAAACGCGACAAAAGCGATCATGAATGACGAAATCAAAAAAGGAGATGTGCTCGTCATCCGTTACGTTGGACCGAAAGGCGGCCCGGGCATGCCGGAGATGCTCTCGGTTACGGCGATGCTTGTCGGAAAAGGGCTCGGTGGAGAGGTCGCGTTGCTCACCGACGGCCGTTTTTCGGGAGGATCCCACGGATTCGTCATTGGCCACGTCGCGCCTGAAGCGCAAGCCGGCGGACCGCTCGCCTATCTGCAAGAAGGCGACACGGTCACGATCGACAGCGATGAACAGCTACTTGCTGTCGATATTGATGACGCGGAGATGGAAGCCCGTGCCAATGATTGGAAGGCACCGAATCTTCGCTTTACATCCGGCGTCCTTGCCAAATATGCGCGCCTTGTCTCATCCGCATCGAAAGGCGCGATCACGGACGAACCGATCGAATAGCAATATGGACCCCTTGGCTCTCCTCTCGGTGCCAAGGGGATTTTTCTGACATGTGCATAGAAATAGAAACAATGACTGCTCCATACATTCTATAATCAATGCGATCATCTAAAACATATCGCACGAGGCGCGATCACCAAAATCAACGCTCCTTCATGATAGAGAAGGTATTGTACCTCAAAAGGTGGTCAAGCCATGCCGGGAGGTACAATAAAGACGATATTGTACCCCAAATGATCCATCAAACCCCTCGAGAGGTACGATTAAAGCGATATTGTACCCCAAATGATCCACCGAACCCCTCGCGAGGTACAATAAAGAGGATATGGCACCTTCACGGCGACCGACTCGCTCATTTAAAAACCAGATCAACACAAGAAACGTCATTGCCGGTCGAATGCTTTTGCAAGTAATAGCACCAGGAATAACCGTTTTTCAATCGTCATACACCGGCTTCCTTCGTGAGCCAAAGTAAGCACTGATGAATGCACAGTTGAAAAAAATGCACGTAAAAGACTCAAACGAGCCTCTTACGTACATCAGGTTAACCTTTCGCTTAAGATTTATAATCCTCTTCTTTGATCCAAACTTCCCCATCTTTGTACATCATCTGTTCCGGGTAGCGGAGGTCAACAACTTCGTCTTGTTTTTCCTGGGATGGCGCTTTTGTTAAAAGAGAGACAATGATACAGGTTAAAAAGTTAATCGTAACGCCGAAGACTCCGGCACCTGTATCTTCAATGCCAAAGAAGGTCGCACCGCCGAGTGCCATGAAAATATAACCTAACGTACTGGCCAGCCCGACCAACATACCGGCAACTGCACCTTGCGCAGTCATGCGCTTCCACCACACCCCTAAAAAGAGTATAGGGAAGAATGTTCCGCCGGCGATCGCAAATGCCCATGCCACAATTTGCGTGATCACCCCCGGCGGGTCCAAAGCCAAAAGCCCGGCCGCGATCGTTGCGATGAAGATGGCAAGGCGTCCGGCGTTCAACCGTTTTTTATCGCTGGCGTCCGGACGGAGGATTCGATAATAAAAATCATGGGCGATCGAGGAACTAATCGTAATGAGCAACCCCCCTGCCGTTGATAAGGCGGCTGCCATCGCTCCGGCGGCAACCAACCCGATCACGAACATGCCCAAATCGGCGATTTCCGGCGTTGCCATGACTACCATATCTTCCGCAACTGCAATTTCTTCCCAATCCAGGATGCCATCGCCATCCTGGTCGGCAACCGAAAGCAAACCGGTATCGACCCAGCGATCAACCCAATCAGGCAGCTGATCGATCGGTTGACCAGCCACTTGCGTCATTAAAATAAAACGGGAAAACGCGGCATATGCTGGTGCCGAAAGATACAAAATTCCGATGAACAAAAGCGCCCACGCCCCGCTCCAGCGTGCTGCTTTCATGTTTGATACTGTATAAAAACGAACGATGACGTGCGGAAGCGCAGATGTTCCAATCATTAGTGTAAACATGAGAGCCAAGAATTGACTTTGCGTACTTTCCGTAAATGGCGCAAAATATTCCGTCATTCCAAGTTCTCTGTCAATCGCCCCTATCTCATCGACGATGTTGCCATAAGTGAGCCAAGGAAGCGGATTGCCAGTCACTTGAAAAGACATAAAGATAATAGGAACCACGTAAGCGATAATTAAGATGATATATTGTGCGATCTGCGTCCAGGTGATCCCCTTCATCCCCCGAGAGTTGCGTAAACCGCGATAATAGCGACACCGAGCAAAACGCCTGCCCAAGTAGGGATCGCAAATAAGCGTCCGATAACAACCCCGGAACCGGACAGTTGTCCGACCAAATAAGTAAAACTGATGATACACGTTGCAAGAGCCCCGATAACGCGAGCAACATCACTGTTAAAACGGTCACCGATAAACTCCGGCACCGTAAAACGCCCGTATTTTCTAAGTTGCGGGGCGAGTAAAAATGTTAAGAATAAATATCCGCCCGTCCACCCCATAATATAGGGCAAGCCGTCATAGCCCATAATCATGACGGTACCGGCCATCCCAATGAAAGATGCGGCACTCATCCAGTCTGCCCCTATAGCCATTCCATTCCAGAAAGGCGGGATTCCGCGGGACGCGACATAAAACTCAGATGTTTCTTTGGATCGTGTATAAATGGCGATACCCACATAGATCACAAATGTTACAAGAATCATTCCGACGGAAACGAGTGTTTGTGTGTCCAAAAGCATTCCCTCCTACCTACGCTGATTATTGATCGAAGCTTTTTCCTTCATCGATTTGTTCATTTTTTGCATCATCAATGCCAAAACGCTTGTCCAAACGATCGCTGATAACCGCGTTCAAGAATAAAAGCACAATGAAGATCACGATCGCGCCCTGTGCTCCCATATAGTAATGCAAAGGCATTCCCATAAAGGTGAACTGGGAGAAAAACTCCGCAAACGCGGCAACGCCGAACGATACGGCTAGTGCTAACAAAAGAAATGAAAAAATCATGATGGTACGCAATTTGAAATATTTTTCGGCATCTTTTTTATCAACTATTTTCATTTATTCCACCTACCTTCTTTCGAATAGCAATTATTGAAGATCAAAAATAAATTGAACCGTTTCTGTAAACGGAAGCGGCACACGCAAAATTTCGATAAATATATACACCCCCAATGCCAATATTGGCACACCTAAAAATAAAGGCTGCTTTTTTTTCACCATAAAAACAATGCTTGCCAATACGATTGCCCAAAAGATAACCAATGCCATCACGGAATTCACTCCTTCCACCCTTTATTATTCAATAGTAATAAACAGATTCCTTCCTTAATTTATATATTTCCCATTTATATTTAAATTAGAAAAATTATGTATGTATATGAAAAAAAGCAGCCCGGTGGGCTGCTAAAGGGATGCTGTTCTTATTTGGCAGATACTTTTAATTTATCGTCCCGTACGTTCACGGCAATATTTTTTACTTCTTCATTTTCCAGCATGACATCGGCAATGCCATCTTCGACGTATTCCTCGATGACGCGACGGAGCGGTCGTGCACCGAAGGTCGGATCATATCCGAGTTCTGCCATTTTTTGTTTTGCATCTTTCGTGACTTCTATGGTGAGTCCTTGTTCTACTGCAGAATCTTGCAGATCCGCAAGCATAAGATCAACGATCGTCACGAGGTGCTCGCGAGACAATTCATTGAAGCGAACGACAGCGTCGAAACGGTTGAGGAATTCCGGTTTGAAGTAATCGGTCAACCCTTCCATGGCGTTAGGCTCTTCATCATCGGCACCAAAGCCTACCGTCACTTTTTTCAACGCGCTTCCTGCGTTGGAAGTCATAATGAGGACAGTGTCTTTAAAACTTACCGTGCGGCCTTGGCTGTCAGTAAGACGTCCGTCTTCCATAATCTGCAAGAACATATGCTGCACATCAGGATGCGCCTTTTCAATTTCATCCAGCAAAATAATGCTGTATGGCTTGCGGCGCACACGTTCCGTCAACTGACCGGCTTCATCGTGTCCAACGTATCCGGGCGGGGAACCAATGAGTTTGGATACGGAGTGTTTTTCCATATACTCACTCATGTCCAGGCGGACCATCGCTTCGCGGTCCCCGAACATTTCTTCCGCTAATGATTTGGATAGTTCGGTTTTCCCGACCCCGGTCGGTCCAATGAACAAGAAGGATCCGATCGGTCTTGTTCCGCGGCGAAGTCCGGCACGATTTCGGCGAATGGATTTCGCTACTTTTTCAACGGCTGTTTCTTGCCCAATTACTTGATTGTTCAAGCGTTCCGGCAAGTCGCGCATTTTTTTCTGTTCGTCTTCCTGGAGGCGGCGAACCGGAATGCCTGTCTTGGCTTCTACGAGCGCTTGAATGCGGGCAACATCCACGACGGATTCATGTTTGTGTTCGGACTTCGCTTCTTGCTGCTTCTCTTGTAGTTGCAACTCTTCGGTGCGAAGTTTGGCCGCGCGCTCATAATCTTCCTGGCCCGTTGCATCCTCTTTTTCAATTTTGATTTCTTCCAGGCGTTTGGCAATCTCTCCATCATCCAAGTCACTGATGAGCAAGTTCACTTTCGAACCGGCTTCGTCCATGAGGTCAATCGCTTTATCCGGCAAAAACCGGTCTTGAATATAGCGATCGGCTAGGGTAACAGATGCTTCAATGGCATCTTCCGTGTAGGTGACTTCGTGAAACTTCTCATAGTTCGGCTGGATGCCCGCGAGAATTTTCTTCGCATCTTCCAGTGACGGTTCATCAACCATGACCGGTTGAAAACGGCGCTCAAGAGCGGCATCTTTTTCGATTTTGCGATATTCCGCCAACGTTGTCGCGCCGATTAATTGCACCTCACCCCGAGCAAGCGCGGGTTTCATGATGTTACCGGCATCCGCCGAACCTTCTGCGGAACCGGCACCGACAATTTGGTGCACCTCATCGACGAATACAATGACGTCGTCACGCTCTTTCAGTTCCGCGAGCAATTGTTTCATTCGTTCTTCAAATTGACCGCGCACGCCTGTGTTCGCGACGAGGGAAGAAACGTCCAGCAAATAGATTTGTTTATTTTTCAATTTGTTCGGTACTTGGTTTTGCACGATACGAAGGGCCAGACCTTCCGCGATCGCAGTCTTCCCGACACCTGCTTCCCCGATTAACACCGGGTTGTTTTTATTCCGGCGGTTTAAGGTTTCAATGACTCGTTCCACTTCTTGATCCCGGCCAATAATCGGGTCTATTTCACCGTTGTTGGCACTGTGGGAAAGGTTTCTCCCTAGTTCATCGAGCAAGCTGCCACCTTGGCCGGAACCTTGTTGGGTTTGGGCATTGGTATATGATTGCCCTTGTTGTCCGCCGCCCATCGCGTTCATCATTTGATCAAACTGGCCATTCATGCCGGATGGCTGGCGCATTTGGTTACGGATTTCACGATAGCACTGCGTACAGAGATTCATTTGCCGTTGTTTTCCGTTTACGTTAATTCTCATTTGAATTCGCGGTTCATTTTGTTGGCAATGATCACATCTCATTTAACTTCTTCCTCCTTGTTCACTTTTATTTTTCGTTGTTGTATACGTGTTTGTTTTTTCTTCAAATTGACTTTGACTATATTTAACCTTTGCATACTTCTATTATAGTTTGACTTTCTTTGACTTTCAAGTGTTTTGTTTAATTTTTTTCCGGGTCTATTAGTTTTTTCCCGGTTTGCGCGATTGGAAAACTTATCTTACCTGCTAAAAAAACACCCGCCTGCACAGTGCGTGCAAACGAGCGCTTGGACATTTATATTTATTTTGATCCTGCTTTTTCTTTAAAAGTCGGTTGGGGCTGAATCGGTTTGATTTGCTCGCGATTAGCAAGAAATTCAGGCCGTGCTTTTGCGCTTCCAAATGGCGTTTCCAATAGATTTTCTACCGAATTGTACACAAAGAATGCGTTGCTTCTCGGTAAAGGCGAAATATTGCCGCTGGAACCGTGCATCGTATTGCTTTCGAAAAACAGCACCATCCCGGCTTTTCCAGTCGCGCGATCGATTTGTTTTCCTGCTTTTTCAAATAGTTTGTTTAAACTTTCATGATCGGGCACACCGAGCTCTTGTTTTTGCAGAGACTGTTCATAGTTTGCTTCCGGTGTCTCCCCGGGGCATGATACGTACCATTGGTGGGATCCGGGGATCAGCATGAGAGGACCATTGTATTCGTAATTGTCGGTTAAAATAATCGAGCAGCTGACCGCACGCGGATTTGGCATGCCGTCTTCTACGTGCCACGTTTCAAAATCTGAGTGCCAATAAAATTCCTTGCCGCTAAAACCGGGTTTAAAATTAATACGGGACTGCGTGATGTAAACGTCACTTCCGAGCAATTGCTGCGCTGCTTTGACGAGCTGTTCATTTGCAGCAAGCCGGCTGAAAAAATCATTATGTTTGTGGACTTCAAAAATCGAACGCACTTCATCCCCTTCGGGTTCAAGAACGACGGTATCCGATTTTTTCCCTCTTTCTGCCGCTAACGTGTCGTTAAGGTGTTCAGCCATGATGCTCACTTCATCGTCGCTAAATACGTCATCGAGCATAAGGTAACCATTGTCCTCGTATGAATCAAGCTGAATCGATGTTAATGGACCCTCCCTTTTACCCCGATTATGGATCACTGGATCTGTTCGCTGCATTAGTTCCGCATCTTTCCCTGTCCGTGAAGGATACAAATCAGTACGCAACGTTGAACACTCCTTGGCTTTATAATATTTTGTGCAACCACTATCTACTTTATATGTTCAATCATTCACAAGCAAATGGCTTTTAAGCGCTCTTTTTGCCTTAACAATCCTTGTTGAACGCTCATCATGTGTTTGATAAATGTTTTTTCACCTTATCTACGGTTATCTTTTCCTAACATTCTAATTCTTTTCTTATTAAAATCGTGTAAAAACATCAAGCATTTGTTACAATAACTATGACGAATATGTGAATGAAGGAGATAGTGATATGGGGATCTTCTTTTTATACCTGTTTATTGCCAGCGCCACCCCGCTGTTCCTTTGGAAAGAAAAACGAAAGTTGGCACTTGCCAGTTTGCCGCTCTTAATCGCGATGTGGGTCCTGTCCGGTTTTTATGTGACTGATTCGCTTTCATCAGCGGCGCATACGTTCTTCATGGTGCTGTTTTCGTTTAACGTGCTTATGGCTCATGTGGCCGCGATTGTTCTTTATGTTAAGCCGAAGTGGTGGAAACGTTACGCCTCCGATTAAGAATAAACTCCCGGCACAAACAGGCCGGGATTTCATCATCTCAACATGGCGTCACATATGATGTTCCAGGTGAATGCCGAATTCCATTACCCAATAAGAACCGAGGGCAACAACGATGGCAACAAATGCGGAAAAGAGAATATGCCCCACTTGGATTCTCCCATTGCTGCTCTCGGCCATATGCATAAACATCAACAGTTGCAAGGTGGCTTGAATGAAGGCAAGCGAAAAAATCAACACAATGATCGTGCGGACACTGAACGCTGAATAAAAAACAATCCACAAAGCAACCATTGTCAGCACGATGGAACTGATGAAACCGGCAACGTGTTTCCACGGAAAATGCCCTTTTTTTGTGGCGGTTGTTCCGTTACTCATGCGATCACCAACCTTAACAAGTATACGCCCGTAAAGATGAAAATCCAGATAACATCTAGAAAATGCCAATACAAACTGGCAATAAACGTTTTATTGGCCGTCACCGGGTTCAACCCCCGCATTTTAATTTGAATCAGAATAATGATGAACCAGGCCACACCCATGGCCACGTGCAGGCCGTGGGTGCCGAGAAGCAGGAAAAAAGAGGACCAATAAGCACTCGTGGCAAGCGTCGCCCCTTCGCTGGCATACTCCACAAACTCATAAATTTCCATTCCCAAAAAGCCCAATCCCAAAAGCAGGGTAAATCCAATCCAAATCATCATTCGCTTTACGTTGCCAAGCCGCATCTCATGAATCGCAAGTCCACTCGTAAAACTACTTGTCAGCAAGGTAAAGGTCATCGCGAGCACCAACCCCATGCTGAAAACCTCTGTAGGTGGAATACTCGAATCCGTACGGTAAATGAGCACAAAATACGTCCCGAACAACGTGCTAAAAAGAACGATTTCTGCCCCCAAAAACATCCAAAAGCCGAAAATGTTATAACTGCCCGTCTCTGTTTGATACTCTAGAGGCGTTTCTTCACCAGGGAAGTCGTCAAGTTCTTTTGGGTCAATTTTATTGTCCACTTTCATTTGCCTTTACCTCCCTGATTTTGGCTTCTTCTTCCCTTACTTCCTCCGCCGGAACGATGTGGCCGTTATCGCGTGAAAACGACCGTTGAATCATGCATGCAAAAATACCGATCGCTCCGATGATCGCAATCGACCACCAATGAAACACGAGGCCGAATCCCCCGACAAACATAAACACACTCATAATGAATGGATTGCCTGTATAATTAGGCATGTGAATGTCGTGGTATTCCTCTATATCGTTCGGATCGATGCCTTCTTGTTTCATTTGCCAGTACGCATCTTGGTCCTTAACTTCCGGGATTTTCGCAAAGTTATAATGCGGCGGTACCGCCGAAGATGTTGCCCATTCAAGAGTGCGGCCGCGGCCACCCCAAGGATCTCCAGTCGTTTCTCTAGGTTGATAGCGATAGCTATAATAGATGTTATACACGAAGATCACAAAAGCAAGACCCATCATGAAGGCACCGACGGTGGATATAAAATTCAAGCTAAACCATCCGTCCTCCGGGAAGTACGTGTAAATGCGCCGCGGCATGCCGTCCAATCCGAGAAAGTATTGCGGGAAAAAGCAAACGTTAAAACCGATCATAAAGATCCAAAACACCCAATGGCCAAGCCGTTCATTCAATTTCAGGCCAAACATCTTCGGCCACCAGTAAATCGTTCCGGCAAAACAGGCGAAGATCGTCCCTGCGATCAGCACATAGTGAAAGTGGGAGACGAGAAAGTACGTATTGTGGTATTGATAATCGGCTGCTGCCATAGCGAGCATGACCCCGGTGACACCCCCGATGGTAAAATTAGGTATAAATCCGAGCGCCCATACCATCGGCACAGAAAACCGTATTCGCCCTCGATGCAGTGTCGCCAGCCAGTTGAATATCTTCACCCCGGTCGGAACCGCGATTGCCATCGTTGAAATGGAAAAAAAGGAGTTAACCATAGGCCCTGCGCCCATCGTGAAAAAGTGATGGACCCATACGAGGAAACTTAACCCTGAAATCGCGGCAATCGCGAAGACCATGGATGTATAACCAAATAAGCGCTTGCGGGCGAAAGTCGCAATAATCTCCGAAAATATCCCGAAAGCCGGCAAGATGACAATATATACTTCCGGGTGCCCCCAAAGCCAAAAAAGATTGACCCACATCATGGGCATACCGCCGTCTTGCAACGTAAAAAACGAGGTATCCCACAAACGATCGAACGTCTGCATCCCCAATGCAACTGTTAAAATCGGGAAAGCCCCGATGATGATTAGCGATGTGATCAAGGTTGTCCATGTGAACATCGGCATGCGCATAAGTCTCATGCCTTTTGCCCTCATTTTCATAATGGTAACAACTAAGTTAATCCCGGTAGCGAGCGTTCCGATTCCGGATATCTGTAAACCGAGCAAATAAAAATTTTGTCCCGGTCCCGGACTTAGATCATTGGAAGCAAGAGGCATATACGCCGACCAACCTGCAGAAGGCGCTCCGCCGATCACAAATGAAATATTAAAAAGCATTGCGCCCCAGAAAAACGTCCAAAAGCTTAAGTTGTTCAAAAAAGGAAACGCAACGTCGCGCGCACCTATTTGAAGCGGTGTAGCCACGTTCATTAATCCGATGAGGAACGGCGTGGCTACGAAAATAATCATAATCGTGCCGTGTGTCGTGAAAATTTCATTATAATGTTGCGCCTCTCCCAAGAAAGGCATGTTCGGAGCCGCCAATTGCGTTCGCATCATTAACGCGTCGACTCCCGCGCGAATCATCATTAACACCGAAGCGATGATATACATAATCCCGATTTTGCGATGATCTACACTCGTGATCCATTCGTTCCAGATCCACTTCCATTTTTTAAAATAGGTCAGAACGAAAATAATGCCAATGGTTGTCAGCAATATAGCTATTTGGCCGGCGAGTATAAAAGGTTCTCCCGTGACAATAAATTCATCCCAATCGAGGTCCAAGTGATTATCCCCTTTCCGGTAAAGTGTACGATCAATAGCCTAATGATGATGGTGATGGTTGGAATCCCCCTCTTCCTCTTGTGCTGGCCCTTCATTCTGCCTTTCTTCGTTTTCGACTGCATCCGTGTCTACATCAATGTCATAGAAGGGGACATCGTCCGCCGCTTCCGGTGAATGAGGGTTGACTGGCTCATACCCTTGCCTCTCACGTGCTTCCAGTGCATACTCTGCATCCAGCGCGTGATCAACCCAGTCCAAATGCGTGCCGGAAAAAGCATATTCGCCCACATGTCCCGGAACCATAAATTGGTCATACGTGTCCTGGGTCAGCACAGGCGCTTCGTCTTGAACCTCCGTGACCCACTCATTAAACGCCTCTTCTTCGATAGCATTGACATCAAAACGCATCTCCGCGAAACCTTCACCCGTAAAATTCGCGTTCCTTCCATAATAAGTGCCTTCTTCTCCTGCCTGTAAGTATAGTTCCGTCTGCATCCCGGCCATGTTATACCGTTGGCCTCCCAGTTGCGGAACCCAGAACGAAGCCATGGAATCAGCGGAGGTGAGCTTAAACAACACCGGACGTTCCACCGGAATATTTATAAAATTAACGGTTTCAATATTTTCTTCCGGATAACTGAATATCCATTTCCAATTCGCCGACGTGGCATGAACGACGAGCGGTTCTTCCTCTTCCGTGTTCGCCTCAGGCACTTCTTCGATATTAAAAATGGTATAAACCGTCGGGATGGACAGGATGGTAACGATGATAATCGGGATGACCGTCCATACCACTTCCAGTTTTACGCTTCCGTCAATATCAGGATTGTAGCCCCGATGCCCATCCCTTTCCCGGTATTTTACGAGAAAGTACGTAAGCAAAATAAATACAACGAGTACGATAATAAACATAAAAACAATAGAAAGGATAATTAAATCCCGTTGCTGCTCGCCCACGGTTCCTTGCGGGTCAAGAACCGTCAGCCCGCACCCGCTCAAAAGGATCAACATAAACAGCGCAAAAAACATGTGCAGGAATCGATTCAAACGATCACCCCCGAGGTATGTATATTTCTATTTTGCAACATATAGTGCGTTATTAAGTGGAAAACGAGCAATCCCCCCTGCCTCCTGTCACTCGTTTTATCCGTTATTCTTTCGAGAAGTAACGCTAGAATTTCATCACCAATTCCCAAGTTCAAGTCATTTATAACCATAATTATACAACATATTACGGGGACATTATACAATATTCCTCGAATTTCACATCAGATCCAAATAAAAAACGAGCAATCAGGCCTTCTCCTGTCACTCGTTTTGCTTGCCATTATTAACCGGAACGCCGCCGGTTTTGATTTCTCCTGTTACGGCCATGATTTTTTGAACGTCCTCCGCCTCCGCGGCGTTGCTGAAAACCTCCCCCTTGTTTCTTTCCTGCAGGTTTCCGCTTTTGCTTGGTCACAATCGGGCGTTCCCCGGTGAGCTTTTTGGCTGGTTCCTTTTTTTCTTTTTGTAGCATGGAGAGGGCGGCAGCCACTACCGTCACTTGATCGTGATTCTTTAGGAGATTTTCAGCCATTGGTTCCAGTCCGGCGTAATCTTCTTTTTCGATGATTTTCGTGAGCTCCTGGGCGGCGCGTTCTTGCCTGGCCACCTCTGCTTCATGTTCACTCGGGATATCGATGTGTTTAATGGCTCCTTTGGTTGCCTTTTCAATCATCGCCATATGATCCATTTCAACGGGAGCGGCGAATGTGAAGGCTTTGCCAGAGTGCCCTGCACGTCCGGTCCGGCCGATCCGGTGCACGTAACTATCCGACTCTTGCGGAATATCGAAATTAAACACGTGGGTGACGCCCGAAACGTCAATCCCCCGGGCCGCCACGTCCGTGGCCACCAAATATTTCACGGCTCCTTGCTTGAAACGGCGTAACACGTTTGTCCGTTGCGCTTGCTTTAAGTCTCCGTGAATGCCTGCCACTTCATACCCCTGTTGCTCGAGCGCTTCTGACAGTTCATCCACCCTTCGTTTTGTGCGGCCGAAAATGATGGCGAGATCCGGGTCTTCAAAATCAAGCAGCCTGCCGAGCACAGAAAGCTTCTGCTTTTCGGGGACTTTAAGCGCAAATTGTTCGATGTTGGACACGGTCATCGCTTTCGCTTTGACAGAGACGGTTTGCGGCTCCGTCATAAAACGATCGGCAACTTTTTTCAAGCGATCCGGCATCGTTGCCGAAAATAGAAGGGTTTGCCGTTGTTCCGGAATTCTTCCCAAAATCTCTTCAATATCTTCAATAAAGCCCATGCTTAACATTTCATCCGCTTCATCAAGCACAACGGTATGAATGGATTGCGGACGAATTGTCTTTCTTCGTGTATGGTCCATATAACGTCCCGGCGTTGCGACGATGATAGACGGACGGGACTTTAATTCCCTGATTTGCCGTCCCATATCGGCGCCACCATACACAGCAACGGCTTGCACTTTTTTTGTTCGCCCAAGGCTGTTGACTTCATCACAAACTTGCACGGCCAATTCGCGGGTAGGTGTCAATATGAGCGCTTGGACGCTTGGGTCCTCCGGGTCAACTTTTTCGATGATGGGAAGTGCGAAGGCCGCGGTTTTTCCTGTCCCAGTCTGCGCCTGGCCGATGACATCGCGGCCATCACGAGCAACGGGCAATACTTTTTCCTGAATCGATGTGGCCTCTGTGAAACCCATCTGTTGTACACTTTTTAATAAATAGGGCGGTAAATCCAATTCTTCAAATGTCATGCATCTGCTCCTTTATACATCTTTTCCCAAGACCTCAGGATATAAAAGATGCAAAAGTGCATGCGCTGCCGCCAAACGAAATGCCGTGGCGATACGATTCTTGAAACATACGCTTACGTCTTCATCCACTTTTGCATTAGAAAGACTTGGCTTTCGCAAAATAGCGAAAGCCTTAGTCTTTTTTATCCCATGGTTAGCTATTCTTATCGTACAAAAAAGGGGTATATTCGCGCTGGACGCTGGAATATACCCCTCTATTCCTGAGTATCACTTGTTTTACAGACCGACGACGTTTGCTGCTTGCGGTCCGCGGTCGCCTTCGACGATTTCGAATTCTACGTCTTGACCGTCTTCAAGCGTTTTAAAGCCTTCTTGCTGAATTGCAGAGAAGTGTACGAATACATCGTCTCCTTCTTCACGCTCAATGAAACCGAATCCTTTTTCCGCATTGAACCATTTTACTTTACCAGTCATGCTTATGGCCTCCTTTGAATAGGCAGTCCAAAAAGGTTCATCCTTCTTGAACAAGAAATTCTAAAAATAATTGAAACCGGGTGAACCTTTTTTTGCGTCCTAAACTTAAAAGCAGAGGCCGAAAAATTATTACACCGTTCCTTCAATCACTTTCGACATTTTGACTATACCATAGCATTAACCAATTAGCAACTATTATGCGACAAAAATTTTTTTCCTCGATGAGGCACTTCATTTGTTAAACTGAAACGAACGATTTAAAAATAAGGGTGATTTAAATGAAGCGCGTGTACGGCAAGAAAATCGACAGCCAAACGCGATGCATCCATTATTCCTCGGATAAGGATATCATCGCCATCAAGTTTCATTGTTGCGGAAAATACTATCCCTGTTATCAATGCCATCAGGAGTCTGAGACACATGCCATTTCCGTTTGGCCCTCGGATCAATTCGGTGAACGTGCCATTTTATGTGGCATTTGCGGCTACGAGCATACGATCCGAGCGTACCTCGCAACCGACCACTGCCTTAAATGCCACTCTGTCTTTAATGAAGGGTGTAAATACCATTACCATCTTTATTTTGAATAAAGCGATTAAGATTCATCCTCAACCTCTGTTTCGCCGTCATCCAAAAACTCTATTTCCACTTCAAGCTCACTGTAATCTTCATCAAGGTTGAAAGCATCAATCGCGGCTTCCAACACTTCATCGTCACCGGAATTCTCATCAACATCCATTTCCGGGAGGATGCCGGAGAGTTCCTCTAATGCTTCTTCCCCTTCAAGTTCAATGTCTTCGCCGTCCCGAGTGTCTTCAATTTCCGCCTCGGGATTTCCGCCTTCATATTCATATTCTGCTTCATATTCCCCATGGCTGTATTCAGCTTCTAATTCGAACTCGTCATATGGCAGATCCTCATACCAATCTTCCTCTGCATCCGCATCTTCATCTTCTTCATTTTCATCCTCATCGGAACTTTCATCCATTTCGTCATCGACATTCACTTGATCTTCTAGCTCCTCGGTATCATCTTCCCCCGTGTCTGCAGGAGCATCTCCATTTGCCGGTTCCTCGGTTGTTTCCTCTCCATTTTCTCCGCAAGCGGCAAGACCCGTGGCAATCACCGCGGATAGCGTAATCATTCCAAATTTCTTCACAAGTAAAACCTCCTCCGCCCCTCCCCTTACCCGAATCTATTGTTTTTCCAAACTTGCATTTTGCTTCTACCCTTCGCTAATAACCGTTATCGCCCCATCATTACTGTTAAGATTTGCAATAGCCCCAATAGGGACAGCCGCTTTGTACGTCCCGTGCCCGCTTGCCAATCCAGTAATCAAAGGTTTTCCCATGGGCACGATGAAAGTTTCGATCAAATCTTCATAACTCTGCCCATAAGCAACTTGGCAATTGCTGCATTCGCCGAGAATAATCCCGGCACAATCTTCAAATTTTCCAGCCTGCTCAAGATGTTTCATATGCCGATAGATCGTATTAATCGGTTCATTCACGTCTTCCAAAAACAGGATACATCCGGTTGTGTCAATTTCAAATGGGGTACCCAACGTGCCGACGACAGAGGTGAGATTCCCGCCAACGATCGGCCCTGACACATCCCCCGGCACACGTCCTGTTAACGGAGGGAGCTCCGGAGGGTTAACGATGGCATGCTCCATCGAAGTTGAAGAAATAACACTGAAAAATTGGTCAAAATTATAAGGCGGGGTCGCCTCCTGAAAATCAATCAGCATCAAACTGTGCAAAGTAATGATATCCGCATATTGATAAAACGCGTTAAGGAGGACCGTGATATCGCTGTACCCACTGATCCATTTTGGGTTATTCGCGATCACCTCATAATTTAAATAAGGGAGAATCCCGGCTACCCCCACTCCGCCACGTGTCGGTAAAATCAAACGCACATCATCCCGCTCGAACATTGCCATTACATCCGCTGCCCGCTCCTGGTCAGTCCCGGCCAAAAAACCATCCCAATCGTATACATGTGTTCCGAGCACGACGTTCAAGCCTATCGCTTCCAACATTTGCACCCGAGCATTAATGGTTTCAGCTTCAAGCGGACTGCCTAACGTCACGACACCCACCGTATCTCCGGTTTGCAATATCGGTGGTTGATTGGCCATTACGCATCCCCCATTTTCACGTGCGTTCATTCCTTCCAATATATGAGCCTTTCTGCGGCATCATTCTTGTGATCGTTTTTGTTTAAAACAGAAGCCTGAAAAGGTAAAATAAAAAAAGAAAAGTAGTTAACCAACAAACGAGGAATGATTTCTTTGAAAAATATTCAAACAGAGGTCGTCCAGCCATTACTGGATTTTTTTAATGGAAAACAGATTTATGTTCATTTTGAATTGACGAACGGAGCTTACGCTGCCTATCGCCACGGGAAGTTTCATGCTGCCGGCGGGTATGTGCGAAACGCGCGCCTAAACGTGCTCCACGGCAAGATAAAAGGAGAAGATCCGTATCGGGTCGGCTTAAAAACCGAAGATGGGTGGATATTTGCCGAAGGGCTCTCCATGTTTGAGCGTAAAGAAAATGAATCTTTGTATTTGTATGGTTTTGATGAGCAAGGCAAGCTCTCCGTTGCCCTGCAACTCAGTACCGTACCGTTTGAAGGGGGGATTTTAAATGAATAAAGAACGGCACATTTTATTGCTTTTTCCACACCCCGATGATGAAACATTTTCTGCCGCGGGAACGATCATGATGCATAAAAGAGAACACGGTACAAAAGTGACCGTTGCATCATTAACCTCCGGGGAAATGGGTAGAAACCTTGGCAACCCGCATGTTGCGAACCGGGAAACGCTGCCGCTCATCCGTAAAAAAGAATTGGAAAATGCCTGCGACATCATGGGGGTAGACGAGCTTCTTCACCTTGGCTACCGGGATAAAACATTGGAATTTGAAGACGTGCAAACGGTCGCCACACACTTGCAAGAAGTGATCCAAGATGTCGACCCCTCGCTCGTCATTACATTTTATCCGGGGTTGAGTATCCATCCCGACCATGACGCCACTGGCGCTGCCGTCATTGAAGCGATGAGAAAAATCCCGGAAAGCAAGCGACCGAAACTGCACACAAAAGCCATTACCGCCAATGCGGCGGATGAAATCGGAGAAGCTGACATTGTCTATGACATTGGCGATTTAATGGACCGGAAGTTACAAGCCATTGATGCTCACGAAAGCCAGATGCAAGAAGTATCGGCGATCACCAAACAGAAAATCGACGAAGGCGATGAGGATACAGAAGCATGGATTCGTTACGAAGAATTTTGGACGTATGAATGTTAAAATGCCGGCTCGTCATTTCGAACCGGCATTTTCCCTTACTTTATCAACGTTTTCATAATGCTTTCATACACTTCACTCCATACCTTATCATCCTCGCGAAACATCTGTGTAAGCGAGGATAGCGTTTCTTTCCATTTTTCCTTATAGTCCGGGGCATCTTTGGCCGGCAGTTTGGAAAAAAGATCATCCACCTTCGCCTGCACTTCCGGTGCCCGAGGCCCCCATTTCGCCACTTCATTTCCATTTTCATCAATAAAAATAAAGATCGGAATCGAGCGAGACTTCCCATTCGTCAAGTATTGATCCATAAGTTCCAAATTGCTGTCCCTTAACAACATCGACACATCCATATTCGTTTTCTCCGCGATATGAAGCAAAATCGGCACATTTACCATCGCGTCCCCACACCAATCTTCCGTGAGCACTATGACGCGGGAAGGACTGTCTGCCAGTGTGTTTAGCCTCTCATCGTCCGGGATGTTGAAATGTTCGTAGACATGTTGAAGATTTTCTTTGTGTTGCTGCATATTTTCAATATAAGCTTCTGGGCTCATTCCTTTGGTAAACCATTCGTTTAATGTCATTTTACCAGTCCTTTCCGGTTGTTTTCCATACGGATTGCCTTATGTCGTTCAAAATCCCATTTGGCCAAGAAGGATTTAGCGGAAACATAACCTGATTGAAAAAGAAATTCAAGCGCTTCATCACTCAGATCAAAATCAGTGGCATCGATGTCAGCCGTTGGTATTTGAATCGTGCGGTCACGTGTTTCTTCCTTTAGATATCGCAAATCATGGGCTTGGAGCATCGTCCGAAATATATTCGTGAAAAGATGAATCGGGGTAGGGATCACGGCATCCGATATAATTTCTTCTCTCACAAAATGAAAACCAAAGGTCGGAAACCGGGGGACCCCATTTGTATCAAAAATCCAAACCGGAAAGTTGCTAAGCAAACCGCCATCTAAAATATAGGATTTCGCTTGTTCTTGAGATTTCCATATCACCGGCCGAAAGAAAAAAGGGACGGCAGCACTCATTTTAACAGCAGTGGAAATTTTTACATCCTTAGGCGCTAAACCATAACGGTGCAAATGATCGGGCAAAATGAGCAGTTGGCCTTTTGAGATATCCGAGGCAACGATTTTTAATTTATCATCGGGAAGGTCTGCGAAGGTTTGAATCCCTTTTTCGAACAATAGCGAATCCACCATCGATGCCAAATGATCGTTCTTATACATACCGAGATGCATCGTTACCGCCAATAGGTTCCCAATCAGCGGAATACGATTCACCCACGTCCTTCCTTGCAGTTTTGTAGCATCTACCGCATGGAACCAATCCATTATTTCACGGCTTTTATAGCCTGCTGCCAAGAGAGCCGCGATCACAGCCCCTGCCGACGTCCCAGCCAACCTTTGCCATTCTACATTCGCCTCTTCCATGGCTTGCACAGCTCCAATAAAAGCAACACCCCTCACGCCTCCACCTTCAAAAACAGCATCCGCCTTCATGGTATGGCCACCTTCCTTGGGTTTTCATGCGCTTGCGATTTGCACAGGAATGTCCGAACCCAGTGTCACGCCCTCTAAACTGACATCTGTCGTTACAGCCAGCAATTCCACGCCGGTATCCGCGGCTAGTTGCAAAGCGGACGAAAATGTTGGATCGATGTGGACAGCCGGCCATACACTCGAAACATCCCCCCTTTGCACTACGAATAATACTGCTGTGTCATAGTGTCCTTCCTTTTGAATACTCGTCAATTTTTGCACATGTTTTGTTCCCCGGGCAGTTACGGCATCGGGAAAATAAGCGGTGCCGTTCTCCGCAAGTGTTACGCTTTTCACTTCCAGAAGCAAAGGCCGTGCTTTATTTTCCAGTAAAAAATCCCACCGCGCGCCCGCGAAGGCATATTCAGCCCTTACATAATGGTACGCTTTCAGCCGGTCTATTTGCCTGTCTTTCAAAGCTTTTGTGATTAAACGATTTGGCAATGTCGTGTCGAGCGACACGTATACACGCGCATCTTCGCTCTCGCAAAGCACCGCAGACCATTGGGTCTTCCGATTCGGGTTGTCAACGTAGCGCAACCATATTCCCCGTCCCGGGATGAGCAATTCAATTAACCGCCCCGGGTCTGGCAGATGAGCGGTCACTGTTTCACCATCTTCTTTTCTCGCCTGAATGATAAAACGATTCGGACGCTCTACAAATCTTGCCTTATAAAGACGGTCGCGATATGGCATGAACATGTCTGTCTCCCCCAAAGATTTGGTATATATATGCGGTCGGCTAACAGTGGTTTCCTTCCCCAGGTTAGAAGGTTGCCGCCACTGGTGTTCCCAACTAAAGACGATGAGATTTAAATCTTTAATCTCAGGATGGTGGCCACTTCGTAGATTCAACGAGCCGACTGATTTCGGCGAGCACCGGCATTTCTTCTTTTTCCCCTTCGGTTACTTGATTCCAGTCAATGCCTGTCGGTTTCGGATAAGGCGTGTTTGTTGAAAAGATTTCGTTTTCCGTTGCGATCCAGTCAGTGGTTAGGTCATATGCCTCGATCGGAATGTCGGCCTCAACAAGTTGGACGGAATGTATGGTGGTCACAACGGGGACTTTCGGGTTTCCTAGTTCTGTCAGTATCGCGTACTCCCGATCGGCATACCCCTCTCCTTTTCCTAGGCGGCGTCCATCTTTATGCACCGCAACGGAGCCGACCACGATAAGATCAATACGCGGAATATCGGAAAGCGAGAGCTCCTTTCCATATCGTTTCATATGCGTTAAGCTCGCGGCTTTTTTCTCTTCCCCTCGCGGTACCCATTCCGGTTTCACTTGGATAAAACCTGCCTTTAAGCGGGGTGTGGGAACCAAAAGCGTTTTGCCGTCGATAAGCACCTGCGCTCGTAATGGTAACTGCGGCGCGTCTGGATTAACCTTCACAGCTTCTGCATCACGGTACGCGGACAGTGTCGTGACATGAGCAGCCGCTTTCTCGGCACTTTTAAAGTTTGGAATGCGGTTTTGGAGCGGAAACGGAAACCGCCCTATTTTTTCTTCTTCCATTCGCTTCCACACGTAGTCCCGGATGTGACTTTTATTGGTCGTCACGTTGATCACTACCTCGTCCGTATTTATTTACCCGCGGGAAATAATAAAATATCCACGGGAAATGTCAAATTACCAACGGGAAATAACGAAATACCCGCGGGAAACCTAGTTGCAAAGGATATTGAAGATGAATTACGCCGTTAAATTTCATAAAAAAGCTTTGAAAGATATTCGTAAACTTGACAAAAAGGGTACACCTGACCATCAACTTCGGTTACGTGTAGGATCCTATAAAATCGTCTACTCCATCCATCAAGATAAATTAATTATAATTATTATTCGCGTGGGCTATATTTACAAGAAATGATAAAAAATTTCGAGCATTTATTCAAGGGGACGGGTATTTATCACCTCCGTCCCATGTAATGTAACTGCAGTGGCAATGTAGTCCAAATCAGCAAATTCATCCACTTTTTCTTTTATTTTGGTTCTTATTGCCTTACAGATTCATTGGATAATCACCTATTTATTCCATTGTTATATGTACGTTACAACTTTTATTATCTCTTGCATCATTCTCACACATAATTTTAATTTTATTCAATTGGGAAATCAATGTAATCGTTTGTAACTATGTAAATGATCGATTCTATGCAGGGTGATTGCATATTAATCGACACCTTTTGCAGAAATCCATCCTTTTTTCGAGATTTTACTCCCTCAAAATTGGGTAAAATAGAAGAAAGGAGTGATTCTCGTGAAGGCGGTTGGGATTAAGCAATTCGGAGGTCGCGAGCAATTGCAACTGCTTGAGATCGCCGAACCTGAGCTAGGGAAACGCGACGTCCTTATTGATATGTACGCAACCTCCGTCAATCCGATTGATTTTAAAATCAGGGAAGGAAAAAAACAAAGCCTGGACTTCCCCGTCATCCCGGGAAACGATATCGCCGGGATCGTGATTGGCAAAGGCTCGGAAGTTACTCAATTTTTGATCGGCGATCGTGTTTTTGCCACCCCGAAACAAATGCCGGGGGCAACTTACGCGGAGAAAGTTGCAATTGAAGAAACGTTCCTCACTCGCCTCCCTTTACAGGCGAATTTTCAAGAAGCTGCCGCCACCCCTTTAGCCGCACTCACAGCTTGGCAGAACCTGAAAGAACGCATACGTGTCAAAAAAGGTGATCACGTCCTTATCATTGGCGGCGGTGGAGGCGTCGGTACGTTTGCGATTCAAATGGCCAAACAGTTGGGAGCAACCGTGACCGCCATCGGCGGATCAGGCAGCCAATCACTCATGAAAAAACTCGGAGCCGACCAGGTGTTGAATTACAAGAAAAAATCGATTCTAAACCGTATCGAACCTGTTGATGCTGCCTTTGATTGTGCAGGCGGAGAGCAACAACGGTTATTTTTCGATGTCATAAAAAAAGATGGTTGTCTCGTTTCCATCGCCCGAAAGCCGGACCAAAAAGCCGCCGAAAAAGCGGAAATTACTGCAGTGTTTACATCCATCTCAACCTCTGGGCGGCTGATGAAAGAAATTCGGGAACTTATGGAGGAAAACGCGCTCCGCCCTATCATTACAAAAGTGTATCCCTTCACCGAAAAAGGAGTGAAAGATGCACACGAACAAATCGAAAGCGGCCATACGAAAGGGAAACTCGTCATTAACATTAAAGAGGATTCTTGATGCCCGGTGCAGCAAAGCGCACCGGGTTTATTTAATCGACGCATACATAATAAAAGTTAATCAAAGCCCCTTTTTGGGAATCAGAAGATAAGAACCACGTTGTTTATAAACGTGGGCCGCAAATGAAAACGCAAAAGGAGCATAAAAATGACGAGGAAACTTTTTAAAGACGGGATTGTTTTAACGCTTGATCCATCGATCGGAGATTTTAAGCGAGCGGACGTGCTGGTTGAGGGCTCAAAGATTACTGATATTCAACCCAATATAGAAGCCTCTGATTGTGAAGTAATCGATTGTTCACATCGAATCGTTATGCCCGGGTTGGTGGATGCGCACCGGCACACTTGGGAGTCCGTTGTACGTAACGTAGGGGCGGATTGGTCTCTTCCCACATACTTGGGCAGTATTTACTATGGAAACATTGGGTCGAAAAGAAGCCCTCAGCACGACTATATCGGCAACCTGTTAGGTGCACTGGAAGCGCTTGATGCCGGTGTGACAACACTGTTGGATTCATCAATGATTATTTCGCCGGAACATACGGATGAAATGATTCGCGGACTGCGGGAATCCGGTACAAGAGCTGTGTTCGCCCACGGTCCTCCCGGAGATGGGGAGTACTGGAATCAAGAAAGCGAACGTCCGCACCCCGATGACGCACGGCGAGTGAAGGAAAAACACTTTTCTTCAACAGATCAACTATTGACGATGGGATTAGCCATCCGGGGACCCGAATTCAGCTCATGGGATACAGCTGTGCGGGATATTCATTTTACTCGCGAATTAGACGCGGTATGCAGTATGCACCTTGGCTTTGGCACATGGGGAGGAAGTGAACGTTCCATCGAAAAATTAAACAGTGCCGGACTTCTTGGTCCTGATTTAAACGTTGCGCATGCAAATGCAGTAAGTCCCGAGGAAATGAAGATGTTGGCGGACAAAGGGGGCTCTGTTTCTGTCACACCAGAAATCGAAATGATGATGGGGCATGGCTATCCCGCTACCGGGTTGGCACTTGAAAATGGCGTACGGCCAAGCTTAGGCGTGGACGTAGTGACTTCTACAGGCGGAGATATGTTTACGCAAATGAAGTTCGCCCTTCAAGCAGAGCGTTCCAGAGTAAACGACCAGCTTTTAGCTAACAGGGAGATGCCCGGAAACTTAAACATTTCTGCCAGGGATGTGCTGGAATTTGCTACATTGGATGGTGCGAAGGCATTATTGCTGGATGATAAAATCGGAACATTAACACCGGGAAAGGAAGCGGATATTATTACGTTACGAACCGACGATTTGAACATGTTCCCGGTCAATGATCCGATTGGGGCCGTCGCTCAAAGTGCGCAAACGAAAAACGTCGATTCTGTGTTCATAGCTGGAAATGCAATCAAGCGTAATGGACAGCTAGTAAATGTTGATTTGGAACGTGTTCGTCAACAGGCTACCCAAGCAAGAGATTCGATCTTTCACGAGTACGGAAAGCCCGACAGTGTTTGGTTCGGATCATAGACGACCATGAACCCGGCATATCCATGTGCCGGGTTTTTATTCGATCATCATCATAATGACAACAATCATAAGCAAAAAGAGATACACTTTGGAAAACAGGGCATCGGGCAACTTCTGAGCCATCTTTCTGCCAAAGGGAACACCGATAAATCCTCCGAGCACAAACCCGAAAAGCGCCGGCAAGTAGATAAAACCAATGGTGGAAGCAGGCATGGTTGCCACCTGCATTCCCATCCCCATATACATGAATGTGCCCACGATGGCAATCGGTAAACCGAGAGGTGTCGCGAGGGCTACAGCATGAAGCATGCTGAGCCCGCGGTTTCTCAGATAGGGAATCGTCATCACACTGCCGCCGATTCCCAAAAGCGTGGAAATCGTGCCAATGCCTATGCCGGTAGCAATCCCATTTGAATGGGCAGGAAATTGAAAGTCTTCATGTGCTCCCCTTATAAAGGTTCTCTTTATTACACTCGAGAGAATCACATAGATTAAAAAGGCAATGAATGCATAGCGAAGGATTTCACTAGTGAAAAAATAAGCCAAAAAACCTCCAAATACAGCTCCGATGCATATGTAAAGAAATAAAAATTTAAATATATTCCATTTCACATTCCCGCTTTTCGCATGATGGAGGGTAGAATTAAAAGAATTGACGATCATCACTGCCAAAGACGTTCCAATCGCCGTGTGCATCACATATTCCCCCGGGATCGTTTCAGGCAAAAAAGCATAAAGAATCGGAACGACGATGATACCACCGCCGAATCCGAATAAACTGGAAAGAATTCCGATAAGAATACCGACAAGGGAAAACAAAACGATAGCAACCATTACGCCATTACCTCCGCACTAACCGCGTCACGCTCTCCACATGCGTCGTCTGCGGAAACATATCAACGGGTTGTACTTCTTTCACCTCATAGCCGCCTTCAGAGAGGATCCGGAGATCACGAGCTAATGTTGCCGGGTTGCAGGAGGCGTATACGATGCGCTCAGGCTGCATCTCGATCATCGTTTCCAGGAGCTTTTCGTCACATCCTTTGCGCGGGGGGTCCACGACGATAACATCTGCTTGGATGCCAAACGCTGCCCGCCACCAAGGGACGACTTCTTCAGCGTTTCCGACCGAAAATTCAACATTGGAGATATGGTTGAGTTTTGCGTTTTTACGCGCGTCACTGATCGCTTCACCGACCACTTCGACTCCATATACTTTCCTCGCTTCTTCAGCTAAAAATAACGAAATCGAACCGATGCCGCAATAAGCGTCGATGACCGTTTCATTTCCGCGTAAGTCCGCGAATTGGAGGACTTTCTCATATAAAACTTCCGTTTGCACAGGGTTTACTTGAAAAAAAGAGCGCGGCGATAACGCGAAACGCAGCTTGCCAACACGTTCCTCGATATATTTTTCTCCCAAAAGAATTTCCGTGCGCTCACCGTAAATTACATTGGTTTTTTTCGTATTAATGTTTTGCACAATCGAATGAATGCCGCTCACTTCCTGGCGAATAGCAGCGATGATGTTCTTTTTATGAGGCAACCCCTCGCCATTTGTAATGAGCATAACCATTGTCTCGCCGCTCAAGCGTCCGTTGCGGGCGACGATATGGCGAATGATCCCGCGCCCACTGCCTTCATCATATGGTTGAATGTCGTAACGCTTTAGGATGTTTTTCACGACTTGAATGGCCGCATCATTCTGATCGCCTTGAATCAAGCAATGATCCATATCTACAATGTGATGGGAGCGTTTCGCAAAAAAACCGGCGATGAGTTCGCCGTCCCGCTCCGCCACCGGGACTTGTGCTTTATTGCGATAGGCCCACGGCTTGTCCATCCCGATTGTTTCATGAACGCGAATGTCACCCCTGTTCATATACTTATGAAGCGCGTTCACGACTTGCTCGCGTTTCAACGCCAGCTGCGCGCCCTGGTTCATATGTTGCAGCTGACATCCACCGCACCAGTGATAAATCGGACACGGCGGATCGACACGTTGGTCGCTCGTCGTATGCCTCTCCATTAAACGTCCGAAACCAAAGTTTTTTCCCGTCTTAACGACTTTAACGTCAGCCTCTTCTCCCGGGAGCGCATCAGGGACGAACAAAGGATAACCGTCGACTTTCGCCACACCGGCTCCCTCATGGGTGAGATCCTGGAAAGTGACATCGAGCCGTTCATTTTTTTGTACAGGCAAATTCGTTCGTTTTTTAGACATTTTTCTCCCTCTAACGTGATTGCTTATGACTGTTTATTATATCGAAAAGCCGGTCAATCATAAAGAACCAGCCGCCACGAGCTTACTTCTTATTATAAACCGCGGCGATGTTTCGCGTCGCTTGCTGCAAATATTTTGCCCCATTTTGCATCGCGTCTTGCACGCTGACCGCCCCGGGCACAAGGCTAAAGACTGCATCGATGCCATGGCTATACACTTCTTCATAACCTTCTCCGAGCTGTCCGCAAATCGCGATCACAAACGCATCGTTTTCTTTTCCCGCTTTCGCCACGCCAACCGGTGTTTTTCCGTACACCGATTGGCCGTCGATCTTTCCTTCGCCGGTAATGATTAAATCCGCGTGACGGGCGTACACGCGAAAATTCGTCTCTTCCAGCACAAGATCAATGCCAGGTTTTAATTCGGCATTTACATAAGCAAGCAAGCCATAGCCAAGGCCTCCGGCCGCTCCTGCACCGGGAACCTCTTTTTTATCATGCCCGGTGGCTTTTACCGTTTGTTCGTGAAAATGCGCGAGCGCCTTGTCGAGTCGTTGCACCATTGCCGTGCCCGCCCCTTTTTGCGGTCCGAAAATAGCGCTGGCACCCTCTTCGCCCAACAAAGGATTGGTCACATCACAAGCAACGACTATTTCCGTTTTTTGCAAGCGATCGTCTAATCCCGATACTTCAACGGCCGCCAAGTTTTCAAGTCCCGTACCGCCTCGTGCAACAGCATTTCCTTTATCATCTAAAAGACGTGCACCGAGCGCTTCAATCATGCCCGCCCCGCCGTCATTTGTTGCACTGCCACCGATACCGAGAATAATTTTATGTACGCCTTGATCGAGGGCGGCACGTATCATTTCACCCGTTCCATAAGTCGAAGCCGCCCCGGCATCGCGATCCTGCTTCGCTACATGATCAAGTCCCGATGCCTGTGCCATTTCCATAATGGCTGTTTTTCCATCTGCCGATACGGCGTAAGTCGCTTCCACCAGTTGTCCATTTGGGCCTTCCACTTGAACGGCATGGTACACCCCTTCGAGGTTGGTCGTAAGGGCTTCCATCGTTCCTTCCCCGCCATCCCCCATCGGGACGACCTGATAGTCATGATTGGCGCCTGCTTGCCGGAACCCTGCCTGCATAGCCTCTGCCGCTTGGCGCGCGCTCATGCTTTCTTTAAACGAATCCGGTGCGATCAGTATAGTTGCCATGACAATCCCCCTTATAATATTACGACATTTTTCACCATAAAAAACTCCAAAAGATAAGCCCTAGCACAAGAACAATTGCCATGAGGATTACCGTGTGTCCCAAAATTTTTCGATAAGATGCTCCAGACTTGATAATATAAGCATGGGCGGCGATATTCAACGATGCTAACAATAGAAAAAATAACGAGAGAACAAAGACAACGGCAAGAATCGAAATGAAAATTTCCACCGTAAACAACCTTCCTCTTCGTAGTGGTTGTATTTTCATTATAATTTGAACATAGTATACGTACAAGACTAAGCCTGCTCTTGACGTAAATAAAAAAACAGCTTATCCTTGATTTAGATTAAGGTGACCGCTAGCAGGAGGGACAGGTATATGGAAATACATTGGATGGAAATATTGGGGGTAATTGCTGCAATCACCGTACTCGGCTGGTCCTCATATTCAATGGTGACGAATAAAAAGAAAGCATGAAGCACGATGGGCACATCCATCGTGTTTTTTGATTTCACCCCCCCCTTCCCACAACCGGATTGTGAACATATTCGCACATCTATCGTCCTCATCTTCTTTTCCTTGAAATAGTTACTGGCGATCTTTTACGATATTAGAAGATTGTCATGGACTTCTTTCATACATACTTCCCCAAGGGTTCTGAAAAAACACCGAAAACTCATTTTGGGAGGAATAAGAGTGAATGTTGTCAAATATACCGCTTTCCTTTCCGCAATCATTATTTTATCGGTAACGTTTACATCAACCATCAACGCCCATTCGTATGTTGAAAATGCCGGTCCTGCCGAGAATGAAACGGTGGAAGAGGCCACGGCAGATAAAACAACCGGCCAACCTGCTGATGACGGGGCGGAGAATAAAACGGCAGCCGAAACCATCGATGGGGCCGAGGGAGGCGGCGGCTGGATCACAACTGCTGTCCTCATGCTCATTATTATCGGCGCATTAGTGTTCTTTATTTCTCGAAGGAACAAGACTTAAAAATGATCATAATTGCAAATGCTGCTGTGTTTATCGCGTTTTCCATTTTCATTGGCATTCACATCCTGGAAATCATTCCAAAAGAAAAACGGCCGATGCTGCGCATACCGTCCTTCACGTTGCCGGCAACCTCTGTCGTGATGATCGTTTTTAGCTTTCTGCCAGTCGGCGTGATTACGGAACAGGCCGCTGTCGTTTCGTCGGATCCTTTCCCAACCGCCCTTATCGATGTATTGTTTGACTACACGATCGGCCAAGGCTTCATCGCTTTTCTTTTATTCCTTGCCATTACATTGGCGGGGCGCTTTGTATTGAAAGAAAAACGCCGCTGGCTACTGTTGATCCCCTCTATTGGCATGGTTTTTGGTTGGGCCTGGAGCTCCCATGCGGCAGCATTCTCCAACCAGGGATTTCTTTTTGATGCCCTTCATATAAGTGCGGCCGCGGCTTGGACAGGTGTTTTACTCGTTATCGGCTTTCTTTCCATCGGAGAAGACCGTTGGCTTTCCTTTTTTGATTGGTTTACCCCGTTTGCGATCACGATGGTGTCACTTTTATTCGTGAGCGGATTAGGCATGCTTTTTCTGCTCACACCGGAATATACGAACAGTTGGATGCTTTCTTACGGTCAATGGCAATTGCTCAAGCACCTGCTGTTTCTTCCGCTCGTTTTTTATGGCTTTGCCCACGGCTTCCTGATGAAAAAAAGACTCGAGAACCAAGAACAGCATACTCCGCGATTTTCCTTGCAAATGGAAAGTGCCGTGCTCGTTGTTGTTTTCATCGTTACGGCAATTATGGCCGATCAGGAACCGCCCCATGAGGTAGCAGAGACATTAGAGTATACAGAGACCTCAGGCATCGCAGCGCAAATGATCGATATTGATTTGGCAACCGGAGAAACCGTTACCTGGAGCGCGAGTGTTCCGGCAGTATTATTGGGCATTGCCGCGCTCTTCACCCTTTTTCTTTGCGTATACAGCATCGGAACCGGGCGCCCTTTTTGGCTTGCTCCGGTTTTTATTGCTTTATTTGTGGCCGCGGGCTACTTTGCAATAATGATCGGCGCGGATGTTGAAGCGGCTGCCGAAGTCATTAGACAACGCCTTAGTTGCACTTATGCAGGTCTTACCTACTAAAAATAGGCCAACCCTTCTCGGATAAAAGAGAGGGTTGGCTTCTTTTTACCGCGCGTCGATGCCTTCCTGAATCAATTTATTCACGACTTGCGGATTCGCTTTTCCTTTTGTTGCTTTCATCGTCTGGCCGACGAGGAAGCCGAACGCTTTGTCTTTGCCATTTTTAAAGTCGTCAATGGATTTCGGGTTTTCTTCCAAAATACCTTCGACAATGGATTTTAATTCACTTTCATCGGAAATTTGCACGAGCCCTTGATCTTTAACGATTTGCTCGGGACTGCCGCCTTCTTCAATCAGCGTCTTGAACACCTTTTTGGCAATCTTGCTGGAAATGGTCCCTTTTTCGATCAAATGGATCAACTCGGCAAGGCCTGCAGGTGTCATAGCCACATCTTCAAGCTCCAAATGATTGGCATTCAAATGGGCATTCACTTCGCCCATCATCCAGTTTGCGGCCTGTTTAGCATCCGCGCCAGCGGCCACCGTCTCTTCAAAAAAGTCCGCGCTTGCCTTCACTTGTGTCAGCACGCCGGCATCATAGGCAGGAATTTCCCATTCCGCTATATACCGTTCCTGTCTTTCATCGGGAAGTTCAGGGATTTCTTTTGCAATCCTTCCCTGCCATTCTGCATCGATATAAAGGTTAACGAGATCCGGTTCCGGGAAATAACGATAGTCATCGGATCCTTCTTTCACACGCATCAAAACGGTTTCTTTGCGCTCATCGTTCCAACGCCGGGTTTCCTGCAAAAGTTCATTACCTGCACGAAGTTCTTCTGCCTGACGTTTCTCTTCAAAAGCAAGCCCTTTTTGCACGTTGGCAAATGAGTTTAGATTTTTCAGTTCTGTCTTGGTTCCAAATTCTTCTTGTCCGCTCGGTCGCAAGGATATATTCGCATCACACCTGAGCGACCCTTCTTCCATTTTACAATCGGAGACTTCCGTATATTGGAGAATCGCCTTTAATTTTTCCAAATAGGCATACGCTTCTTCCGGCGTGCGAATATCCGGTTCGGAAACGATCTCGATAAGCGGCGTTCCCGCGCGGTTAAAATCGACGAGCGACGCATCCTCTTCATCATCATGGGTTAATTTTCCCGCGTCTTCCTCCATGTGAATCCGGGTAATGCCAATCGATTTTTTCTTTCCATCGACTTCAATCTCAATCGAACCATTCTCCCCGAGGGGTTGGTCGAATTGAGAGATTTGATAAGCTTTCGGGTTGTCCGGGTAGAAATAGTTTTTGCGGTCAAATTTTGTATGTTCCGCGATCGCACAACCGGTTGCCAGTGACGCTTTGATGCCAAAATCAACGGCACGTTGGTTAAGGACCGGCAAAACACCCGGGTGCCCGAGGCAAACCGGGCATGTTTGTGTATTCGGCGGCGCTCCAAACGACGTGGAACATCCGCAAAAAATTTTCGTATTCGTTTTTAACTCGGCGTGTACTTCCAAGCCGATAATCGTATCGAATGTCATAGCTCTGCCCCCTTATAATCCCGGTTTTTGTTTGTAATGTCCTGTTTCTTGTTCGTAAGCGTGACCGACACGATAAAGAATGCGCTCTTCAAATGGCTTGCCGATCAACTGCAACCCAACCGGAAGCCCATTTGAAAAGCCGCAAGGAATCGACAGGGCCGGGTTTCCCGACAAATTCACCGGGATGGTTAAGATATCATTAAGATACATCGTAAGCGGGTCTTCGTTTTGCTCACCGATTTTAAAGGCTGTCGTCGGGGCCGTCGGCCCGAGAATCACATCAAAGCTATGCAACACTTGGTTGTAATCCTCCCGAATCAACGTTCGCACCTTTTGCGCTTTTTTGTAGTACGCGTCATAATACCCCGAGCTAAGCGCAAACGTCCCCAGCATAATACGGCGTTTCACTTCATTGCCGAAACCTTCGCTCCTTGTCTTTTTATAGACATCCAATAAATCATCGCCGTCTTTTCGAACGCCGTAACGGATACCGTCAAAACGCGCGAGGTTGGCGGATGCTTCCGAAGAAGCGAGCAGGTAATAAGCAGCCACTGCGTACCTTGAATTAGGCAGCGAAACTTCCTCACATGTCGCTCCCATTCCTTCCAATGTGCGGATTGCTTCTTGAATCCGGTCTTTAACACCGGCGTCGACCCCTTCTCCAAGATACTCTTTCGGAACGGCGATTCTCAAGCCATTAATGTTGCCTTCAAGTGCTGACAGGTAATCGGGCACGGACACATCCACAGATGTAGAGTCGCGCTCGTCATGACCGGCAATTTCCTGAAGGACATAGGCATTATCTTCGACTGTACGGGTAATCGGACCGATTTGATCCAATGAAGAAGCGAACGCTACAAGCCCGTAACGCGAAACTCGTCCATATGTAGGCTTTAAGCCGACCACCCCGCAATAAGCCGCAGGCTCACGAATGGACCCTCCAGTGTCAGAGCCTAATGCAAACGGCACTTCTCCTGCGGCGACTGCGGCTGCAGACCCCCCGCTTGAGCCTCCGGGGACATAGTCTGTATTCCACGGATTTCTCGTTACATAATATCCGGAGTTTTCGTTGGAGGAGCCCATTGCAAACTCGTCCATGTTTAATTTTCCGACAGTCACGGTGTTTTGCTCGCGCAAGCGTTTCATAACCGTTGCATCATAGACCGGGTTAAAATTGTCAAGCAATTGGCTCGCGCACGTCGTTTTCATCCCTTCGGTCATAATATTGTCTTTAATGCCTGCAGGGATCCCGAATAGCGGCTGTTTCCCGCTTTGGTCCACTTGGTCATCAAGTGCTCGAGCCTGGGCCATCGCGCCTTCTTCATCCAAGGTGAGAAATGCCTGCACTGAATCATCAATGTCCCGGATTCTTTCGTAGGCACTTTCTGTCAGCTCTGAGACTTTTACTTCTTTATTTTTTATTTTCTTGTGCATCGATGTTATGGTTTCATCCATAAAAGACACGGCTTTCACTCCTTTAGTCCAGGACAGACGGCACTTCAAATTGGCCGTCTTTTGACGCTGGCGCATTTTTTAGCACATCTTCTCGGTTCATGGACGGGCGCGCTTCATCTTCACGCAGGACATTTCGCACATCCATGACGTGTGTCGTAGGCACGACATCTTCGGTGTCCAGTTCATTAAGGCGTTCTGCATATTGAATTACATCGTCCATTTGTTTGGCAAATGTTTCAAGCTCATCATCGCTAAACGTTAAGCGTGCAAGGTCCGCCACATGCTTCACTTGTTCTTTTGTGATCTCAGCCACAGCTGTTCACCTCTCAATAAATAGGTTGGGCAATACTATGATCATATCAAAACACGGAGACGTGAGCAAAAACTTCCTCTATGCCGGAAGTTCGGCACCCCTTTGCTTTTATTCATAAATGTGCACATCCAGGTCTTCTCCGCTCTCTCTCGTAATCAGTGCTTCTGTCTGATCATTAGTTGTTACAGTCATCGTTACATCAATGTCCGTTGGAAAATGTTCCTCCAGTTCGCTTGCTGCTTGCTGGATCACCGCGATTGTCTCCATTTTGGTGTTATACCGGATCGGCACCTCGATAGTGAGGCGCTCGAGTTCATTGCCCTGATAGTGGCCTCGGGCGGTAACACCTATATGGTCGCTAAAATAACTATTTAACGCTTCGGTGAACTGGTTAAAGCGCTCCGCGTCTTCAGGGGCATTATTAAGCGCTCCTTCGGATGGAAAAAAGTAATGCTCTTCATTCAACGTTTCCCAGCTGCCTAGATCGTTTCCCGCTTCAGCAGTCGCTGTCGCGATAAATTCCCCCGGTGTGGTCGAATTTCGCGGCGCTTCCCGGAATAGGCTAATGACGATTGGTACATCACTCAACATCCCTTCTTCACGCTCACCCGAACGCAACCGGTTGACGATTTCTTCCGCCATTTCCTCGCCCGCTTCCAATGCCTCGTCTTCTGAAATCTCTTCATCATACCATGGGCCGTAGTTGCCGTCTTCGTCTTGCTCGCGGAAATAATAGATACTGTTTAAAGACAGTGCAACCGCAACACCACCCAGTTGCAGTTCTCCATCGTCATTTTCGATGTGATAGTTTTGTTCGATAATATGAGATAGTACGCATGGATTATTGCTATGTTGCTCTTCAAAACTACCCCCATCTTCAAGTGGGGGATTTAACCCGAGGCCAGCATTTTCTTCTTCATCATCTTCATCCGGCTCCTCATATCGGGCCAGCCAAGCATTCATCTCCTCGCTTGCTATAAACTGTCCTTCTTGTATAAAATAATCTTCCGGCGAAAACGTTTCCGAGGATAGTTCACTTAGCCCTATTTCCAACCTTTCCAAATCCAACCGGTTATAAGCGGTGCCCGAGTAGCAGCCTTCCCCTGATGTATAACCTCTGACTTCTCCGGATTCATATTCCCCATTCGGAAAAACATTTCGGTAGTATTCCGACAAACTGGGAACCGGCGCCCCCACGTCTGCCGTTTCCTGTTGTTGTTCCCCTTCTTCGGTCTCTGCGGTTTCCTCGCCCGTACCCAAAAAATCTGCACAACCGGAAAGAACAAGAAGCAAAGCTAAACCTATCGCCAACATCCTTCTTTTCATCCAACTCCCCCTCTCTCTCGCACAAGAAGCGTCGCCTTCGGCTTACTCGAATTCTTCAAGCGCCCGCTCCTCACCCCATATCTCCACACCTAACTCCTCGGCTTTGTCCTTCTTGGAGCCGGCATCTTCCCCGGCAATAAGCACGTCTGTGTTTTTGCTGACGCTTGAAGTCACTTTTCCGCCGTTCGCTTCAATGATTTCCTTTAACTCATCGCGCGTCCAGTGTTCCAGCTTACCCGTAAGCACAAACGTTTGAGCTTGGAACTTATCCGATTCACTCCCTGTGCTTCCTTTATATGTCATGTTCACGCCAGATTCTTTTAAACGATTTAGCATGTCCGCCGCTTCAGATTGCAGAAAATATTGTTCGACCGCCTCTGCCATCTTGTGCCCGATTTCCGGCACCGCCTGAATATCTTCCGATGATGCGCTTTGCAAGGCTTCCATCGTTTTGTAATGGCGGGCGAGTGTGTCGGCCGCTTTCACGCCGATAAAACGAATGCCCAACCCAAACAGCAATCGTTCCAGCGAATTGTCTTTAGACGCTTCAATTGCCGCAAGCAAATTATTCACTGATTTATCGGCCATGCGTTCAAGCTTGACTAATTCTTCATATTGCAAGGTGTATAAGTCGGAAATATCAGCAACGAGATGGTGATGAAACAGTTGTGTAATCACCCGTTCTCCGAGCCCGTCAATATTCATGGCATTTCTGGAGACAAAATGGATCAATCCTTCTCGAATTTGCGCCGGGCACCGAGGATTGATACAGCGTAAAGCGACTTCCTCTTCCAAATGGACAAGCTCGCTCCCGCATTCCGGACACTCCGTCGGCATTGAAAAATTCTTTTCCTTCCCCGTACGTGCCTCTTCCAAAACACGTACAACTTCCGGAATAATGTCTCCTGCTTTTTTAATAATTACTTGGTCTCCGATTTTAATGTCTTTTTCCCGAATAAGTTCCTCGTTGTGAAGGGAAGCTCGCTGCACCGTTGTTCCGGCGACCGTTACCGGGTCAAGATGAGCGGTCGGGGTTACGACTCCGGTTCGTCCCACCGACAATTCGATGCCGGTTAACGTCGTCATTTTTTCTTCTGCCGGAAACTTGTAGGCAATCGCCCAACGGGGGCTTTTGGCTGTAAAACCAAGTTCATCTTGCTGTTTCAGGCTATCTACCTTAATCACGATGCCGTCAATTTCATACTGAAGGTCCTTCCGTTTCTCGATCCAGTGATGAACATAGGCGATTACTTCTTCCATCGAACCGACGTGCCGGTTTTCGGGGTTCACTTTTAATCCTAACGATTTCATATAAGCAATCGCCTCATCGTGGGAGGTCACTCCCTCCCCGCGATCGTCACTGATGGCATAGAGAAAAATGTCCAAATTCCGAGCAGCCGCAATTTTGGGGTCCAACTGCCTGAGAGAACCTGCCGCCGCGTTTCGCGGGTTGGCAAATAACGCTTCGCCTCGTTGTTCTTTCGCCTCATTTAGGCGTCGAAACGAATGTTCCGGCATAAAAACTTCCCCGCGCACTTCAAGGCTTGCTGTTTCATTAAGACGCAACGGAATTGAACCCACGGTTTTCAGGTTTGACGTAATATCTTCGCCGATTTGGCCATCGCCTCTTGTCGCGCCGCGAACCAATCGGCCATTCTCGTAGGTGAGGGCAACCGCGAGGCCATCGATTTTAAGTTCACAGCTATACGTCACATCGTCTTGCGGCGACAGTCCCTGGCGCACGCGGCGGTCAAAATCCCATAATTCCTGCTCGTTAAAAGCATTCCCGAGACTTAACATCGGCCGTTCATGACGAACTTTTTGAAATCCGGAAAGCACTTCCCCGCCAACGCGCATGGTCGGGGAATCCTCACGTTTCAAAGCGGGAGACTTTTCTTCAAGCTGTATGAGTTCCCGCATGTCTTCATCATAATTTGCATCAGGAACGATAGGATCATCGAGCACATGATAATGGTAATTATAGCGATGCAACCGTTCACGCAGTTCCTCCGCGCGCGTTTCTGCATCTTGATCTATAGCCATAGCCGGTCTTCCTTTCTTATTGGCGTGTGATCGGGGCGAATTTGGCAACGAGGCGTTTTATGCCTTCTTCGGGAAATGCAATATCCAACTCTTGGTCTTCATCCTCCCCTTTTACAGCGACCACCGTACCTGTTCCCCATTTACGGTGGTCCGCTTTGTCTCCCACCTTCCAAGCATGTGTTTCTCCGCCCGTCCGCGTCGTCGTAGTCACCTTCCCATGTTTTCGCGCCCCATTCATGTTGGACTCGGCATTGATGGAGACATTATTTGGCGAGTCCGGCGCGGTTTCAAATAAATCTCCCGGCACTTCATTGATAAACCGCGAACCCGGATTCATTTGCGCGCGTCCGTAAAGGCGTCGGGACAAAGCTTTTGTTAAATGCAAGTGTTCTTCCGCGCGTGTCATTCCCACATACGCCAGTCTGCGTTCTTCTTGCATCTCTTCTTCTTCAAATAAAGAACGGTTATGGGGGAAGATCCCCTCCTCCATCCCGATTAAAAAAACGGTGGGGAACTCCAGCCCTTTGGCGGCATGCAGCGTCATCATCGTTACCGTTTCTTGCTGTCCTTCTTCCTCATCATCGAGACGGTCAATATCCGCGACCAATGCAAGGTCGGTCAAAAAGGCGATCAACGACTTGTCTTCCTCTCTTTTTTCAAACTCTTGCGCCACGGAGAGAAGCTCATCAATATTTTCAAGGCGGCTTTGGGACTCCAATGTCTTTTCATCATTGAGCGCCTCCCGATAGCCGGAGGTTTCCAATACATCCTCAATAATATCGAGCACCGATAAATATTCTTGCTGACTTATCCAGTTGTTCAGGTGCTCCGCAAAGCCGAGAAGCTTATTCGTCACTGTTGCTGAAAGGCCGATCTGTTCAGATTCCAGGAGGGCGCCATACATGCTTAAGTCCTGATTGTTCGCATAGGCAGCCACTTTATCAACCGTTGTCGCTCCAATCCCTCTCTTAGGGACATTAATAATCCGCCGCAAGCTGATATCATCATCAGGATTGGCGATCACCCTTAGATAGGCAAGCACATCTTTAATTTCTTTGCGGTCATAAAATTTTGTGCCACCGATCATTTGGTAGGGGATATTCGATTTGACGAACAATTCTTCCATCACACGCGACTGGGCATTTGTGCGATAAAGGATCGCAAAATCCTGATAACCCTGCTGCTTCGCTTGTGCCGCTTCTTTAATCTGATTAACGACATAAAACGCTTCCTCACGTTCATCCATAGCTTCATAAAAATGAATGCGGGTTCCATCTTTATTTTCGGTCCATAAATTTTTCGGCTTGCGCCCGCTGTTATTTTTGATCACTTCATTGGCCGCCGATAAGATTGTTTTTGTGGAACGGTAATTTTGTTCCAGTAAAATCATCTCGGCTTCCTCGTAATCTTCTTCAAAAGAAAGGATGTTGCCGATATCCGCTCCACGCCACTTGTAAATGGATTGATCTGAGTCACCGACGACACAGATGTTGCGAAAACGCGCGGCGAGTTGCTTCACAAGCATATATTGCGCCTTGTTCGTATCCTGATATTCGTCCACATGGATGTATTGGAACTTGCGCTGATAGTATTCCAACGCCTCGGGGACTTCGCGAAAAAGACGGATCGTCGTCATGATCAGGTCGTCAAAATCAAGGGCGTGATTGATCCGAAGACGCCGTGCATATTCTTTATAAACATCGGCAGCCACTTCCTCAAAAGGCCCATTTGCATTTTTGGCGTATTCGGCGGCGCTGATCAGCTCATTTTTGGCACCGCTAATCATGCCGAGCAGTGTCCTGGGCGGAAACTTTTTAGCGTCCAGGTTTTGATCTTTTAGGATTTGTTTGATGACCGATTGCTGATCGGTAGCGTCCAAAATGGAAAAATTGCGGTTGATGCCGATACGGTCAGCATCCCGACGCAATATCCGCACGCATAAGGCGTGAAACGTCGACATCCAAATGCTGTCGGCCACCCCGCTGATCAATTGCCCCACACGTTCCTTCATTTCTCGCGCCGCTTTATTCGTAAAGGTGATCGCGAGAATGTTCCAAGGTGCCACCCCTTTTTCCCGGACCAAATAAGCAATCCGGTGGGTGAGCACACGCGTTTTCCCACTTCCGGCACCGGCCATGATTAAGAGCGGACCTTCTGTCTTTTTCACCGCCCGCTGTTGTTCCGGATTTAATCCTTCGAGTAATTGTTCAATCATATTTCGTTGCATTACACGCACATCCTTAGCGCTTGTTGGTTTTCCTTTTTGTTTCCTTCACTGCGTTTACGGTCTTCAAAGCTTCTTCTTTATTTTCATAGAGGGCGTTGCCTACGACAACCGTATCCGCCCATTTGGCCATATCAACCGCTTGTTCTGCCGTTTGTATTCCTCCACCGTAAAATAACCGGGCGTGCTCAAGCGTTTGGCTTACCTTTTTTACAACTTCAATGTCTCCATATGTACCGCTGTATTCAAGATAAAAGATTGGCATCCGCAAAACACTTTCGGAAAAACGGGAAAAAGCGACGATATCGTCCATATCCAATGCCGCGTCAGCATCTGTTCGCCTTGCTGCGCTGGAATGACGATTCATAATGCAATATCCTTCGCCCAAGACGTCGGCCGTTTTAAGGAACTGGCCGTGGGCTTTCAGTGCTTGTTGGTGAAGACCGCTGATAAATGCCGGATGATGGGCATTTAAGACAACCGGAATCAAATAAGCGTCAAATCCGGGCGTGAGTGCCTCGAGTTCTGTCACTTCCAATACACACGGCACTGAAAAACGTCTTACAGCCGCTAAACATTCCGTTACATTGTCAACTGTCGTTCCTTCTGTGCCTCCAACAATAACCACGTCTGTTCCCGACTCACAAATCTCCGCGAGCCATTGCTCGGAAAATGGCCGCCCCGGATCGACTTTAAACGCGTGACGCCAGGCCTTCATTTCTTCCATCATTTCGGAAAGCCTCCGCTTCGAATTGGTGATTGGGGTTTCGAGACCCCGCCCTCGGTATTATATATGCTCATGCAAAAGGTGGAAAACATTCAGCCTTTCCGAATGGTTCCCAAGCTTATATTATAGCAGAAATTCTTCCGTTTCTTAAGCTGGGAAGTTATACACCTATGATATCAAACATTTGTTCGATTTTCAATTGACCCCGCAGGTCTTCTATGCCATAGCTTGTTTCTTCTATAAAAATATGATAGATGTGAGATTATTGAAAAGCGAATAAGGGCATACCGGTAAAGGAGGGATCTTGCTTTGAAAAACCTATTGTTTTTAACATTCGGAACGTTTTTGTTCGCCTTGTCGATCACGCAGTTTGCCATGCCCAACAATTTAGCGGAAGGGGGCATCGCAGGGCTTGCCTTATTGCTTTTCTACGCATTTGGATTTTCCCCGGCGATTGTTACCTTCATTTTTAACGCTGTTCTTCTGGGGATTGGCTACCGGGTATTGCCGACACACATGATTTATAAATCTCTATTAAATGTGCCGTTATTTTCTCTTTTTGTTTACTTAATGGAAGATTGGGGCCAACCAATGGGGGACCCTTTACTGGCGGCAATATTTACCGGTGTGTTTACCGGCGCTGGTTTCGGCTTCATCTTTCAGGCAGGCAGTACAACCGGGGGCACCTCCACCGTCGCCCGCATGCTTAACCATAAATTCGGATGGGAACTGACAGGCGCAAACTTTGTCCTCGATGCGATCATCGTGGTGGTCGGAATTTTTATTATCGGCCCGCTCTTTGCGATGTACACCATTGTCGCGCTATATGCCGGCAAAAAAATTACCGATTACGTACTGGAAGGGTTTCAATCAAGGAAAGCCCTCAATGTCATTTCCACAAAAGGCAACGACATTTCTGATGCTGTCATTCGTTTAATGAATTCAAGCGCTACCATTTATGAAGCATATGGAAGTTTTTCACAAAAGAAACACCAAATGGTCTATATCGTGATTGAAAAACAACGATTGTTCCATTTAAAACAAATGATATACGATATTGACCCGAACGCTTTTATCGTTGTGTATACGGTTAAAGATGTCTCCGGTGGCACGTTTTTAAATCAATACCATCCTTCCCAAGAGTCTTTCCCTACGAAAGACACTTTTGAAGATGAAAATTTTGGCAAAGCAAATGACTCGCGATCTTCAACGTCGTTCGATTATAATGGACCGTATGGTCATTGACCACTAATGTTATTCACATCACGACGGAGGGATTTTTGATGAACATCGTTGCCATTGTCGGAAGCACAAGGCAAGACTCATATAATTACAAAATCGCAAAACATATGGAAAAACGGTATGCCGATCGATTTAATCTGAAAATCCTAAACATCGGAGACCTTCCGTTTTATAACCAAGATAAGGAAAACACCCCTTCACAGGAAGTAACTGCGTTTAAAAAGAAAGTGGAGGATGCAGATGGCGTTCTGTGGGTAACCCCTGAGTACAACGCGACCATCCCCGGTGCGCTAAAAAACGCCATCGATTGGCTCTCACGGGTTGATCAAGTCATGATCGGGAAACCATCATGGATCATGGGCGCTTCCATGGGGGCGCTCGGTACGGCAAAAGCCCAAGCCCATTTGCGCGATATTCTTTTTGCTCCGGGCTTGTCCTCACCGCTCCTCCCCGGGAACGAAGTGTGCATCGGACAAGTGCACACAAAACTTGACGAAGACGGCAATCTCGCTGATGAGGACACAATCGCGTTTTTGGATACCGTTACCGATAACGTTATCCCCTGGATCGAAAACCAACGGACGACCGCCAAGATATAATGCTTGAAACCCATGAAAGGCCACCGCCCTTCGATGGGTTTTTTTATGTCAATATAACGTATTTTTGTAGGGATATTCCGTTGCTGAGCGGTAACCTTGTGCACCCGCCGGCTCCCATCTTTGGTGTACATGTGCACGTTGTTCAAATGAATGCGTGTGCGGATAATAACGGACATACTTGTAGACGTGATGTTTAATGAAATGTGTTTGGACCGTTTGAACTTCCGGTACGACATACGTTTGCACAAATGGGACCAAACCGGGGCAAGCGGAGCCGGCGGCCGAAAATGGAGAATGCGGACCTGGGGCTTCCGGGTGCTTTCCAAACATCGTATAGCCTCCTTTAAACCGGATTCCTATACTTTATGCAAAGACAAGCTCCGTCGTACTGGTCCATTTGCCTACGCCCTCCATCCACAGTCTTATATAGCGAATAAATAAAGCCCCGGGCAGACGGATAGCTGTGCCCGGGGCTTTATTTATTCGCCGTGTACGCGGCTGAGCGCCAATTGATAACTGTCATTTCCGTAATTGAGGCAACGCTTCACACGGCTGATGGTAGCTGTGCTTGCTCCCGTCTCCACTTCAATTTTATGGTAAGTCTTCCCTGCCTGGAGCATACGAGCCACTTCCAGCCGCTGGGCGAGTGATTGTACTTCGTTAATCGTGCAAAGATCATCAAAAAATTGATAGCATTCCTCGATATCTTTTAAAGATAATATCGCGTGAAATAGTTGATCCATTTCTTTGCCGCGTAATTTATCAATTTGCATAGCAATCCTCTCTTTCACAGATAAAGTGAAACTTCCATTAGAGAGGGTTTTCCATCCTTTCTAATGGTTTTAACGCACACCGGTCAAGACCGACTGCTGTAAAAAGGCTTCACCGACCTCCGGCGCCTGCAATCATCCTTTTTCAGAGCATAGCCGCTCCGATTTCACCCTTTTCTATTTTAACGCATTATCGTAGGAAAGAGAACGCTTTTTTTGTGTACGTCATAAATCCCTTTTGCTGTCGTGCGTACATAAGGCAAATGAGTTGCTGAAAAGAAAAAGATGCTATACAACGGATCGTCATAAGGATAGCCGCATGCTTTCAAAATGTGAACGAAAGCTGCATGCCTTTCCATAACTTCCTCCATAGACAAGTCAGCCATCACCCCAAAGTAAGGGAGTGGAAGCTGAAAGCGAAGGTCTTCCCGGTCATTTTCAATAAATAATCCGCCGCCGGATGCCTTCAATTGATCAAACGCTTTTTTCATGGCTGCTTTCTTTTTTCCGATCATGATGACATCACCGGTGATCGAAAATGTAGTCGCCAAACCGTCTAGATGGGTGGCAAACCCTTTTAATATCGTATTCATCCGCCATTTTCCATCTTTATCAATCATGGCGAAGTAACATTGATCGTGTTCCTTTCCGAGGGTTTCTTTTGTTGCGTCAATATCAATGTGATAAGGCTTTAATAAAACATTATTGACTAGATGAATTCCCATCGGCATGGAAAAATGCATGTCTTCTTCTTCCAAATCCCAGATGATGCCCTTTTGATCAGAGATATACGGTCCCCATTCGAAGGGCTCCGGCTCGTTTACGACACGCCCTTCCTGCACAATCCACTCGCCTTTTGCCATTACCGAGATTGGGGTAGGGTCTTGCACGTCCATGAGAAAATTGAGATGTGCCACCCTCCCGGGGGCGATCATGCCGTGCATGTCTTCGATCCCATAATGACGGGCAACGTTATACGAAACCATTTCATAGGCGGCCAATGGATCGATGCCTGCTTCAAGAACAATTTTTAACAGAGCATCCATGACCCCGGGCTCATAAAACGTCGGGCTTCCACCGTCGGTCGTAAGGAGGAATCGACTATAATCGGTAATCCCCGCTTCTTTCAATTCCTTGATCAAATGGGGCAAATCAGGGCGCAGCGAGGAATGTCGCAAGGTCGTCACATAGCCGGCGTCCAGTCTGCGCAGCACTTCCTCCCCGGTGATCGCCTCATGGTCACTCATCACACCAAGCAACGCGAGCTGTGCCAATGTTTTTTCCGATGCCCCTGGCAAATGGCCTTCCATAGGTTTATGTCCTTTTTTCAATTGTTCAACCCAATGGAGCACTGTGTCGTCCCCTGCAATGACTCGCGGCCACCCGCTGAATTCTCCACCCTGGACAACGAGCGGATGGTTCACCCAATCCTCAATGTTTTTCGGAGTGAACAAACGATTTTCATCATTCGTTTCCGTTTGTGCGTCTACCCTGGCAGACCAGTACAGCGAGGAAGGCCCTTCTCCCATTTCACTGATGAAAGAAAGCGCTTTCTTTTTTCCCAAGTGCATGAACAAGATTAGATTGTCATTGAAGATTGTGCTCGTTCCGCGTTTCAGGGCATAATCCGCAAAAGCACGGGGGTGATATAACATAAATGGGTGCGCGTGATGTTCGATATAGCCGGGAACGATAAATTGCCCACGGGCATCGTACCAATTTATTTCCGGTGAATTCGCCGGTAACGCATCACCGACGTAGACGATACGGTCATGGTAAATCCATATGTTCGCTTTCGTCCATTGTTTGCGGCCGCTGTTCAGATACGTAGCATTTGTGATCACTTGCGTCGGGGATTTTTCTCCACGAACAACGCTGATTTGCCTACGTTTTGATTGCTTGTTCCATAGCGAGAATGAAGGATGGATGATTCATCACCTGCTCTTTTCTATTCAAACGATCCTGATTTTTTCATACTAATTTCATCGTAACATATTTCAGGTATGTAATGGGAAAAGCAGGTGACAAGAATGCAACAAGTTTTCTTTGAAAAAGAGTTATTCCCGTGTCGGACCCAAACACCTGACCCCCTCTCTCGGCATAAAAAGATGCCTAACACATTTAACCCCCGCCATCATATCTTATCGTATAGACGCCTAATCGTGTGATCGTCCTATAAAGGGGGTTATCATGGAATTCACACACGTATTTTTTCTTATTGTAATTGCCACAGTGTTTATTTTTATCCTTTGGAGAAAAAATGTTGTTTTTCCGGTCATGCTCGGGACGTTTCTGCTTGCTTTTTTTTACTATACAGACTTGGGCGCCATTGACCGTTTGGTTTCCTCTGCGCAAGCTGTCTTTCTTGCTTTTATGAACGCGGGCATTGAACTGTTCGACATCATGTTGATTATTACTTTGATGGTCGCGATGTTGCAAGCGTTGCGGGCAGTCGGTGCCGCTGAGTTGATGTTTTCTCCGATAAAAAAACTGATGATTAATCCAACGACCTCCTTCTTTGTTCTTGGAATTACGATGTACATCGCCTCGCTTTTCTTTTGGCCGACACCCGCGATTGCACTCGTCGGGACGGTTTTGATCCCTATTGCCGTCAAATCCGGCTTGCCTGCTATCAGTGCAGCAGTCGCAGTTAACTTGTTCGGACACGGGATGGCATTATCGGGCGACCTCGTTGTTCAAGGCGCCGGGAATCTAACAGCTGCTGCCGCTGGATTGGATATTGGAGAAATTTTGCCCTATACGGCTTTATTTTCTTTCGTCGTCGGCTTCGTCGCGATTCCTATCGCGTTTTTCACGATCAAAAGGGGGATGAAAAAAGGGAAATGGAAAGCGGATGAGACTGCGCTGGATGTCAAAACGACAAACACGTATCAGGGGAATCCAAAAATCTCAAAAACGATGGCACTATTTGTCCCGCTCATGCTGCTGACGATTGTTGGGCTTATGCTTTATCGCGCGATTTTTCACCCTGAAGAGGCGATTCAGGGCCAAGAAGCCACCGCCCTCCTCGGAGGGACTGCTGTCTTTCTGATGATGATCGCGACGTTAGTCAAAAGCGGCATTCAAGGGATGAGCAATGTCGTGGAATACATGAAAGAAGGGTTCTTCTTCGCACTCAAAATCTTCGCGCCAATTATTCCGTTGGCCGGATTCTTTTTCCTTGGTCACCCGGATCATGCGGAAGCGGTTCTGGGGGAAGGTGCACCTGGATTTCTCTTCGACCTCGGCGAGTCTCTCTCGCAATATATTGACGGCAGCCCTGCCATGCTTGTCATAGGTATAGTGGTAATCGCTATACTTGCCGGCTTAGATGGATCCGGTTTTTCCGGATTGCCGCTTGTAGGCAGCCTTTCGGCCGCTCTCGGGCAAGCAACGGGAATGGATGTCGCAGTCCTCGCTTCCTTAGGGCAAGTCGTGACGATTTTCGTCGGTGGCGGCACACTCGCGGCCTGGGCGTTTGGCGCTGCGGCAGATGCCGGAATCGCCGGCGTGAAACCCGCCGAACTCGTGAGACAAAATCTTGTCCCCGTGTTGATTGGAATTGTTGTTGCTTCAATTTTGGCTGTTTGGATGCTTTGACTATGAACGTTCAACTCCGTAACACTTCGGCAGTGATACGGAGTTTTTTAGGGCGAAGTTCAGCTGTTTTTTTGAAAAACATTATAATGCAAGAGCTATCGGCAATGTGTAAGGACACAATTAGACAAGGATCAAAAAGTTGTCCTTTTCAAATTTTCTCGCATCCCTCGCTCTTTACGATCTAATGTATTACTCTACCTTGACCCCGCGACTGCCAATATCCTTGCGGTAATGATAGCCTTCAAGATTCAAAGCGTCCAAACGTTCATACACCTTATTTTGTGCAGTTTCTATCGTCTCTCCAAAGGACGCCAATAAAAACACCCGCCCCCCGCTACTCCGGAGCTCATTTCTCTTTCCATCAACACCGGCGTAAAATATGATGCTGTCTTCCACATCAAAAGTCATATCACCCGGCACCGGCAATCCTTTTTGATAGGAACCCGGGTATCCGTTCGCCGCGGCCACTACCCCAAGCATTGCGTCCGGCTTCCAAGAAAGCTCAACCTCACGATGATCGAGCACGTCCATTAAGACGGCTGAGAGATCGTCCTCCAGGCGCGGTAAAATCACCTGTGCTTCCGGATCGCCGAAACGAGCGTTAAATTCAATCACTTTCGGGCCGTCTTCGGTCAACATTAAGCCGGCATACAATACACCGGTAAACGGAACACCTTCCGTGACCATCGCCGCTGCCGCCGGCCGAAGCACTGCGTCAACTGCTTCTTCGACCACTTCCGTTCCGACATGAGACACGGGGGAATAAGCGCCCATTCCGCCGGTATTCGATCCCTCGCCGTTATCATAGATTCGTTTATGATCCTGGGATTCCTCAAGCGGAAGAACCGTGTCACCGTTCACTAGAGCCATCAAGGAAATCTCTTCCCCTTGCAAGTATTCCTCAAGGACGACTTTCGCGCCGGATCCGAAAGCGTTATCCAGCAATACATCCGCCAATGCATCAAACGCTTCCTGCATCGTCATGGCGACCGTCACCCCTTTCCCGGCCGCCAAACCGTCCGCTTTAACCACAATAGGCGCGCCTTTGTCTTTCACATAGGCACAAGCCTCTTCATAATCGGCAAACACGGCATATGCTGCCGTAGGGATGCCGTACCTTTTCATTATATCTTTTGCGAAGGATTTACTGCCTTCGATGCGGGCGGCATCCTTTTTTGGCCCGAATACGTTTAACCCTTCCCGGTCAAGGACATCAGCCACACCTGCAAGAAGCGACGCTTCCGGACCGATGACGGTCAGTTCCACCCCGTGTTTCTTCGCTGCCGCCGCCAACGCTTCTCCATCGGTTGCATTCACGGGCAAACGTTCGGCCACGTGATCCATCCCCGGATTTCCCGGCGCTACATAAACGCGATCCACGGTCGGGCTTGTGTTCAGTTTCCAGGCAAGAACATGCTCGCGGCCACCGCTGCCAACGACTAAAACATTCATCTTATCGCTTCCCCTCTCACGCGTGTCTGAAATGCCGCATACCGGTGAACACCATTGTAATCCCTGCTTCATCGGCGGCATCGATCGATTCTTGGTCCCGCTTGGAACCACCGGGTTGAATGACCGCCGTTACGCCTGCTTTCATCGCGGTTTCCACCGTATCTTTCATGGGAAAAAATGCATCGGAACCGAGCGCGCTTCCTTGCGTCTCGGATTGGGCTTGTGCGATCGCAATTTCAGCTGCCCCCACCCGATTCATCTGCCCGGCACCAACACCGACGGTACGGCTGCCTTTCGTCAAGACGATGGCATTTGATTTCACGTGTTTAACAACGCGCCACGCAAATTCCAGACTACGCCATTCTTCGGCTGTGGGCGCGCGCTTTGTCGCCACCTTCACATCCGTATCTGCCAAGCCTTTCACGTCGTCTTCCTGTACAAGCATCCCGCCACTCACTGATGTAAGCGCGTGGGAAACATTTCCGCCACCCGCCATATCCACCTTCAAAAGACGAATGTTTTTCTTTTTCTGTAATAGCTCTAATGCATCATGACTGTAATCCGGCGCGATGATCACTTCCAGGAAGATGGTCGCCAATTGTTCCGCAGTATCGGCATCCACCGTATCATTCAACGCGACAATCCCGCCGAAAATGGAAACAGGATCGGCAGCATAGGCTTCTTCAAAAGCAGCCGACAACGTATTGGCGATGCCAACTCCGCACGGATTCGTATGCTTTACCGCGACAGCCGCCTTCGTATCGCTGAATTCGGATACAAGAGCAAACGCGGCGTTCACATCATTGATGTTGTTGTAAGAAAGTTCTTTTCCGTGCAACTGTTTGGCAGCCGCTATAGATGAATCCGCCGGTAACGGATGCTGATAAAACGAAGCGCCTTGATGCGGATTTTCTCCGTAACGCAGTGTCTGTTTTTTTTCATACGTGAGCGTCATCGTTTCCGGAAACGCCTCTTCGGTCATATACTCGGCGACTAACGCATCATATGCCGCGGTATGACGGAAGGCTTTCGCCGCCAAATGCCTGCGGGTCTCGAAACGAATGCCGTTGTTACGGGCTTCTTCCAACACCCGGGGATAGTCCTCGGGATCTGTCACGACCGCTGCATGGGCATGATTTTTCGCAGCCGCCCGCAACATGGCCGGACCGCCGATATCAATATTATCAATCGCGTCCGCATCTTCAGCACCTTCTTTGCTGATTGTCTCTTTAAAAGGGTAGAGGTTCACGACGACGAGATCGATCGGCTCAATCGCGTGTTCTTGCAATGCTTGTCGGTGTGCTTCCTTTTCCCGGTCGGCCAATAGACCGCCGTGAATCAGCGGATGTAACGTCTTCACCCGCCCGTCCAAAATTTCCGGGAAATTCGTCACTTCGGATATACCGACCACCCGTACGCCTGCCGCTTCTAGCGCACGCTGTGTCCCTCCCGTTGAAATAACCTCAAAATCCGCTTCCTGCAAGGCTTTTGCAAAATCGGAAAGCCCCGTTTTATCACTGACACTTATCAAAGCCCGTCGTTTCATCTCACTAGAACCCCTTCCTGAAAAGGTTTTGCAACGTTTCCGGATACAATTGATGCTCCACCTGTTTTATTTTTTCTTCCAATGAACCATTCGTCTCGCCCGGCATGATCGGGACTCTCTTTTGGCGGATCACTTCTCCCGTATCCATACCGGCGTCCACATAATGAATGGTCACGCCTGTTTCTTCCGCACCGGCATTCAATGCTTGTCCGACAGCATCGAGCCCCGGAAACTCCGGCAACAGGGACGGGTGAATATTTACGATGCGGCGGGCGTACGGCTCGACGATCGTTGCTCCCAGCAAACGCATGTATCCGGCCAAAATAACCCATTGGATATCGTATTTTTCCAGAAGATGCAGCAATGCTTCTTCATATTGCTGCTTGCTGTCAAAGTCCCGAGGCCGAAGCGTGTGTACAGGCACTCCATAACGTTTCGCTTTATCCAACACAGACGCGTTCGGACGGTCGCTAAACACGAAGGCGGGCTCTGCATCGAATTGCTTCTCCTCGTGCGCTTGCAAAATTGCTTCCACGTTGCTGCCTGTCCCGGAGGCCAACAGCGCGATCTTCATACCGACACCCCTTCAAGGCTCAATGTTCCGGTTCGATTGACCGTACCGATGGCATACGCATCGCCGAGAATCCCAAGCGCTTCTTGTTCCCGTTCCGGTCTAACCGCGACGACATAGCCAATCCCCATGTTGAAGGTCCCGTACATATCCTGGTCACTCAAACGCCCCTCCCGCTGTAAAAAAGGAAAAATCGGCGACTTTTCCCAGCTCGCGGGATCGATATGCGCGCCAAGGCCCTCCGGCAACAGCCTTGGAACGTTCTCCAAAAGTCCTCCGCCGGTAATATGTGCCATACCGCTCACCGGAAGTACCGAAAGCAATGCCTGTATTTCCCCGGCGTAAATCTTCGTCGGCGCTAACAACGTTTCTCCTAGAGGCATGTTCATAGGCGCGTAGGTTTTTTGCAAGTCCAGACCTTGATCCTCGATGATTTTCCGAACAAGCGAAAAGCCATTGCTGTGCACACCTGAAGATGGCAAACCAAGCAAACGATCGCCCGTCTGTACATCATCCCCAGTGATAAGGGCTTCCTTTTCCACGGCTCCGACGACAAATCCGGCAACATCATAGTCCTGTTCGCCGTACATCCCCGGCATCTCCGCCGTTTCGCCTCCGATCAGCGCACATCCCGCCTGCCGGCAGCCATTGCTGATGCCCTTGACGATCGCCTCCATGCGCGCTGGGTCGGTCTTGCCGGCAGCGATATAATCCAGAAAATAAAGCGGCGCAGCACCTTGAACGAGGATGTCATTGACACACATGGCGACGGCATCTTCCCCGATTGTACCGTGCTGATCGGCAGCAATGGCGAGCAGCAGTTTCGTGCCGACGCCATCGGTCCCGGACACGAGCACCGGCTGTTTATAATCGAGCGCGGAAAGATCAAACGTGCCGCCAAAACCGCCCAGGGCACCGAGTACACCGGAACGTTTTGTACTGTCTACGTGTTTTTTCATGCGGGAGACGGCTTCATAGCCTGCCTCCACGTCCACGCCTGCTTCTTTGTATGCATCACGCACGTCATCCGTCCCCCTATCCTTTTCCCGAACCGACGAGAGCATTTTTTTCATTCGGGATTGCCGTTGGATACTGACCGGTAAAACACCCGAGACACTGGCCACAATTGGGCTGTGAAGCGTCTCTACCGATGCCTGCCTTCAAGCCGTCGACCGATAAAAAGCGTAAAGAATCCGCACCCATCTTCTCCCGCATTTGTTCCGTCGTATAATTGGCTGCGATTAATTCATCGGAGGTTGAGGTGTCAATGCCATAAAAACACGGCCGAATAATCGGCGGGGCACTGATGCGCACGTGCACTTCGGCGGCACCTGCATCCTTTAACAACTGCACAATCCGTTGACTCGTTGTGCCGCGCACAATGGAATCATCGACCATCACGACCCGCTTTCCTTCCACAACCCCGCGCACGGCAGAAAGTTTCATTTTTACGCCTTGTTCCCGCAATGCTTGCGAAGGTTGAATAAACGTACGTCCGACATAACGGTTTTTGATCAAACCGAGTTCATATGGGAGCTTTGCTTGTTCGGCGAAGCCGATGGCGGCCGAAATCGACGAATCCGGAACACCGGTGACGACATCAGCGTCCACGTCCGCTTCAATAGCCAACCGTTTTCCCAGTCGTTTTCTCGCCGTATGCACATTGATTTGCTCAAGATTGGAATCGGGTCTGGCCAGGTAGACATATTCCATGCTGCAAAGGGCGCGTTCTTTTGTTCCCATAAATCGTTCGGAAAACACGCCGTCACGGTTAAAAATAAGCATCTCCCCCGGCTCGACATCACGGACGTATTCGGCGCCGATAAGATCAAAGGCGCATGTCTCCGACGCGACTGCGTACGCGTTCCCAAGCCGTCCGAGTGATAACGGACGCAATCCGTGCGGATCGAGCGCGACGATGAGTTCATCTTCCGTCATCACCGCAAATGAATACGCACCGACCAACTCCGGGAGCGCCCCTTTTAGTTGCTCGCGTAATTGATCCGACGCTTGGCGTTTCATCAGGTGGGCCAATATTTCTGTATCGGTCGTTGTCTGAAAGATGCTCCCGGTTCGTTCAAGCTCACTTTTTAACCCTTGATAATTGACGAGGTTGCCGTTATGGGCCATGGCAAGGCTTCCGTCTTCGGATTTAAAATGAAGGGGTTGAACGTTGTCATAACCGCCTTTTCCCGCGGTGGCATAGCGCACGTGCCCAAGTGCTTGCCGGCCCGGCAGGCGATCCAGGTCGCCTGCTTGAAAAGCTTCGGTCAACAGGCCCGTGTTTTTATGAACATGAAGTTCTTCCCCGTCACTTGTAACGATGCCGGCCCCTTCCTGGCCGCGATGTTGCAAACTGTGCAGCCCGTAATAAGTGAGTTGTGCTGCTTCCGGATGTTCCCAAATCGCAAAAATTCCACATTCTTCATTCATGCCTTTGATTTCAGGAAACACGGAATCGCTCCCTTCCAAACGTGAGTAAGGTGATCGGTCGACTGCTCGATGAGCGTGCGTCCTTCTGTCGTTTGCACGCATAACGATGGTTCTTTTGTTACCGTGCCGTAACGTTTTGCATCTGGAATTGCCTCTTCCAGCTTATTCGCTTTTTCCGGAGCGACACTGATGACATACCGCGATTGCGTTTCAGCGAAAAGGTCGGAGGCATCATCGTCCATCGTCAGCGCCGCGCCCAGCTCCGTTCCCATCACGCATTCGGCAACCGCTGCCGCAAGACCGCCTTCGGCAATATCTTGGGCAGACTGGATGAATCCGGCTTGTATCGCGTTCAATACTTGTTGCTGGCGTTCATTTTCCAGTTGAAGGTCCAACTCGGGCACTTGGCCGCTGATGCGGCTGTCTTCCAACCGTTGCCATTCACTGCCGCCCCACGCTGGCTCCGCATCGCCGATGATATAAATATAATCGCCCGCCGATTTGAAATGTTGCGTCGTGATATGGTCAAGATGTTCCACGAGCCCGACCACCCCCACCACCGGCGTTGGATAAATAGCTTCTCCGTTCGTTTCATTGTATAGCGAGACGTTTCCGCTCACTACCGGGGTGCCAAAGGTATTGCATGCCTCACTCATGCCGTCGGTTGACTGCTCCAACTGCCAGTATATGTTCGGCTGTTCCGGGCTTCCGTAGTTGAGACAATCGGTGAGCGCAAGCGGCTTGGCACCCGAGCAAATAATGTTGCGTGCAGCTTCGGCCACGGCAATTTTTCCGCCCGTGTAAGGATCGAGAGCAATATAGCGGCTATTGCCGTCCATCGACATGGCGAGCGCCTTCTCTGTTCCACGCACCCGTAATACGGCGCTACCTGAGCCGGGCATGACAGCCGTGTTCGTTTGCACCATATGATCATACTGGTCATACACCCATTCTTTGCTCGCGATCGTTGGCTGCGAAAGCAATTGGAGCAACGTCTCGTTATGATCGTTGACCGGCGGCTGCCAAGCGGGCAGTTGTTGATTTTCCTGAAAGTCGGCCGGTTCTTTCGACGGTACGTCGTCGTAGACTGGCGCTTCATCCGTAAGTGCCGTTACCGGAACGTCTGCTACTGTTTCTCCTTGAAACGTTAAGGTGAGTTGCATCTCTTCTTTCACAATTCCTATCGATGCAGCTTCAATGTCCCATTTTTTGCAAATGGTTTCAATTTCCGCTTCGCGCCCTTTTTCCACGACGATAAGCATGCGTTCTTGCGATTCGGAGAGCATCATTTCATATGGGGTCATCCCCGTCTCCCGTTGAGGGACGAGATCCAAGTTCATGTCGATCCCCGAACCAGCTTTACTTGCCATCTCCGCCGCTGAAGACGTCAATCCGGCTGCCCCCATATCCTGAATGCCGACGAGGGCGTCCGATTTAGTTATTTCCAGGCAGGCTTCCATCACCCGTTTTTCCGTAAACGGATCGCCCACTTGTACGGACGGCCGTTTTTCCGCGGATGCCTCACTCAATTCTTCGGAAGCAAATGTTGCTCCATGAATGCCATCGCGACCGGTAGACGCGCCCACATACATCACTGTATTTCCAGCGCCGGAAGCGACACCTTTTTGTAAATGCTCCCTGTCTATCAATCCGACGCACATGGCATTGACGAGCGGGTTCCCATCATAGGTCTCATCGAACTGAACCTCGCCTCCGACCGTCGGCACTCCGACACAATTGCCATACCCGGCAATGCCGGCCACCACTTCTTCGAACAAATAACGCGTTCGCGGCGTTGTAAGCGGGCCAAAGCGCAATGAATTCAGTAGGGCGACCGGACGCGCTCCCATGGAAAAAACGTCGCGCAATATCCCGCCAACACCGGTAGCAGCTCCTTGGTACGGCTCAACTGCAGATGGATGGTTATGACTTTCCACTTTAAAGACGACCGCTTGCCCGTTTCCAATGTCCACCACCCCAGCGCCTTCGCCGGGACCTTGCAGCACTTGGGGGCCGGAAGAAGGGAATTGTTTCAGCAATGGCTTTGAATGTTTATAGCTGCAATGTTCCGACCAAAGCACCGAAAACATCCCGATTTCCGTAAAGTTCGGTTTCCTGCCCAAAAGGGCGACAACTCGGTCATATTCGTGGTCTTTCACCCCCATGTCCGCGTATAACCGGCGGCCTTGAATATCTTCAGCTGTTGGTTCAAGTTGTAACGACATGTGTGTCCCTCCAATGGCGATACACGCTTGTAAACAAACGGCGTCCATCCTCACTGCCAAGGAGATTTTCCATCGCACGCTCCGGATGGGGCATCATTCCAAGCACATTGCCCGCCTCATTTGTAATCCCCGCGATGTTTCCGGTCGAGCCGTTCACATCGGATGCGTAGGTGAAAACAATGCGGTTGTTCGCTTTCAATGTTTTATAGGTCCGCTCGTCACATTCATAGTTCCCGTCGCCATGTGCGATGGGAATCCGTAAACGTTCCCCGCGTTCATACGCAAACGTAAAACAGGTGTCGGCATTTTCAACGTTCACATCCACCGTTCGGCACATGTACTTTAAATGCTTGTTTCTTTTCATGGCTCCGGGCAACAAATCTGCTTCCAATAAAATCTGAAAACCGTTGCAGACGCCAAGCACCGGCTTTCCTTTTTTAGCTTCAGTGATTACGCTTTTCATGACAGGGGAAAAACGGGCAATTGCTCCGGAACGCAAGTAATCTCCGTAAGAAAATCCGCCCGGAAGGAAAATGGCATCATAAGCTTCAACGGAATCCGTCGTATGCGGTACAAGATCAACGATTTCCGCGTCGGTAAAATCAGTTAGCGCGTGATACATATCCATGTCACAATTGGAGCCGGGAAAAACAATCACCGCCGCTTTCATACCTTTTCCTCCCGTTCCACATGATACGTATAGTTTTCAATCACCGGATTTGCAAGCAATTGTTCGCACATCTCCTCGACACGCGCTTCCATATCCGGGCCATCTGAAACCTCCAGTTTTAACCATTTCCCGACACTCACCGTGTCCACTTCATCATAACCGAGCGCAGACAAGGAACGCTGCACAGCTTGCCCTTGGGGGTCGAGGACCCCTTCTTTTAATGTAATGTAGACATGGACGTTAATCATGAACGACGCCTCCAATACGGGAGAGAATGTTTTCATAACCGGCTTGCAGTGAGCCAAGGCCATAGCGATAGATATCTTTATCCAACTTCTCTTTCGTTTTCGCATCCCAAAACCGGCACGTGTCCGGAGAAACTTCATCAGCCAGCAAGAGCGTACCATCTTCCAGCACACCAAATTCCAGCTTAAAATCGACAAGCAATAGATTCGCCTTATGACAAAGATCCAGCAAAATTTTATTGACATGCAGCGCTCTCATGCGCATTTCTTCCAGTTCTTCCGTTTTGGCCACTCCCAAAGCGGCAATATGGTCATCGTTCACGAGCGGATCGCCAAGAGCATCGTCTTTGTAGTACCATTCCACGATCGGTTCGGGAAGCGATTTGCCTTCCTCCCAACCGAGCCGCCTCGCCAAACTGCCGGCGGTAATATTGCGAACAACAACCTCAATCGGTATGATCCGTGTCGGGCGAACAAGCTGCTCCGTGTCACTGATTTTTTTTATGAAATGGGTCTGAACGCCTTCTGCCTCCAACACTTCGAAAAAGAGCACGGAAATCGCATTGTTCAGCTCTCCTTTTCCTTGCAGGACATCATGCTTTTCCCCGTTAAACGCTGTCGCGTCATTTTTGTACACGAGCCGCAGCACTTTGTCATCGTCGGTCATAAACAGTTGCTTCGCTTTTCCCTCATATAAAAGTGTCATGCAGACATCCTTTCATAGGCCAACCCTGGAAAATAATACATCAACGTTTTTCAAATGGTGCCGTTCATCGAAACAATCATCAAGGGTTTCTTTATCAAGTACTTTTCTAATATTTTCTTCTTGCTCCACGAGTGTTCGAAACGAAACTTTCGTCTCCCACGCTTCCATCGCTTTCGGCTGCACGAGGTCATAAGCTTCCTCCCTTGTCATGCCGTAATCGATGAGGGCGAGTAAGACTTGTTGTGAATGAACAAGGCCGAAGGTTTTGTTTATATTCTCCTTCATATTCTCTGGGTAAACGGTAAGGCGATCGATTATGTTGGTAAAGCGGTTCAGCATATAATTGAGTAAAATCGTACTATCCGGGAAGATAATCCGTTCGGCAGAAGAATGGGAAATATCTCGTTCATGCCAAAGCGGGACATTTTCAAACGCCGTTTGTACGTGCCCGCGGATGACTCGGGATAAACCGGTCATATTTTCCGAACCGACCGGGTTGCGTTTGTGAGGCATCGCGGATGATCCCTTTTGCCCTTTGCCGAAAGCTTCTTCCACTTCCCGGCTTTCCGTTTTTTGCAAGTTACGAATCTCAACGGCCATTTTTTCAATCGACGTCGCGATAAGCGCGAGCGTAGAGATGTAGTGAGCATGGCGGTCGCGTTGCAACGTTTGTGTTGAAATCGGTGCCGGCGCAAGCCCCAGCCGTTCGCATACGGACGCTTCGATTTCAGGGGGAATGTTCGCGAACGTGCCGACTGCTCCCGACATTTTGCCGGCGCGGACACCTTCGGCAGCTGCTTCAAAGCGTTCGATCTGCCGCTTCACTTCCTCATGCCAGAGAGCAAGCTTGACCCCGAACGTTGTCGGTTCCGCATGCACGCCATGGGTCCGGCCCATCATCAACGTATAGCGATGTTCGTTTGCCTTGCGGGCCAAGACGTCTTTAAAGCGATGCAGATCATCGCGAAGAATGTCATTTGCTTGTTTTAATAAGTAAGACTGGGCGGTATCGACAACATCCGTGGACGTTAATCCATAATGCACCCATTTACGCTCTTCTCCAAGGGTCTCGGAAACGGCCCGCGTAAACGCAACGACATCATGGCGGGTAGTTGCTTCGATTTCAAGGATGCGTTCGACGTCAAATCCTGCGTTTTCTCTCATTTTAGCAACGTCTTCGTTCGGAATGACTCCTTGTTCCGCCCAAGCTTCGCAGGCTGCGATTTCCACTTCCAGCCAAGCTTGAAATCGGTTTTCTTCCGTCCAAATCTTTCCCATTTCCGGGCGGGTGTATCGCTCAATCATCGTCGGTCTCCTCTGCTTTTAAGATCGAATCGCCAATTTCTTTACGTTTGCCAATGCTTCTTCTCTCGTCTTTCCGGTGACGTTCACATGACCCATTTTTCTGCCCGGTCGCGCTTCTGCTTTTCCGTAAAGATGCAGAAAGGCGTTGCGATAGTGCGGAATTGTTTCTATGGCTGTTTCCACATGTTCACCGAGGACGTTGTCCATCACCACCGGCGTCGTTAATTCCGGCAGGAGAAGTGGCCATCCACAGATGGCACGTATGTGCAGATGAAATTGCGACACGTTGCATGCATCCATCGAGTAGTGCCCCGAATTATGGGGGCGCGGCGCAAGTTCATTTACGTATAATCCCCCATCTTCGAGATAAAACATTTCAATTGCCAGTGTGCCCACGAGCGATATGTTTTCGGCGAACGTTTCAGCCATTTCCCGCGCGGATTGTTCAGCTTTTTCCTCCATGCATGCCGGTACAACCGTCCGTTTTAAGATATTGTCTTCGTGGTCGTTTTCGGCAACCGGAAACGTAACGCTCTCTCCTGTTTCCGTTCTCGTAACGATTACGGAAATTTCTTTGGCAAACGGGACCCACTGTTCCAACACGAGGTCCCCCGAATCTTTCAGTTGCTCATAAGCCGTCAGGACTTCATCTTCGGTTCGGATAACCGCTTGCCCTTTTCCATCATAACCGCCACGGCACGTTTTAAGCACTGCAGGCGTTCCCAGTTTTCCAATGCCTTGCCTTAAATCTTCCGCCGATGTGATTTCGGCATAAGGAGCGACATTAAGCCCTGCCGCGCTTAGCGCTTCCTTTTCCCGCAAACGGTGTTGGCACGTACGTAAAAGGTCAACTCCTTGGGGAAGCTTCTTTTCTTCCGCTAAAATGGCGGCTGTCGTTGCATCGACATTTTCAAATTCAAAAGTGACGACATCGCTTAGCTTTGCCAGTTTTCGCACAGCTTTTTCATCATCGTAAGCGGCGACGATCTCCTCATCGGCTACTTGGGCGGTTGGAGCATCCGACTTTGGCTCAAGGACCGCGATGCGATACCCCATCGCCTTTGCTTCCAATGCCATCATCCGCCCGAGCTGGCCGCCGCCGAGAATGCCAATCGTTTTCCCGGGGGTAATCATCATTGCTTCCCTCCCCCTTGCGCCAAAACTTCATCCGCTTTTTTATCGCGGCGCGATTGTAGTTTTACTGCCAAATCCTCATCAAACGCCGATAGTTGTTGTACGGCAAGCAACCCCGCGTTTTCCGCTCCGGCTTCTCCGATCGCAACGGTGGCCACCGGCACCCCTTTCGGCATTTGAACGATGGAAAGAAGCGAATCCCAGCCACTTAACGCTCTCGATTGGATGGGCACGCCGATCACCGGAAGCGTCGTCTTGGCCGCTACCATACCCGGAAGATGGGCAGCGCCTCCAGCGCCCGCGATAATCACTTTCAGGCCTCGTGCACGAGCTTCTTCCGCGTATTCAAACATAAAGTCAGGCGTACGGTGTGCCGATACGATTTTTTTTTCAAACGGAACTTCAAATGCTTCTAGAATCCGACAAGCATGGGCCATCGTCGCTTCATCAGACGTGCTGCCCATAATGACGCCAACCTCTACAGCCATCATTCAACCTCCGCTTTCGATAAAAATTGCCCACTGTCCAGGAGGAAGCCTGAGGACACAGCGGGCCAATTCTGCAGCTCCCTCATAGACCGGCCGTTTACGGCGGCCAGGTAGAAACGTTCGAGCCTTATTCTCGAATTTATATGAGGATTATTTACTATCGTTCATCTCTGTCATTATCGTAGTATGCATAAGAAAAAATGTCAATGTAAAAGTCGAATGTTTGCGAGATGTATGCATATAATTGTTCGGGAATTGAAAATATATTTCCTAAAAACTTTCTCTTTTCCCCGCTTCAAGCGTGTTTTCAGAATTTCAAGGTCTTCGCAAGGGACTTTTCACCACCGACATCTTATTATATGCTTAATCTATGATTAACTCCAAAGAATAGAGGCGTTTAACTTATGATTGCATTACAACATTTTGAACGAACACACATGAAAAAATTGATCGAATGGATCGAGACGCCAGAATTTCTCTTGCAATGGGGCGGTCCTAACTTCACTTATCCTTTGGATGAAAAACAACTCGAACGTTATATGGAAGAGCCTGACCGTTACATTTATAGTGTCGTGGAACAAGAAACAGAGATGATCATCGGGCATATTTCATTGGGAAGAATCGATAAAGAAAACCGTTCGGCAAGAGTCGGCAAAGTACTTGTCGGTGATCCTGGTGCAAGGGGCAAAGGCATTGGCCGGCAGATGATGACAGCCATTCTGAAAATCGCATTTGATGAAATGCATTTGCATAGGGTAAGTCTCGGTGTCTTTTCTTTCAACGAACCGGCAATTGCTTGTTATGAAAAAGTAGGCTTTCAAAAGGATGGATTGCTGAGGGATCTAAGAAAAATGGGCGACGACTATTGGAGTTTGTGGGAAATGAGCATGCTGGAGGATGAATGGGAAAAGAATCGGGTTCACCTTGATCGGTTAAGTTGATCCTCGTTTTTTCTTGTCGCGAAGGTATCCTATTGATATAAGCCAAAACAGCTACGCTTGGTAGTTGGAACTCGATTAGCGAGCATTAAAAAGGGTATCCCATCCAGAATTATTAAAACCCGAACAGAGAAGAAAAATCGGCTCAAGGGTCGCTAATCGCTCGGTTAGAACCCGAACAGAGGGGGGAATCCAGGTCAGGGGGTATCTAACCGCACCTTTAGCGACCGAACAAAGACGAAAAACTGATTCAAGGGTATCTAATCCCAGTGCGAAAAGGCCCCCGACTTTAGAGGATTATTTGCGTCAATGTCAATCAGCTCAAACGTGAGTTCTTTATTTATACCCCCAAATGCTTAGTACAATTATACAATGTACACTCCCAGTTGTTTTCTATTTTTCTAAGATTCGTAACCGACGTATTTTCGAGGCGTGCCAGCGGGAATTGATCCGGTAATAGCCGATGGCTCATGTGGCTAATTAGCCCTCCGTGACTGACTATCAATACGCGTTTGTTTTTGTTTACAGCCACTGATTCTTCCAAAAATTCACTGCCTCTTTGTGCTATGTCTTCGGCTGTTTCAATGCCCAAGTTTAACTGCCGCCAATCGCTCCCCCATTTTTGCACCCTTTCTTCTTCAGTAGTGCCTTCAATTTCTCCGCAATCCATTTCCCTTATTCGCGCGTCATGGCTAATCGGCAATTTTAATTTATCAGCGATGATTTCCGCCGTTTCCATAGCACGCGATAAATCACTGGCGACGATCATATCCCACTTTTCTTCCAAGAACAGCCGATTGGCCAAAGCACTGGCTTGTTGTTTTCCCGTCACATTGAGGGGAATGTCTGTGATCCCCTGTGCTCTTCCATTTTCATTCCAATCCGTAATCCCGTGCCTAATGAGTCCAAATGTCGTCAATGCAGTCAACTCCTTCTAAAAATCAAAAAAACTCCATTATTAAGGGCTTTCCAGACACTCTTGCCTACATTCTCGCAAGGGCTGGGGCCTCAATGCTTTCTTAAGCTCTAACTCCATTGTACGTCATCTCTTTCTGATCTCCGCCAGAAATATATCGGCCAAATCATCTTTGTTCACCAACAAATCCGCCAATGTGTAATCGTCGAGGACTTGCAAGAATGCTTCGTTCGCTTTATGCAACGCCCCTTTCAAGCGACAAACCGGACTAATGGCACAAAGATGGTTTTCATTAAAACATTCGACCAGTGCCATGTCTTCCATTTCCCTCACGAGTGTGCCTACATTTATTTTTTCAGGTTGGAGCCCGAGCTGGATGCCTCCGTTTCGTCCGCGTATCGTCTCAATGTAGTTTTTCCTCCCTAAATCATGGACAATTTTTTGCAAATGATTGCTTGACAGTTGATACGCAGAAGCAATTTCTTTAATCGACGTACGGCCGCCTTCCGGAAGGCTTCCAACGTAAATCAATACGCGTAATGAATAATCGGTATAAGATGTGAGCTGCATCAACGACCCCTCCTTTCTTGTAAATGTGACCATTTATTTAAAGATGCATTTGAAATATTGCTTTATTGTTTATTTTACCTTACGCTAAAGATGTATTTCAAATACTACTTAAAAATGGGAGTGCATTTTTATGACCACTGCATTGCTATCCTCACAACATGTTGAAGAAATTAAAGCGAGTGCACCCGTCCTGGCTGAAAAAGGGGAAGCTATCACGACACGGTTTTACAACCAAATGTTTGAGGCCCATCCCGAACTGTTGAATGTTTTCAATCATCGCAACCAAAAGCAAGGAACACAACCGAAAGCACTTATGCAGACGCTCTATGCCGCTGCGGTTAACATTGAAAATCTTGAATCATTGCTCCCTACCGTCAAAAAAATCGCACATAAACACGTCGCCCTGCAAGTCGTTCCGGAACAATATCCGATTGTCGGCCATTATCTGTTAAAAGCGATGAAAGATGAGCTCGGGGAAGCGGCGACTGACGAGTTGCTGGAGGCATGGGGAGAAGCCTACCAAATCGTCGCAGACATATTCATTAATGTGGAACAAGAATTATATCAGGAAACAAAAGATCAACCCGGCGGATGGAACGGTTTCCGTCCTTTCGCAGTAGATGGAAAAAACAAAGAAAGCGACGATATCACTTCCTTTTATTTCAAACCTGAAGACGGGGGAGCATTGCCGACTTTTTCACCCGGCCAGTACATTACGCTGCGCGTGTTGTTGCCTGACGATCAATATACCCATTTGCGCCATTATAGCTTATCCGATGCTCCGGACAAAGACCATTTTCGTATTTCCGTAAAAAGGGAGACGTCACCGAAATACCCTGATGGAGAGATTTCAAATTTCCTTCACGATCAACTGGAGGTCGGGGACCAAATCTCGATCAGCGCCCCTGCCGGTGTATTCACTACCGATGTAGATGCCGGTCATCCCATGGTTTTACTTGGTGCCGGTATCGGCCAAACTCCGCTCATCAGCATGGCCAAAGGGGCGCTGGAAGCGAACCCGGAACGGGACATTGATTTTGTTTATACAGCCAAAAACGAAGAAAATCACGCTTTACTTGAAGAAATGAACGTCCTCAATGAGCGATATGAAAACTTCCGTCCCTATGTGCGCTACACGGAGACCGACGCTCACATTGATAAAGAATTTCTCCAAACCGTCATTGATGAAAATGATACGCAAGAGTTCTTTTTATGCGGACCCGGATCGTTTACCGCGGATATGAAGGAAATACTCGAAAACGATCTATATATCAGCGAGGAAGCTATTCAAAGAGAGATGTTCAAACCGTTTGTATAAAATAGAGCCGTATCGCTGTGATTAGTGATACGGCCTTTTCCGTCACCCCTCGATATCCCTGCTTCGATAACCGATAAAACCAGCGATCATCAGACCGGCCGCGAGAATAGTCAACGTAATCATCGGCACCCACGCCAGTTCATCCACCAGGAGCTGAGGAATATGCCCGAATGGCGACAAGTGGCCGACCCATTCCGGAAAGTCAAACAATCCGCCAAAATAAAGGACAATAAAGGCATAGAAAAGATAAAGCCAAACGACACTGGTTATTTTTGGTATAAAACCAATGAGCAATACGGCAAGCCCTATCATCACAAGCATAGCCGGATAGTAGACAATGGAAGCCCCGTAGATCGCCCCAAAATCCAATCCTTCTTCCATGGCAACCGTGCCCGCGCTCCAAAGACCGATGCCAGCCAATGAAAGCATAATAAATCCATTCACGACCGCGAGGACCAGATAGCTTCCCATTAATCTTGTCCTCGAAACCGCCCGGCTAAGCACATGTTCGATACGGTTCTTTTTTTCTTCCCAGTGAAGTTTAAGCATGGCCATTACAGGTGGCACCGTTGCAAGCAGTCCCATGACAATCATGAGCATCGGAATAAACTGTTCCGTTAATGTATAGCCTTCCTCTTGTAAAAGCAGTTGCTCCATCATTTCATTGCCTGCAAAGAATGCTTCCAAATCACCTAAAACGGATCCATAAGAAGCGCCAATAACGAACACGCCGATCGCCCACGCGATAATGGCGGTTCGTTGCAACTTTAAAGCTAGGCCCAATGGGTGTTGTAAAAAGAAAGACGCGTTTCTTCGACCCGGTTTTGCCGGAAAAAAACCTGCTTCCAAGTCACGAATGGCGTTCAAATAGTTTGCGATGGCAAATAAAAGGATCGAGAGACCGATCAACATCAAAATGGGCCACCAATGATTCGTTGCATAAACTTCTGTCCTCGTCACCCAATTTAGCGGGGAAAACCAAGACAATGTTTCGTTACTGACATCACCGAGCGCGCGAATAAGATAGGCAATGAGTAACACGGCAATAGAAAAGCCGATGGTATCGCGGGAATTCTGGGAAAGCTGGGCAAACGTGGCGGCCACGCCGGCAAAACAAATGCCGGCAGCCCCCAAAGCAGTACCGTACAGCAAAGATCCTTCTAGATCCATGCTTTCAATCCCTAACGCGTATAAGCCAAATCCATTGATGAGAGCCAAGATCACATTCACGGCACATATGACAAATAACGTTGCGTTAAGATTGGAAAGCCGGCCGACCGGCAGCGAACGAATCATTTCGATGCGTCCGTCTTCTTCATCCGCCCGTGTATGGCGCGTCATCAGCAAAATGCTCATTACCCCCACGACGACAGCGGTGAACAGAAGCACTTGATGTGCGGTCATGGCGCCTATCGTATAATTTTCCAGGTCACCCGGGCCAACCATTGCAGTCATCGCCGGGTTTTCCATCGTTTCTGCCATCCCGTCCCGTTCTTCTTGGGATGGATAAAGATCAGTGAAAGCGACCGGCACAATTAACGTAAAGAAGGTAATGCCGATCACCCATAGTGGAATGCGGAAGCGGTCCCTTCTAACGATCAACTTCGCAAGAGAGGCGGTATTTTTTAGAAACGAGGCCGCCATCAAGTTCCACCTCCGGCTCCAGATCCATCCTTTTGCTCATAATGCCGCATAAATAGATCTTCCAGTGTTGGCGGCGCGCTTTCTAATTTCACAATGCCAAATCGGCTGATGTGTTTGATCACATTGTCCAGTTCTTCAGCATCGACCTGAAAGGAAAGGGCCTTGCCTTGATGGACGAGATCATGAATCCCTTTGATTTCATTTATTGACGTAATCGGGTTTTTCGTTTCCACAAGCATATTGGTTCTCGTTAGATGGCGCAGCTCATCAAGCGTCCCTGTTTCAATCATTTTTCCTTGGCGAATAATGCCGACGCGATCGCATAACTTTTCGACTTCCGATAAAATATGGCTGGATAACAAGACACTCTTGCCCCTTTGTTTCACATCCAATACATATTCTTGAAACACTTGCTCCATAAGAGGATCAAGGCCGGAAGTTGGTTCGTCCAAAATGTACAGATCTGCTTCGGAGGCGAAAGCTGCCACTAACGCGACTTTTTGACGGTTCCCTTTGGAATAAGTACGGCATTTTTTTGTAGGGTCCAGATTAAATTTTTCGATCAGTTCCTTCCGTTTGCTTCTGTGATTGCCACCGCGCAATTTCACGAACAGATCAATCACTTCACCGCCGGTTAAATTCGGCCACAAGTTCACATCCCCGGGCACATAAGCAATGTGTTTATGAATATCAACGGCATCCTTCCACACATTTTTGCCGAAGATTTTCGCCTCTCCTTTTGTTGCCTTTAATATGCCGAGAAGCACACGAATGGTCGTCGATTTACCCGCACCGTTCGGACCTATGAACCCATAAATCTCCCCTTCTTTTACGTCAATATTGACGCCATCCAGGGCGGTGAATTGGCCAAACTTTTTCGTTAAGTCGTTCACGGTTAATAGATTCATTTCGCATCCTCCCGTCCTCTATAAAAGCTTGTTTTTAAAACGTCCATGTATTCATAGAATTCATCCCAATAGGGTTGTAAATCAACGTGTGAAAGCTTTTTGCCTTTAAATTGTTGTATTAATTCATTCTGGTACCCCTCAATGGCCCAACGAATAAGTCTAAAAGCTTTCTCTACATCGACATCATCTCGAAATAAGGTTTTATCAATATTTTTATATAATATTTCATTTCCGGTTTTTCGAAGATGCTCCAAACGAATTTCTAATTCCGCCGGCATTGATTCTTTATTATTCACGAGAACAGTTCCTATAAAATAACCAACATATGGATGCTTAGCGAGATAGTCTGCTTTAATCCGGGCGATTTGCTTCATTCTTTCGATGAAATCCGATTCATTTATATCGATCAAAATGAAATATTCATATTGCATCACGTTAATGGCATAATCAATCAGATATTCATAAAGGTCTTTCTTATTATTAAAATAGTGAAAAAGCATCCCTTTGCCGATGCCGGCGCTTTTGATGATTTTATTCGTGGACGCCTGATCGTACCCATGTTCGGCGAATTCTTGAAGCGCAGCATTCAGGATGCGGTATTGTTTGGAATCATCTAGATTTTTAAACGTTTCATTCATAGCTTCCTCTCCTTCGTTTTTTGAAACAGACCATATTGGTCGATTTAAGTATAATATTAGTCGACCATACTGGTCAATACCCTGGATAAAAAAGGACTGCCTCTAAACGACAGCCCCTTTAAAATATGATTGTTTTATTATCGTAGACAATAATTCTGTCATCAATATGCCACTTTACCGCGCGCACGAGAACGCTTCTTTCGATGATCCGGCCGTTCTTTTTTAAATCTTCCACCTGATCGCGATGATTGACGCGTTTGATGTCTTGCTCAATGATCGGTCCTTCGTCGAGGTCATTGGTAACATAGTGGGAGGTGGCTCCGATAATTTTGACCCCTCGTTCAAATGCACGAGCATACGGATTAGCGCCTACGAACGCGGGCAAAAAGGAATGATGGATATTGATGATTTTCTCGGAGTAAGCCTTAACAAAAGTCGGGGTCAATATTTGCATATAGCGCGCGAGAATGATGATATCAATATTATATTCTTCCAATAGCTTGAGTTGCTGTTGTTCGGCTTCTTGCCGATTGTTTTTGTTCGCCGGAATATGAACAAATGGGATACCGAACGATTCAACAAAATCTTTTGCATCCGGATGATTGCTGATGACAAGTGGGATATCCATCATCAAGTCTCCGTTTTCCCACTCTAAAAGCAACTCGCGCAAACAATGAAGTTCCTTGGACACAAAAATCGCCGCTTTTCTTAAATCATGTACAAATGATAGCGTCCACTCCATCGAAAACGATTGAGCGATTTTCCAGAATTCTTCTTGCAGTAATGGTTTTTTCGATTCGATGTCCGGGCATTCGAATTCAATCCGGATGAAGAAATCGCCGCCTTCGGGATTGGTCGAATATTGGCTGGATTCAATGATGTTTGCTTGATGATTCGCTAAAAATTGAGAAACGGCTGCAACAATACCCGGCTGATCCGGGCAGCTAATGAGCAGTCGTCCGCGGTTTTTATTGTCCTGTTGAAAAGCCTGGCGATGATTCTTCATTGATTCAATGGCAACTCCTTGGTATCTAGTATTTGAGTATATACTCCCTTATTGGTTATTATAACATGCGTTTGTCATGCCTACGAAGCTATCAACGATATTTTCCCGTGAAACCCGGTATCAGCGGAAACTAGCCATTTATCAGCCAACTCACGCAAAATATCAGCCAAATGACAAATCAATCAAGGGAGCCCCTTGATTGATGTTTATGTTTATTAATGATACTCATGAAGGCCTTGGTATATCGCGTTGGCTGCATCGTTACGGAAGGCATCGGTCATCATCGTATCGGCTTCTTCTTGATTGGTCACAAATCCTAATTCAGCTAAAGCCGCGGGCATGTCCGAATTACGAAGTACACTGAAATCAGCGGTTTTCACGCCGCGGTCGGTGCTGCCAAACTCTTGAACCATGCTAGTTTGCAGATCGGCAGCCAATGTGCCCCCTTCCGAATCTGACGGATGATGGAAAGTTTCCGTGCCACTTACGGAAGAATCTGAATGTGCATTCGCATGGATGCTGACAAAGGAATCTGCTCCGCCGTCATTAGCCATATTCGCCCGGTCGATGAGCTCCACAAAGTAATCTCCATCTCTCGTCATGATCACTTCCGCTCCTGCTTCTTCCAGACGTTGTTGTGTACGATGCGCCACATCATACACGAGCTCTTTTTCATACAAACCATGACCGGTAGCTCCATTATCATGTCCACCATGACCGGCATCGATCGCGATCGTTTCTCCCGAGACACTTGCATCTGCCTTCTGAAGAGATAATCCGGTAACACTGGCCAAGCTGAAGATGAAAACTATTGCTCCTTTCAAAACAAATTTTTTCCTTATCATATTAAATTCTCCTTTTTTTGCAATATATTATCTTATTTTACAAAAAAAGAGAATCTATTACCAAGTGATTTACGTAAAAATGGTACTTTTATTAACGAAATTGAAACATTTGTCACCCTTAGACAAGAACTTCAGATCCGCTGAGGGGGACTGCTTTTGTCATCGCGGCACAAATGAATTAACGACGGTCCCTGCCGAAACGACCATTTTCAAAAAAACGCTCAATGTTTGCTTCTACTTCTTTATCTTCAATGAGCGGCGGGGCATGGTGGGGTTTCATGCGTGCATCAATGATCATCGTGTCACAACCCCAATGTTTGTTTTCAATAAAGGAATTGACCCCATGCATGTCATGCGAGGGATTGCTGCGTGTAAATGTTGCCCATAGAAAATTTTCCTTTGTTTGACTGAGAAAATCACTGTCATCACAAACGATGACCAGCGGACAAGCGGACATGTCACTGCTTTCCACGAGTTCGTCAATCATTACGTTTATGGCCTCTGTCGCTTTCTGTTCATCTTGATAGGCGTTTATTTCGATTGCTACCACACCGGGCATGACAAGTTTCGGGTTTTTCAAACGCTTCATTTTCCCCATACCGGCAGGAATTTGACGGCATAGTTCACGCTTTTTATCTCCGTAAGCAGCCAAAATCACTTTGCTTCCGCTGTTCAACCCTGTTCCTGAATAATCAAGCGTATCAATCGTAGTCTTGGTCTGGAAATGGAGGTCGCGATGAAGGTCAATCCGCTCAAGAATGTATTGCATAAAACCGAATTCGTCATGGATATTGATCGGGGCATCATCTTCAGCGGTAATCCATAGATATTTCGCCAGGCTCAATTGGCCGAACCCGAGAATGCGATTGGCAATTGTCAGCAGTTCCATCGGCTTTTGTACGTTTTCAAAAGGGGTATATCGTTCGCTTCCGATCGCAAATAACAATGGATGGACCCCGGCAGCGTCAACGGCATGGACTTCTTTTACACCCGGAAGTTCTTGCGTCACCGCTTTTCCAGTCAATTCATGAATTATCTCGCCAAAACTCGTATCTTCTTGCGGCGGACGACCCACAACGGTGAACGGCCATATCGCGTCCGGTTTCCCATATACTTTATGGATGCGCAGCACCGGGAAAAGATGCTTAAGACTGTAATAGCCGAGATGGTCGCCAAACGGGCCTTCCGGCTTCGTATCCTCGGGATGAACCTCTCCGGTGATGACAAAATCGGCGTCATGACTGATCACATAGCCGTCCTCATAACTATGCCGAAATCGGCGCCCTGAAAGGAGGCCTGCAAACAACATTTCACTAAGCCCTTCAGGAAGCGGCATGACAGCTGCCAACGTGTGTGCCGGGGGGCCGCCAATAAAAATACTGACTTTTAACGGTTCACCTTTTTCCTTTGCTTTCGTATGGTGGACGCCAATGCCGCGGTGAATCTGGTAATGCATCCCGATTTCTTTGTTCCGTTCATAGTCATTGCCATTGAGCTGCGCCCGGTACATCCCCACATTTGCGTTCATGATCCCCGGGTTGTCGGGATCTTCGGTATACACTTGCGGCAACGTTACGAATGCCCCGCCGTCCTCCGGCCATGACTGGATCATCGGTAAATCAGAAATGTTAATTTCTTCTAAATTAGATACATTCACACTCGTTAAGCGCATAGGCAATGCTTTCATCGCTGAAAATCCGGTACCCACATTTTTCAACGGATGCTTAAGGGCGCTCATCGGATCATCGCGCATGGCGATCACATCATGCACGCCGTCCCATGTTTTGCGAAACATGTATTTACTGCGCTCCGGCGTTCCGAATAAATTGGAGACAGCCCGGTAGTTCGTTCCTTTCACATTTTCAAATAAAATCGCAGGTCCACCCTCTTGATAGACGCGGCGATGGATAGCGGCCATCTCCAAATAGGGATCGACCTCCTCGCGAATTCGGACAAGTTTGCCCTGTTGTTCTAAATCGAGCACGCATTCTTCCAAACTTCTATACATTATATCTCTCATGGAGAATTGGCATGTATGCTCCAACCCTTTCTCGTATATTCTCTGCTCTATGATATCATGTTGTTTTCCATATCTCGACGTTTCCGCCCATTGTCTTACACGATTTTTTCCATCAAAGTAATATCGATGTATTCCCCGTCCATCAGACCTTGTTCTTTCATGACACCGACCGTGCGATATCCGGCTGAATCATAGAGTCGATGCCCTTGTTTATTAAACGGCAATGAAAATAAAACAATTTTATGAAGACCGGCTTTTTTTGCCTCTGTCTCAATCGCGCTCAATAATACTTTACCAATGCCATTTCCCCGTTGTTGCCGAGCAACATAAACTGATAACATTGCAACTTTCCTATAAACATTTCGAGAAGAAAAAGGACTTAAGGAAGCCCAACCTACAATGGTTTCCTGCTTTTCGGCGATGAGCATCGGTGATGCCTCCTCACGCTCATGGAACCAGGCTGTCATCATAGGCATTTCTTTTTCGTCTGTATCCAGTGTCGCAATTCGGTCATGAATGCCTTGGTTGTAAATATCCAAAATCTCAGGCAGATCTTCTTCTTTCGCATGTCGTGTTCGTATCAAACGATAACTCCCCTTTGTATCCGGTACAATTTCGTCATCTCATTCTTCACAAAAAAATCATCCCAATAAGGCCTGCTATCATTGAAAAGCAAGTCTTTGGAATGGAATGTAAGAAAACTAATTCTTATCTTTAATGGCTTCCAATTTTTTCTTCGAAAGATTTGTTACTTCAAGAATTTCTTCAACCGGAAAATCTTTTTTTAGCATTTCCACGGCTATTTCTATTGTCCTTTCATTCTTTCCTTCAGCTCTTCCAAGTTCCTTGCCCTCTTCCCTCAGCCCATCAAGAAAAGGTTTTAATGTCGGTGGATCAGGGTGCGTTGCATCACTCATATCGTTCGCTTCCTTTCCTATCATTACGGGGCAGGTTCCTCATGAACAAAAGCCAATGCTCCATTTGTCATTATCTTATCACATCCTTCCGTAAATATAAATTTCCAGTCCGCGCGAGGAACGCGAAGGGAATATTGTCTTATATATAGAAGAGCACAAATTAATAACAAAACAAGTGTTCCCTAAACGAAAAATAAGAGCGGGACCCTCTTCTCGGATCAACCGCCCTTATCGTTCAGACTTTAGTAACCACTTCCCCGGTGCTTTTCACTATATTGACTTCACAAGCAGCCCGTTTAGCAATCCCTTTTGAAATGCTTCCGGTGAGTACTCGCTCCGCTCTTTTTCCGACTGTTTCACCAGCGATAATAAGGTCAATGTTATAATTAGGAGCAATATGGCGGGTAATTCTCACCTGTGGTGTCCCAACATCAAGTATCGTCTCGGGATCGGAGATTCCTTTTTTTTCTGCTTTCTGTTTGTACATTTGCAAGGTTTCAGAAGCTTGCTGCCCTGCCCTTTCCACAATTTTTGAATCAAACCTTGACATCGGTGCATATGGCTTAGGGTCAACAATGGTTGTAATAAAAAGTTTTGCATCTTGTTTTAATGCAGTGGCACAAGCTTGATTAAATGTATCATTTGATAAAAATTGCTCCGCATCCACACAGACGAGAATGTTTTTAGAATCGGACAATGAAATTCCCCCTTTGTAAACAAAACCACCATAAACCTTTGATCATGTGCAGTCAACGATAAGTTTCAGGAGAAAATAACATCTATATAAACGGATTGTCAATAAAATACTTTTTTAACCCTTCTCCGTAGATATTTCTGTACCTTTCTTATGTTTTCGCTTGATCATATAACGTTTGGGCCAACCCAATAGATCTTCCATGATCATATATACGGAGGGGACGAGGAGCAAGGTAATTAACGTCGCAAATAACAACCCGAATATGATCACCGTTGCCATAGGGGCCTGGTAATTACTGGCGCTCCCTGTTGCCAATGCTAAAGGAAGCATCCCTGCCACGGTGGTCAGCGTTGTCATAAAGATCGGACGCATGCGGTTTTTCCCGGCTTCTTGTAAAGCGTTAGCCCGATCCCAACCCTGTTTTCGCAATTGTTTCGTACGGTCGACCAGTAAAATGGCATTATTGAGGACAATCCCAACGAGAATCAGAGAGCCCATCGCAGATATCGGGTTTAATTCTTGCTGTGTAATCAACAGGCCAAGAATAACCCCCACAATAGTCATCGGGATCACAGACATGATTACAAGAGGGTGGATCAAATGGTTAAATTGGATCGCCATTACTACATATACAAGAAAGATGGAAATGAGGAAAATGTACATCATTTCCATCATCATCTCTTGCTGTTGCTCCATCTGTCCACCAAATCCGGCCGTATAACCATCATCAAAGTTATAGCCGGCAATCATCTCCTGTACGTCTGCATTAACGGAACCGAGGTCACGGTCTTCCAGGCTAGCCATGACTTTTACAATCCGCTGACCATCCTCATGCACCAATTCTTGTGGAGCCTCAATCGTTTCCAATTCCACAAGTTCTTCCAAGTCCATTGTGTCAGCTTCTTCCGGTTCATCTCCTGGCATAAGAACTTCTTCTTCCGGCGGGATTTCAATTGCTAAATTTTCAAGTTCATCTAAGCTGGCCACTTCCAAATCCGAGTTCATAAAAACAGGATAGTCACGACCGTCCAAGGTAATTTCGTCAATCTGTTCATTCATGAAAGCAGCTTCAATCTGCTCACGCACTTGACCGGTCGTTAAACCTGCGTCTTCGACTGCCTCTTCATCAATGACAAACTGCTCTTCCGTTTCCATATCTGACAAGGAATGATGAACCCCCGTGACGCCGTCGATGTTTTCCAGTCCGGTTTCCATATCCTCGGCTATCTCATGAAGTCCTTCCAGACTATCCCCTTGCACGATAATTTCTACGGGGTTCCCCATTTCCCCCGCTTCCATGGACATAACGACATTTTGAATCGGATAATCTTCTTCCAGTGCTTCCAAATTGTTCATGATTTCCGTATTTACCTGCGCTTGAGGCAGGGTGGCTTCTTCTTCCGGTGTCATATTTACGAAAGCAAACATCATATCTTCATCCGTGATAACGGTATAATCGGACACATCAGGTGTATCGGACAAGCGCTCATGCATGGCATTTGCAATTTCTTCTTTGTCCTCATCATCGGTATGGCTATCCAAATTCACGATAAGTTCAGCTTGTCGTTCCAATACATCCGGCATCATGCTCATGGGCACAAATGCAACCAGGAAAAGAGAGAGGAAAAATAGAAACGCGAATCCGGTAGACACCAGCCATCTGCGCCATTTTTTCCAAGACATCCAATCAACGAATCGTCCATACGTTCGCAATATCCTGGATTCTTTTTTGTGAACGTTGGATTCTTTCATTCTGATCCACTTGTCTGACAATACAGGAATAACGGTGAACGAAATGATCACGGAACTAACGAGCGTTATGATGATGACCATCGCCAACATCATGATGAATTCTCCCACGTCCCCGCTTAAAATACCAATCGGTAAAAAAACGACAACGGTCGTCAACATCGAAGCAAGGACAGCGGTCGATACTTCTTTTGTTCCCTCGATAACGGCTTCAAATTTTGGGAAACCCAGTTGCATCTTTCGATAAATGGACTCCAAAATAACGATGGAGGCATCGACCATCATCGCGATTCCCAACCCGAGGGCAAGTAGTGTCATCACATTGATACTGTAGTCCATGAGCCACATCATCGAAAATGTTAGCAAAAGAGATAAGGGAATGGAAATGCCGACAATCGCAGTGGCACGAATGCTTCTCAGAAATGTAAATAATACCAATAGTGCTAGTATTCCGCCGTACAACACATTTGTCTGAATGTCGCGAAGATCATTGTTGATATAGTCGGCAGTGGCCAACATTTCCTCAAGGTCAACGCCTCCCGGCAGCCCTTCTGCTTTCATGTCCTCGACCTCTGCCCGCACTGCTTCCGTCATTTCCACCTCGGTTACATCATCGGAACGGCCGATTTGCAAAAAAACGTAGTCTTCTTCTCCATTTTTCCATGCTGTGGTTGTTGTGTCTGCCTGGGCTATCTCAATGGACGCATACTCTTCCAACGCTTCCGGCCCATCAGGGGTCGATATCTGCATATCCTCGATATCTTCCACACTAAGCATTGTGCCATCCCATCTTAAACGAGGCTCATCGTCTTCTTCCGATAATTCCCCAATAGCCCTATTCTGGTTTTCCTCCCTGAAAAGTTCTAAGATGTGTTGAGGGTCAATCCCATCTTCCTGCAATTGTTCTTGGTCCAACTCAATGACGAGTTCTTCACTGTCTTCAGTGGCCGCATCTACTTCTCTGACCTCAGTAAGAGACTCCAGCCGAGGTTGGATGACCTCCTCTGCTACATACGCCAATTCTTCATTATCTGCCCCGTATAAATCATAATGCAGTTCATAGGGGGGTTCATGGAAGCTTGCATGGAAAAAACATGATCAATCTCAGCGATCTCGTTTTCCATTTCGGCCATGGCTGCTTCTACTTCGACAAAAGCATCGTCCCCTTCCCCTTCTTCAAACATGATCATGATTGAACCATTGCCTAACGTGATCGTTGTTTCATATGTATCAATATTCTCCATTTCATCCAGACGATCCTCAATGGGCTGGATAACGGTATCTTCCATATCCAACGTATTTAGTTCACCTGCGTCAATTTGGACCATCCCCATGTCCATCGTAATGCCTGGCATCATCTCCACATCGAGATCGCTGCTGGCATAAACGCCGAACAATAAAACAAAGATGGACAGCAAACCAACGATTAACTTTCTTTTCAACAACAACCTCAACCAGTTCATTTCCCCACTCCTTTTACAGAATTTTTCTTCAACCAATAACTATCCTACATGACCAAACGCTAAAATCAATACTTTTCTTAAAATTCATTATTGGTGGGTTCAGGTTGCATTTTTTTGACATTTTCCGAAGCAAAATATATGTTAAAAAGGACAATGGTTTATACTGGCCGATCCATCTGGTAATTCTATAAGCAATGCTTACGCGCACAACCTAAAGGTCATGCAACCAACTTGCAAATGGATTATCGCCATTATATTATTGTTTATCGCTTCTAGTTTTTTTTCCGGTAGTGAAACGGCGTTAACAGCTGCAAATAAAATCAAGATTCAAACGAGAGCTGAAAACGGTGACAAAAAATCTCAGAAGAACGCGGGTTATTCTTACAGTATTAAAACCGGTTACATTCTTAATTAAATGCTTTCACGCATCTCGTTATCAAAGTTTTAGGACGAAACCAAGGAGCACAAACGTCGTTTTCGAAGGAAGAATTGCGTACGGTGGTGGACATTGGATATACGGAAGGAACGTTTGAAAATGAAGAAATGTATGGTTTAACAGGGATGCTGGATTTCCCAAATTTAAATGTTGCGGACGTATTGCAAACGCCCAGAATTGATGTACAGGGGATTACTGCTGATACAAATTTTGGGGAAGCACGAGAAATCTTCTTGCAGAATCAGTTTAGTCGATACCCTGTTTACAAAGAAGATCTATGTACCCCAAGTTGGGGAGGTTTTAAAATACGAGCATTTAACATTTGAAATTCTTGATGCGGATACGAAAAAAATTCGTACAGTAAAAATAACGAAAGAGGGGGATGAAAAATAGATTGGCAGGAACTGAACGATTTTCCTCTTCCCAGCCTTACAAAGAGAACCTGTCCTGCCTCCGGTTTTTATAATGCAAAACAATCAATTGCGAGGGTTTCACAATTGATTGCCGATCAACAGTCATTTTTTCAGGCAACTATCAAAGAGGGTCATAAAAAACGCCTTCGGATGGAGGGTCCATCCGGTGGAAATGCGGGTGTAATTTCTCTAAAGTGTCTTCCGGTAACGCTTTCTCCAACATCGGAAAGATCACGCGTTCTTCTTTCCGTATATGTTGCTCCCAAAGCTTTCCGAGGCGATGCATGTCTTCCGCGCCAGCGTCTGTTTCGAGTACCTGTTGAACCAATGCCCGTATTTGCACGTGCTCGACCAACATTTCCGAGATCTCCGGCTGAGCAAGCGAAGCATACCTGGCATACGCGGGAAGCAAAAGCTCTTCCTCATCACGAAAATGTTCACTCCCGCCATTTTCCCAATATCGTTGCAGTTTAAATTTGGTTTCTTCAACAGTGAAGGTACTTTCCTCGGTTTCCGCCCGTTTCAAATGAAGGGCGACTGCGAGCCCATTTTGGTGATGGTGAGACAATGGGTATAATGATTCATGCCGCTTGATTCCTTTTCCCTTTTTTGTCATTTTTATCCCCTCCTTCTATTATACCATTTTTATAGAGAGGGACAAAAAACAAAAGGGGGTCCGAGCGGATCGCGCCCATTTATAGAATCATTGCTGCTGCCAAGCCGAAAATGAACAACGGAATGTTAAAGTGCAAGAACGTTGGGACACATGTATCCCAAATGTGATGGTGGTTGCCGTCGGCATTCAACCCGGCTGTCGGTCCGAGAGTGCTGTCCGAAGCTGGCGATCCGGCGTCACCGATCGCTCCGGCTGTTCCGATTAAAGCTGCCGTGGCTAAAGGCGAAAAACCCATCGTTATACATAAAGGAACGAACAAGGTTGCCAAAATCGGTATGGTACCGAATGACGTTCCAATCCCGGTCGTTATAATTAAACCCACCAGTAACATTAACAGCGCAGCCATGTACATGTTATCTCCGAGCATCTCTGTTGTAGAAGCGACCAAACGGTCAACCGCGCCCGTTTCTTTCAGTACCTTTGCATAACCGGAAGCGATCAGCATGACAAAACCGATCATCCCCATCATTTTGATCCCGTCATTCACCATTTCATCCGCGGATGTAAATGGAACGACGCGTAATGCCAACATTAAAGCGATCCCGCTCAATGCCCCGAGAATCAGAGAATCAGTGATAATTTGAACAATAAAGGCTCCGATAATCGCGATGATTGTGAAAAAATGAAGCAATGTAAAGGAAAGATTATTATCTGTCTCCGTCTCTGCGGCAACTTCTTGGTTGATGTTATGATTTGCCTTTGGCTCTTTATCTTTTCGATAACTGACGAAAATAGCGAACAACAAACCAACGACCATCCCCAGGACCGGGATGAACATAGCTGTCGGAATATCGCTAGATTCGATAGCCATGCCATTCGTATTCATTTCTTCTACTATAATCCCATGAAAAATCAACCCAAATCCCGCCGGAATCATCATATACGGGGCTTTCAACCCGAAGGTTAGGGAGACCGCCACGCCTTTCCGATTCAGCTTCATTCGATCAAACAATTGCAAAAGCGGCGGGATAAGAACCGGGATAAATGCGATATGAACCGGCACTAAGTTTTGCGAGAAAGAAGCGACCGCGGCAATCGTTAACAGCAAAAATGCTTTTTTTCCTTTAAGCACAGTAGTTAAGCTGTTTACCAAAAAACCGGTAATACCCGAATAGCCGATCATAACTGCAAAAACACCGAGTAAAATATAACTTAAAGCAGTTTCTGCTTGCCCACCCATGCCGGATACTAATAACTCGGTCGTATCGACCAATGACATCCCCGTGATTAACCCCGCGGCAAGCGCAGCCACAAGCAAGGATAAAACAACATTCACCCGCAGCAAACTGAGTACAACTAAAACAAAAACAGAAACAATAACAGCATTGAACAATAAAATTCCTCTCCTAGCACGGTGTTTAAAGCAAATTTTTTAGACAGATCGTTTGTGCGCATATCTACGAGTATCCGAATCAAAAACTCGCTTTCCTATTTTAGCATAAAAAAGAAACCTATATCAGAAACGGCACTTGATATAGCCTCTTGCTCAATTCTGTTTATAAACTTATTTCTTTTTCACCTCAAATTGCACCCGCTGCTTGGCGACTTCCATGTCCACTTCCCCTTCCCGAAATACCGGCACTTCCACTCTGCGCACAGGTTGGTATCCGTCTCTTGCGATTCTCTCTAAACATTCCGCAATTGTTTCTTTTTCTCCGACTTCATACTTTACCTTTTTTCCCATTTAACGCCGCACTCCTTTTACCCAGAAACCGCCATGGAAATTTTTCGGCTCATGCGAGATGATAAACGCCTTGGGATCGAGTGATTTGACAGTAGCAAATAAATCTCGTTCCGATTTACGGGAGGTTAAAATCTCCATCATCATGCGCTCTCCCTCTCTTCCGTAAGCGATCCAATTGGTCACGCCATACCCTTTGTCACGCAGTTGGTTCGGAATGTCCGGTTCATATTCTTTCGTAATAACGTTAACGGCAATATACCCTAATGCCAACTTTTCTTCAATCTTCATACCGACAATGACACCAATACCGAACCCTAAAGCGTAAGCCATAACATGAAGCACTGACGTCATGTTATCAAGCACAAGACCAAGGCCGGTCACATAAATGGTGATTTCCGCCATACCGACTACCGCTGCTCCGTAACGAATGCCCTTTAGCGTTAAAATCATGCGAAGCGTAAATAAACTAACATAGGCCACGTTGATCATCAAAATAATGAACAGCAACGTCCAGGCATTTTCAAGCAAAAAACTTCCCAAGGCGGTCAATCCTCTCGAATCATGATTATTTTCTGCAAAAATATATCATGAATTGACGGTTTCGGGAAGCATTATTTTTCGCGCGTTTCGACACCGCGATAAGCGTTGAGCGCATGTTCCTCGACGGGAATCCGAATAAAAAAGAGCATGCATGCATTGGCAATGGTAAAAACAACAGCCGTTACGTACGCTTGAAACATCAGCGGCAGCAACAGAATTTCTGCCATCACCACAAGATAATTTGGATGCTTCAACCAACGATACGGTCCCTTCTGGATGATATTTTCACCTGGCAACACCATCACTTTCAAATTCCAGAACCGTCCGAGGGAGCCCATCACCCACGCGCGCAAACCTTGCGCACCGAGAAACAGGATGAGCAGCACCGGCCAACCCGGCATGAGGGCAAACGCATGAAAATACGCTTCAAACAAAAGCGACACGAGAAAAGCACTATGTAACACAACCATCCACGGAAAATGTTCGCTTCCGTGTTCAACGCCTCCTTTCGCGCGCATCCACGCTTCATTTTTTCGTGCCCACCATAATTCAAAACAGCGTTGACCAATAACCCACAAATATAACAACACGAACAGTGTCATTTTTTCACCTCCATTCCAGCCAGAGTAACTCGGAACTAAATCCCGGACCAAGGGCGGTAGCCAATCCTTCAGTCTCTTCTGGATAATTTTGCTGCAGGATTTCTTTTAACACGTACAAAACGGTTGGCGAAGACATATTTCCATGATTGGCAAGGACCTTTCTTGCATGGGCGGTTAGGTCCGGTGACAAGTCCAATGCTTCTTCATAGGCATCCAGCACTTTTCTTCCCCCGGGTGAGCGGCCAATACAGTTATATCATTATCATTTTTGCCTAGGCGTTTTAAAAATTGCTTGATATTCGATGCCACCCAGGAAGTCACTATCGATGGGATATCCCTTGAAAACACGACGTACATGCCTTCATCGCCAACCTCCCAACCCATCACGGATTCGGAATCAGGCATCAATGTCGTTTGGGTGTCCATGATATGGGGGCGAGTGGTTCCGATAAGTGGAACTTCCTCTCCTGCTACGAGTGCGCAAGCCACACCATCAGAAAATAAAGAAGCACCGATAAAGTTGCTCTTTGATCGATCGCCATGTTGAAACGTTAAACTGCACAGTTCGACGCAAAGCACGAGTACGCGTGCGTCCGGATACACCCGGCAATATTCAGCGGCACGTGCCAAACCTGCTGCACCGCCGCCGCATCCCAAGCCCCAAAGAGGAATTCGGGTCATATGTGCGGGGAGTTGCAATTCGTTCATGATACGTGCGTCAAGCGAGGGCGTGGCAAGACCAGTGCTAGTTACCGAGATGAATGCAGAGAGATCATTTTTACGGATGCCTGCTTCTTCTAAGCATTTTTCAACAGCCAATGCTCCCAATTGAACCGCATGTGTCGTGAACGCTTCATTCTTTTCCCCAAAACTGTGCGCTTCCTGATACCATTCCAGCGGCTTTGCAAATTGTCTTGTGTTGATTTGTCCGTGATCAAAAACTTTCAGCAAACGATCAATATCACCGAAGTCATTTTTAAAGAGTGTGCGAACCATATGGGCAACATCCGTTTGTGACGCTTCATAAGGCGGGATCGCCGTCGACACCGCTTCAATAACAGGCATTATTTTATCCCCCCTCGTTCTCCCTAGTATTACCTTTTTTCCGAAAAAAATGAGGAAGAACACACAAAAACCTCGCATATTTTTACTATGCAGGTTTATCACGAGATAACAAAGAGTGAATAGTGAAAAAACGGAGGCTAAAGCGTGGGGAAGAAGCCCAAATAGATGGCTTTTTTCGTTCCCGTGCTTCTTTCGGGTTCCCTTCGACATATTCTCCGGTCCTTGGTCTTTTGTCATACCGATGCTGCAGTCTCTTCAGCATATTCGCTACACTTTGCCCACTGAGTGCGGAATTGAGCCGAACGAGTATCGAGTAGGAGGCAGTGACTAACTGCCGTCCTCTCACACCACCGTACGTACGGATCCGTATACGGCGGTTTCGGTCAAGTCGAACGAAGATATTTATAACGCTCCAACAAGCTTTTCAACCCTTGGTTTGCCCAGTATTGGGTGCCGAGAGTTTTGTGTAATATTGGACTATGAGCGATACGCCAATAAGCCTTCCTTGTGTTCGCCCATTCCCATGCTTTTGGGCGCGGAACGCCAAGGGCTACCAGATTCTTGAACTTCGTCTTCACCTTCTTCCACTCTTTCCACCGAATCATCCGCAATCGTCTGCGAATCCATTGGTCAAGTTCTTGAAAGATTGATGGCGTTTCTGCCAGTTGGAAATAACCCATCCAACCAATCAGATACTGGTTGAGGCGGTCGATCCGATCCGTCATCGCCATTGATTTTCGGCGTGACGTAAGCGCGCGAATCCTGTCTTTGCATCGTTGGATGCTTTGCTTTGACACTCGGATTTTCGGCGCCTTCCGATGACTCGTAAAACTAAAGCCCAGAAAGTTCCGCCGCCAAGGACGATCCACCGCACTTTTCTCCCGATTCACCTTCAGACGTAGTTTCTCTTCGAGAAACCGCGTCATCTTCTCTGACGTCTGTACCGCCGCACGGCGAGACCTGACGTAGATTTGGCAGTCATCGGCGTAGCGGACAAAGGCGTACCCTCGCTTTTCAAGTTCCTTATCCCATTCATCCAGCACAATATTCGAAAGAAGTGGACTTAAAGGTCCCCCTGAGGGGTACCTTCCGTGTTCGGTTGTACGAGCCCTTGCTCCATGATCCCTGCTTGCAAGTATTTGCGAATCAGGGATAGGACGGATGCATCGGACGTGATCTGACTTAATCGACGCATCAAGCGATCATGATGAACACGATCAAAGAACTTCGATAGATCGATATCGACGACCCATCTCCGCCCTTCTTGAATGTAGCCCCTTGCTTTCCGAACGGCATTGTGTCCCCGTCGTCCTGGACGAAAGCCATAACTATGCTCGGAGAAAGTGGGATCCATGTGTTTCGATAACACTTGGGCGATCGCTTGTTGGATGAAACGATCTTTCACTGTCGGAATCCCTAAGGTTCGTGTACCGCCGGACGGTTTCGGGATATCGACACGCCGGACGGGGTCCGGCTGATATGTGCCCTGCTGGATCTCTTCTCTCAAAGATGACCAATTCGTCATGAGATATCCTCGCACGGCTTTGGTGCTCATCCCGTCTACACCGGCACTTCCTTTATTCTTTTCCACTCGTTGGAGTGCTTCGCTGAGATTCTTCCGTGATAAGATCTCGTGCATCATCGTTATAAACTCCTTCGTGCATCATCGGATTCTTTGTGTGGTCCACACGCTCCACCCTCTCGAACAGCTCCCATGGAATTCACCGTGTCCCCCATTCGAGTAGGTCCACATTGGGTGTTTCTGCTTCTTCACGTTGGACGTACGCCGAGCGATGGTGCTCCTTGGCCGATTCGGTCCTTCCTTCTCGTTTGGAACGGAGAAGTACTACGACCTCGGCTGACTTCTGACGGCTCAGCACGTGCTCATGCATGTGGTTACGGAAGGTGTTCTGTATATGATAACTTAAAAATCGGCCACCGTGTTCATTGAAAATCCGGCCAGTAAGATTGAAAATCTCACCTGTGCAATACATACAGGTGGGGGCAGGAGAGATGATCACCATGAGCCAAAAGTACCAATCATTAATACAGTATATGCAAGAGGGGAAGTCGATACGAAAAGTTGCCCGAGATATAGGGATACACCGGGAGACCGTCAGTAAATACGTAAAGGAATATGAACAGAAGCGCAAACAACTCATGGAAGGAGGCGAAGATGTCGAAGTCGATGCTTTGATCGAATCCTTAACAGAGAAGCCGATCTACACTACCGGTTCTCGACCCAAACGTAAACTGACACCGGAGATTGAGCAACGAATCCTTGCTTTCCTTGAAGAAAACCGGGAAAAGCGTCAAAAAGGGCAGCGGAAACAACAAAAAACGGTCATGGACATGTATGAGGTCTTGGAAGATGAGGAGGTGGACATTAGTTACAGTACGGTCCGACGGTTGGTGCGCCAATTGGAACATAAAGCCAAGGAGGCTTTTATTAAAGAAACGTACATGCCCGGAGATGTTTGTGAGTTTGACTGGGGGGATGTAAGAATAACGGTTGACGGACGGTTACAGACGTTCCAAATGGCCGTCTTTACATCGGCGTATGGGAATTACCGTTGGGCTTGTCTGTTTCCCAAGCAAACGACCGAGTGCTTTCAAGAAGCGCATGCCCGTTTCTTTGCCCATATCGGCGGTGTTCATACCACGCTCACCTATGACAACATGCGCGTGGCCGTTAGGCGTCTGGCCGGGGATAAGGAGCCCACAGAAGGGCTGATGCAACTGATGATGTATTACGGGTTTCACTGCCGATTCTGTAATATCCGCCGTGGCAATGAAAAGGGGCATGTGGAACGCAGTGTAGATGTCATCCGACGGAAGGCATTCTCTAACAAAGATATCTTTGATAGCTTGGAAGAAGCGAACCACTATCTCGAGACGTTATGTTCGGAAAAACTCAATCAGAAACCCATGAGCCAATACGAAGGCCAAACGCCCAAACAGCGCCTCGAGCAAGAACATGAGTATCTTTTAGAAGCACCGCCAAAATGGGATGCTGCCCGTGTGCAGTATGCTCGAGTGGATAAATACGCGACCCTGGTAATCGAGCAAAACCGTTATTCGGTTCCTGATCATTTGGTTGGCGAAATGATCATGGTGAAGGTATACGCGGAGCGCATCCGTTGCTTTTACAACGAAGCGTGTATAGCCAATCATGAACGGCTCAGTGGCCACCATCGGTGGAACCTTCAACTCTCACACGTCTTGGAGACCTTACAAAAAAAGCCCGGTGCATTGGCGGGAAGCTTAGCCCTGCACCAGGCGGATCAAAAAATCAAAGATATTTACAAGACGTATTATACAGGTAAGGAGCGTGATTTCATAGCATTATGTCACTACTTGCGGGACGAAGGTGATCTCGACGGCGTCTTAACCGCCATTGACCAACTGGCAGCGATGCATCCGAAACACGTCACCACCGATAAAATAAAAGCGATATGTGACAAAAACAACGAACAGCCGGTCACAGCAGCTTCAATGTCCCAGGATACAGAAGCCATTACCGAACAAGCCAGAACCCATATGAGTGATTATGATCAGTTGTTTCAAATGAAGGCACCCAAGGAGGGGGTTCATTGACACTCAAAACCCAAGAAGAATGGCACGCAGACGTTCAATCATACGCGAAAGAATTAAAGTTACCAATGATTCGCAGACACTTGGCTGAGCATGCGTCAGAAGCTAATCTGCAGGATATCAGCTATGAAGCCTTTCTGGCAAAACTTCTGCAAAAAGAACAGGACGCCCGACGGGAATCCGCCCGCTATAATCGCATCCGCCGGGCGGAGTTCAGCCAGAAAAAATACTTGGAAGACCTTTCCGTGCAAGACTTGCCTGAAGATGCCCAGAAACAGCTCAAGACCCTAAAAACTCTTGACTTTATCCGTGAAGGGCGGAATGCCATTTTTGCCGGAAACGCCGGGACGGGGAAGACCCACATGGCTATCGGCTTGGGGATGAAAGCTTGTTTAGAAGGGTTTAAAGTTTGGTTTACGACCGTCCCGATTCTTGTTAACCGCATCAAGGAAACACGGGCGGAGAACACCCTTCGTAACTTTCAAAGCCGATTTGAGAAATATGATCTGGTGATCGCTGATGAGATGGGCTATATCTCCTTTGATAAAGAAGGGGCGGAACAACTTTTCACCCATCTATCCCTTCGTGCGGGGCGCAAATCAACGATAATCACGACAAATCTATCTTTTGAACGTTGGGGGGAAATCTTTCAGGACGAAGTCATGACGGCAGCGATGATTGATCGCCTTACTCATCAAGCGCATATTGTCAATATGAACGGGAGCTCTTATCGCATGAAAGAGACCAAGGCTTGGCTGGGAACACAACATTCAGGCGTATCTCAGCCGTCATGATGGATGCTTCTGGATCCGCGCCAATCACCAGCCCAAACCAAGGAGGAATGGTATCTAACGGATGATAAAAGCGATAATAGCCACTGGAAGCACGTAACGATCCTCGCTACGGCAAAAATGTAGCGCAAAGGGATTTGATTTTCTGTTCTTTGACAACTGAATACAAGCTTAGGATAAAAACATTCAAAGGCATGTGCCTCTTATCCAGCTAAAAACAGGTCTTTTGATCTAACACTCAGCTCATCAGCACGGAAGATTTTGTTTTATTTTTTCGGCTAAAAAAATTGTGAAGTAATTCACGATTGGACGGAAATTCAATGAACATTTGGCCGGATTTTGAGTTGACAAATACAGTGTTCCGCTTTTCCGTCAGACCTCCCCGGGTAAGGACACATTCTTCCTCTCCATATCCCCACCTCATTTACGTACTTCCCCTTTGGTCGTTTGGACTTTGACTTGTAGTGCAGCCTCATCCAAGAAAACACGCCTGATGAGGTTCGTGTACCTCAGGGCGGAGATTTGCCTCCGGCTTCCTTCAGATTCCGAGTCACCCCGGACACCCTTGCCATCGGCTAACGGCTACAACGACCTTCACCGTTCGGGACTTTAACCCTAGAGAATGTGCACATGCCGGGCACACCCTAAATAAGGGGCAAATCAAAAATGATTTGCCCCTAGGATCATTCACTTTCCGCGTTATTTTATCCCTTGATCTTTTGCCATCTTTTTCGCTACTCTCGGCGCCAGCCATAATATCGGTAACAAGATAAGCGAGACGGGTACTGCGGTCACAACGATAAAGGATTGCAAGGCATCAACACTGCTTTCGCCAATCACAATTAGAACAGAGGCCACAGCGCCCATGATCACTGCCCAAAAAACACGTACACCTTTTTGTGGATTTTCTCTTCCCGTAATGGACATCGATATCGTGTAAGACATCGTATCCGCGGTCGTTGCAACAAAGACCACCGTTACAACCAAGAAGGCCGCCGCGATCCAAAAGCCTAGCGGGAGCTGAGTTACGATCGCATTAATGGATGCCGCCAGACCTCCTTCATCTAGAGGGCCTCCAACGGAGCCTGGATTTTGCTGTTCAAAAAAGATCCCTGATCCGCCAATCACGGTGAACCAAAAGTTCATCACTAGCGGAGCAATAATGATGACAGCTAAAAACAATTCACGAAGCGTTCTGCCATTAGAAATCCGGCCAATGAATATCCCCATCATTGGCGCATAGCCGATGAACCAACCCCAAAAGAATAGGGTCCATTGGGATAACCAATCTTCATCCCCCCTGTAGAAAGCAAGCTTTAAGAAATCCTGCACATAGATGCCATAGGATTCGATAAAACTATCAATGATGAATCTCGCGGGGCCAAGCAGCAAGATAACCACGCTTAACACTAGAGCAAAAATAACATTAAAACGACTCAAAAATTGGATGCCTTTATGAATACCGGTCATAGCAGAAATCGCGGCGATCAATATAAGGACGGCAACAACCACTAATTGGGTGATTAAGGTGTTAGGTATCCCGAACAAATCATCCATCATATAAGCTGCCTGCAATCCAAGAAAACCAATGGGACCAATGGTACCAGCGGCGACAGCTACGATTGCACAAGTATCCACTAACGTCCCCAACACACTTCTTTTCATAATCTTTTCTCCAAAAATCGGGAAAAGCAAAATTCTTGGTTTTAATGGCATCCCTTTTGACTGTCCGTACATAACAACGACGGCAACCAGCGTTCCATTAACCGCCCATGCTAAAAAGCCCCAATCCAAAAAAGATTGCGCTAATGCAGGAGTGACGGTTGCTTCCTCTGCAGGTGGCACATCCCCATACATAGGTGGGGTTTCCAGAAAATGATAAATAGGTTCAGCAGCAGCCCAAAAGACACCGCCGCCTGCCATCAATGTTGTAACGATCATCGCGATCCATTTAAAATAATTCGTATCGGGACGATTTTGAACACCTAACCGAACGTTCCCATATCGAGATATCATTAATCCAAGCGCGATTGCAAATACAAGCACCATAAACACTTGCCAAAAAGCACCAAAATAGGATGTCGCCCATCCAAATAATAGATCCACCATATCAGCTACAGCACCTGCATTCATCAACGAGGCAACGACAAAAAGCACAAGTGCCCCTCCACTAATAGCAAACACTGGCCAGTCTAATTTTTGATTCACTACCTTATCCTCCTAAAAAAACAACATAGGCATAGATAATACTAGAAAAAATAGCGGTTAGCAATTATAAATTTTTAACAGCCGCCTATTTTTGTCCTATTTTTGTCCTATTGTGACCAGCACGGAAAATCCTTATCCGCAGCAAGTTTATCACTCCCTCCCCTTGCAAAAAGACCAATCAACCTCGCTACAGGTGATTGATCTTTTCACTTCTATTTTTTCATATGGAAACGATGGCGCGTCCCCGCATTTGTATCCAGTGCTTTCGGGGTCTCTACGAAAATAACAGGCCGGATTCTCCTCCGAACCTGCTACACGTTAGCGATTTGTAATTGTTTCCGGGTACATGTCATGATATAGCAACCGTTGCTCTGCCATTTTCTCGTATTTAGTGTCCGGTTTGCCGTAGTTGACGTAAGGATCAATCGAAATCCCGCCCCGCGGCGTAAATTTCCCCCATATTTCAATATATCGTGGTGCCATTGCCTCGACGAGGTCGTTCACGATAATGTTAATCACATCCTCGTGAAAATCGCCGTGGTTGCGAAAACTGAATAAATAAAGTTTGAGCGCCTTGCTTTCCACCATTTTCTTATCGGGAATGTAGCTAATATAAAGCGTCGCGAAATCCGGTTGACCCGTGAGTGGACAAAGGGTCGTAAATTCGGGTGTGTTGAATTTCACAAAATAATCCCGGTATGGATGCTGATTATCAAAGGTTTCAAGCAGCTCGGGATCATATTCAAACGTATAGGTTGTCCCTTCATTTCCGAGATGGGACAACCGAGAATCATGTTCTTCTGTCATCGATAAACTCCTTCAGACCCCTTGTTTATTCCCCCACAACAGCGCGTGGATTTGCGGGAGCACGCGAACATCGTTCAATTGCCGTTCGTCCATGACCCTTACAACGAGCCATTCATATTTTTCCAGAAGGTGATCGCGCAGTCTTGCCGGCTCGGGGGTTTCCAAATCATCATTGCCGACTTGCAAATAAAAAAGTACGTCGGGGTAACGCTCGTGCACCTGTTTTGCGTAGGTTAAATCTTCTTCGTCAAAAATAACGACTTTCAAACTATGGTGCCCCACTTGTTCTTCCGCTAACCGTTTCATGAATGTGTCAAGCCGCGACCAGTCGGTTGTCATTTTCGAGCTGGGTGGTTTCGGGGAGACCGTAACCTCATCAACGGCCAACAACCAATCCTGCCAAAATGAACCCTGTGTTTCCACCGCAGACGCGATGCCTTTTTCCCGAAAACGTTCAACGAGGGCATCAATACCCGAATGAAGCGCCGGATTCCCGCCGGAAATCGTCACGTGCGAAAAACGGTCGCCAGCGATCTGTTCAAGTTCGGCCAAAATGTCGTCTGCTTTCATCGGCGTCGCTTTTTGGCTCCCGTCCCACGTAAATGCAGAGTCGCACCATGCGCATCGATAATCACAGCCGCCGGTGCGAACAAACATCGTTTTTTGGCCGGCAACCATCCCCTCGCCTTGAATCGTAGGACCAAATATTTCTAAAACAGGAATTTTCCCACTCATCGATGTTCATCTCGCTTTGGACGGTATATCGCGTAACTGGTAGGAGTTTCGCGCACGAGCACTTGGAGGCAATAGGGGCGGTTTTCTTGGGCTGCCAGGCGTTCATCGATCTTTTCCCAAAACACGCGGGCCACCATTTCTGTCGTTGGCAGTCCATCTGCAAATGAGGGGTGATCGTTTAAAAGCGAGTGATCAAAGACCCCGTGAACCTCGTCCTTCAAGGTTTTAAAATTCACGAGAAACCCCGAATCATCAAGGGTGTCTCCGGCAATTGTTATATTGATAAAATACGTATGGCCATGCGTCTCCCTGCATTGCCCTGCATCTTTGTGATTAATAAAATGGGCGGCAGCGATCTGCATGTCTTTGTTCAATTCGTACCGAAAATCATGAAAAACTTGCGGGTAAAACTGTTGCAGCATTACGCATCCCTGTCCTTGCTGTTCAAATACATTTCAAGCCCTTGCCGTCGCAATTTGCAGGCCGGACATTCGCTGCAGCCGTTGCCGCGAATGCCGTGGTAACATGTAAGCGTGTAATCCCGGATATAGGGTAGCTGCCCTAAATCATCGGCCAATTTCCAGGCCCCCGCTTTATCCAGCCACATCAGAGGGGCGTGCAAAACAAAGGTTTCATCCATCGCCAAATTCAGCGTCACATTCAAAGACTTCACAAAGCCGTCCCGGCAGTCCGGATAACCGCTGGAATCCGTCTCGCACACACCGGTTACGATATGCTTCGCCCCCCGCTGCTCACCAAAAATGGCCGCAAAAGACAAAAACAACAAATTGCGTCCGGGAACGAATGTGCTCGGTAACTCTCCGTCCGCACCCTCGCTCACATCAATGTCCTTCCGGGTGAGCGCGTTAGGCGCCAGTTGGTTCAACAAACCCATGTCAAGCACCTCGTGCTCGACTCCGACCTCGGCAGCGATCTCTTTCGCGACCTCAATTTCATCATCATGCCGCTGTCCGTAAGCAAATGTCACCGCATATACTTTTTCAAAGCGTTTCAACGCCCAAAATAAACAAGTCGTACTGTCTTGTCCGCCGCTAAATACGACAACAGCGCTCCCTTGTGGCAACACAGCCCCTCCTTTCTAGAGGTGGGAGGTGAAAGGTGAGAGGTTGGAAGTAAGAAAAAAACCTCTCCCTCGGTCCGTCCATTAATTTCAATCTCTCTTATAATACAGGATGTATCCATAAAATTAAAGCAATCTGCTTTTTTTATTCTATATCATAGCTATCATAAACAACCTCAAACGTACGCCGATCCTCCAATAATGTTACTTGCTCCACGGTGCGATTATCCTGCTCGACTTGAATTAAGTAATAGCCTTGTCCATTGTGAGCGAGGTAAAAATTCGGATTCCCGCCCCAGCTATTGTTCGATCCGCTTCCGATATATTCATATAAAAACACCGGCCAGTCCGTTTCCGCTTGAATATTCGTTTCCAGCGTCTGTTGCCGGGTTAAATCGCCTATGTAATTCAAGGAAAAAAAGATCGTTAAAACAATAATGGAAAAAAAGAACGCAAACGTACGAAGCCTCCGTTTTAATCGCTTTTGGTGAATCTCTTTGATTGTTTGCGCTCGAACGGACCCTTCTTCCACAGCGATCATCTCCTTAGACTGCTAGTGTGCCCCTTTACTAGCAAATCTATGAAATCGGATCGATGGATATTACTCTCTAGCTATTTTTCCATTTCGGGATGCCATTGTTTCCAACAGTTTTTGCGGAGAAGCCTCAACCGTAAGCAAACCTAGATTGTCCTCGTTGGAAAAGCCTTCTTGCACGCTATATTGGATCATTTTCAAAAGCGGCAAAAAATAATCGTCTACATTTAAAAGACCCATAGGTTTATCATGAATCCCGATTTGCGCCCAGCTATAGATTTCAAACAGTTCTTCAAATGTGCCTGCCCCGCCCGGCAACGCAATAAAACCATCGGATAAATCACTCATTTTCGCTTTCCGTTCGTGCATGCCGTCTACCTCGACTAGTTTAGACAACGACCGGTGTACGACCTCTCCGCGAAACAACCCTCTCGGCATCACCCCGATCACTTCCCCGCCGGACGCAAGCATCTCATTTGCCACTTCACCCATCAAACCAACACTGGATCCGCCATATACAAGCCGGATGTTGTTTTCCAATAAACGACGGCCAAGGTTACGGGCCTCTTGGGCATAGGTTTTTCGTTTCCCGGCATTGGAACCGGCAAAGACACAAATCGTATTCATGATGTTTTTCCACCTCTTTTTTACGATCAGAAGTTGATTTTTTTCGACGCATCCTGTATCTTCTCTATAATAACGATATCAAATCGCTCTTGAAAGGAGTTATCGACTTTGACTGACCAACAGCAAATTGCCGCTAAAGTATGGGATCCAACTCTCTATGATAACACGGCTCAATATATCCTCTACTATGGGGAGGATGTTTTAAAATGGCTGGCTCCGAAAAAGGGCGAAAATATTATTGACTTAGGATGCGGAACCGGGCATCTAACAGCAAAAATAGCAGAATCTGGTGCGAACGTGACGGGAATTGATAACTCGGAAGCAATGATTCAAGAAGCGAAAAAACAATACCCGGAGATTTCTTTTATTCAAGCCGACGCCACAAATTTTAACGTGGACGAGCCAGTTGAAGCTATCTTTTCCAATGCTGCCCTTCATTGGATGACGGATCCGCAAGGGGTGCTTACTTCCGTATCGAAAGCGCTGAAGCCGGGCGGAAGATTTGTGGGCGAAATGGGCGCAAAGGAAAACATCGCAACCATTATCGCAGCGATTAATATGGCTTTTGTCGAAATCGGACAGGAGCCGATGCCTGCCGTGTTTCCTTGGTATTTCCCAAGTCTAGCAGAATATGCGACGTTGCTCGAAGAAAATGGCTTCACTGTTGAGCAGACAGCGCAGTTCCAACGGCCGACAGCTCTAAACAACGGACCGGAGGGACTAAAATCTTGGATGCGAAACTTTGCTGATCCACTCTTGGATGCCCTTAGCGAAGAGGACCGAGAATTCGTGTTGGAGAGAACGATCACCTATGCGGAACCGGCACTTGTCGATGACGGCACGTGGTTTGCCGATTATGTAAGGCTTCGGTTTGTAGCGGTAAAGGATGAATAGCGTGGCATGTTTCTTTTCGAACGACAAAATCCGCGAAACTTCTTGACGCTTGTACCCGTTACCTGTTATATTAATAATTGTTGCAAAGATAGCCGGATCGGGGCCATAGCTCAGCCGGGAGAGCGTCGCGCTGGCAGCGCGAAGGTCAGGGGTTCGAGCCCCCTTGGCTCCACCAGTTACATAATTTGCGTGAACCCACGCAGTTCCTCAATCGGGGGGCTGCGTTTATTTTATTGAATCGTCGTGATCCCGGGGGCTACATGATTGAAAAGGAAGAATCTCCTCAAGTAAGGAAATCTACCGCAAACATGGGTTTCATAACGCTCGATGATCGAGCGGTCGGCTTTACAATCTGCTCGGGCATCCACCCGACGAAGATTTTTTATATTTCATCTAGGAGGGATTCTCTTGGCAACGATCGAAGATTTTACGAAACTGGACATGCGCGTTGGAACCGTTTTAACAGCCACTCCTCTTAAGGGTGCAAAAATTCCCGCTATTACGATGGAGATTGATTTCGGGGACGAGATAGGCATCAAAGCGTCAAGTGCACAAGTCACAAAACGTTATGCACCTGACTCATTAATCCGGGAGCAGGTGGTCGCGATTGTTAACTTTCCCCCTCGTAAAATAGCCGGCTTCACTTCAGAAGTGCTTGTCGTCGGCGGTGTTCCGGACAAAGGAGATGTCGTTTTATTAAAACCGGACATGCCGTTGCCTAACGGGACAATCATATCCTAATCGACCACCATGGAAGTCTACTTGTCAAAAGGAACCATAAAATGTTGCTTAAAGTATTGGCCGTCCGCTTCTTCTTGCCAGAGGATCAATACGTCCAACGCTTTAATGTTTTGAGGAACAGGAAGATTTCGGACCTCCAAGGAGGCATTCGCTGCAAGCATTTCTGCTTCATCTACAGCAAGCCCATCATCACGATGCTCGTCCTTTTCTTGTCGGAAGGTATGCATGGTCACATTTTGTTTGTTCTCCGACACATTTTCAAGTTTTAACTCATACATTTCAACATCGCCGGGCTGGCACAAACGATCCCTGTCGGCGTCAGCTGTGTCAACGATTAAGCGCCAATCATCATCTTCTAAAGTGAGCGGGAGGTCAGCGGCGATTAAATTATGCGGAAACACAAACAACATAACAAGCAATAACATAAAATAAATAGATCGTTTCACGTTAGGCCTCTGCTTTCATCCAGCGTATATTGGCTGGCGTTTTCTCCTACTGTTACCTGATCGGCCAGAACTATACTCGTTTTTATTGCTGAAAACGGAACGAAACCCGCTTTATTCCTGAGAACAACGCGGGTTTTTTATTACAAAAAGAAGATGTAACCGACGAAAATGAAAAACAAACCGTACATAATCGGATGGACGTTTTTTCCTTCCCCTTTTAATAATTTCGTGATCGGATAAAACATAAATCCGAGTGCAATGCCATTGGCAATGCTATACGTGAGCGGCATCGCGACCACGGTGAGAAAAGCGGGAAGAGCGACGTCGATTTTGTCCCACTCGATCAAACGCAGGGCCGAGGACATCATCACCCCAACAACGATCAACGCCGCTGCCGTCACCGCTTCCGTGACCACCGCGAGTAACGGAGAGAAAAAGAGCGATAAAAGGAATAGAGCCGCGGTAACAAGAGAGGTGAATCCTGTCCGTCCCCCTGCAGCAACCCCAGACGTCGATTCAACGAACGCTGTCGTCGTTGAAGTCCCCAAAACCGCACCGACAGACGTCGCGGAAGCATCCGATAACAGCGCCCGACCGGCATTTGGAAGTCTGTTATTTTTTACAAAACCCGCCTGGTTGGCAACCGCATAGAGTGTTCCCGCCGTATCGAAGAAATCAACAAACAAGAAAGTAAGGATGACGACGAGCAATTGCATAATCAGTCCCGTTGTCCACTCCACTTCCGCAAGCCCGGTAAAGGCGGCACCGAACGTAGGGGCGAGACTCGGAATCGAATCAACGATAGCGGAAGGCATCTCCACTAGTCCGGTGACGATCCCTGCAACCGCCGTTAACGCCATCCCGTAAAAGATACCGCCACGAAAGCCTAACACAACAAATATGACAGTCACGACAAGCCCAAAAATTGCCAATAGCGTGGTCGGTGACGTCATGTTTCCAAGTGCCACATAGGTCGATTCATCGGGAACAACGATTTCCGCATTTTGTAGGCCGACAAACGCGATAAATAGCCCAATTCCGCTGGCGGACGCGTATTTCATCTCGGCAGGAATCGCGTTGATAATCACTTCGCGGATCTTAAAAAGCGTAATGATAATAAATATAATACCGGATGCAAATACCCCGAAAAGCGCGATTTCCCAGTCAATCCCCATTCCTAAAACAACCGTGTAAGCAAAAAAAGCATTTAAGCCCATCCCTGGGGCTAAAGCAATCGGATACTTGCCCCACAGACCCATAATCGCCGTTCCGATGGCAGCCGCGATGGCAGTGGCCCCAAAAACCGCACCCATATCCATGCCCGCGTCACCTAGAATTTGCGGGTTCACAAATAGGATATAGGCCATGGCCAGAAACGTCGTAACCCCGGCGAGGGTCTCTTTTCGATAATTCGTGTTTCGCTCCTCAAAACGAAAATAATTTTTCAACGGTTCATCCTCCTCAGGTAAAATAAAAAACGGCCGTTGCTATAAGCGTAACGACCGATGATGGAAAATCTATCGATCATAGTCGGAACATTTACGGTGTTCCGGTAGAGACTCGCGAGCCGTATTCCCGCGATTATATGAAACTATTTCAATTTATAATGCCGCCATTTTACAATGATGGCGATATTTTGTCAATAAAAACCGAATAATAGACTTTAAATATAGTTGAAATATTCGTTTTTCAGCAGCACACTTAACATGATTCGTCCGCGCAACTGTCTCCTTGGCTGACGATATTAATTTTGTTTTCATTTTCTTCTTCTTGCACTTTTTCCAGCACCTCGAGAAAAGCATGTGCCGGCTGTGCTCCAGATACTGCATATTTACGATTAAAAACAAAGAAAGGAACGCCCTGCACACCTATATCTGCCCCTTCTTGCATTTCTTCCCGAACAATCTCTTCATGCCCATCACTGTCTAACATGGCACGGACAGCTTCCCCATCGAGTCCGACTTCGTCCGCGAGGGACACGAGCGTTTCGTGATCGCCAACATGTTTTCCTTCTGTGAAATATGCTTTTAGCAAGCGTTCCATCATTTCTTCCATTTTGCCGTCTTCTTTTGCAAAATGGCTGAGGCGATGGGCATCTTTCGTGTTTGTGAGCACCGTAGATTCCAGTTTATAATCCAAACCGACCTCTTTTGCCTGATCCTCGACTTGTTGTGTCATTTCCTTCGCTTTTTCCATTGACATGCCATACTTGCCGGCAATCATCTCCGCGTTGGTTTGCGATTGCTCTTTTTCTGCGTAAGGGTCGAGTTGAAAACTTTTAAACGTTACATTAACGTCATCACGTTGTGAAAATTGCTGCAAACCATCTTCAAATTTTCGTTTTCCGATATAACAAAACGGACACGCGATGTCCGACCATATTTCGACGTTCATTTTTTTGCCTCCTTTTTCTGTCTAACGTTTACGATATACGGACGAGACACATAACTCAATTAATGTGCTTAACCCCTTTGAAAAAAGACCATTCTCTCCTTTGAGAAAATGGCCTTTTTACATTTATTCCCATTCAATGGTGGAAGGTGGTTTCGATGTGATGTCATACACGACACGGTTTACCCGCGGGACTTCATTGACAATTCGCGTCGATATCCTTTCCAATACTTCATGAGGAATACGCGCCCAATCTGAGGTCATCCCGTCCGTGGATGTTACTGCCCGGACACCAACGGTATAATCATAGGTGCGGTTATCCCCCATCACCCCAACGCTTCGCATATCGGGTAAGGCGGTGAAAAACTGCCAGATTTCCTTATCCAACCCGTCTTTTTCCAAGACGTCATGAAGGACTGCGTCCGATTCACGCACGATTTCCAACTTCTCCGGCGTGATTTCCCCAAGCACGCGTATACCAAGACCTGGACCCGGAAAGGGTTGACGCCAAACGAAGCTCTCCGGCAGTCCGAGTTCGGTGCCCAGTTCGCGGACCTCGTCTTTAAACAATGTGTTTAACGGCTCGATCAGATCCAATTTCATATCTTCAGGAAGCCCGCCAACATTGTGGTGGGATTTAATGGTTTCCGCAGTTGCCGTTCCACTCTCAATCACGTCTGTGTAAAGCGTTCCTTGCGCGAGGAAATCCACATTCTCCAGTTTTGAGGACTCTTCTTCAAAAATATAGATAAATTCGTTACCGATGATTTTGCGTTTTTGCTCCGGATCGGAAACTCCTTCGAGCTTCGTCAAAAAACGCTCCGCAGCATCGATTTTTATAACGTTAATGTCAAATTTCCCTTCAAACATTTTCATCACACGCGCGCCTTCATTTTTTCGCAACAAGCCGTGATCGATGAACATACAAGTGAGTTGATCCCCGATTGCACGATGGACGAGCATCGCGGTCACCGATGAATCGACACCGCCGCTGAGTGCACAAAGGACACGCCGATCGCCAACGTTCGAACGAATTTTTTCTACCTCAAGATCAATGAAGTTTTCCATCGTCCAATTGCCTTTGCTTTGGCAAATGTCATAGACGAAGTTAGCAAGAATATCGTTCCCGTGTTCGGTATGGCGCACTTCCGGATGGAATTGCACCCCATATATGTCCCGGTTTTTGTTGCTCATCGCAGCTACCGGCGTCGCAGGGTTGGTAGCATCGTTATTAAATCCTTCGGGTGGTTCAATAATGAGATCCCCGTGGCTCATCCAAACCGTTTGCTCAACGGGCGTTCTCGTGAATAAGCCCGATGTCTCCTTCACGTCAAGCATCGCTTTCCCGTATTCACGATGATCGGCTGCTTCCACCTTTCCCCCAAAATGGTGGGCCAACAGTTGCATGCCGTAACAAATTCCGAGAACGGGGACCTGAAGATCAAAAATTTCGGGATCGCAAGTCGGAGCTCCTTCGACGTAAGCACTTCCCGGCCCTCCGGAGAAAATAACTCCTTTAAGATTAAGTGCCCGTAATTGGTCGGCGCTCACTGTATTCGGATAGAGTTCACTGTACACACCCAAATCACGTATTCTTCGTGTGATTAATTGATTGTATTGTCCGCCAAAATCAAGGACGGCAATGGTTTCATTGATTTCTTGGTTTTCTTGCTCCATGGCACGGCACCTCTAATTCATTAAATCATGATGGTTATTTTACCAGCCCCTGTATAAAGGGTCAATTTTCCGGACGTTTTGGTCTCGGCGGATCCTAAGAAGAGCAGACTGGTTAACGAGCGTTCGCAATTTTATCCAAAATTTGTTTCCAGCGCCGTTCGGTATCTTCCGGTAGCTGATCCGGGTTTTTATTTCCGTAATAAAGGTCTTCATACAGTGTGGTCAAGGCGCGCATATCTTCCGAATCAAAACGAAAATCAACACGCGTTGCAAATTCGCTCAGCGTCTCATGCGCGGCTCTTTTCATGCCAGTCCAATCGAGATATTTTAGCAGCGATTCATACGCACCTAGGAATCTCGAGCCACTGTCCATGCCCAGGTAGCGCCTACTCAACCACAATTGCATGATTTTGCCGCGGAATTTAAAAGCGGCTAAACCGGCCAATAATAACCCAGTGCCCATTCCCGCCAGCAACCAAAATGGGAGCTCAGCTTGCTCTTCTTCACGTTCCTCTGCCTCTGTTTCCCCGACGTCTTCTTCATCTTCATCCTCATCCGCATTTCCCTCTTCTGTATCCTGGTCGACTTCCTGTTCAAACATCATATCCTCGCCGTTTTCATCCGGATCCATATCAGCGGAAGCAAAATCGACTGTGCCGGAAAATCCAGGCGTAGGTTCAAACGGCACCCAGCCGACATCGGGAAAGTAAACCTCTATCCATGAATGGGCATTTTCATTGGTGATTTCAAGTTCCCTGTACCCATCATCGCCAACGCTTACTTCGTCCCCGGCTGTGAATCCTTTCACCCAGCGTGCAGGGATATCAAGCGTCCGCAACATGACGACCATGGCCGTGGAAAAGTTATCACAATAACCGATTTGTGTCTCAAACAAAAACTGATCCACATAATCCTGGTCTTCGGCCGGAACAGGGATATCCGTAGTTTCATAGTCAAAGGTAGGACCGTTTAAAAAACTTTCAATTGCGCGCGCCCGGTCATACCGATTCGTTCCGTCCTGTACCAACTCTTCGGCAAGTTCCCCAACCCGATCCGGAAGCTCCTCGGGGAGTTGCAAATACTTATCGGTCACCGCCTGAGGATCTTGTTGCGCACCTTTTGGATCATCTACATCCCTCATTTGCTCAACGGAAAACTGGGGATGTTCATACGTTAGGGTGAACGCACCCGCATCGTTAACGTCCTCTTCGTCGTGCCACACTTCGGAACGGCCGTTTTCACCGTCGATGTATACAGAATAACCCCCTTCCATTTCTGCATCGGCTTCTTGCAATGCTCCCTGGCTGAAAAGCAAATCCCCTTCACCCGTACGCGAATCATGATAGGAGACATCTGCTTCAAGGGTTTCTGTTTCCGTCGTATCTTCATACAAATCCACGTGCCCGTCAGACTGTTCGATCAGCTCCCCATTGCCAAAACCAGTTCCTTCTTCGCTTGTCCATCCATGGCCGGTGTATTCGTGCTTTGACTCGCCTCGCCAATAGGCAGACGTTTCCGCTCTCGCCGTAAACACTTCCATATCATCCATGACAAATCCCCCGCCGAGCCGCTCATCGTTTTCGCCGTAACCGATCTTACGCGTCTCTGCACCATCGGGAGAAGAGGAACCCCAACTAAGCACATCCACCCCTGTCGTTCTCTCAATATAGGGCGTAGGATCCGGCCATTGTTGTGCGTATTTCGGAGCTTGCCAACCAACCAATACGGACAGGAGGATTACGGCCGCCGCAACCGTCAAATACCGAAAAACATGGCTGTGTCCAAGATTCGAGTAGCGAAGTTGAAGTCTCAACAGCCGCATACACGCAAAAAGAACAAATCCGATGATAACCAGGCGAACAACCGCCCACGAACCATCATAAGCCGTGAATGCATCCAGAATGCCGATATAGACGACACTCACAAAAACAAAAAAGTAAATACGGTGCGCAATTGCAACCCAGTAGTATGCAAGATAGCTAACCATCGCTAACAGCACAATAAGCAAAAAACTACGATACATATCACTTAATTGCAGCACTCCCCCGCTGAATAAGCGTGCACTTTGCTGCCAAATCTCCGTCATGAATAATGTCCACCAATCGATAGACATATACGTGCCGGGAATAAACAACATATGCAAACTATACGTGAGCACAACTGCATAAAAGCCAAGGCGAATGAGCCAATGTACTGGAATAGCGGTGATTACAAAGAAAACTGCAGCAATTAAAAGAAGGAACGGTAAAAAACCCGTATCGCTAATTTCCGGCAAGGGATACAACCATTCCGCCACGATAAAATACGTGAGCACATAGGCGATCCCTTCTTGAGGTTGTTTTAAACTAGAGGTAAAACGTGAGATTAATGCCGCCCCCTTCCTTCTTTTATCCCGTTGGCATCGCAAATGATTGGACTCCTCGTTGTTTTAAAGGAAGATGATAAGCTTCCCGCTCACTGTATAAAACAAGAACATCGAGCCGCTGCTGTTGCAAGCGCTTGATTTCTTGGAATGTTGCAGCATTCATTTCGGGAACGGCATAGATGACCGTTTGTAAAAAGCTGAACGTGATCGGCAAGGGTGTCCGATCATTCGCGAGCTCGCCTGTAGCACCCGGGAATGACGGTTCGATTTTTGCTAGTTCCTTCATCACTTGACGCATATGAGCACGGTTATTTCCTGTTTGCGTAACGACAGGTTGTGTGCCTAAAGCAGCAAAATTTAAAAGTGAATGCTTTTCATACACGCCATTAACACTGGCAGCCGCCCATTCTACAGCCGCTTCGAAGCTGTGTTCGGACCTCACTCGTGTGTCGAGTAAAATCGTAAATCCTTCCCCTTCTTCCGTATCAAATTCTTTCGTTGCCAAGCTGCCGAGACGGGCAGACACTTTCCAGTCAATGCTTGATAGACGATCGCCCGCAACATATTCACGGACACCGGAAAAATGGGACGTCTCCTCATGGGTGAACCGTTGAGCGCCGGCACGGTCGGTTTCCGCCCTCTGCCCCCGTTCGTTTTGGAGTTTAAAAGGCAATGGTTTAATACGCGGATACACAAGCATTTCACTTATTGCAGATAGATATTTTTGATTTTTCAAAAAGCCAAAAGGATCTCCGTTTTCCACATGAACGGCATCATACATATACGAACCACGTTTTTCTGCTTTTATGAGATAGTTGTAGGTTTTTTTCCGGGAAAGCATCATAAAAAAGAAGGCGCCTGGATCACTTTCAAGTGTTACCCCGTTCGGAACCTGGTCACGGACCCCCACAAAAAAACAGGGCCAATGCCTCGTTTTATATATCGTTACTTGCACCTTCACCGTTTCCCCTTGGGAGAGATGTCGATTTGTCACCGAACGTTCGGCGCGCAAAAAGCGGAGAGGAAAAGCGGCTAAAGCAAACCCGGCCAGTAATAAGGCAGAAACGCTATAGAAAAGAAACCAGCTAACAAAACCTCCCTGGACCATGGCATGCCAAAAAAGAATTGCGGGCAGAAAAAGTGCGGCAATCACACGCCTCGCCTGCCGCCATCTATGTCTCATGTTACAATATCCTTTCTTATCGCCGGCACAGCGATACGAGTGAGCATGCGTTCGATCAATGTGTGCGCTTGCCCTTGCGGACCGAGCACGTCACTTTCCATGATTAGTCTGTGTCCTAACACGTACGGTGCCAACAATTTCACATCATCCGGCCGAACGTATGGCATCCCTTGCACATACGCATAGCTTTGAGCGGCACGCAACAACGCTATCGTGCCTCTCGGGCTTACACCAAGCTCCACTTGATCAAGGTTTCTCGTTTCACGCACAATGGAAACGATATATTGTTTGACCGCCTCGCTTACAAACACGCTCGGCACTTCTCTCTGCATCTGCTGAATATCCCGGATATCAACGACTTCCGGCAGTTGATCAATGGGGTGGCCACCTTCCATGCGTTCCAGCATGTCCAATTCTTCCTCTTGGTTCGGATAGCCAAGTGTAATCCGAAATAAAAAGCGATCCAACTGTGCTTCAGGCAATGGATATGTTCCTCCGTGTTCAATCGGATTCTGTGTGGCCATAACCAAAAAAGGCTCATACAACTCGTGTGTATATCCATCGACGGTCACGTTGCCTTCTTCCATCGCTTCCAAAAGCGCAGATTGCGTTTTCGGCGACGTCCGGTTTATTTCATCTGCAAGCAGAATATGGCTCATCACCGGACCTGCCCGAAATTCAAATTCTTTCGTATGTTGGTTGTAGATGGATACCCCAGTTACATCGGAAGGGAGTAAATCAGGAGTGAATTGAATTCGTTTGAAATCTGCTCCCGTCGCGCGAGCCATCGCCTTTACAAGCATCGTTTTCCCAACTCCGGGAACATCCTCGATGAGTACATGTCCCCGCGCAAGCAATGCCGTTAATGTTAACGTAATGGCTTGTCGCTTTCCGATCACTACTTCTTCAACTGTGTCAATCATGCGGTAGATTTTTTCAGCATAATGATTCAAATCGCGGCTCCTCCTCTATCACAAGGCCAAAAGATCAAATTTGACGTGACTTCCATCGGCTCAATGAAAACAAAATAACGGGCGATGTGTAAGTTTTGTCCTCAAAAACCGGGGGAAATATATCAAACGATTGCATCCATGCACTTCATGTTTGCCTCATACCCTTAGAAGAAACTTATTTGTTCCTCTCCTAATAGTATAATCCAAATAAGCTCAACTGAGAATAGCAATGAAAGAGGGAAAGTGTGACATTAGCAACTGCCATTCGCCTGGTTTGTTTACATCTCAGGTTATGGAAGTATCAAGACAGTTGCCGGACAATTTCCTTGCCGATTTCAAGGGAGGCAGTGGCGGCCGGAGAAGGCGCATTGCAAACGTGCAGGCTGCTTTTGCCTTTGATAAACATAAAATCGTCTATCAATTGCCCGTCGTCGGATAGCGCTTGGGCTCTTACGCCGGCTGGCGCCGGTACAATATCCTCGGCCTGCACGTCAGGAATTAACTTCTGCAAACCTTTAACAAATTTTCGCTTGCTAAACGAACGGACCATTTCGTCCATGCCGGTGCCTGCATATTGGCGGGCAATTCGCCAGAAACCTTCATACGTTAGGACTTCAGCCGTATCGCGAAGGCTTATCTCTGTCTTTTGATAGCCTTCCCGTTTCAATCCAGGAACAGCGTTCGGGCCGGCTTCCACTCCCCCGTTAACCATCCGGGTAAAGTGAACGCCGAGGAAAGGGAAGTCGGGGTTCGGAACGGGATAGACCAAATGGTTGACAAGGCTCCGCCTGTCCGCCCTTAACTGATAGTATTCCCCACGAAACGGCACGATTTTCATGTCCGTGTGATAACCGGCCAGACGGGCAACGCGATCGCTATGTAAGCCGGCGCAGTTAATCATAAATCTTCCGGTAAAAGAACCTTTCGATGTCTCCACATGTACATGGTCTGTTTTTTCGGTAATGCCTGTGACCTCGGCATCCAACTCTACTTGTCCGCCTCTTTCTTCCACATACACCGCTAGTGTTTTTGCCACCCTTTTAAAATCAACGATGCCGGCACTTGGCACACGAAGAGCAGCCAGTCCACGAACGTGGGGCTCTATTTCTTTCAGCTCCTCGCTGTCTAGCTTTTCGAGCGCCAACCCATTTTGATGGCCGCGCTCATATAAACGCTCCATCACCGGAAGCTCTTCTTGTTCAGTAGCCACAATCACTTTGCCGCACGTTTCAAAATGAATGCCATGCGCGCGACAAAAGTCTTTCATCGATTGGTTGCCGGCCGTTGCAAAATTGGCTTTCAAACTCCCCGGTTTATAATAAATGCCGGAGTGAATCACACCGCTATTATGACCGGTTTGATGCGCGGCAACCTCATCTTCTTTTTCCAAAATAAGTATTTTTGCTTTCGGCTGCCGGTCGAGGATGGCTTTGCTTGTCGAAAGGCCAACGATACCGCCACCGATAATAATGTAATCATACATCTGCCGTTCCTCCCTCGTCGGTTGCAAACACATAAAAATAATATAGATGCCCAAAACGGTTGGGCATCTTTGCCTGCTTCGTTAGTTGTTCTCCAACACAATTTTCCCGATCGTTTTCCCGCTTTCAATTTTTTCATGGGCAGCGCGCAGATTCTCGGCATTGACCGGTCCGCCGCGATCCGTTAAGGTGGTGCGGATTTTCCCTTCGTCAACCATCTTACCAGCTTCGTTTAAAAGATGATGCTGTTCGATCATGTCGTCGGTCTCGAACATGGAACGCGTAAACATAAATTCATAGGAAAAAGAAGCACTTTTATTTTTTAGCACATTAAGATCGTGGTTTTCTGCTGCTTCCACAATACTCACGATATGGCCTTGGGGCGCCAACGCTTCTCCCATGTTTTCCCAATGTTGATCGGTGTTGTTTAGGCAAAAAATGTAATCGACGTTCCCTTCCAGTTGCTGCCGGAACGGTTCATAATGATTAATGGTTTTGTCTGCGCCGGTGTCCCTTGCCCACTTAACGGTTTCTTTTCGGGATGCTGTCCCGATAACATATAGTCCTGCGAGTTTCGCGAGTTGCACAGCAATCGATCCAACACCGCCGGCGGCCCCGATAATCAAAATGCTTTTCCCTTTATTGGCCGACGGATCCATCGAGAGGTGCATGCGCTCAAATAACGCTTCCCAAGCGGTAATGGTTGTTAACGGCAACGCGGCGGCTTCAGCAAAATCCAAGCGCTCAGGCTTTTTGCCGACAATTCGTTCATCGACTAAGTGATAATCGCTGTTACCTCCTTGCCGCGTCACGCTTCCCGCGTAAAAAACCTCATCACCAACCGAAAAAAGTTCTACATCGTTGCCAACTTCTTCAACGACACCCGCGACATCCCATCCAAGGATTTTCGGCTCTGTTCCACCAGGCGGGTTGCCAAGGCGCTGCTTTGTATCTACGGGATTGACCGATATCGCCCGGACGCGTACGGCCATATCTTTCCCCGTTGCTTTCGGTTTTTCCACTTCTACATCTTGTAAACTTTTTTCATCTGTAATGGGCAAGTTTTCATAAAATCCAACTGCCTTCATTGTCACACACTCCTGTTCTACCAGATAATTTTCCTACTTTAAAAGTACCCGAAAAGATGTATTGCAAAACCTTGATAGTTGTGGTTGCCCGGTGCTTGCGTTAAAATAAGACAGTTAACAACGTGGAAAATGAGGTCCGATATCATGAATTTTCGTGTTTATGTACTTGCCGTATCAGCATTCGTCGTCGGCATGGTTGAATTGATCATCGGAGGAATATTGCCGTTAATTGCCGAGGATTTAAACGTTTCCGTCGCGGCAGCCGGCCAGTTGATCACGGTTTTTGCCCTTATCTTCGCGATTTCAGGCCCTGTCTTACTGTCTCTAACCTCAAAAATCGAGCGAAAACGTTTATATATGAGCTCTCTTGCCGTTTTCTTTTTTGCCAATCTCTTTGCATTCGTGAGTCCGAATTTCGAAACGCTTATCGTTGCACGAGTCGTGACAGCGATGAGCGCCGCCTTAATCATCGTTTTGTCGCTAACGATCGCTCCGAAAATCGTCGAACCTGCGTATCGTTCCCGAAGCATCGGGATTATTACAATGGGCGTAAGTTCCGCACTCGTCCTGGGCGTTCCGATCGGAGTGCTCGTCGGAGACATGCTTGGATGGCGCATGCTCTTTCTGTTAATCGCGATGCTAACGTTGGTCGCAGGTGTGATCATTTTTTATTTTCTCGAACCGATCAAACCTGATCACGTCACCTCTTTACGCCAACAAATCGCATCGTTGAAAAGTAAAAAAATCTTCAGTGCCCATATCGTTACGTTGTTGATCCTTGCCGGCCATTACACGCTTTATGGATATTTTGCCCCGTTTTTGCAAACAACGATGGGGCTGGAACCGTTTTGGGTGAGCGTTGCCTTTTTCGTATTTGGCATATCCGCGGTGTCCGGGGGCGGCGTCGGCGGATGGATGACCGACCGCTTTGGTCCCCAGCGGACCGTTGTTTCTTTTATTATCTTGTTCGCGATCGTTTTGTTTCTCCTGCCTCTTTCCACCTATTCATCCGTGCTTTTTCCGCTCGCGCTTGTCATCTGGGGCATGTTAAGCTGGTCCATCGCACCCGCCCAACAAAGCTATCTGATCCAAACGGCACCGGAGACATCAGATATCCAACAAAGTGTGAATACGTCTGCCTTGCAGTTCGGGATCGCCACCGGCTCCGGGTTCGGCGGGCTCGTCGTCCAGCAATCATCTGTGGAGACCACCGCATGGGCCGGAAGCGTGCTCGTGATACTGGCGCTCGGTTTTGCACTTTACTCTTTTCGGAAACCAGCCGGAAAAGCAGCCCCTCTAGGGCAGAGTTGAAGAACGTTACCTCGTTGCTTTTAAGCGGACACTCACTTTTGTCCCTTTTCCGGGCTCACTTTCCACATCGATCTCTCCGCCATGGAGATCGATGATTTTTTTCACGATCGCAAGCCCAAGGCCGGTGCTTCCATTTCCCGGGGTGCGTGCTCGATCCCCTTTATAGAAACGTTCGAATATTTTTCCGACCTCTTCCGCCTTCATGCCAACGCCATGGTCTTGAATGGTAATGTTTACTGTTCCATTTTCCCGTTGCATGTCAATGTGAATGTCCCCACCGATGTCACTATATTTAATCGCATTTGTCATCAAGTTCATCCAAACTTGATACAGCAAGTTTGCTTCCCCTATCGCTTTTTCCGCTGACCCATTGATTTCAATATACAATTCTTTTTCCTGCCATTGAAAACGGAGCGTCTGCATAATATCCTTCAATTGTTGCTGGATATCAACGGGGTTTTTATTGTCGATTTTCTCTTCGTTGTCCAAATGGGACAACGTCAGCAATTGTTTGCTTAATGTGGACAGCCGAGTGCTTTCCTTTCCTATGATCTGCAGATACTTTTGCTTTTGTTCTTCTTCCAATTCCGATTGTTGGAGTGTTTGTGTGATGCCGCGAATCGTCGAAAGCGGAGACTGAATTTCATGGGATACATTGGAAACAAATTCTTGGCGCATCGCTTCAAGCTGCCGAAGGTCTTTGCTCATGGATGTGAAATGTTGGGCTAGCTGGCCTATTTCATCTCTGCGATTAACATTCAATTCAATATCAAAAAACCATCGGAAATCTTCTTTGTCGCATCCGTTAAAGAAGTGACCGGTTTTACGATTCTGCGGGCAGCCAATGCTACAAAAAGAAAGCTTAAAACGACGGTGAGCACGAGTAGCACAGCAAGAAAAACGCGGAATTCCCCCAATTGCTGTTGGTGGTCCGGCCGCATAAACAGCGCCGCAGTCCCTTCTGTCGTTTCCACCGGAACACCAATCGTATTCCTTAGCTCGTTATTAAAAAAACCAGTCGTAAAGAGTCCGGCAGGCTGTTCAGATACCCCGTGGTATTCCCCGCCGGCGAGAACCTTTTTGATTTCGTGTTCCGGCAACGCCAAATCCCGAAACGCACTTCCAAATTGACTCATGTTTTTGTTCTCATCAAACAAAACAAGTTGGTAGCCCAAATCGCCGACATGGGAAAAGTAAGCTGAGGAAACTCCGTCTGCTTCACGTTCCGTGTACTGTTGTATGTTCTTGGCAAAAGTTGAAATCTGCGCATCATTTTCGGGTTTTAAGGAAAATTGGTAATACACATTGCTAATAAAAAAGGCGAGCAGGCTGCTGATAATCATAACCGAAAGTGTGATGATAACGGTGCGGACATAAAAACTTTTCAATGGTGAACCTCCATTTTATACCCAACTCCGCGGACCGTACGAATGGAAAAAGCATCCGTCGCTTTCGAAAATCGTTCGCGTAATCGTTTAACGTGAACATCGACGGTACGATCATCTCCCGTGAAGGCTCGGCCCCAAATGATTTCAATTAACATTTCACGTGTGAACGTTTGATTCGGAAAACTTGCCAGTTGAGCGAGGAGATCAAATTCTTTCATCGGAAGCATCATCGTTTTTCCGTTACACGTAACCTCGAAACTTCTGCGGTCAATCGTCACATCGCCGATGGTGACCGTTTCTTGATTCACGAACTGAAAACGGCGAAGCAATGCTTTTATCCGGAAAATCAGTTCCTTTCGTTCGAATGGCTTTGTGACATAATCATCCGTTCCTGCCGCAAACCCTTTCGCTTTGTCTTCCAGTTCTCCCCTTGCTGTCAACATTATCACGGGAATATCATACAAAGAGCGAATGTCTTTACATAAAGCAAAGCCATCGACATTCGGCATCATAATGTCGACAATAGCCAAATGGATGCTATTTTTTTCCAGGATCGATAAAGCAACCTCTCCGTCTTCCGCAGGGAAGACACGGTAACCTTCATTTTCTAAATCACCACTCACAAATTCCCGAAGATGGGGGTCGTCATCCGCGAGCAATAAAGAAATCATGCCTGCCACCTCCTCCCTATCATTATCTCGAAAAAATAGCGTTTTAACAAAAATTATATAAGGGAACATGCGTTTCTATTTATGTGCTATAATAAAATTATTCTCTATATTTACGATTTGAATAGAAGGAAGGTATAATAGATTTTAGCAATCGTGACACGGAGAATAACAAAAAAAGGAGAGGTCGAAGTTGGAGCAAAACAATGAAGTTTTATCGCAAATTTTAAAAGAAGTTCAATCGCTCGGAGTGGAAGTTGGGTCAATTAAGGAAGATGTAGGTTCCCTTCAAAGAGAGGTTGACTCTATCAAGAATGATGTTGGGTCCCTTCACGGAGAGGTTGGCTCTCTGAAAGAAGAAGTTGCATCTATGAAAGAAGAAAATGAAAAACGCTTTAATCAACTCGAACAATCCGTAAGAGAAATCAATGATACCACCCGAAACATCGAGCGAAAGCAAGAAAATCAAGAAGAAGTCATCGATTTGCTGTCCCGTCGTTCCATCGATCTTGAAGTTGGGTTAAAAAAGGTAAGATAAAGTTTAGCCACAAACCCTCCATCGAGGAGACTGGTGACCATCTTTCTCCTCTCTTTTCTATTTTTCCCCCCAAGTCATAAGCAACTGTCAAACTTCCGTGTCTTTTTATTCATATTGCGTTCATAGACCTCCTGCATGCTGAAAAGGAGAAAGGGAGGTCATTATATGTTTTTAGCGATTAGAGAGCTGTTTTATTTTAAACTCCGCTATATGATGGTAGCGTTGATTATTTTTCTATTATCCTTCTTAGTGCTATTTGTTTCCGGGCTTGCCCAAGGGCTTGCCGATGACAATGCTTCTTCGATTATAAACATGGGGGAAGAAGCGGAATATTTTGTGATCGATGAAGAAGCAGAATTGCAACTCACACGCTCTTTGATCACTGACACAGATCAACAAACGGTTGACAATGTCGTAGAAGAAGCTCAGATCCTGGGTATCCATCAAGGAACCATTCAGGACGAGACAGAAACGATCACAGATGTGGCCAAATTTTTCGTTGACCATAACTCTGCACTATTTCCGGAGGTTGTCGAAGGGGAAAGGCCGACGGAACAGGGGGAAGTACTAGCCGATCTATCCATTCAAGAAGAAGGATATAGCGTTGGCGATGAATTTCAGGAAGATACGACGGAGGAGATATTTTCGATCTCCGGCTTCACCAACGATCAAAGATACAGCCACACCCCTGTGCTGTATATGACCGAAGACGACTGGCTCGAATTAAGCGGCAGGGATGAATTGCTTGCCAGCGCGCTCGTTCTCCCCGACACCGGTGATGACGTCGTGAATACGTTAAATAGCGAAATGGATGAGGCAGAAGTCGTTACCATTCAAGATTCCCTTTCCGGCATTCCCGGCTATAGCGAGGAACAAGGGTCATTGTGGATGATGATTATCTTTTTGTTTATCATTTCAGCGTTCGTCGTTGCTGCCTTTTTTTATGTCATCACCATTCAGAAGCTGACTCAGTTCGGAATTTTAAAGGCACTCGGCGCGAAACTGAGTGGCTTGGCCAATACGATCCTTATTCAAGTCGGGCTCGTCACCGTCGTTAGTGCAGGTGCAGGTATCGGTGCAACTTTTCTTGCCGCAACCCTATTACCGGCGGATATGCCGTTTATGCTCCCGATGAATTTGGTCGCCATCCTTGCCGGTATATTTATTTTCGTTGCCATTCTCGGCTCTCTTCTTTCATTATATAAAGTCAAAAAAGTGGATGCGCTTGAAGCAATTGGAGGAATGGAAGCATGACAGCAAAACTTTTAATGGAAGATTTACACGTTGGATTTGGAACAGGCGACCATACAACGACCATTTTAGAAAGTATAAACTTCTCGATTCATGCCGGGGAATTCGTAGCCATTACCGGACCATCAGGTTCGGGGAAAAGCACACTTCTGTCCGTGGCAGGTACACTTCTCACCCCAACTCGCGGCCATTTGCTTCTCGATGGCCAATCTCTGTCACGTTTAAATGCGAAAGAAAGCGCAAATGTACGCTTGCATCAAATAGGGTTTATTTTTCAGTCCGCTCATTTGATCCCTTATCTAAACGTTGAGGATCAGTTGCTCTATATCGGAAAGATCGGTAAAATCCCGAAGCAAAAAGCAAAAAAACGCGCCGACGAGTTATTGGATATGCTTGGTCTTGATCATCGCCGCCGTCATTACCCCGTTCATTTATCCGGAGGAGAACGGCAACGGGTCGCCATCGCGCGTGCATGGATGAACGATCCGCAATTGCTGCTTGCCGATGAGCCGACCGCAAGCCTGGATGCCTCCAGAGGACAAGAAGTGGTGGAAACTTTGGCCACCCAAGTCAGGCAACAGCAAATAGCGGCAGTTATGGTTACGCATGACACCCGTTTATTTCGCTTTTGCGATCGTGTGATCACTCTTTCAGACGGGAAAGTGGACCAAATTGAGGAACGGAATGAATAAGTGAAACCGAAAATAACGAAAGAGTTAAAGACGCACTACGCCTGATTTACATCTACGGGACGAGTCACTGCCCAAGCGAGCACGGCCGCGGCAAGACCGCCCCCGAACTTGCCAACAACCATGGCAAACACGACATCGGCGTTAATACCCGCGACAAAACCGAGGTGGCCGCCAAGTACAAATGCTCCGCTGACACAAAAGGCGGCCACGATAATTTTTCCCCGGTTGTTCATCTCGGGAAACATGGCAAATGCCGGAATCGCGTGGGCAAGTGACGCCAGCAAGCCGGCGCCAGCTTGCTCATTCAGCCCTATTTTTCCACCTATGCGCTCCAAGGGCCGCTCCAACACCCGAGTCAATACGTACACCAGCGGGAATGCGCCGGCTAAAACGAGAACAACCTGTCCGACAATCGTCATCCCTTCCGACAGTGGAGCAAGCCCAGGAATCGATAGGAATGGGAGGAGTGCTTCGACTCCAAGTAAAACAATACCGATCACGGCAACCACTGTAATCCCTTTTCCCAGTAAAGTAAATAGGCGCACCGTCCCCTTTTGATAAAATACAAGCCCAACGGCAATGAGACCCGAGAACAGTAAAGCCGGGATTAAGTTAATAACCATCATGGCGAACGAAAAACCGGCCACAAGCCCTCCCAAGATGCAACCGAATGGCGCGCAAACAAGGCCAAATAAAATGCCGCGCGTGAAAAATGGCACATCCTCCTGCCTGAGCAAGCCAATCGCGACCGGCACCGTAAAGGAAATCGTCGCACCATAGATCGAACCGATGAAAACCCAGGAAAATACAGCGGTGGCTTCTTTTTCTCCCAATTCAACAGCAAGCGCGTACCCGCCCAGATCAAGGGCAAGAAACGTGTTCATCAACGCCGCCGGGTCAACACCGAACCAGATATGAAGCGGACCGCTCACCCACTGAAGACCCTCGGCTAAAATCGGCGCCACTGCCACGATGCCTACAATCACAAGCGCGAGCGGTCCCATCATGCGAAACGCTTCCATAAATTTGTCGCCAAGCCCAAGCCTGGAACCTAAAACGTAGTCGATCGCGCTGACGACAAGAAAAATCGCCAACACGATTAAAATCAATTGATTGATGTCCATAGTATGTAGTCCTTACTAATTCCCGTAAATGATTCCCAAAAAAAATAACCCCGAAACGATGTACATACATCCGAGGATAGCGCGACTGAGGAGACCTTCGTACCTTGTCCATTTGCATCTCCGGTCAGAAAAAATTTCTTTTATATTCAACGTATTATAACACAATTTTACAAATAAAACCAGGCAAGCCATCGCACTTAAAACAATGACTTGCCTGATTGATTTTACATTTTAATCGTACCGCTGGTCGCGAACTTCATCCTTAATTTCATCACGCATCGCCTCGATGCTTTCTTCGCGGCGCTCATTCTTTTCTTCAATTTGTTGCTTTTGTTCTTCGCTCATTTCATCGGCGTGGGCTTTTAGGTAATCCTCTGCCTCATTCCTATTTTGCATCGTATGCCCGATATTTCTTTCAATTCTTTCCGGGTTATCGGACCGATCATCCGGCTTTGCCAAGCTATCTACCTCCTTTACGATTAACCGTAGTTTGACCCTATGTGACAAATATATGTATGTAAGCGCTTGATGAAAAGATTTTCATTGCTGTTTTAAGACAGCTGTATTACAATAAGTAATGGAAATACGCATCATCTTTTTCGAAAGAATATGTTCTTTGGAAAATGGGAGACTTCAGAAAAAATTTTTAGCATTTTTATTTTTCCTAACATTCCACGAGATAATCAACCGATCAAGCTTATTCACCCTGTTTGTATGATTGAAAATTAAGATATTTATATAATACAGGCGATCCTTCCAGAGACAGTTCTTTCTTCATGCATTGAAATGAGGAGGCACGAATGACCGAGTACCATTCGAGGACGGAAAAACGAAACGCGGAAAAAACGGCGCGGAGAAAAAATAAAAAACGTCCCACAATTAAAAAAGTGACGATCAGCGCGCTGATCGTCTTGTTAATCACCGCCCTTGCCGGCACTGCAACAGCAACAGCGTATATTTGGGATGCTCCCCCCTGGATTCTGATGAGCTGGTATTTGCCGAGGGAGCAACCATCTACGACATGAACAATCAGGAAGTCGGCAGACTGCAAGGCACTGAAAATCGTACGTATCGCGATATCGAAGAAATGCCCGAGCATTTAAAAAATGCTTTTATCGCCGTTGAAGATACGCGCTTTTATGATCATGGAGGGATTGATCTTTATAGAATCGGCGGGGCCATCGCCGCAAATATTACCGATGGCTTCGGGGCCGAAGGGGCGAGCACCATTACGCAACAACTCGTCAAGCAAGCGTTCCTGTCCACAGATCAAACCATCAAGCGAAAGGTGCAGGAACAGTGGCTTTCTTTGCAAATGGAACGCCAATATTCCAAAGATGAGATTTTGGAAATGTATTTGAATATCAGTTATTTTGACAGCGGTGCATGGGGAGTTGGAGAAGCCTCCATTCGCTATTTCAACAAAGAAGATTTAAGCGAGCTCTCCATTGCAGATGCAGCCGTGTTGGCAGCCATCCCACGCCGTCCTTCTTACTACAACCCGGACAGTAATCCGGAAGCCGCCGAACAGCGGAGAAACTTGATTCTTTCCATGATGGAAGACCAAGCGTTCATTACGAATGACGAAGCAGAAGAGGCCAAATCCGTATCTATTGAAGACCAATTGGATTTTACACCGGCGAATAATGACTTCGCATACCAATCCTTTGTCGACCATGTCATGGAGGAAGTGGAATCCATCGACGGATTAGAGACGATCGACTTGTACGCCGCGGGTTTTGATATTTATACAACCATTGAACCGGATGCGCAGCAGTATGCCGAAGATGTGATTCAAAGCGACGAATACCTCCATCAATATCCGGATGATGAACAGTTCCAGGTTGGTTTTACCCTTTTGGATACCCAAACCGGAGCGATTCGCGCCATTGTTGGCAATCGACAGGAAAGCGAGGCTGAAAGAGGCTGGAATCATGCAACTGCAGCCAGCGGCCAACCTGGCTCCACCGTAAAACCGTTGCTGGATTATGGACCAGCGATAGACGAATTGCAATGGTCCACCGGAGAACAGATTGTCGATGCCCCGCATGAATATTCCGATGGCACGCCAATTAGAAACTATAGCGGCAACTATAGCGGAAGTGTTTCCATGCGCGAATCGTTGGTGCGTTCATTAAATATTCCAGCGGTAAAAGCAATGCAGGAAGTTGGGCTTGAAAACGCTCAGTCGTTCGCGGAAGGCCTTGGGCTCTCCTTTGAAAATAACATTGAGGAAAGCTACGCTTTGGGAGGATTTAGCGACGGGGTGTCGAGTCTCGATATGGCAGGTGCATACGCTGCCTTCGGAAATGGCGGCACATACAATGAACCCCACAGCGTGCGTAAGGTTGTTTTCCGGGATGGGCAGGAAATAGAACTTAACCCGGAATCGGAACGAGCCATGAACGATTACACCGCCTATATGATGTCGGATATGCTCAAAGGAGTCGTTACTGATTCAGCCGGAACCGGACAGCGGGCAAATGTGGACGGTTTGCCGCTCGCCGGAAAAACGGGAACTTCTAACTTTTCCCAAGAAGAAAGAGATCGGTATGGGGTCCCGGACGGAGGTGTTCCGGACATTTGGTTTAACGGTTATACGACCCGTTATACTGCTGCTGTCTGGACAGGATATGGGGATGGACGCGGAAGCGGCTATTTATCCTCAGGTGAAGAGCAGCAAATCGCAAGGGATATATTCCGCCATGTAATGACCCACGTCCACGCAGGAGAAGGAACCGAAGATTTTGCACGCCCTGATTCCGTTTGCGGGGACGGTGAACTATTTGTGTGCGGCACCGAACCGACAACACCACAGCAAGATGATTCTTCTGATCGTGATTCCGAACCATCGGAGGAAGAAAGCGATATAGATGACCCTTTGGAGGAAGACACTTCCGATGAGCCGATTGAAGAAGCGCCTGAGGAAGAATCCATCGATGAATCTACCGAGGAAGAAGAACCGACCGATGACTCCACCGAGGAGGAAGAGACAGAAGAAGAACCGGTGGAAGAAGAACCAGAAGAACCAACAGAGGAACCAACCGAAGAACCAACGGAAGAAGCGCCGGAGGAGGAAGCACCGGAAGAGCCAATGGAAGAACCAACGGATGAACAACCTGAAGATGATTCCAATGATAATGGCGAAACCAATGGAGATAGCGAAGAAGACGATGATACAGATGATGACAACGGTGACAGCGGCGAAAGCGATGACAACGATGGAGCTGAAGGCGACGAAAACGTCGAGGGAGACACAGAAGATTAGAGATAAAGTGCGAGAGGGCTCCGAAAACGGGGCCCTCTCTTGCTTAATTTTCAATGGCCTTCCTTTACCTTATCGGGATCGAAAGGGAGGAAGGATACTGCCCTCCATAATAAAGGATATCGTTGGCAGGTACTCCGCCCGTCGCGGTTCTCGATGTCGTGCCATTATTTTGGTTAACATCAAAGCGAGGTGCATTGCTGCCTGCAATTGCCAGGCGAATCGCGTGCCCTTTCCCAAAGCGATAACTTGTGGGCGTTAGGTCAACCTGTACGTGTCGTGGTCTTCCGCGATCATCCACCGTTCTTCGTATAAACGTATCGACCACATTGTACACTTTTCCGTCGGGAGTGACATCGCTCACTTGCAGAAACAAATCCAAAAGCGGCGAATCGCTGGACACCCATACATTTGCTGCAATGGTGCCAAGAACCTCTAGCGGTATATCCAAAGGTTGCGTTGTAAAGACGAGGGCATCCTCCCTCTCGTGCAGGTCTCCTTGTTCGAACATCCCTGCTCCATGCCCTGCCATTAACAAATTTCCGCCGCGTGTGGGAAATGGAGCCGCTGGGTTTCTTGGACATTGATCAGTCTGGTTGGTTTCCGGTTTCTTTTTTTCCAGTGTCCGAACGCTGTTTTGCAAGCTCGTATTCTCGTGATGGTTCAGATGATAACGGGAAATGCCGGCATTATTCGGCGGCCAGCGTTCTTGTCCATCCCATCGGCGCTTTCCCATGTGATAAACGTGCACCGGCTTTTCGATGTTCAACGGTTTGTCTTTGAGCCAGTGGCCAAACCATTTAATATGGAGGTCTGTGAGATCTTTTAGTTGATCAACCCCTAATGGAGAAGTGGCATGTTCAAAAAAGACGTCGCCTGCCCAACCGTCCAGATTGGAATGGGTCCACGGGCCAATCCAAAGCATTCGTTTCCCGCCAAATTGTTGGTAAGCCCCAAGCGTTTGCCCCAAAAGAGAATCAAACCAGCCACCGATAAAAAGGGCAGGAATATGAATATGCTTCAACTTCTCCCGTACATCCACCTGTTGGATGGTTTGTTCAGTGATTTGACGATTAACAAAATCGAAGTAAAAGGAATTGGGAACTGTCTTTTTTATGGGTGCCCACTCACGAATCGGCTGATCGTGAAGGCGGAAGGGTAATTCATCAATATAAGCATGAGCACGTTCTAGTTCTTTGTCACGATCTTGTCGCTTTAATTGATCAGGGAGGATCGATTCCAAAGCCCACGTTGCCAGACTCCCTTGATCGAACGGCATGGTCTCGTCCTGTACCATATCGACCCATCCATCCGCGATTGCCATAACCGGAGCAATGGCATAAAGAGAGGGCGGCGTTTCTGCAGCGGCTGCCAATTGGGTGTATCCGTGATAAGACATGCCAAACATTCCTACTTTGCCATTGGCATAAGGAAGTGCAGCCGCCCATTCCACGGCTTCGTAACCATCTTTTCTTTCATACACAAACGGATAATAAGTCCCATCGGACGCATATCGGCCTCGCACATCTTGAAGGATCACCACGTATCCTGCCGCCACCATTCTCGGCACATCTAAATAACCTTTATAATAATGACGGTTTGATTTGTCGTAAGGGAGGCGAAGGAGAAGAACCGGATAGATCCCCTGTCCTGCCGGACGGTAAACGTCCGCTCTGAGAACAGTGCCATCCGAACATGGACATTCTACGTCGTATTCAACGTACACCACGATGACCTCCTTTTTATTTTGAAGCAGCGCTCGCTTTATTCGCAGGGTTTAAACTGCGTTCGATCTTTCCCATCAACAGATCGGCGATAATCGCCATCAATGCCGTTGGCACTGCCCCGGCCAAAATTATGGCCGTTCCATCGGTAGCATTGGTTCCCCGCACGATGATCGAGCCAAGACCCCCGGCACCGACAAACGTCCCGATCGCGACAATTCCGATCCCTACAACGAGTGCGGTGCGTATTCCAGCCATAATTACGCTGACAGCCAACGGAAGCTCTACCTTTTGCAGCAGCTGAAAGCGTGTCATGCCGGAAGCATGGGCAGCTTCGATGACGGTTCCGTCAACGCCCTTCATACCAACATACGTATTTTGAATGATTGGAAGCAAGGAATAGAAAAACAATGTCGTCACCACTGTCGTCGTTCCCAACCCAAGGGTGACCATCAGAAGCGCCATAAAACCAAGGGCGGGAATGGTTTGAATAATGCTCCCGAATGATAGCACCCATTTGCCCAACCTTCCGTAACGGGCGATCAAAATGCCTAGCGGAATGGCCACAATGGCAGCGAACAAAACACCGTAAGCGGCCATTAAAAAATGACGATAAAATTCTTCCAAAATGTAAAAACCATTTTGAGATACGTAGGTCACCAACTGTTCCCACACACTCATCACTCGTTCACCTCCTGTTCAAAATAGTTATTTTCCTTAAGGAATTGTTCCGCGATATGGGATGGATTTACGAGATTAACATCCCCCTGATAATTCATGACTTGCATACCTTCCGTCGAAACCGTACCAGCGAGCGAATCGAGGATGGGCTCGAGATCCGGATGTTCCTCGACCACTTCGTTTTGAATAACCGGAGATGCATCATAAGGCGGGAAAAATTCATCTTCAAGTACAGTTAGATCATAAGCTGCAATTCTTCCATCCGAAGAATAACCAAGCACGGCATCCATATCGCCATTGGCAGCTGCGTCATATACGAGGCCTATCGCCATCGGGTATACATCTCCGAACGGGAAGTGTGTTTCCGTAAATGCTTCGTAACCGTCCCCTGCCCGGTTGACCCAAGCATTATCCACGCCAAAATTCATTTCACCGGCAAACGTTTCAAGGTCTTCCACATGTTGAATGTCATGTTCCTGTGCAAAAGCTTCCGGCACAGAAACGGTATAACTGTTCTCAAAGCCATAAGAGTCTCCCCACGTCTGATTAAATTGTTGGTCGAATTCTTCTTGTACGATTTCCATAGCTTTCTCGGTATCCGTTACACCCTCGATATCAAGAACTCCGGCTAAATCTGTGCCCGTATAACGAGTGGATGTGATATCAACTTCATCATTCATCATCGCTTGATGCTGGACAATGGAAGACCCGAGATTTGTGATCAGCTCCGTTTCCAAGTCGGTATGGTGTTCAATCATTTGAGCAATGATATTTCCCCAAACTTCTGATTCAACCGTATCGAGCGTTCCAATTCGAATCGTGCTATCGGATGGACCGCCAAGTCCGGGCAGCGCACACCCCGAAAGAAGGAGCATGGTCGCCAACATTACAGCGGTTCCTCTTTTTTTCATAAGTATCTCCCCCTCAAGTGGTTTCTCTCAGTGGCTCGGGTGTCATCCTTTTTTCCAAAAGCGAAAGCCCCCAATTGGCTAGCAAGGCTAAAATTGTTGCCGGTATTGTTCCAAGGACGATGAGCTCTGGTTGATATAGGTTCAAACCGTCAAAAATGAGATCACCAAGCCCACCGCCGCCAATAAAAGCAGCAAGCGTTGCCCAACCGATTAAATAGACGGTAGCAAAACGAATGCCTGCCATGATAACGGGGAGAGCCATTGGGAGTTCGATTTTACGAATCGTTTCGATATTGCTCATGCCCATGCCTTTCGCTGCTTCCAACACATTTGCATCGACGTCTTTGACACCTGTATAAGTGTTCCTCAAAATCGGAAGCACGGAATAAACGAATAAGGCAATGATCGCCGGTGTCATCCCGACTCCCAATATAGGCATGAAAAAAGCAAGAATGGCCAGGCTTGGGATGGTTTGTAGAATACCGACGAAAGAGATTAACCGATCAGCCACTGCGGGAATACGGGTAAGGAAAACCCCGACGGGCACAGCGACAAGGACACCCAAGAAAATCGCCGCAAATGAAATGTACATATGCTCGCCCGTTTTCGTGAGCAAATCCCACCCATAGGTAGAAAAAACATCAAGAATTGCATCCATTCTTTTGTCGCCTCCTTTTAGTCATTAGCGCCAGCGGTGGCAACTTCTGTTGTAATGCCATCACCCCAAATGGTGTCGTACACCATATCGGCAAGTGTCGCGCGTGTCACGATTCCTTGAAGACGGTTGGATGCGTCAACGACCGTCACATATGGACTTCCCCGACGTAACATCTTGTGCACCGTGTCACGCAGCAAACTGTCTTTTTGCACAGCATACTCTTGGGTATTCATTGCTTCATGCACATAAGTCGATGTTCGATAATGGAGATCCACCATTTCCACGTCAATATACCCTTGAAGCTTATGCTCTCCATCGATCACAAGCAGGGAATCCACACGTTTCGCACGCATTTTTTGAATCGCGTCTTTCAATGTTTCGTCGGTGTTGATCGTGATTGGATTGGCGTTCATAATCTGCTCGACGGTGGTGACATCGGGCCGGCTTTGCAGCAACCGATCTTTACCGATGAAATCTTCCACAAATTCGTTCGCGGGATGGCGAAGAATAGCCTCCGGTGTGTCCGCCTGAACGATTTCTCCTTCATTCATGATCACAATTTTATCTCCTAATTTGATCGCCTCGTCCATATCGTGCGTGACGAAAACGATCGTTTTGTCCACTTCTTTTTGCAGTTTTTTAAACTCATCCTGAAGGGAATCACGCGTAATCGGGTCCAGAGCCCCAAAAGGCTCATCCATCAAGATTAACGGCGGATCTGCCGCCAGTGCCCGCAACACCCCGATGCGCTGTTGCTGACCGCCGCTTAGTTCGTGGGGATAACGCTCGAGATACGACTCCGGTAAATTGACAAGCTTAATCAGTTCTTTTGCCCGTTTTTCTTTTTTTTCCTTATCCCATTTCAACAAAGAGCCAACGAGTACAATATTTTCTGCAACGGTCATATGTGGAATAAGGCCAATTTGCTGAATGACATACCCAATGGAACGGCGAAGCTGTACAGGATCCTTTTGCGTTACATCTTCTCCATTCACTTTTATTTCACCATCTGTCGTATCAATCAGCCGGTTAATCATTTTCATCGTTGTGGTTTTTCCGCATCCACTCGGACCGATAAATACGACAAACTCCCCCTTTTCTATAGAAAGGTTCAAATTATTGACTGCGGGTTTGGTCCCGCTCCCAAAACGTTTCGTTACATTTTTGAATGCTAGCACGTAAAGCACCTCCGTGGTTGATACACTCGCTTAATTCAACTGTTTCAGTATAGGGATAGGCATCTACGAAAGAAAAGTCGCAAAAAACAGCTTCTCATTATAAAATCTATGCAATTTTTATTTTATAAGTTTTATATAAGGGTTTATCGGACAATTCCTCGTTTTTGCTTTTAAAAGTTGTGCTAACTGTTTTTTTGCAAGGAGATGAAAACGTGCTATTGTTACAGATAGCTTATATCGGAGGTTCATCGCCTCTGGCACAGAAAGGGGATGACGGGAGACCAGATGAACGACGAGCAATTACTGGATGAATTGAAGGAAGCGGAAAATCAAATCGCCGACCGAATCGCTGACAATATGGAAACGTTCGGGGTTTCTTCAACCGTTGGGCGCCTGCTTGGCATCATCTATATGAACCGGAACGCGATGACTCTGGACGAGCTCGCGGAACAAACGGGCATGAGCAAAACGAGGATGAGTCAAGTCATGCGTCAGATGATGGCGCTGAATATTGCTGAAAAAGAATTCGTCAAAGGAAGCCGAAAAGAACACTATAACGTAGAGAATGATTATGTACAGACGTTTATTTCCCTGTTTACAACGAACTGGCAAGAGGTCATCAGTCAAAACATGACCCTTGAGCGTCGTTTGCGCGAGCGCATCACAAAGCTCGAGGCGTCTATCGAAGGTGAAGCGTCGGCGGATATACAGGAAAGGATCGCGTCATTCAAGCAAGAGCTTGACGACTGGTCTGCGTACTATAAATGGATTCGACGATTGGTTGATTTTTTTGAGAGCGGCGAGATTTTAAATGCCGTTCCCGTTAAAGAACCGCGAGCTGAAAACCAGCACTCAGAAGGAGGAGAAACAAATGGCTAAAAAAACCATTATTACCGCTGCAGTAACAGGTGCAGGAGAGACGACAGAGAAAAGCCCACACGTACCGGTGACACCGAAAGAAATTGCCGATGCTGCCATTGAATCTGCGAAGGCGGGTGCCGCAATCGCTCACATCCATGTGCGCGATCCGAAAACGGGCAGCTTAAGCCACGACCCTATCCTGTATCGGGAAGTTGTCGAGCGCATTCGCGAGTCGGATACCGACGTCATCATAAATATTACTGCCGGAGGCGGCGGGGACTTCGTGCCCGATCTTGACAATCCCACCCAAGGCGGTGCCGGAACGGATATCCAGATACCTAAAGAGCGTCACGAGCCTGTCGGCGAATTGCTTCCGGAAATTTGCACATTGGACTGTGGAAGCTTAAACTTCGGGGATCAAGTGTATCTAGGCCCGGCTGGCTGGTTACGCGAGCACGCCCAGCTTATCCAGGAAAGTGGCGTGAAACCGGAGCTGGAGATTTTTGACACAGGACAAATCCGCCTCGCCAATCAGCTCATCCACGAAGGGCTCATTGATGGAGATCCCATGTATCAATTCTGCCTTGGCATCCCTTGGGGAGCAGCCGCAGATGCTGAAACCATCTCCTATATGAAGAGTCGAATTGTCGAAGGGTCCACTTGGTCTGCGTTCGGCATCGGTCGTATGCAACTTCCAATGGTTGCGCAAGCGGCTTTGCTTGGCGGCAATGTGCGCGTTGGCTTGGAAGACAATCTGTATCTTGATAAAGGGGTTCTCGGCACAAACGCGCAACTTGTTGATAAAGCTGTCGATATTCTACGTGGAGTGAGCGTTGAACCCACGACCGCCGCGGAAGCACGTGAAACTTTACAACTGCAAAAGGCAGTGAAATAGAAAGAGGTGTGCATGTCCATGCCACAAAAAACAATAGCGGTCATTGGTACAGGAGTAATTGGGAATGGCTGGATTGCCCGATTTCTGGCCAACGGCCATCAAGTCACCGCGTTCGATCCCGCTCCCGGTGCGCAGGAAAAAACGGAAGCATTCTTGCATGCTGTTTGGCCGACCCTAGCCACGTATGGGATGGCTGAAGATGCTTCCATGGAGCATCTATCCTTTGCAAAAACGCTGGAAGAAGCAGTTCAACACGTGGACCTCGTTCAAGAAAATGTTCCTGAACGGGAGGATGTGAAAACAGAAGTTCTTTCTCAAGTGGATGCGACCGCTCCCGCGACGGCCGTTATCGCTTCCAGCACTTCAGGGTATAAGCCTTCTGTTCTGCAGAAAGATTGTACATTGCATCCGGAACGAGTTATCGTCGCGCATCCATTCAATCCTGTTTATTTAATCCCGCTCGTGGAATTGGCCAAGGGAGAAAAAACGGATCCTTCGATGGTAGAAAAAGCACGCGGGATTTATGACGGGCTCAACATGAAACCACTCGTCATGTCCGGAGAAATTGACGGGCATATTGGCGATCGGTTAATGGAAGCCATTTGGAGAGAAAGCCTTCATATCGTAAATGATGGCGCGGCGACAACGGAAGAGGTGGATAAAGCGATTGTTTACGGGCCTGGCTTACGCTGGGCACTCATGGGTCCGTTCTTAACGCTTCATCTTGCAGGAGGAAACCAAGGGATGGCACATATGTTGGAGCAGTTTGGCCCTGCCCTTAAACTTCCGTGGACACGCTTGGTCGCTCCCGAACTAACGGAAGAATTAAGCCAAAAAGTCATCAAAGGAACAGAGGATCAAAGTGGCGAACGTACCGTCCAGGAGATGGAGCACAGACGTGACCGTTTCCTGATCAAACTTATGCAATTGCTGGAAGAAGAAGGCTTCTGGCCATCGGAAAGGTTGGTGCGTCATGACAGTTAAGGAACTTGATATTTGGGAAGGTGAAGTACCGGCGGAATGGGTCGATTACAACGGTCACATGAATGATGCTGCCTACGCGACCGTTTTTAGCACTAGTTTAAATGCGCTTATGACACGTATTGGACTTAATGAGACAGGACGAACAAAACATGATTACACAATCTTTACGTTGGAGGCGCACTTGAAGTACCTGGCGGAAGCGCACAAAGGACAAGTGCTCCGTGTGCAAGTCACCCTCCTTGATGTTGATGCCAAACGCATGCACGTATGGTTTACCATGAAAAACGAACAAGATGAGGCAGTAGCTACAAGCGAACAAATGGTGATGGGCATGGATCAAACGACCGGCAAACCCGCACCGTTCCCCGACCAAGTATATGAGACCATTTTAGAGCTTCCCCGTCTCGAAAAAAACCAATGGCCCGAAGCAGCAAACAAGCCAATGGGCATTCGAAGGAAAAAATAAAGGTATTAATCAAGGAACCATCGTTCTGTTTTCAGCCATTACGCCGTTTTCAGATCGTTGGAGCGCGTCTATCGTTCTAGTTACAGTCATCACTTCGATTTTAGATCGTTAGAACGCTTCTATCGATCTGTTTTCGACCATCTCCTTGAGTTTAGATCGATAGAGCGCATCTCTCTTTCTACTTTCAATGAAAATAACGCGAAAACCGTACCCCTCAGAGTGGGAACCCATCCTCTTGAGGTACGATAACGCGAATATCGTACCCCTCAGACTAAATAGCCATCCTTTTGAGGGACGACCACAACATCATTTCTAGGCTCCATAATTGAATTCGGCCAAAAATCCGATGACACCCTTGCACCAGCCGCCTTGAGAGAAGAATTTCTGATCTAGATCACTAGCGCAGAATGGCTGAAATAAGTAATCACATGAAAACATAACGTCTTGGTGACCAACCGATGTGAATTTTCCACCTTTTACCGATACCTCAGCAAACGCATACTCCCCTATCAAAGCCCAATATTTTTCGCGATAATATTTTTCATGATTTCATTTGAACCGGCGTAAATTGAGCCGACGGCCACATCGCGGTATCGTCTCGCGATTTCATATTCTTCCATGTAGCCGTACCCGCCGTACAACTGCATACATTCTGTGGCGACTTTTTGCGCCAAATCCGTCGTCCACCACTTGGCCATCGAGACTTCGTTGACCATTTCCTCTCCGCCCATATGTTTCGCGATGAGCTGGTCAATAAACGTACGGCCAATCTTAGCTTCTGTCGCCATTTCTGCCATTTTGAATTGTGTATTTTGGAACTTGCCAATCGGCTGGCCGAAGGCGGTTCGCTGTTGGACGTAATCCATCGTTTGCTCCAACATTCTCTCTACCCCGACGATTGCTCCGATGGCGACGACAAGCCGTTCCTGTTGCAACTGATCCATGAGATAATAAAAGCCTTTATTTTCCTCGCCTAAGAGATTTTCTGCAGGAACATACGCATCTTCAAAAATAAGCTCTGATGTATCTTGGGAATGCTGCCCCACTTTTTCCAACTGTTTTCCTTTTGAGAATCCAGCGGTGCCTGCTTCCACAACAATAAGGCTAATGCCTTTATGCCCTGGTTGAGCCTTCGGATCCGTTTTGCAAACGACAACGACGAGGTCGGACTGGACACCGTTAGTAATAAACGTCTTTTCCCCATTCAAAATGTAATGATTGCCGTCTTTAACAGCTGTTGTTTTCACAGCAGCCAGATCTGAACCCACTCCCGGTTCCGTCATAGCGATCGCGGAAATCATTTCTCCACTAATCGCTTTCGGAAGCCAACGCTGTTTTTGCTCCTCGCTTCCATAAGCTTCAATATAAGGCATGACAATATCATTATGGAGACCGACGCCGATCAATCCTGTACCGACCTTTTCAAGCTCTTCATTAATGATCACTGAATACCCGAAATCCGTATTTAAACCTCCGTATCCCTCCTCCACTTGCGGACACAAAAAGCCTTGTTCCCCCAATTTCCGCCAGAAATCACGGGGGACGCATTTTTCTTTTTCCCATTCTTCAAAATGGGGTACCGCTTCTTTTTGTAAAAATTTCTGTAACGATTGCCGAAAAATATCATGTTCTTCTTGCAAATAAGGGTGGGACTGACTCATAGTAATGTGCCTCCAATCTTTTTACGCGAGCATTATTTGGGTTGCATACGGATGGCCCCATCGAGGCGGATCACTTCCCCATTGAGCATCGGATTCTCTATGATGCTTTCGGCCAGTTGCGCGTATTCTTTCACGTCCCCAAGGCGTTGTGGAAACGGTGTCATTTCTCCCAATGCTTTTCTCGCTTTATCCGGCAACCCGGCAAAGAGCGGGGTATCAAAGAGCCCTGGTGCAATCGTCATCACGCGAATGCCGTTCCGGGAAAGATCCCTTGCGATCGGCAATGTCATCCCGACGATCCCGCCTTTCGAAGCACTGTAAGCAGCCTGGCCGATTTGCCCTTCATATGCGGCAACGGAAGCGGTATTTATGATCACGCCACGCTCTCCTTCATCATTCGCTTCATTTTCAGCCATTTTTTCCGCTGCCAAGCGAATGACATTGAACGAGCCAATTAGATTCACTTGAATGACCTTTGAAAAAGAACCAAGGTCATGCGGCCCTTTTTTGCTGACGGTTTTCTCCGCGGCTCCTATCCCCGCGCAATTAACCGCCATATCAATCTGGCCAAAAGCTTCAACCGCCTGGTCCACCGCGTTTTGCACACTCTCTTCACTGGTTACATCCGTCTTGATAAATCGAACTTGTTCGCCGAGTTCTTCTGCCACACGCATTCCTTTTTCCTCTTGCACGTCAAAAATTGCTGCATTTCCGCCCTGAGAGACAATTTTTCTTACCGCCGCTTCGCCAAGCCCGGAGACACCTCCGGTAACAATAGCTGTTGCTCCTTTTATTTGCATAGGATAGAACTCCTTTTTAATAGGTTAAATCAATCCAAACGTTCAATAATAGTGGCGTTGGCCATCCCGTGCCCTTCACACATGGTTTGCAAACCGTAACGCAAACCGCTACGCTCCATTTCATGCAGCATCGTGCACATTAAACGAGTGCCGCTTGCCCCTAACGGGTGCCCAAGCGCGATTGCTCCACCATTCACGTTTAATTTTTTCGGATCGGCGCCGGTGTCACGGAGCCACGCTAGCGGCACAGACGCGAATGCTTCGTTCACTTCAAAAAGATCGATGTCTTCTAGTTTTAATCCTGCTTTTTTCAACACTTTCGCCGTCGCCGGAATCGGAGCCGTCAACATCAAGGTAGGGTCATCGCCGACAACGGATCGCGCCACGACGCGAAAGCGCGGCTTCAATCCAAGCGCTTCTGCTTTTTCACGAGACATGAGCAACACAGCCGACGCCCCGTCGCTAATTTGGCTCGCGTTCCCGGGGGTTATTTTTCCGTCTTCTTTAAATGCAGGCGTCAAACTGCCAAGTTTTTCAATGCTAGTATCCGCCCGCGGTCCCTCGTCTTCATTTATTGTCGTTGCTGTCCCGTCCGGGAGCGTAACATCGAGGGGCATAATCTCCCGCTCAAACCTTCCTTCTTTCTGTGCTGCCACTGCTTTTTCGTGGCTTTCTAGAGAAAATTCATCCAATTGCTCACGGCTAAATTCCCATTTGTCCGCAATTCGATCGGCGGATAAGCCCTGGTTAATCATTTCATAGCGGGAAGTCAATTGCTCGCTGAATGGGCTTCCTTTCATATTGGAACCCATCGGCACCCGTGACATGTTCTCGATTCCACCCGCCACAACTGCATCCATATCGCCGCTTAAAATGGCCTGAGAAGCAAAATGCAGCGCTTGTTGGCTTGATCCACATTGGCGGTCAATGGTCGTTCCCGGTACTTGAATCGGATAATCGGCCATTAAAGCGGCCATTCGCGCGACGTCAAATGCTTGCTCCCCGACTTGAGACACACATCCGTAAATGACATCTTCAAAGTTATTCGGCGCAATGCCAGTGCGTCTCACGATTTCTTTTAACGGTTCTGCGGCAATTTCATCCGCCCGCACGCCACTCAATCCGCCCTTCCGTTTTCCGACCGGGGTTCTTACAGCCTCCACAATTACAGCTTCTTTCATTTCGTCCGCTCCCTCTTTGTTATGGATTAAAAGAATCAATGCAACGGCTCCATACTGAGCGCTCAGTCAGTTTTCGGGAAAAATTTCTGAATTCTGCAATTCTAGCATATTACAACGGTGTCTTTATTTCAACGTATAAGTAAGCCTTTTCATAAATTTATTGGTTTTGTGTAAAAAGAAAAACGTCTAACCTCAAGGACAGACGTCTCCCAAAGAAAATCACATGAGAAGCAATAAACTCACCGCCATCACTGCCATTCCCAACACAAATCCATAGATGGAGGAATGTTCCCTGTTGTAAGCTTTGGCAGCAGGGATCAAACTGTCAAGAGAAATGAAGACCATGATACCGGCAACAGATGCAAACACGATGCCAAAAAGGATATCATTTAAAAATGGCATTAAAATTAAAAACGCGACAACGGCGCCAAGGGGCTCCGCCAGTCCTGATAAAAAAGAATATGTGAGTGCTTTTATTCTGCTCCCTGTTGCATAGTAAATCGGCACAGACACCGCGATACCTTCCGGAATATTGTGAATGGCTACCGCTACTGCAATGGCTACACCGAGTGTAGGATCCTGAACCGCGGCAGTAAAGGTGGCAATCCCTTCCGGGAAATTGTGAATCGCAATCGCGAGCGCGGTAAACGTCCCCATTTTCAATAGTTCCGGATGTTTAGCTCTCGCCTTTTGCGGCGATTCCTCCATATCTTCCACTTTTTTCACTTCATGTGGATTGCCTATGTCAGGCACAATTTTATCGATCAAAGCAATTAATATCATCCCGCCGAAAAACCCGATGACGGTCAACCAATTGCCTGCCACTTCCCCCGTAGCATCCACAAGAATTTCCAACGATTCCGGAAAAATCTCCGCGAAAGATACATAAATCATGACGCCTGCAGAAAACCCCATCGCCCATGAAAGGAAGCGGGTATTGGTGGTCGATGTGAAAAATGCAATTAAACTCCCCACTCCGGTTGAAAGTCCGGCAAATAGGGTTAAGGCAAAGGCAAACCACACCTCATCCGGCATAACCCACCCCTCCTTCTTCTATCCTCTTCTATCTGTACGTTATTCACAAGTCGGATATCTATACAATGCTTGATTTTTTCCACTCAAAGTCAAGGATACAATTCCAGTTTTGTCCCATGCAATGTTTACTTTTATTTTTACGTGGAACAAAAAAGAACCGAACACTCACTCCGAGGGGAGGAATAATGGAAAAGCCGGAAAATATCACTATAGAGTCCTGCCAATAGACTGATATCCCTTCTTTTGACGATCCTTCGGGTCATTAGAGTTTTCAATCGTGAGTTGCCCCGAACTTTTCCTCATATAATTCACGGACCCATACCTTTACCGGTGCTTTCCACTGTTGTGAAGGCGAAGGAATGTTTTTCAATAAACTTTTTGGTGTCATGCCCAATTCTTTCGCCATTTGTATGTCAGCCTGATTCAGTCGACATCGTTTTTTGGCTTCTGCCCAAGTGGTTTTCTGTTTTTTTCCCATCGTTATCCTTCCTCTCCATTAGAGCTTTCTGGATCCGAAACGTTCCACAACTTAACGAAAAAGATCCAGAAAGCGTTCCCAAATCCCTTTGTTTATCGAACCCATGTTATTCCGTAACGCCAAGCATTTGCTTCGCCATGTCTTCCATCTCTTTTATCCCGGAGGATTGCGCAAACTCAGCAACACTTATGGCGCTTGTTGTTTCTAATTCGATAATGTGTGCTTTCATATGCGCCCATGTTTGACCACCGGCATTTTCGTACGCATCGATTACCTTTTCTAAACCGGCTTCCCCAAAAATTAAATAGTGCGACACAAAATCTCTTGAAACATCGGTTACAGCTGCTTCTGTCCAATCGATCATACCTGTAATTTTATCGTTTTGATTAATTAAAAGATGCCCGGGATGAACATCCCCATGGCTTAATCCAGTGTGTTCCGGCCAAAATGCATCATTAGAAACCCATTCTTGCCAACGCTCCCAAAGATCTTGATGAACACCAAAGGTGTCTTTTATTTTTTTCATTCTCGAATTCATTGCTTCTCTCGCCTCAGAACCGTTTGGATCTATTGCAATGCCAGATTCTGTCACAATACTTGTCGGTGTTTTGTGAAGATCTGCCAATAGGCGCCCTAACGATTGATGGTAAACGTCAGGGACCTTTTCAACGTCAAAGCTCCAAACATAATTCTGGATCTCAGGATCAATGGTAGCGGCAAGGACACCGGCAAGTTGCTCATACGCGATCAATTCGTTCGTGAAAACCTTCCAGTCAGGCGCTTGAATGGTTGTATAATGATTAACGACGTCTAATACATGCTTTTCTTGCTCTGCGTTTCTCATGGAATCTGTTCTGCGAGGGATTCGTAAAATCCATTTTTTCCCTTCCTCATTCTCGCCATGGGCAACCGTGAAATCAAGGCCGGATTCATTTAATGTTATCGTATCCTCTGTAATGTTCAAACCATGACGTCCCGCCAACTCTTTTACTTCATGTCTATTCATTGTTATATTCTCCCTTGTGCTTTTGCTCGATCCATGACTGACTCTAACTCTTTTTCTTAACAGGGACCCAAATCTCTGTTTTCGATTCCCTTCCTTTCACAAATTCAGGGGCTTCAGCTAATTCATATCCGGATGTCGGGAACCATTCGGTGTATACTCGTTCCCATGTCGTTAATAAGGCCTCTGGCATTTCCCCCATTGCTGTAAATACTGCCCACGTATGAGATGGGATATCCAATTGTTCGAATTCTTCGGGACATGTCTTGGTCGTCACCGTGGCAATATAGTAATCGATGTTTCCATTCTCTTTTGGCAATGAAACATGTAGGATCCCCGAAAATGAGGTATTATCATATGGCTTAACTTTTTCTTCGATCGCTTCAAGATCCTCCCACATTTCTGGATGAAATTCGGTTTCATTAGACGCTATCGTTTCTTTTTTTCCCACGATAGTAAAAGCTTCTTTTTCCACAAACCTGTAATTCATTTCTACATCACCCTTAATCGCAATTTGGAAGGTCATCCGAGGATAAGCTTTTAATGGAACGTTAGAATTTCTGGCTGAACTTGGGGTTACATTGTGCAACGCTTGAAACGCCCTTGAAAAAGAATCCGCTGAATGATAGCCATACTTCACCGCTACATCAAGCACTCTTACATCCCTTTCTTTTAAATCAAAAGCAGCCAAGGTTAAACGCCTTCTACGGACATATTCCGTTAAAGATATACCAGCAATAAACGAAAACATTCGTTTAAAATGGTGTTCAGAAAAGCACGCGATCTTTGCAACCTCTGCATAATTGATCTCATCATCCAAATTATCCTCGATATAGGTTACCGCTGCATTCATCTTTTCAAGCAAATCCAATAGAATGACCTCCCTTCCCCATTAAGAATAACAAGATAACCATTGCAAGATCCGATAAAATCTGTTCAGATTTGCAGGGTGCAATTGGCGGAGTTTTTTTAATCGTTTAATTGTTGCTTTATATCTTCTTTCTGACGCAGCAAGCGCTGAAATTCTTGTTCCAGATCCTCCGATGGCGTGATGCTGAGACGGCTTAATACGTCAGTAATCTTTGTGTCTACTTTCAGCAATTCATCTTGCAGGGGTTCGTATTTTTTCTGCAGTGTCGATCTCATATAAGCTTCATAGGAGCCGTCAAATGAATCGATATTCTTATCACGTATAGCGAAAATTTTCGTCGCCACTTTCTGCAAGAATCTTCGATCGTGTGATACGAAAATGACAGTGCCTGAATACTCAGTAAGCAAAGATTCGAGCGCTTCCAAAGCATCAATGTCCAAATAATTCGTTGGTTCGTCCAGGATCAAGGTGTTGGCATTGCTCACGAATAGCTTGGCAAAAGCAACTTTCACACGTTCTCCACCACTCAAGACGTGAACCGGCTTAAAGACATCTTCTTGAAAAAAACCTAAACGAGCCAGTACTGTCCGTATCAGCGTCTCATCTTGTGACGATGTATAGCCTACGTTAGCTATTATGGAATCTTCCGTTACCAAAACATCCATCATTTGACTGAAGTAGCCAAATGACACCGCGGGCGATACCTGAATGGCCTGCTGTTCATCCATGATCATTCTTAGAAAAGTCGTTTTGCCACTGCCATTGGGGCCAATCAAGGCAATATGATCGCCCCCATTTATGGTAAAATCAAACCCCTCCCATAAAAGGCGTTTTCCTACGGTTCCGGAAACTTGCTCCCCGCGTATGATGATACGGTTCCGAAGAGATTCTTCATTAGTAACCTGCATCTTAATCGGAGGGAGCTCTTTGATTTTTTCCACTTCATCAAGTTGATCAATCCGTGTTTGAATGGATTTCACACCCTGATTTAGTTTCTTTTGCTTTTTGGCAAAATGCGGTTTTGCCCCTGTTATTTTTGCCTCAGAGTTAGAGACATTTTTCGGTTTCTTTGTCGCACGCTGTGCTTTTTGTTCTTTTTGTTGCATCGCTTCTTCTAATTGCTTTTTCTTCTGCACATATTTTTCGTATTCTTTTTCATGATGCTGACGAGCCTCTGCTTTTTGTTGTTCATAATCCGAATAATTCCCTGTAAACGCATGGATCTGTCCATCTTCGATCTCCCATATTTTCGTGCAAAGAGTATCCAAAAAAGCACGGTCATGGGAGACGACAATCAATGCTTCCCGGCGTCGTTGTAGCTGTTGCTCCAATTTTTTCATATGCTCCGTATCGAGATGTGTTGTGGGTTCATCGGCTAACAGTACCTCAGGTGCACGTGCCAACGTTTGATTGATGACAGCTTGGGAAACCTCACCGCCACTTTTTTCTCCCATATGCGGCTTTATCTGTGGGAGAAGCTCAACCGAGGCATTTTTCGTTATCGTACCAGCAGGAGGAATAATGTCTCCGGTCATCATCTGCAACAAGGATGTTTTTCCTGAACCATTGCGGCCGACGAGACCGATACGATCTCCCTGGTGAATCTTTAAGTCATTTGCTTGAAATAACGTTCGATCTTTTACATCAAAGCGGATGTTCTGTAATTGTATAAAGACCAATCAAATCATCTCCATTTCTTTTAAAGATGGAGACTATTCATCGCGCACAAAAATAGCCCCCTATTCAAGACACACGTTCAGAATAGGGGGCTTACCGACACACGAAGGGTGTACAATAAAAAAAGACCAATCCTATTCTGAACCAAGGAAAATGACATGCAAAAGAAACCTTCATTTTGAAGGAGGTTACAGTGCATGCATATCGGTTCTGAAAAAACAGGATTAGTACTTCATGGTCCTACAGTTCACCCTCTTTGTTTTCGTTTGATTACATCTTTATCATATAACCCATTGTAAAGTAAGTCAACATTAGAAAAACCTGGCTTCCATCATAAAGACTTGGGGAAAGCCGTAGTTTTACTTATACTTTAGTTGATTACTAATGTGTAAAAATCCATAACGCATAAAGCAAGCGCGTCTACTTAATAGATGCTATATGGGAGAACCTTTTTTATAGGGCTAAAAACCTGAGGGGTTATGGGTACTCACTATTTCTGCCAATTACCACTTTGAAATAGCATAGATGTATTCTACGATAAAAGTTCAGCCTTTATATTCTTAACTCTATAGATATTAACTTTGGTTAATGGCTTCGATATTATGATCTTTAGAAACTAATCGAATTTCTCTCCTATCAATATTCTGGGCATTCGACAATCATCCTACTTAGCCATCGTTTCTACTTTCTCACCCTTCCCGACAATGACTGTACTTGCCATATTGACGAACAAACCGGTTTCCACAACGCCTACCAGGAGTTTCAAGCTTTGGTTTGTTCGGTAAGGGTCGTTGAGATTTCCAAAAGAACAATCTAAAATATAATTACCATTATCCGTTATGAAACATTTATCGTTATGTTTTCTAATGCGAACCTTACCACCGGTCTTTTCTATACCTGCAGCTGTTAACCTCCATCCATACGGAACAACCTCAACCGGGACGGGCAACCCCAACTGAGCTACATTTTTTTTGTTTTCAATAATAATCAATAGATTTTTGCTTGCGAGTCCAACCATTTTCTCTCTAAAGAGGGAACCTCCGCCACCTTTAATAAGGTTAAAGTTTTCATCAACTTCATTAGCTCCATCAATTGCTACATCCAACTGATCCACTTTCGAAAAATCCGTAAGCGGAATTCCAAGCTTTCGTGCGTATGCTTCTGTTTTTTTAGATGATGGCACACCTTTTATTTTGAGACCACGGCTGATTTCTTCGGCCAGTTTTTCAAGCGTCCAATTCACAGTCGAACCGGAGCCAAGTCCAACGACCATGCCTTCTTCAACATATTTAACCGCTTCTTTTGCTAACCGCTCCTTTTGTTGCTCCATCGAATAACCTACCCTATTCCATATTCGTATGACGTTTACGCATCTTTTCATTACTTTCCTGGTTAAGGTAAACGATCAAAGCATCCAGAAGAATATGCACGCTTTGATCAAATTGATTGCCTAGTGGTTGTATTGTGTCTGGTTCGTTAGTTTTACGATATTTTGTGGCAGCAGGAAGAACAAGTAATTTATCGCTAATTTTTCCAATTTCCGCGTCTCGATTCGTGGTTACAAGCGCTATGCTGGCGTCTTTTTCTCGAGTCTTTTTTGCGAAATCATACGCCGCCACAGATGAGCCTGAACCAGATATCAACACAAGCAAATCCCCGCGCTCAATACTTGGCGTAACTGTCTCTCCGACTACATAAACATGGTATCCCGCGTGCATCAATCGCATCGCGAAGGCTTTCCCCATTAAACCAGAGCGGCCTTCCCCGCTTATAAAAATACGTTTGGCTGTTGTTAACATATTTGCTAAATAATGTAATTGATCTTCCGACACTTTTTCCACTACAGCATGAACTTCCTTAATACAAGACAGAGCTGTTTCTTTATAAAAATCCATTGTGCTTCACCATCCTTTGAAAATGAGCAGCTGTATCACGAGGTTTTTGTGCCCCAGTGATCCCACTCCCTATAATGACCGTTTCCGGTTGATGATTGATGATATTTGGCAGAGTTTCCTCATTAATGCTCCCGGCTACCGCAACTTTCAGATGTTGGTTTCCCTGCAACAGATCAAAGCTATTACTCACCGACCCCCTTCTTTTTGCATATCTTTTCCAAAATGCAAAGATACAAGCGTTGCACCTAAATCAACAATGCGTCTGATCTCTTTGTTTTCTTTAACCCCCAATAGATCAATCATCACCTGTTTATCGAGGTCATGAGCTACCGCAATTGAATCGGTTAGGGTTCGATCAGAAGCAAATGCCATCACTGTGGTGATGTCTGCTCCCGCGTTCAACGCTTGCTCAGTTTCATGTTTACCGGCATCACATGTTTTCATATCCGCAACAACATATTTATGAGGGTAACGATCTTTCATTTCAGTTACGACTCGTATGCCATATTCTTTGATCATGCCCGTGCCAATCTCAATCCAGTCAATGAAATCCACCACTTCCGCAGTGATTTCAAAAGCGTCATTCTCAGATAATCGATCTAATGCGAGTTGTATTTTCACTCATTAGTCCCCCTTACATTTACCGTTCTATACCTGTTTTTTCCCCCATTTTTATGAGTGCATCTTCCAAATGGGGCAACCCTTCGTTATCTCCACGCACACCAACTACCATTGATCCCACAAGTGTGGCAAAATCGACAACTCTTTCCAACTTCCAACCTTGGAGAATACCATAGATAAATGCTGCATCGAATCCATCACCGGCACCCACTGTATCTACCACTTGATTAACAGGAATCGCTTCAGCCTCAACTTTCTCACCGCTGTGGATAGCATAAGCACCGTTCGCTCCTTTCTTAACAGCAAACGTTTCAATTCCATGCGATTTTACAGCTTTTTCAACATCATGATTATCCCTTACACCAAACAACATTTCAGCTTCATCTAATCCTGTCATTAAGATATCTATATCCGGGAGGAAGGACAGAAGAACGTCACGCGCACGTTCTAACCTCCACATTTTTAGACGAATGTTTGGATCCAGACTAACCAACAATCCTTCATCCTTTGCTATAGCAATCGCTCGTCGAATAATATCGATGTTTTTTTCTGCAATTGAAGGGAAGACACCCGTAATATGAAGCACGCGTGCTTTTGCGAACATTTCAGGTTTTATGTCTGCTGCATAAAGAGTCGACATTGGTGACTTCTCCCGGTAATAAAATGTGCGGCCCTGACCTCCTTCCATTACTTCTTTAAAATTTACGGAAGTTGGAAACGAATCCACCATTGCAACTTCAGAAACGTCAATTCCCTCTCCACGCATAAAATGTAAAATGTGCCGTCCGAATTCATCGTTGCCTAGTCGACTGATCCACTTCGTTCGTAAACCGAGTCGAGCTGAACCGACAGCGAAATTCAGCTCAGCTCCACCTACTTTCCTTTCAAATTCATTCACAAAACGCAATGGGCCGCTTGTTTTTGGATCCATCGTAACCATCCCATCGCCGATTGTAATAACATCCAGCATAGTATCTCTCCTGTTCTTCATTCAGTCCAAAATCATTTCTTTTTATATTTGTGAGAACGCTATCTCATTATTTCTGGAACCCACATAAACAATTGTGGTACAAAAGAAATAATAAGAATAACTAAGATCGTAATGCCTATATAAGGTAATAATGCTATAAATGATCTTCCGATAGGTAATTTAGCAATGGAGCTAGCCAATAATAAACACAACCCATACGGTGGTGTAACCAACCCAACTGCCAGACACATCATAATTATAATGCCGAAGTGCACAGGATCAATTCCAAAATCCATAGCTGTGGGTAACACGATAGGCACAAATAATATAATCGCTGGTATAGTGTCCAAAAACATTCCAATAAATAAAAAGAGCAGAATAACTGTTAATAGAAACATCCACTCATATGGAAGAGCTGTTTCGAAAAATCCTGAAACAATAACAGGTACATTATAATAGCTGATCAATCTCCCAAGGGCTGTTGCAGTCGCTAACGCAAACAGTGTCAATGAACTGAGCATCAACGTGTCATATAAAATTCCCGGTAAATCTTTTATTTTAATTGTACGATAGAAAAAGTATGCCAAAATAAAAGCATATAAACAGGCTAAAATAGCAGCTTCGGTAGGTGTAACAAACCCTCCTATGATACCGCCTAAGATAATCACCGGAGTCAATAAAGGAGGTATACTTTTGACTGCTTGTATGGCTATCTCCTTTAATTGTAATCTCTTATGACGAGGATATTGATGTCGGTGAGACATATACCCTACCATCGCCATCATTCCTAAGCCCATTAAAACACCTGGAATAATGCCTCCCATAAACATCTGACCAACAGAAACATTTGTCAATCCACCGTAAACAACCATTGGTATACTAGGTGGGATGATTATTCCCATGGTTGAAGAGGCAGCAGTTACAGCTACAGATGTATCTTTACTGTAATTTTCTCTAATCATACTGGGAATTAACACTTTTCCAACTCCAGCTGTATCCGCCTGCGCAGCTCCAGAAATACCTCCAAAAAACATCGAAACTACAATATTTGCTTGAGCTAAACCTCCACGTATATGTCCTATAAGGGCAATTGCCAAATTAATAAGACGCTCTGATATATCACCCTTGTTCATGATATTTGCTGCTAAAATAAAAAGTGGTACAGCGATCAACACAAAAGATTCCAATCCAGCAAACATACTTTGTACAACCATCGTTACCGGTATCGTATCCAGTATAACGATACCTACATACGCCACAATGCCTATTGCAAAGGCAATTGGAACTCCGAGGACTAATAGACCGCAAATAACAAAACCAAGATCAGACCCGTCATTTACCCCACTCCCTTCCTTTATTAGAGTAATCCTTAATATCGTCCAAGAAATTCCCTAAAGAATACACAATCATCGTAAAACCTGAAACTGGAATTGCGACCCAGACGTATCCTTGTTGTAGTTGCGGTAAATTGGTGATGGTCCAACCCCAAAATTGCTCGGTTAACGTTAAACCATCGATGATCATAACCGCGCCGAAGCCGATAATTATAAAGTGAATTAACGATTGTATAATTACAAGTCTGATGCCTTTAGTATTTTCGATTAAAATTCCCAATCTAAAATGTTCACGGTAACGCACCATTACAGCGGCTCCCATAAACACCATCCATATAAAGGAATACGTTGCCACTTGGTTGGACCAAACAACATGTATGCCCGGGATATAACGCGAGGCAACCTGTAAGGCTACACTAACAATAAAAATGACAAAAAATATTGCCGCTATACGCAGTTGGACATATTCGAGAATATTAACTGCCTTTCGCATATCTTCACCGCCTTTTATTGATAGAATAAGCCTCCATATTTTGGAGGCTTATTCCTCATAGTGAGTACGAATCACATCATTGTTCTTCTGCAAGATCAAGTACTTCCTGATATAAATCTTCCATTCCAAGATCCTCTACAGCCTCTTCTCTTACTGGTTCCGTTATTTCCATAAATGGCTCTGTATCGACCTCGTTAATTTCTGCCCCATCTTCCAATAATGCTTCTCTTGATTCCTCAGCTAATTCCTCATCAGCTTCTCGAGCAGCAATGGTAGCTTCTTCTGCCGCCAATTCGACTGCCTCTTGTTGTTCTTCATTTAGATTGTCATAGATTCGATCAGCCGTGAAAAAGAGGCGTGTCGTATAGTCATGTTCGGTCTCGGAAATATACGACGCAACTTCATGGTGACTTTCTTGGTAAATATTGGTGAAGTCATTTTCTGAGGCATCTACGACTTGGTTTTGTAACGCTTGATACATTTCATCCCATGCAACGCTAGACGGTTGTGCCCCTAATGCATTCCATGTGTTCTGAACGACTGTTGAATCTTGAGACCTCAGTTCGAGCCCTTCTAAATCTTCAGGCGTTTCAACAGGTTCGAATCCATATACATTACGAACACCTGCACTCCAATATCCCAAGATATTAAAATTTGTATTATCTTCTATTTCATTAGCAATTGTCTCTCCTACTTCGCCATCCACAACACTTTCCCAATGCTCGGTACTCTCAAATAAATAGGGCATTGCAAAAAAGTCAACTTCTTCAACCGTTTGAGTCATAAAACCTGGTGATGCGGCCACAAGATCCACATTACCCGTTTCAAGACCTTGGACCAATTCATCTTCATTTCCACCTAGTGCCCCGTCAGTATGAATCTCTACAGTAACAGATCCATCGCTTTCTTCTTCGACGACTTCTTGAAATCTTGCAAATCCTTCTGCAAAGGCACTTTCAGCATCCAATTGTGTAGCAGCAATTAAATTGACGTCTCCTTCAGCTGTTTCTCCTTCCTCATCTCCGGTACCTTCTCCGTTATCTGTATCTATCTCCCCACAACCAACCAACAGTATTGATGCCAAAAAACCGAAGACTGAAACTTTCAAAAGATTGTTATGCACGTTTTCATCTCCTTTATGGTTTGAAATTAACTTCCGCAAGATTCACGAACAACAAGCGTACTGGCAAATTCAATCTTATTACCATCTTGATTTGCACCACGAGAATAATTCATTACTTTCATTCTTTTTATTAATTGATCTGCAGCTGCTTCCCCCATTTCATACGCAGGCTGAGCAATCGTTGTCAAAGAAGGATAATAAAAATTAGCAAAAGTTACGTCATCAAACGTGATTAAGGCCAAATCTCCGGGGATTTTAACATCATACTTTTTCGCATATGACAAAATTTCAATGAGCACCAAATCATTTCCAGATAATATAGCGGTTGGCGGATCAGATAGATTTAACATCTTTTCCAGTTCATTTGCAACTTGTTCAACCTCAGCATTTCTTATCAATTTTTCATCGTAAACAAGGTTATTTAACCGGTAACCCTTAATAAATCCCTCCACTCTTTCTTGCCTGGTAGATATATTTAATGGCGGTGTTAACATACCAATTCGATGATGACCCAAATCATAAAAATGCTGCACTGCACGAGAAGCAGCTTCCCTGTTTTCAATTGTTATTGTTGGAATTGTTAACCCGTTTATTTTCCTGTCCATGAAAACAACCGGGAAGTCTTCCTTTTGCATTCCATCGTAAATCTCGTAATTACCTTCCGTAGGAATGATGATTAAACCATCTACTTGTTTAGCTCTTAGCAATTGAATATATCTTCTTTCTTTAAGTGGATCATCATCTGCATTACAAACAATTGTGTTATAGTCTTTTTCATAACAGAAGTCTTCTATCGCACGAATAGCCATCGTAGAAAAACGATGCAAAATATTTGCTACTATAATGCCAATTGTCAATGTTTTTTTTTGTTTTAAACTTCTAGCTACATAATTAGGATTGTACCCCAAAGTTTGAATTGCCTTCTCTATCCTTTTTTTTGTGTCTCCTGCCATGTACTCATACCTCTGGTTCAAGAACTGGGATACAGTGCTCTTAGAAACCGAAGCATGATTGGCTACATCCTCCATAGTTACTTTCTTGATTAAAAGTCACCTCGCTTGTGGGGTTGGTTAAATAAACCGGTTTAGTAAAGTATAATGGTTGCGCTTACATTTTTCAAGTACCAATCTTTTCAAGATTTTTCTTTGTACTTATCCATAAAGTTTATCTTAATCTAGCCCCAAGGTTGAGAAAGATAGTGATTTCTCAAATGCTAAAATAAGCCTCTATTTTGCCCCTCATATGATTGACCAACGACATGGCTTCGGCTTCCATTCCGTCCCAATTATCATCATACTTGCCAAGATAAGCTTTTCTAGCGATATCGAGCACTTCCGCCTGCTGTTTCGGTAACTTAGGGATTGCCCATTGTGAAGCTTCATCTTTTGGAGAAATTGTACCTTCAGCCATTGTTTGCCACATGCGAGCGAGCGTTAATAGCACATTACGTTCGTCACCCTTAATATCATCGATTAACTCTGGCAAAGACTCCTCTATTGCTTTTTGGATATCTGTTATCGGAATGGGATCAAGTATCGTTGACAAATCAGGCCCAAATAGTGAAACGCTATGCGCTCGTGCTTGTGCTAAAACGATAGCTAAGTCAGGATCAAACGTTGGTTCCGGGATTTGACCATTCTCAAACTCAGACCTAAGCCATTCACCATAGACCAATTCATACCTTGGTGGATATTGCCAAGGTACACTATCTTCTTTATCAATAACGATTAATTCAAGGTACCGCATTCCCTTTTCATTTCCTATTTTCCCCGATATTGGCATTAAGCGTTCTGTTAGTTTTCTTCGCGTAGCTTCAGATAATCGCTGATTCACGACAACGAGGACATCGACATCACTATCGATGCGTAACCCGCCACTTACTGCCGAACCATAAAGAGACACACCAACTAATTTGCTTCCGAGTACATCCTCCGCAATTCTTAATGCGTCACGTGCTTCCTTTGGTATTTCTTCATTAATCCTATTGCTCATCAGCGACAAACTCCTCTGCTCTCTCCATGATTTCCTGGACGGCTAAATCTTTAGCATCCGCATAGTGCTGCACATGTCGCCATTCACGCTGAGCCAAGTTACGTTTCACAGATGCATATTTATCTCGATCAGACGCATGAGTTCGAAGCCAATCCCGAAACCTCAACATTCTTTTAATTTCAGATGCGTCTTCGCTGAATACGTGTAAATTAATGTCTGCATCAGGACCTTTGAACAGCCGGTGCTCAAACCATTCCGGCTCCCGAATACGCAGCGTATATCCGGCTTTCTCTAAGTCCGAGGCATAGGTCGTCTCATCTGCAGCGTCCGCTACAACCAATAGAATATCAATGATTGGCTTGGCACACAGGTCCAGCACTGAGGTTGATCCAATGTGCTCCAATTGCAATACCCTGTTGCCTAGGACGGAACGTACCCGGTCTGCCTCTCGTTCGAATAGCTTAGGCCAATTTGAATCATATTCTAAGAGGGTGATGGTTGCATTGTGGGGCGTAAGTTCTCCAACCGTGACCCTCTGAAGGTTTTCATCAGCTTTAGATGTTGAATGTGATCTGTTCTTCCTTGATGACAATTCATCCACCTCGTTATCAGTTGTTATTTTCAGCATTCCAACATACCACAGTATTTGTTACGTACAATAATGATCTTTTATCCTTGATCATGCGTATGATTAGGGATTCAATAACTTCCCAAATATATTTATAATGCCTCTGTTTCAGTGATAAGTTGCCGCAATTTTTTCGCTGCGTTTCCCGTCTTTTCAGCATCTTTTGAGAGAAGGGAGACAATTTCATCGACTCGTTCTTTGTAATTTATAGGTTTTAACTCGAAGGTATCAATCATAGCGACAGCTTTCTTCTCATTGATGCAATACATTTCGTTCTTCGCAAACAAAACCTGATTTAAACAAGAAATACTTCTAAAACAATGACCCATTACATAGGAAAGATCGTCCTTATTGACGTTTGCTTCCATAAACATAAGGGAATCGGCCAAAATATCACAAATAACCATTCCCCCCCCCATGTACATCGCATTCAGATAGCCATGAGGATGACCCGTTTGATAATGAATAGATACAGAGCCTGATAAACAGTCGTCAATGACTTTACTGGCGCTATGGATGTCACGAAATAAGATGTCTACGTGATATCCATGGACAATTAACCAGCCACCCCCGTTTATCCATTCACCCCATTCACCTAGCGACGTGATTAAATGATCTTTTTACATTCAGGACATTTGTCCGGTTACTAACTCTTTCTCTCGGAGGGATGCTCCCTGGTTTGAACTTGGCGGGGGCTAGCCCCGCCATGGCCAGTGCTCCATTAGGGTTGCTGAATACTTTCATTCAAGCAATTTTAGGGATGTCTTTTGAATATTTAACTTGTGGTCCCAAAATTAAAAAATGCTCTCGAAGGCTTTCGAGAGATTCATGACGAGCAGTTAGATTTTAACCACGTAGATCGCTTGACTGCGGGGTGCACTGCAAAAACACCCATATTGTAGGTGTTTTTGCACCTCGTGACAGCGATGCTTTCCGTAGTATATTATTCATTATACTTCAAATACATGACATGTGTGGAGAGGAAATCGTTTATACCATTTTTGCCATCTGTTCCGCCAATTCCGGATTTGCGCATGCCTGCGTGATAGCCTTGTGTTGCTTCATCGGTCATGCGATTGACATACGTTTCACCGAACTGAAGATCCCTTGAGGCTTGCATGACTTCATTGTAATCGTTTGTGTAGAGAGCTGAAGATAGTCCATAAATGGAGTCATTCGCTCTTTCGATCGCTTCATTAAAGGTTTTGTACGTCGTAATCGGCAGGACGGGGCCGAAGATTTCCTTTTTCATGATCTCTAGTTCATCAGAAATATTCGTCAGGACGGTCGGCTTATAATAATAGCCTTTGCCAAGGTCGAGACGTTCACCGCCTAATTTCACTTCCGCACCTTGCTTTTTCGCGTTTTCCACGATCTTCTCAATCTTGTCGAGATGATGGGCGCTGGACACTGGCCCCATATCGACGTTGTCATCTTCTAGTGAATAACCCACTTTTATATCTTTCATTGCACGGATCATCTTATCAATGAATAGTTCCGCAACGTCTTCCTGGACATAAACACGTTCTGCGGAAATACAAGCTTGTCCAGCATTTTCAATTCGAGATGCTTTGATATGTTCAACGGCAAGATCTACATCTGCATGCTTGGAAACGATCATGGGCGCTTTACCGCCAAGCTCGAGATTTACCTTCGTAATGTTCTGTGCTGCAGCTTCCATCACTTTCGTTCCTGCTGGAACGCTTCCTGTCATGCTGATTATCGCTACTCTAGCATCGGTTGAGAGACGGTTACCGACGGTATCTCCTTTCCCTGTGACTAAATTATAGACCCCTTTAGGCAGATCAGACTGATGAATGATTTCGCTCAGCGCTGCTGCTGTATTTGGTGTTTCTTCCGATGATTTAACCACGATCGAACAGCCTGTGATGAGTGCTGTTGCTACTTTCCGTGCGAAAATAAAAACGGGGTAGTTCCACGGAATAATGCCTGCGACAACGCCGATCGGCTTTCTTTGAATAAGGATCTGTTCGTTCGAATCATCGCTCGGGACAATCTCTCCGCCAATCTTTCGATTCCATTCTGACATATAAAAGAAAAAGTCGATGGCACCATCTAGTTCTCCGGAGGCTTCATGGATGGGCTTGCCTTGCTCTTCACTGAGGATTTGTGCAAGCCTTTCTTTGTCAGCATGGATAGCCTCAGCAATACGTCGAACAATGAGTCCTCGGTCAACTTGAGGGGTCTTTTCCCAATTTTTTTGGGCTTGAAAAGCAGCTTCAATCGCTTGATCAACGTCCTCATCTTTCGCATCAACAACCTTTGATATGACTTCTTCTGTTCCTGGATTTACAATATTAATCATTTCGGTTGACTCTGAGGCCACAAATTGACCATTGATGTAGAGTGGATGTGGTTTCATGTATGATCTTACCTCCGATTTTCGATGCTGGATGCCACAATGAATGATGGTTAACCATTTCAGCATGTGACTTTTTTAGTCTATGGTCTCTTTCCATCCCTCTTCAAATAGCATTTTCCCTGGCCATGTATAGGCAGTTAAGCCTCCATCACCTGTAATTGTTTCTCCTGTAATAAAAGAACTATCTCTTGAAGCTAAAAACAATGCAATTGTTGCGATTTCTCTAGGATCGCCTAACCTGCCCATAGGAGTGACCCATTTTTGAGCATCACGGAAGGCTTTACCATTATCCTCATGTTCTGCCCCAGCAAGTCCTGATACCAGCGGTGTTTCTATAGTTCCAGGGGCAATAGCGTTAGCCCGGATGCCTTGGCGTCCATAATCGATGGCAATGGCTTTTGTTAGATTGTTCACGCCGCCTTTAGCAGCATTATAACCAGAACGATCCAAGTCAGCTGCTGAACCGGACATCGAAGAGTTGTTAATAATGGATCCTCCTCTTTCAAGCATGAGCGGAATAAGATATTTGCTCATTAAAAACGTGCCGCGCATGTCGACGTTTATAATTTCATCAAAAAGCTCTACTGGATATTCATGGAGCTTTCCGCCCTCCTGGTCAATACCAGCATTATTAAAGAGAACGTCAATAGTGGTATACGTCTGTTTTATTTTCGAAGCAAATTCAGCCACATCTTTGTCTTTAGAAACGTCCAGACTATAAGCTTTCGCCTTGCCTCCAGCTTCCTGAATGTCTTGAGCCAGTTCTCTTACCTGTTCTTCTTTCTTATCTGTACAGAGTACTTCTGCCCCTTCTTCTGCAAATACTTTCGCCGTAGCACGTCCAATGCCTGTACCAGCTCCAGTAATGACTGCTATATCATTTTCTAAACGTTTCATGATCATTGCCCCTTCCCAATCCATTAGGCATGCTTTTATTTATACCACAAACCCCAGATTATAAACACCATATAGTGGTTGTAAAAAAAGGGGGGAGTAGCAACACAACAACCTGATAATTGAGCTACGAGAAGTAACTTACAAACGATTTATGCTTGGTTATAAGCCGACAAAAAGGAAAGAGAAACTGCGTCATTACAGCTTCCCTTTCATTGACAAATTATTTTTCTAATAGCTTTAGAGATTCGCGGTTGAATGCAGGAAGATCATCAGGTGTCCTGCTTGTTACAAGGTTCCCATCTACGATTACCTCTTCTTCTTTAACCGTTGCTCCTGCATTTTCCAAGTCTTTTCTTACGGAAACAAAACTCGTTAGCTCTCTTCCTTTTAGTAGGTCTGTATCGATAAGAAACTGAGGACCATGGCAAATGGAAAATAATGGCTTATTGTCTTGCAAAAATGCTGCTGCAAACGCACTATTCTTGGGATTAATTCGTAGTAAGTCTGGAGAAAAACCGCCAGGAACGAGTAATGCATCATAATCGTTTGCATTCACTTCATCAATGCCTCGATCGGCTGGTATTTCGTCCCCATTTTTACCATTAATGGTTTTGTTTCCTTCGTTACTGATAATATCTACCGTATGGCCAGCTTCTTTGTAAGCTTTCACAGGATCGGTTAATTCAACTTCTTCTACCATGTCTGTAACGAGAACAGCAATATGTTTACTCATATAACTCACCCTCCTTTTACACTCAGATTATATTGTACGAACTTTACATCTCTTTGTAAAGCATGCACTTTCGTTAAGTTTTTCCAAGGAATAGATGAACAATACTCATCTTGAACGCCAAGATTATTAGTAGGATAGCCGAAGTAACAACTTCCCCATCCGGTAGATGATTGCAGCCTCTGGCTTTAATATGCCATTGGCCGAAATGATTGCCAAAAATATAACTTTAATTTCTTCTAAAAATGCCCTAGACATCCCTTGATGAATGTCGTAGGATATTCACTCGTGATTAAAAAAAGATAGGAAAGGGGTGTGCGCCATGATGCGCTTTAATGTCTCCAAAAACATGATCCTAGCTATATTTATGCTTGGAACATTTGCCGTTGGGATGACCGAATATGTTGTGACAGGTTTATTGACACAGTTTGCTGCTGATTTAAACGTGGATGTATCAACGACAGGATTGCTGCTCAGTGTTTACGCGATAAGCGTAGCTGTCTTTGGCCCACTCCTTCGGGTGATGACGATCAAGTTTTCACCCAAGCCCCTTCTCCTTTCGCTTATAGGTGTATTTATCTTGAGCAATATCCTAGCTGCAACTGCACCAACCTTTGACGTCTTATTACTATCCCGATTATTATCGGCAGCCATGCATGCGCCATTTTTCGGTATCTGTATGTCCTTGGCCGCCCAAATTTCTGCACCTGAAAAGCGTACGGGAGCGATTGCCGCCGTTCAAGGTGGTCTCACGATCGCCGTCATGATCGGCGTTCCTTTCGGATCATTTCTGGGAGGAGCGCTTGACTGGAGACTCGTTTTCTGGTTCATAGCTGCCCTCGGTGTTTTGACGTTCATTGGCCTTTCGTTCGTGACACCGAATATCAAACCTACGGAAGCTCCGCAATTGAAAAAAGAAATGGGGATCTTTAAAAATAAAAATATCCTTATGGTCATCGCGATTATTGTGTTTGGCTTTTCTGGGGTTTTCACCGCTTATACGTTCAAAGAACCGATGTTACGGGAATTTGCCGGTTTTGGCATTACCGGCGTCACTGCTGGGTTATTTTTCTTCGGTCTTGGCGGTGTCGTGGGAAACATGGCTTCCGGTAAAATCCAACCAAGCCGCTTAACAGAGCGACTGATAGCAGCCCTAGGCATGTTTTCTATCGTCCTGGCCCTGTTTACCTTCTTGCTCCCATACGCTTTTTTAGCATTGGTCATGTGCTTCTTGTTTGGAGCAGGAGCATTTGGTTTAGTCCCCATTTTGAACGCAAAGATTATTATCGGGGCACCTGAAGCGCCATCCTTATCCGGTACGATAGCAGCCTCTGTCTTTAACTTGGCCAACGCAATCGGCGCAACACTGGGCACCATATTGCTAAACACAGGGTTGACCTACACCATGATCACGCTTGTCGCAGCAGGAATGATGGCATTTGGCATGTTCCTCACGATCCTTATGCATATCGTTGAAGATAAATCGTTGTTCCAGAACACAGGAGAAACTGAGCAATCTTGAGGCTCGGTTTCTTCCCTCTTTGTAATTCCAGAATCTGGTCCAATCTGGAGTAGGGGGATTTAAAAATACTCATACAAAGATTCTTTAATATCATTCAACAAATCTTTCAATGCCTGATCAGAATGAAAATCAGCTAACCTTTCAAGAAAAGCCATATATTCACCATTTCCCTGTTCATCAAAATCATCGAGAAGGTCAATAATGGTGGAATCTAACATGTCGAGTTCTTCTTTTGTACAACGTTCTAGAAAATCCATCGTTTCATACATATCTTTGCTTAATTTCTCATTAATCTCCCAGGAATCCTCATCCCACCAACGGTCGTCCCAACGGTGCATCATCCATTTAATCTTTTCTTCATCTAGCATAGGTTTGCTCCTTTGGTGTTTATATTGGCGATATACCCTTGCTCTGGGCAACAGAGATGTCAAACGGAAGTTCCGGTGGTTTGCGATTGAGATCAATTCGGTACCTTCCGAATCGGTTCACATGTGCCGTTACATAAGGACTCAAATAAGAAATCAATTTATTATCGTATTCATGTCCTTCTTGCGTATAGTCTTGTAGAATGCGAGATAAGGAGAATACATTGTAAAAAATGAGACAATTGGACACCAGGTGGTTATATTTGATGAATTTTCTTTGTTTGAGCTGTAGGCAAGTTTGGTCATTGTATCCACCATCACTAGCGATGCATAAAATATGCTGAGAAATGTCAAGCGTCCTCCAATAAAATAACATATTATTCCATATATTCAGACGTATAGATATGTTCATTTTTTGAAAAAAAAGCAAAGGGGGTGGTGGCGGTCATCCACTATCCACATTGTCAGAAGATATTATAATTTCGAAAATTTATCCACAGTGGACATCTGCATACACAGCCGCAGCGCCTTCCAATCCCTCCTTCTCCACAAGCTCGGTGAACCGCCGGAATTCCCCTTCAGGGTCGGTTCGTTGCCGACCTTTGCTTGTTCGCGTAGGCTTACGATGCAGATGTTTCACCAGTTCTTTGAAGGGCTTAAAGCAGTCATCCCGCACACAGCGCAACAGATAAAACAGCGATTGTGTACAACCTGTCAGCACTTGAAGAAGCCGTAGCAGGCAATAAGTGATTAGCGCCATCCAAATTTGGTTATACACAGCATTGGGGCTCGTCCCGTAAAACGATTTGATTTGTAAGTGCTGCTTCGCCCATTTGAAAAAGAGTTCGATATGCCAGCGCTTGCGATAAAGCTCGCCTAAGTCCTCGGCCTTACCCTCTTCGTCGTTTGTGATGAGTTGAATGAGATTACCTTCACTATCATGCGTTTCAATCAAGCGAAGGGCATGTGTCATTTGCTTTTGACCACCGCCTAGCCGAATGCGGGCATGACGGGTAATGGGGCCGTCCGGATTCACCGGAAATTCTTCGATCACATCGAATACTGCATTGCTTTTGAGCCGCGTGATGAATCGAATGTTGGTCTCCGGTTCGCAATACCGGTCAAAGGCTTCATAATCGTTGTAGCCGCGATCGAACAAGTACAGAGCGCCTTCTTCCACAATCAGCTCATTCATTTCCGTACGATCGGCGTGAATAGCTGGTTTAAGAACAGCGTCCTCCGGTGCGGTTCCATCCGGCAGACAAGCCACGTTCATATGAATTTTCAGGCCGCCTTTCCCCTGTTTGGGACGATAGGTCGCCCATCGGCAGAGGGAAAGACAGAGCGGAATGATCGAAGCGTCCACAAGATAGATGGGACTCATCACCTGCAAGCGATGACGAGGATGGATTTCTCGCTTCATTTGGCTCACGACATCGGAAAATAAGGCCTGGCTAACATCAGCGCCTATGTCACTCAAACGGCGTGTAAGCTGTGAGCTGCTAATCGAAGAAAGATTTACGCTTTCTTGGAGTTCTTCGCTATTCTTGAGTGTCAACGCTAACTGCTTCGCGCTTGGAATCTGGTAGATCTGTGCATAAATCATCAGAGCAACCAATTTTTCATGGGTTAATTTCTTAACGTATCGGTCTATCCCAATAAAATCTTCTAAAACCTTTTTGATATTTAACGGATGTAATGCTTCCTTAAATGTGGTACTCGTGGTATCCTTGTCCATAGGAGCTCCTTATAGTGAGAGATTTGGACGTGGACCACCGTCCCTCTCATTATAAGGTTTTTTATTGATTTTTTGGACAGAAATTCCATAAATTTTATATCGAATTTCGGGGTTTTTTGCTTGACAAATAGTGTTTCAACTTAATGCATCACTAGTGATCCACCATTACCTTTTCGCCCTCTTGGCCGAACGGTCGAATTTGAAAATAGTCCCGGACAAAACGAACATGCCGTTTAGCTGTTCTCGAGTGACTATAATCGCTCCAATTTTCTTTTTCGGGTACAGGTAAAGAAGCCTTTATCGCAATATGTTGTACAATTACTTCCGGAATCTCATCAACACTTTTGAAGATACCCAACTTTTGCACGGATTTCATTAAAACCAATAAGGCTACTTGTTGTAAACTTCCCTTTGATTTGGACTCTGCCCAAGCGATTTCTTTTCGTTGAGGTGTATAGATTTCATCCAATTCCTTTTCAGTCAAGGTGCTCTTGATTCTGGGATAGGTCGTATCCTGAATGCTCGGCATTTGAATCGCATCCTTATGTAAAAACATTTTGATAAGTCCATTTTAAACTATAAACCTGTCATTGGACAGGTTCGAATTTGCATAAATACCATTATTTTCCATAGTGGCCCTCAATCCTCGAATCGTTTCCGTACCCCATAAAAAGTTGCATCATCGATCATCTCTGCTTTTATTGGGATTTTTTGAATCATATAATTAGATCTTATTTTAACACAAAAAGCTAGCCGCACCCTTTAAAAGAATGCGGCTAAACAGAAAAACTCTTTTTCAGCACAAAATGTTAGTTTTTTGTTAGTTTTCCTCTCTTAATAGCAAAGAAGAATGGTTAGAACCCTCATATCAAGGGATTCAGGCGAGCATTACATCATGCCGCCCTTATCTCAACCATATTCACCTGCATTCACTAATTTGTTTTTCCCTTGTTTGCGTAAATATTATCCCGCAATTATAAGGAACGTTCATTCCTTAAATTTCATCAATAAACGCTTTTTTCATTACTTCTTTGTTACCTTTAAAAAGTAACATGTCAATTCCATTCCTCAAGCAATCACTCTTGCATTGCTCAAAAAAGGGAACATCGAAATTAATAAGTATCCATTCTGGTTCTTCCATCCTTGAATCGTTGCCATTCAGGGAGTTAAAGGTTATTTTGATTATTGGTGTTATGGTGAACATTATTGACTAGCTTTATTGCTTTTGATGATGCTTGAAATAAACTAGGCTCAATAAATCTATAGCTAAAAAGATACCAATTAACTCTCTGATTATACCATCAAGATTGTCATCTCCATTAAATGGTAAAAAAGTGGCAATGATCAGTATCACATTAATAGAATATGCTACTCTATGTCTGGATAACCTGTTGTCTTCCGAAGGTTTGTGAATATTTGTAATGTAAACCCATGACCATAAAATTAAAGGGAGAAACAAAAGAAGTATATACTGTGTCCAGGGATCCTGATCCGGCATAACTATGAGAAGGTAAAGGGACGTAAAGAACAAAAAACGTGGATACCAAAGCTTTGCCAGTTAAATTTATTTGTCTTGAAATCCCGATACCTTATCTTTTCTAAGGTTTTTCCTTTTGATAATGCATATAAATCACTCAAAATAAACAACGAAAGTGCCATACCTAAATAAAAAATAACCAGAAATAAAAAAAGAATATCTCCAAATATGAGAAAGTGTATACTTACCGCAATGTATGCTACTACTATTAATGTCATAGTGATAACAAGGATTTTGCTATACCATGCATTATTCTTGTTCTTCCTTTTTTCATCAATCGAATGAGCCCACCGCCGCGATAAGTTTATCAAACTTATAATCATTTTAGGTGCAAGCAAAAACGTAACGATCACTATAAACAACCAAATACTAATCCATAAATACTGCATAATGTTCCCCTTTAAACGGTGATTTTGTAAAGCTTGCAACATGGGTGTTTGTGCCCAACGCTTCGAGAGATCAAGACTAAAAAAGAAATAATTGAAGAAATAAGGCTTCCTACTTTGTTTTTGGAAGCCAATTGCAGAAAGGCAGTTTACATAAACAGTTTTGTGTATTCGACAATCGCGCCTCGATTGCGGTATAGTTTATGTTTTAATTTGCAGATCAATTATTACTCTATGTTTTTCCAATCACCAGTAACGGCCGCAAGGATCAGCCAAGGCTCTATAAATAAATTAATCAAAATATGAGCAACGATCGGGGCAAGTATATTTCGATCCCCGACAATATATAAAATGGCAAGTAACCCACCAAGGACTGTCGTACCCAATATAGCCGGAAGAGCAATCTTCAAATCTCCCCCAAGTAACACCCACGCGCTATGTGCCAAACCAAATAAAATAGCTGACGCTAGCACTTGTAAAGTTATTGAAAAGTCTAAACTCATTAGCCAATCCATCAATATTTGCCTAAATAAAATCTCTTCTATGGTACTAGAAACTATTGCAATCCATATACCGATCACTTTAAGCGATGAAATTGTAAATAGATTATCACGTACAAAAGGAATCCCTTTAGCAGTGTACATAATATATCCAATTGCAATTACAAAAGTCAGTATCCAAACAATCGGATGATTAAAAGCCTCAGGGTTAATTCCTAATCGATGCTCAATAAATTGTTGAGGATCTCTTAAATACATAAACACTAGCCAAAACGTAAGAAAAGATGACACACCTACTAGTATGAACGCAGTTTTTTTTTCGCCACGTGTTTTCATTAAACGCTCCTTGTAATTACTTCATTAAATAGCCCTATTCTTTAGGAGAGCGCCATTCCCTGTTATTCCGCAAATGCGTCTCGTTTGGTGAAGAAAGAGGTTATAACTAACCTTGGAATGTATAAGGTGACGAAGATTCTAATAAACCTTCAACTCCACCGGAATGGTAAGGCATTAACTTATTCGCAGTTTGGAAGTCCGTCCATTTTATTTCTGATATTTCTTCTTTATCTTGTATGGAAGGTTTCCCGTCAACTACCTCTGCTTTAAATGTTATGAATAATGCGTGATGACCATTTTCTTCGAAAAAGGCTTCGTTAACTGAAGCAATTTCTTCAACTTTTATCGTTAAACCTGTTTCCTCTGCAACTTCACGGATAACTGCCTGCTCTAGTGTTTCACCTTGTTCAACTGCTCCACCAGGAAGAGACCACGTACCACCTTCATTATTAACCACGAGAACTTCGTTTCCTTTACAAATCAATGCGTACGCAATATCTACTCTTATCACACCTTCACCTTCCTCGTTAAAACCAATCGAAACACGCAAAAATTTTTAAACAATCAGGAACACACCAGTACCTGAAAATGCAACTCCAACGATGATTACAAATGACCGAACTAAAGGAGAAGGTAACTTCTGAATTAATAATGTTAGCCATTCAATCTCAAACAAGATATTGTCGCCACGACTCTCAGCTTTGAGATCTTTGTCACTCATTTTCTTAGCCCCTATGGCAAGTATGATTAACCCCCATATTAGGAATAAGACACCTAAAATAATATTCAATTTTTAACCTCCTCCTGTATTAGAGTTAATCAAGAATCTGGCCAATTCTGGTACGACTTTTATTCCATTAAAGCAGCTCTTTAATTGGATAAGTTTCTAATGGGAATACTCCAAGGCATTGAGTTTTTTCTTTCTTATAACTTCTGTCACAGCAATACCTATCACAATATACCCTGTCACCAACCATCTGTTGGTTCGATCTGTGAATCCCGGATCGTATACAAACAAAATCAAAGCAAGAAAAACGCCGATAAGGAAAAAAATGTCTCGATACCACATTTTTTCTTCCCGCCATTCACCTGATAACAATTGGAAAATCCATATCAAAATTAAAAGACCAAATAAGCTCGTCAACATCAACCAAACAGGCATAGTATCCGGGGGAAGTACGATGAGGAGAATGATGACGTATGTGATCGTAGCACCCAAGATAACGTCTTATGTATACGACTTGCCCAGCATGATAACTGTTATGAGAAATCAACGAAATGAGATGTTCTTGACTGTTTGAATCAACATGTTCGTTTTTTGCTAATCGTATAGCTTCATGAAGGCCGTTCGTAAATTTGTCTACAGCTGCTAGCCAAGTTCTTTCATTAAGAGTTTTTACTTCTGAAGGCCATGTCTCTGAAGCGTGCTTTGGCGGTATCGTCTCTTCTTCTTTCAACAGACGTAAAACATAATCTTGCCAGTAGATCATATGGTTTAGAAGTTGCCAGATAGAGTGTTGGTCAAAAATTACCTCTCCTGCTTGCCCCTCATCCAATCCATCGAAAATCGTTAATACGTTAACATGAGCATTTTCCCCGTATAACCCCTTGGTTAAATGGTTCAAAACTTGCTCACCTCACCATCGTATAAAATATTGCTAAACAGACCATCACTATTCAATTCTTGCGCCCTACAACTGAACAATATGGTTACATACCCCAATCCAGAATCCACTGTTTTGGTAACTTAATTTTTGCTTGTTTAAGGGCAACAAAGTACTGTCCTTGATGAATGCCCTCGTGTTGCACCGCAGTGTTTAACAGCTCTACTATAGATAAATATTCTTCACCCATCTTAATACGTTGATTAGTTGCTTGAGCAAATGCAAAAGCTAATTCATTCATTGATCTTTCTAATTGCTCAATTAAATTTCCATTACTTGACGGAAGATCGCCTGAAAATTCTACAATACCAGTTCTTATTCCATCCCTATAAATATCTCTAACGCGAATAGTATGGTTGAATAACTTTCTTAGTGACCCTAAATCTTCAATCAACTGAACGTCCCATTTATTTTCCGGAATTTCTTCTGCTAAGATATTAATCATTTTAGCAGCATAAATAAAACCGCTTGAGTCTATGACTGTTCACCCCTTTAAGACACTTCCTATTATTACCTCAATTTCCTCCTGAAATTGGCTTTTGTTTATTCCAGATAATGGCTCGATTCTGGTACAACCTTTATTCCATTAAAGCGCTTAGTTCGTATTGCTTAAGTACAATGTTTTAACCTGTCATATTTTAGTCACAATAATTAAGCCGGTTGACCAGTTGAGTTTTGCTATAGACAAATCAATTTTTGTATCCAAATAATCAATAAAGTCCTTTATTTCCTCACCGTGTTCCACAGGCCAATCCTTTTGCGGAAGTAGATCATCTACGATGTAAAGTCCGCCTTTATTTAATAATTGCAATGTTTTCTCCAACGTATTAAGTTTTCCAGGCCATCAGCAAAAATAAAATCAAATGTTTGATCGGTCGATTTAATAAATTCTCTGCCATCACCCTTAGATGCTTTTTAGCTATTTGGTGTAACGTTTCATCCAATTCAACTGTTGTTAACTTTGATTTTTTGTCCATTCCTTCTAAGATCCAACTTGTAGAATAACCTGCCCCTGTACCTAATTCTAAAAATCGGCTATTCCTTTTTGAAGCAGCGGTAAATTAATTTTTTTACGAAAGGATATCTAGCCAGTCTTCCGTACAAAATACTTTTTTTCGTGCAGCATCTAATTTTACTTTCTTGCCAATGGCTAATGGATGCATTGGATGAGTGTGACACGTATCAAATTCAGCTAAAATTGGTATTTCTAATCCATCCAATTGTTCCATCAATAAATCTAATGGCTGTTTCCCCGTCCCTAAATCATTGTACTGTTCATGTTTTCCTAAGATAATTCCAGATACTTTATCAAAAACGCCTTGTGCTTTTAACATAGCGAAGTTTTTTTCAACGATTGAGGCATCCTTTGTACTATCTTCAACCAATAAAATATCGCCTTTCTCGATTGCAGGGAAATAAGGTGAACCAATAAATCCGTACATTGCATTCACATTACCACCTACTAGCCTCCCCTCAGCAACACCACTATGGCCAGTAACCCACTCATTTTCGAAGAGTCTTTTATCTGTCGTTTTTTCTTGCCAGTTTACACGTTCATCCGACCAAAAGGGAGGAGTTGGTACGTCATAAGGCAGCTTGCTCGTTTGCATAAAATATTGTTCAAAATAACGGTATGTGTCATTTACTAAAGGTTCAAATTCACCAAATGAGGGTACCAAAGCAGGCCCATAGTATGTTGAGATACCTGTTTTTGCATAAAGAGCAAGTAAGATAGCTGTTACGTCTGAATATCCAACTACTAGCTTAGGATTGTTCTTAAATGCTTCATAATCAATATATGGCAACATACTATTGGCGTTTGTCCCGCCAATAGTGGACATTATCATTTTTATGTTAGGATTTCTTATTAACTCATTTAATTCTGCCGCACGTTCTTTAGGTGACCCCGAACGATATCCATCCATTCGTCCCGTCAATTTTCCTTCTACAATGGTAAAGTCCTGCTCTTCTAAAAAAGTTTTGGCTCGTTCAAAACGTTGGTTCGCTGTAACCGTTGCGGGTGAAGATGGTGTAAATATACCAATGGCATCTTCCTTTTTTAATGGTTCCATAATTCACCTCATTACAACATCTCATTTCAAAAGGTATTGCTCAACAATATGGCCCGATTTCTGGAAGACTACATCATTCTTGAACTCGTTTCAAAAATAAATTTCATGTCAATTAGGTGTATCTTTGTTTTAGTCTACTAATTTCAGGTTTATTGCACAATAAGACGGAAGATGAAAAAGATGTTCCCGCAAAAAGTATCTAAGCTTTACGGGAACATCCTTTAAAACACTTCCACTTATAAAATGTTACTTTTTTGTTACCTTTTGGCTCCTAATCATCCATATAAGCCTGAAAATGCTGGTGTTTCAGGAGGTTTGGGGGCAGGCTTACATCATGCCGCCCATTCCGCCCATTCCTCCCATGCCGCCCATGTCAGGGGCGCCACCGCCGCCGTCGTCTTCTTCCGGACGGTCGGCTACAACCGCTTCGGTTGTGAGGAACATTGCTGATACGGATGCTGCGTGTTGGAGAGCGTAACGGGTCACTTTTGTCGGGTCGACGATTCCGGCGTCAACCATGTTCACCCATTCGCCTGTTGCGGCGTTGAAGCCGACACCAACGTCTTCGCCTTTGAGACGCTCAACGACTACGGAGCCTTCCAGTCCTGCGTTCGTCGCGATCTGACGAACAGGCTCTTCAAGCGCACGCAAGACGATGTTTACACCGGTTGCTTCATCGCCAGCTGCTTCCACGGATTTTACAGCATTGTAAATGTTAACGAAGGATGTGCCCCCGCCGGAAACGATGCCTTCTTCTACGGCAGCGCGCGTGGAGTTCAAGGCATCTTCGATACGGAGCTTTCGTTCTTTCATTTCCGTTTCGGAAGCAGCGCCGACTTTCATAACGGCTACCCCACCGGCAAGTTTAGCCAAGCGTTCTTGAAGTTTTTCGCGATCAAATTCAGAGGTTGTTTCTTCAATCTGGGATTTAATCTGATTGATACGGCCGGTAAGTTGCTGGGCTTCACCCGCGCCTTCTACCACCGTAGTGTTGTCCTTGGTAATGACAACTTTTCCGGCACGCCCAAGCTGATCGATTGACGCGGACTTCAAGTCGTGGCCGAGGTCTTCCGTTAGAACGGTTCCGCCGGTGAGGATGGCCAAGTCTTCAAGCATCGCTTTCCGACGATCACCAAAGCCTGGTGCTTTTACGGCAACAGCGTTGAACGTTCCGCGAAGTTTGTTCAACACAAGTGTCGCGAGTGCTTCGCCTTCAACATCTTCAGCGACGATAAGGATCGGCTTGTTTTGCTGCACGACTTGCTCGAGCAAAGGCAATACTTCTTGGATGTTTGTGATTTTCTTATCGGTAATCAAAATGTAAGGGTCATCTAGACTCGCTTCCATCGTGTCATTGTCCGTCACCATGTAAGGAGAAGCATAGCCACGGTCAAATTGCATCCCTTCCACGACTTCAAGCTCAGTGTCAAGGCCTCTGGATTCTTCAACCGTGATGACACCGTCGTTTCCAACACGGCCCATCGCTTCCGCAATGAATTCACCGACTTCATCATCATTGGAAGAAACGGTACCGACTTGTTTGATGGACTCGCGTCCTTCTACCTCGCTGGAAATGCTTTGAAGTTCTTTGACCGCCGCTGTCGTTGCCTTCTCGATGCCACGGCGAATGCTCATTGGGCTCGCGCCGGAAGTGACGTTTTTAAGCCCTTCCTGAATCATCGCCTGGGCCAACACAGTAGCAGTCGTCGTACCGTCACCGGCAATGTCGTTCGTTTTGTTGGCAACTTCGGATACGAGTTGCGCACCCATATTTTCAAAGTTGTCTTCGAGTTCGATTTCTTTGGCAATCGTCACCCCGTCATTGGCAATGAGCGGAGAACCGAACTTCTTCTCGAGAACAACGTTTCGTCCTTTTGGTCCCAATGTTACCTTCACGGCGTTAGCGAGCTCGTCTACCCCTCGTAGCAAGGCGCGGCGGGCATCTTCGCTAAAACGAATATCTTTTGCCATTGTTTATTCCCTCCTGTTTATCGATAATATGTAGGCAACAGCCTACGAAAAAATCATTACCCAACGACCGCGAGCACGTCGCTTTCGCGCAGAATCAGGTATTCTTTTTCGTTGTATTTCACTTCTGTTCCCGCGTATTTGGAGAATATGATCGCGTCGCCTTCATTCACTTCCAAAGCGACTCGCTCCCCATTCTCGGTTACTCGTCCGCTTCCGACAGCAACGACTTTCCCTTCTTGCGGTTTCTCCTTTGCGGAATCAGGAAGTACAATGCCGCTTGCTGTTTGTTCTTCTTGTTCCACTATTTCGATGACAATACGGTCACCCAATGGTTTCAACAAGGAAAACACCCTCCTTTAAAATAAAAATGTGAAGTGTCGTTTTGCAAGTTGCAAAAACGCTACTTACTTTTTCAAACCCATTATTAGCACTCATCACCATCGAGTGCTAATACCAATTACAATGATAAAAGGTTCATGCGACTTTTGCAAGCCCCACGGAAAATTTTTTGATGGTTCGTGGTGTGACAGGACGTTGAAATCTCTGCGCGTATCGTTTGGCTGTGATACAATGTGTGCAGTTATTGAAAATGAATTAAAGGAGTCGTGCTTTTTGAGTTTACGATATTGGTTTGTGATTATAACATTTGTGGTCGTAGCGCAACTATTTAGTGCCGTTTTGGCCATACCGCTGTATGCGCTCGAATTAGATTTTGGTGACGTAATAACCATTTCGACAATTTCAAGTTTTGCTCTCGGGTTGCTCATCATTTGGCTCTTAATTCGCAAAGAGTCCGATCCAGTGCGCGGTAACGAGCCGCCGATGCATATCGGTTGGTCGTTGTTATTGGGCTTTGGCGGATTATTCGCCGCCATTTTCGCACAAAATATCGCCTTTCAACTTCAACAATTGTTGTACGACGCTCCGGTTGAGTCGGAAAACACCCAAATGTTGCTCGATATTATGACTGAAAACGTTTGGCTCCTCATAGCCGTCGTCATCCTCGGACCGATTCTTGAAGAGCTGGTTTTCCGGCAAGCGATTTTTGGGCATCTTTACAAAAAGATGAATTTCTTTTGGGCAGCACTGATCAGTTCCGTGGTATTCTCCGCCATTCATTTTGATTTCACGCATATCCTTGTTTATACCGCGGTTGGCTTTGTTTTTGCCGGTTTATATGTATGGAGCAAACGGATTATTGTGCCTATTATCGCCCATGTGCTCATGAATGCTTTTGCGTCCCTGCCGATCCTTCTCGATATCGACATTGAGGATTTGGAAGAAATGGAAGAGAACCTCCAGTTTATCTTCGGCATCTTGGGAGCATGGATGTGATGCGGTCCCCGGGTTTTTTAAGTTTTGTTTATGTTGCCATCGGAACGTTATTTGTCCTATTCGCGATCATGCAAGTACAACTGGAAGGATGGGGCTTCCTTCCAATTTTCTTTCTTGCGTTGGCCGCCCTTGATTACGTCATTGCTTGGCATTTTGTAAAAAAAACACGCGGTGCGCAAAACCACAATAAGTAAAAAACGAGTGTCGGATTTCACTCCCGCACACTCGTTTTTTTATAGCTATTGATCGGTCGAAACCATTTCTTTTTGCCGGGCAACTTCTTCTTTCATTCGCTTCCTGAAGGCATACCGTGCAATCACGACACTCAACTCGTACAACAACAAAAGCGGAACGGTAACAATGAGATGAGACCCCAAATCCGGAGGCGTGATAAAGCCCGCGATAACGAGCAACACAAAATAAGCATATTTACGAATCCGTTGTAAGAAGTTTGGCGTTATCAAGCCCAGCCGGGTCAAAAACATAACCACGACCGGAAGTTGAAAAAGGAAACCAAACGGCAAGGTTATTCGAAACAAAAAAGAAAAGTATTCGTTAATTCCGTACTGTTCCGTAATGTTAAGCCGCTCGGCAATGTTCCCGAGAAACGTCATGAAATACGGCAAAAGCACATAATACGAAAAAGCGAGCCCTCCCAGAAAAAGTACCATAGCGATCGGAATGTAGGAAAGGGTTACCTTCCGCTCTTTTTCTGCCAAACCCGGGGCGATAAACGCCCAAAGTTGATAAAAAATCACCGGCAATATGATGATGACCGCGATAAAAAACGCAAAATTCACGTATACGCGCAAGGGATCCGTCAATTGAAACGCGTTCATCGGGAAATCCTGCGCTTCCGGAATGCTTTGCAAATAACCAATAACAGGGGGGCCATTAAAAATCCGACACCCAACCCTACAACAAGGAATATCGCGATAAAGATCAATCGTTTCCGTAACTCTTCAAAATGGGCACGGAACGGCATCTCCCGTTGCTTCATCGAACACACCCATCCTATCTCTGATTTTGCTTGTCCTCTTTCTTATGCTCCTCGGAATCATCCGCGAGCCCCTTCGTGGCATTTTTAAATTCACGCAATGTATTTCCGGCCACTTTGCCCATTTCCGGCAATTTACCCGGGCCGAAGATTAATAAAGCGACAATAATGATTAAAATAATACTCGGACCGCCCATTCCTCCCATGGGGGATCCCTCCTTTTATTTCCCTTATAACGGGTAATGTTTTAAGAAATAGATCAGCGATTGCAATTCCACCGACAAATCAATGTGATGCACCCGAATATGCTCTGGCACCGTCATACGGGAAGGGGTGAAATTCAAGATCCCTTCGATGGGTGTATCGGTAATCCGATCCGCAACCTCTTGTGCCGCTGTGGACGGCACGGCGACAATCGCTGCCCAAATTGATTCATTGATCTCTTTTATTAAATCATCCATATGCATAACGGGAACACCGCCGATTTCTTTTCCGACGATCGCCTCGTTATTATCAAACGCCTTTACGATGCGCGTGTTATTATTTTCCCCAAAATTATAATGAAGCAAAGCTTTCCCTAGGTTTCCGACACCGACAAGAACGACGGGGGTCGCCTCATCTTGATCCAACGTTTTTCGGAAAAAAGCAATCAGACGCTGTACGTCATAACCATACCCTTTGCGTCCCAACGCCCCAAAATACGAAAAATCCCGCCGAATCGTCGCCGAATCAACTTTGACAGCATTGCTTAATTCTGTAGAAGATACTTTCGTTTTTCCCGAAGCATATAAATGCTCCAAGTATCGATAGTAAAGCGGCAATCGTTTCGCTGTTGCCCGGGGAATGTTTTGCTGTTCGTCCATAAAGCCTCCACTTTTCAACTTGCTTTCCGTTTCTTAAGTATAACATGTTTGCTACACTTGTCAGTAGCATAATTGGTGAAACGCTTGATCTTCCACCTTTTTCTTTTAAACATACAGGAATGAATTTAAAAAGGATGAAATTAATGATTGTTTTACAATGCGATCGTGTCACCAAATCTTTTGGCGCTGAAACGATTTTACAGGATATCAAGATGGAAATCAAAAAAGGCGATCGTGTCGCGCTCGTCGGACGCAACGGGAGCGGGAAGACGACGCTCCTCAACGTAATCACCGGGGAAGCCCCTTACGACAGCGGGGGTGTTCTGATGCCTAAATCGCAAACAATGGGCTTTCTCGCCCAAGATACCGGGCTTGAATCCACGTGCACAATTTGGGAGGAGATGCTAACCGTCTTTTCCTCGCTCCGCGGCGTTGAAAAGGAGCTGCGTGAACTGGAGGCGAAAATGGCGGACCCTTCCGTCTATGGCGATCCGACGTCCTACGAAGCTGTCTTAACAGAATACGATGAAAAACAAGAGTTCTTCCGGGCGTCCGGCGGTTATCATTATGAAGCCGATATACAAAGCATCCTTTCAGGATTGAACTTTGGCCAGCTGTCCTACGATCTGCCGATTTCTTCTTTAAGCGGAGGGCAAAAAACACGGCTGGCACTCGGAAAACTGTTGCTCACCAAACCGGATTTATTGATTTTGGACGAGCCCACGAATCACCTGGACATTGAAACATTAACTTGGCTGGAAAATTTCTTAATCAGCTATGAAGGGGCGGTATTGACCGTCTCCCACGACCGATATTTCTTGGATAAAGTGGCGACGAAAGTATACGAACTGACGCACACAAAAGCGACCCTATACCATGGAAATTACAGTTCGTTTTTGGAAAAAAGGGCTAAAGACGCCGAACTTCAGCAAAAAGCCTATGACAAGCAACAAGCGGAAATTGAACAATTGGAAACATTCGTCGCTAAAAATATCGCGCGAGCTTCCACGACGAAACGGGCGCAAAGCAAGCGGAAAAAATTAGAAAAAATGGAGCGAGTGGACGCACCTCTCGCGGATTCCAAAAGCGCATCGATGTCTTTCGACATCCAACAAATGAGCGGAAATGATGTTTTGGCCGCAAATGGGATAACGTTTGCCTACCCAGGTAGCGTTCCGCTGTTTCGCGCGATCGACTTTGCAGTGACAAGAGGGGAAAACGTCGCCGTCATCGGTCCAAATGGAACCGGAAAGACAACGTTCCTTAAAATTCTCGGGAATCGACTTGATCCCACGAAAGGCGCCGTTCACTACGGAAGCAAAGTCACCGTCGGTTATTATGATCAAGAGCAAGCGCAATTAAATACGAAAAAGACCGTCCTCGATGAACTTTGGGACGATCACCCGCAAGTCGTTGAAAAAGACATACGCACGGTGCTGGGACGGTTTCTTTTCAGCGGCGAAGATGCGCATAAACTTGTCCACAATCTCAGTGGCGGAGAGAAAGCACGACTCGTTCTCGCCAAACTGATGATGCAAAAAGCAAATTTGCTCCTCTTCGATGAACCGACGAACCACCTGGACCTCGACAGCAAAGAAGCACTGGAGGCTGCTCTCATTGACTATCCGGGTACTATGGTGTTTATTTCCCACGACCGTTATTTTCTGAACCGGATGTCCACACGAACCGTCGAGTTCTCCGAAGATGAGCAGCTGCACACGTACCTCGGCAACTATGATTACTATTTGGAAAAGAAAGCGGAAGCCGAAGAACGGGCGCAGCTTCAGGAAATCGATAGGGGCGCGCCTTTGGAAAACAAAAATAAACAGTCGTTTGAACAGGAAAAGGAAGATAAAAAAATAGCCCGGAAACGGCGTCGTGAGATTGAAGCTATTGAGGATAGAATAAGTCTTTTGGAAAACGAAACAGAAAAGTTGCAGGCTTCCATGCTTGATCCGGATGTCTATGAAGACTACGCACGCGCTAACCAAATGCAAGCAAAAATCGATGAACATGAAGCCGAGCTGGAACAACTGATGGAGCAATGGGAAGAATTGCAATTAGATGAATCCCATTAATACCGGGATTTCCACAGTTTCCACAATGTTATGCACAACTCTGCACCCGGACGGACGGGTTTCACGGCTTTTACCCACAGAAAGAAGCATTTATCCACGGATTCACTGTTCACAAGTCAAAGGTTGGACAGCAGTGGGCCGAGTCTACTTATCCACTTTGTGCACATTTTTCTTTTCCACAGTCAGTTGTGTGGTTTTCTTTCGCACCTGTTCATAACATCGAAAACGTCGCGCGAAAATGTCTTCAAACGATCCATAATCCGGATCATCTGTGCAAACCGATCGTGTGAAGCAGTAATACTGTAACATTTGTAAGAATTGGCCCGAAAATAGTCTACCCTGATCATCAATCAAAAAAGGAACCATGGTCGCTTCATGGCTCCTTCTCGGGCAATTTTCTTCGTTTATCGCACCCCGGAATGGCGATTTTTACCGATTCGGGGTGCGTTGGATCCTTTATCGCACCCCTGATCGACGATTTTTACCGGTTTGAGGTGCGTTGGATCCTTCATCGCACCCCAGACCGGCGATTGTTACCGGTTCGGGGTGCGTTGGATCCTTTATCAGAATTGCCACAGGACGCGGTTGTGATACCTCTTGCAGGGAATACCCTCGGCCATCTTCTGAAGCTTCAACTTCACCTACCCGAGCGCTAGCCCGGGCTCTCCGTTTAAGTCATAACCTGCCCGCTCGCCTTTTTTCCAGGAGATGTTCGCGGCGGCCCCAATCATCGCAGCGTTATCCGTGCATAACGAAAGAGGGGGAATGATCAGTTCCACATTCCCGCCGCTCGGGAAGGAGCGTTTCATCGCTTCTCTAAGCGCACGGTTCGCGGCGACTCCTCCGGTGACAATCAATTGCTCCACCTCATATTCCGACACTGCCCGCTGCGCCCGTTCCACGAGCACATCAACGACACTTGCCTGGAAACTGGCAGCAACGTTTTCCGGGACAACCGTATCTCCCCGCTGTCCCGCATTATGCACCGCATTCAATACCGAGGATTTCAATCCGCTAAAACTGAAATCATACGATCCGTTTTCCAACCAAGCCCGCGGAAAATCAATCGATACCTCTCCTTCAGAAGCGAGGCGATCGATTTCCGGCCCACCGGGGTAAGGGAGCTTTAGCGTTCGTGCCACTTTATCATAGGCTTCCCCAACAGCATCGTCTCTCGTTTCACCAATCGTTTCATATGCTCCCTCTTCCGGAAGATAAATGAGCGACGTATGTCCTCCGGAAACAACGAGCGCCATAGCCGGATATTCCATGTCAGCAACCAGTTCCGCTGCATGAATATGGCCGGCAATATGATGGATCGGCAACAAGGGAAGATCATGGGCATAGGCAAGCGCTTTTGCCGTGTTCACGCCAACAAGCAACGCCCCCACAAGCCCGGGTCCCGAGGTAACCGCTATCGCATCCAAATCTGTATAATCCATACCCGCAGAGACTAGCGCCTCTTCAACAACAGCGGTCATGTTTTCCACGTGATGACGGGACGCCACTTCCGGGACGACACCACCGAACCGCCGGTGAATGTCCATTTGCGAAGCGACAATGGTGGAGATTACATTTTTTCCGCCCTCGACAACCGATGCCGCTGTCTCGTCACAGCTTGTCTCGATGGCTAATATTCGAGGATTGTTATTCATGGCAATACATTCCTTTTAAAAACTACGAAAAAGTCAAACTCATGATCCAAGCATCTTCGCAGTTATCCGTATAATATCCTTTTTTTACCCCGGTTTTTTTAAAACCGAATGTTTTATAAAAGCGTTGCGCATCCGCATTGCTTTCCCGGACCTCTAACGTCATTGACACAGCCTCTAATTCAAGGGCTCGCCGGATCACCGATTTCAACAGTAATCGCCCCACCCCTTGATGCCTATGGGGGATAAAACGGCGATATTCGTAATATGGGCTTCGTTCAGCGCGATCCAAATGCCGCAATAACCAACGATCTGTTCGTGATCCTCCGCGACCAAATAGTGGGCAAACGGATTTTCCATCAGTTCGTTCATAAATGCCTGCCGAATCCAGGGCATTTGGAACGCATCCCGTTCAACGACCAGCACATCTTCGATGTCACTCGGCATCATTGGACGAATGGTATAACGCTCACTCATCATGGGCTTGGGCCTTTCGCCAATTTTTCTCCGCTTCCGCCAACTGCAAGTAGCGGGGAACGACTTCATGCACATTCGCCACGGGCGGGGATTCTAAAGCTATGCGCAAAATCTCCCCCGGCTTTATCCTGCCATCCATCCCTTCACCCGTGTGTGCCCTTGCCCCCAACACTTGCTCAATGTTTTCACGATGCTTAGCAATATCCAAACTTAAAAAATAAACCGGTAACGACGTCGAGGCCAACGTTTTTAATAAATCATCCATTAACCACAACCGCTCTTCATGCACCGTCTTCAGGTGGCCGTCGTCAGCTTCGTACACAGCGGCATACACCTGCCCCCTCCTTGCATCGATAAAAGGACAGACAAGGCCGAAGGCAAAACGTCGATTGCCCGCAAGAGCCTCCAAGGAGGAAACGTCATAAATCGGGAGACGGAGGGAGCTCGCCATCCCTTTTGCCGTGGAAACGCCAATGCGAACCCCGGTGTACGAACCTGGACCGGTGGTTACCGCTATGCCCTCCAAGTCAGAAGGATTGGCATTGACCGTTTTCATCACATGATCGATCCCCGGCATTAATCGTAAGGAATGGTTTTTCTTTTCATGGGTCGTCCATTCCGCTCGGACAGTTTCTGCATCGCCCAATGCAACCCCTAACACAAAGGTTGATGTATCCATGGCTAGTATCATTAATCCGTAAACTCCTTGAAAATTTGTTCAAAACGAGTATTGTCGGTGCAAACAATCAGTTCTCGCTCTTGTTCAGCCGTACGTTTGAAGGTGATTATAACCCGCCGGCTTGGCAATTGGGTCTGGAGATTGCCTGCCCATTCTACAGCCGTTACCCCGTCGCCATCCATATATTCATCCAATCCAAGCTCTTCCTCTTCATTTTCATCAAGGCGATACGCATCGATATGATAAAAAGGGAGGCGGCCGTTATATACTTTTAAAATCGTAAACGTTGGACTGTTGACCATCGCTTCGACTCCAAGTCCTTTGGCAAGCCCTTTGCTAAAATGTGTTTTCCCTGCACCGAGGTCGCCATCCAACGCAAAAAGATCGCCGGCTTCGGCTTCTTGGCCAAGACGCTCCGCGATCCCCATGGTTTCTTCTGTTGAGCGGCTTACAAATTGAAATTGAGACATAGCTGTCACCTCATTGATGGCGATAACCGGCCCTTTTTATTGCCGTTCTTTCTCCGTTTTTTTGCATGAGCACTTGTGGCGCCCCTTCCTGTGTAACCGATCCAATTGCCGAAAGGCGGATTCCTTTTTCTTTTGCGGCTGATGCTATGGCTGGCCAATCTGATTTGGCCACCGTACCGACAAGTTGAAAGTCTTCGCCCCCGGTTAACGCATATTCATAAGCTGTCTCATTTCCGAAAAGCTTCGTTGCGTTTTCACTAACCGGTATTTTCTCTTCCTCCAAACAAATGCATACACGACTCGCTTCAGCCAGTTCCCAACTTTCCGAGGATAGTCCGTCACTAATGTCGTTAAGCGCGATGCGGCAGCCGCTCTCTTTTAGCAGTTGTCCAAGGGTTAATTGTGGCTCGGGGCGCTGATGAACACCAACAAGCGCATGTTCTTGCTCCGTTCGAGGCGCGGTTAAACCCCCGGATAAAAGAAGGTCCAATCCTCCGCGTGAATCGCCCAACGTGCCGGAGGCAAATACGACATCTCCTTCGCGCGCAGAACTCCTGAGAAGCGAACGACTTTTTTCGATCTCCCCTAAAACGGTGACGGAAATCATTAAATCATGCTGCGCGGAAACCGTGTCTCCGCCGATTAAAAGAACGCCGTAACGTTCGGCCAAGTCATTCATTCCTCTGTAAATCTCGAGGATTTCTTCTTGTTTCCACTCCGGCGACATGGCCAGGGAAACGAGGTAATAGCGAGGCGTCCCGCCCATCGCCGCAATATCGCTAAGGTTGACGGCCAACGCTTTATAGCCGATATCGGACAAATGTAAGGTGGAACGTTTAAAATGGATGCCCTCACAAATGGTGTCCACACAGCTGATCACATCTTTATGAGCATGGGAAGAAGTAACGGCCGCATCATCGCCAATGCCAACTTTAACATCCTCATGATCTGCCGCGAACGAATCGATTTGTCGAATAAGATCGAACTCATGCATGATTTTCACCTTATGCTAAAAAAATAAGCGGTATTTTGAATGTAAAATTGCTGATAGTAAAAAAAATAACAAACGCCGAGGTTTGTTTTTGCTTAAAAGTATAAACGATGTTTCGTAAACTATATTGGTTGCACTCCAAAGCACTCTTGATAAACCTTTGCTTTGTAGCATATTCGATGTAGTGGCAGGTTCTATTATGGTTGCGGGGGAAGGATTCGAACCTTCGGCCTCCGGGTTATGAGCCCGACGAGCTACCTGACTGCTCCACCCCGCGATGTGTGTAAACCTGGCAATGTCCTACGCTCACAGGGCGTTTCCGCCCAATTACCATCAGCGCTGAAGAGCTTAACTTCCGTGTTCGGCATGGGAACGGGTGTGACCTCTTCGCTATCATCACCAGATTTGTGTAACGTGTCTCTCACCGTCACTTTTAATAATATAACACACCCTTCAAGTCTCTGCAAGTCATTCTGGAAAATTCATTCCGGAAATTTTTTTTCGGCTGCTTCTTCTAACGCCGATTGCAATTCATCTGTAATATCCGTTTCATCTTCCAATCCTACGGACAAACGTATGAGCCCCGCTGTAATCCCAAGCTTTTTTTGCATGTGCGGCGGAATACTGCGATGGGATGTTTTCAGCGGATAGGAAACGGTCGTTTCTACACCGGCTAACGTTGGCACGATTTTGACCCATTCCAGCTGTTCAAAGAATTTATGGATATCATAACGTTTATCTAGTTCAAAGCTAACCATTGCCCCGTTTCCATGCGTAGCCAGGTTTTTGGGATAATATACGTTTACACCCGGTTGATCGTTTAAGAAGTCCGCTATTGCCTTCGCGTTCGCACTTTGTTTTTCCATACGAACCGAGAGCGTTTTTAAACCTCGAACCGTAAGCCATGCTTCAAACGGGCTGACGTTCATTCCGAGTTGAATGGCTTTTCTTTTTGCTTCCTCAACCAAGGTCCTCTCCCCGACAAGCACCCCGGCGGTTACGTCACTGTGGCCGCCAATGTATTTGGTAGCGCTGTGAACAACCAAATCCGCGCCAAACTTGTACGGTTGGGAAAAATAAGGCGTAGCAAATGTGTTATCAACCATCACGGGAATACTGCGCTTATGTGCAATTTTAACGACAGCCTCAATTTCTTCCACACGCAGTAACGGGTTAGTCACCGATTCTGTGTACACGAGGGAGGTTTTCTGCGTTATTTTTTTCTCAACCTCTGCAAGGTCAGCAAACGATACAGTATGTACATCCACTTGCCAATCCTGAAAAAACTGTTGAAATAAATCGTATGTGCCTCCATAGACATCTTCCGGAATGAGCACAGATTCACCCGGTCGAACCACAGCTAAAACACCAGACAAAATTGCGGACATGCCCGAAGAAGTAGCAACACCGGCAGGCGCACCCTCTAACTCGCTCACTTTTCGGGCAAGCTGATCCGGGTTAGGATTTCCATATCGTGAATACATATATCTGTTATTTTCCGGCTGAAAAAAACCCTCCAAATCATGAAGGTCCGTAAACGAAAACGATGAAGTTTGATAAATCGGCGTCGTTTTGCTCGTACTGTCATAATCATGTTCGCGATCGTGTATCACTTTCCAGTTAAAACTTTTCATGGTCCCAGTCCTTTTTATTTTATTTTACCATAAGAAAAAGCCACCCACGCAAGTGGGCAGCCTAAACATTTTAATGCTCTATCGGGCGAAACGTTTTGCAATCCGTTTCGGCTTGCTCCGTCGTTACATCATCTGCGCTCGTCACAACATAGATACGATCCGCCTGGCAAACGTTTCCTTCTCCCCAATGCACACAGTTTTCAACTTCACACAATACATCTTGTGCCATATACACATCTCCCCCTCACCAACAGTATGTCCATAAACCAAGCACATTTTTCTGGGTCAATAAAAGAAACTTATGGAACTTGTGCGAGGGAACCAATACCTAACCTATCGGTAAGTATGTATCAACATTCCAACATCGACACAATCACCCGAAGCAGCCTGGAATCTGTCACTTTCCAGCGGTATTCTGTCACTTTCCGGTGATATTCTGTCACTTTTGCCGTGAAATCTGGCACTTTTACACGACAATACGTTTTTTTCCCATTAAAAAACCGACCCGGAGCATACCTCCGAGTCGGTCTTTTCGCTTGCCAGGCGACGTCCTACGCTCACGGGGCGTTTCCGCCCGATTACCATCGGCGCTGAAGAGCTTAACTTCCGTGTTCGGCATGGGAACGGGTGGGACCTCTTCGCTATCGCCACCTGACGATGGGGAGACATTCTCCCAAAACTGAATAACGCTTAAGCGATCGACACCCGGGTGCAGCCCCATTCGGGTGGATAAACCGTTGGACCGATTAGTATCTGTCAGCTCCACGTGTCGCCACGCGTCCACCTCAGACCTATCTACCTTATCGTCTTTAAGGGGTCTCTCGGGAAATCTCATCTTGAGGCCGGCTTCGTGCTTAGATGCTTTCAGCACTTATCCGATCCACACGTAGCTACCCAGCCATGCTCCTGGCGGAACAACTGGTACACCAGCGGTGTGTCCATCCCGGTCCTCTCGTACTAAGGACAGCTCCTCTCAAATTTCCTGCGCCCGCGACGGATAGGGACCGAACTGTCTCACGACGTTCTGAACCCAGCTCGCGTACCGCTTTAATGGGCGAACAGCCCAACCCTTGGGACCGACTTCAGCCCCAGGATGCGATGAGCCGACATCGAGGTGCCAAACCTCCCCGTCGATGTGGACTCTTGGGGGAGATTAGCCTGTTATCCCCAGGGTAGCTTTTATCCGTTGAGCGACGGCCCTTCCATACGGTGCCGCCGGATCACTAAGCCCGACTTTCGTCCCTGCTCGACCTGTCTGTCTCGCAGTCAAGCTCCCTTCTGCCTTTGCACGCTGCGAATGATTTCCAACCATTCTGAGGGAACCTTGGGGCGCCTCCGTTACTGTTTGGGAGGCGACCGCCCCAGTCAAACTGCCCACCAGACACTGTCCCTGAACCGGCTCACGGTTCGAGGTTAGGATGTTCATATCGCAAGGGCAGTATCCCACCGGCGCCTCCTCCGAAGCTGGCGCTCCGGGTTCCTTGGCTCCTGCCTATCCTGTACAAGCGATACGAAAACCCAATATCAAGCTACAGTAAAGCTCCATGGGGTCTTTCCGTCCAGTCGCGGGGGACCTGCATCTTCACAGGTCATATAATTTCACCGGGTCTCTCGTTGAGACAGTGCCCAAGTCGTTGCACCTTTCGTGCGGGTCGGAACTTACCCGACAAGGAATTTCGCTACCTTAGGACCGTTATAGTTACGGCCGCCGTTTACTGGGGCTTCAATTCGGACCTTCGCGCCTAAGCGCTAAGCCCTCCTCTTAACCTTCCAGCACCGGGCAGGTGTCAGCCCCTATACTTCGTCTTTCGACTTCGCAGAGACCTGTGTTTTTGGTAAACAGTCGCTTGGGCCTTGTCACTGCGGCTCCCCGGGGCTTTCAACCCCAAGGAGCACCCCTTCTCCCGAAGTTACGGGGTCATTTTGCCGAGTTCCTTAACGAGAGTTCTCCCGCGCGTCTTAGAATTCTCATCCCACCTACCTGTGTCGGTTTGCGGTACGGGCACCGATGCCCTTCCTAGAGGCTTTTCTCGGCAGCGGAGGATCGGGGACTTCGGTACTTCATTTCCCTCGCGGTCACGCCTCAGCCTTCACGTTGGGCGGATTTGCCTGCCCAACAGCCTCGGTCGCTTCGACGCGCTTCTCCATCAGCGCGCTCGCCCTACCTTTCTGCGTCCCCCCTTCGGTCTGACAGCCATCGGTGGTACTGGAATTTCCACCAGTTATCCATCGCCTACGCCTTTCGGCCTCGGCTTAGGCCCCGACTAACCCTGAGCGGACGAGCCTTCCTCAGGAAACCTTAGGTTTTCGACGGAAGGGATTCTCACCCTTCTTTTCGCTACTCATACCGGCATTCTCACTTCGGTGCGCTCCAGCCGTCCTCACGGTCGGCCTTCCCGGCACACCGAACGCTCCCCTACCACTCCAGAGGTCAGATATCAGAAACCAGAATTCGGAAAAACCAGAGACAGAAATCAATACGTTTTCCAATTTTGGATCATTCGATACAATTGCTTGCCCTTCTTGCCATATCCTTCGGCAATATTGACAGGTATGGATGTTGCAGCTCTTCTTAGTTGACTCCCTAGTTCATACCTTTCGAAGGCTGGAAAGCTTTGCGTTAATCGATGCACATGAAGTGCTAAATCATAAGATAGTTGATACACTCTTAATTCTCGATAACTGCTCGCCATTTTCGTTCCTCTTTTCTCTGATTTCCGGCCTCTGACATCTGACCTCCGGAATCCACGGCTTCGGTGATGGATTTAGCCCCGGTACATTTTCGGCGCAGCGTCACTCGACCAGTGAGCTATTACGCACTCTTTCAATGATGGCTGCTTCTAAGCCAACATCCTGGTTGTCTAAGCAACGCCACATCCTTTCCCACTTAATCCATACTTGGGGACCTTAGCCGGTGGTCCGGGCTGTTTCCCTCTTGACGACGGATCTTAGCACTCGCCGTCTGACTCCCGGAAACCAAGTCGCTGGCATTCGGAGTTTGACTGAACTCGGTAATCCTGTGGGGACCCCTCATCCAATCCGTGCTCTACCTCCAGGACTCTTCCTCCGAGGCTAGCCCTAAAGCTATTTCGGGGAGAACCAGCTATCTCCGTGTTCGATTGGCATTTCACCCCTACCCACCCCTCATCCCCGTAATTTTCAACTTACGTGGGTTCGGGCCTCCAGTCGGTGTTACCCGACCTTCACCCTGGACATGGGTAGATCACACGGTTTCGGGTCGACGTCGACGTACTTCGCGCCCACTTCAGACTCGCTTTCGCTGCGGCTCCGTCTCTTCAACTTAACCTCGCACGCCATCGTCACTCGCCGGTTCATTCTACAAAAGGCACGCCATCACCCATGAACGGGCTCTGACCACCTGTAGGCACACGGTTTCAGGTTCTCTTTCACTCCCCTCCCGGGGTGCTTTTCACCTTTCCCTCACGGTACTGGTTCACTATCGGTCACTAGGTCGTATTTAGCCTTGGGAGATGGGCCTCCCTGCTTCCGACGGGGTTTCTCGTGTCCCGCCGTACTCAGGATCCACGCCGGAGAGGGCAGCGTTTCGCGTACAGGGCTCTTACCTGCTATGGCGGACCGTTCCAAGCCGCTTCCGCTACGCCGCCCCTTTGTCACTCCGTATGGCGTGTCCTTCAACCCCGGACGGCAAGCCGTCCGGTTTGGGCTCGCTTCCGTTTCGCTCGCCGCTACTCAGGAAATCGCGTTTGCTTTCTCTTCCTCCGGCTACTAAGATGTTTCAGTTCGCCGGGTCTGCCTTCATCTGCTTAATTAGTTGGGCAGATGATCTTCTCCCATGACGGAGAAGGGGTTCCCCCATTCGGACATCTCCGGATCCAAGCATACTTACAGCTCCCCGAAGCATATCGGTGTTCGTCCCGTCCTTCTTCGGCGCCTAGTGCCAAGGCATCCACCGTGCGCCCTTCCTTGTTTAACCACATGCAGGAATGGGTCTTTTCTAAGAAACACGTTCGTGTCTCTTCGTGACACCCGGTGTGTGTGTCGTTTTCGCTTTCTCGCGTTATTCAGTTTTCAAAGAACGTCGGTTGAGCAGTTGCCCGCTCAAAACTGAATGAAAAGCCGAAGCGCTTGCCTCCGGCCTCTCGCTCGGAGAGGCCGATGGGCTCCTTAGAAAGGAGGTGATCCATCCCCACCTTCCGGTAGGGATACCTTGTTACGACTTCACCCCAATCACCGGCCCCACCTTCGGCGGCTGGCTCCCAAAGGTTGCCTCACCGACTTCGGGTGTTGCCGGCTCTCGTGGTGTGACGGGCGGTGTGTACAAGGCCCGGGAACGTATTCACCGCGGCATGCTGATCCGCGATTACTAGCGATTCCAGCTTCATGCAGGCGAGTTGCAGCCTGCAATCCGAACTGAGAACGGCTTTTCTGGGGATTGGCTCCACCTCGCGGCTTCGCGGCCCATTGTACCGTCCATTGTAGCACGTGTGTCGCCCAGGCCATAAGGGGCATGATGATTTGACGTCATCCCCGCCTTCCTCCGGTTTGTCACCGGCAGTCAATGTCGAGTGCCCAACTTAATGCTGGCAACGACATTCAAGGGTTGCGCTCGTTACGGGACTTAACCCAACATCTCACGACACGAGCTGACGACAACCATGCACCACCTGTCACTCTGTCCCAAAAGGGAAAACCTTGTCTCCAAGGCGGCCAGAGGATGTCAAGGCCTGGTAAGGTTCTTCGCGTTGCTTCGAATTAAACCACATGCTCCACCGCTTGTGCGGGCCCCCGTCAATTCCTTTGAGTTTCAACCTTGCGGTCGTACTCCCCAGGCGGAGTGCTTATTGCGTTTGCTTCGGCACTACGGGTATCGAAACCCCTAACACCTAGCACTCAACGTTTACGGCGTGGACTACCAGGGTATCTAATCCTGTTCGCTCCCCACGCTTTCGCACCTCAGCGTCAGTCACAGACCAGAGAGTCGCCTTCGCCACTGGTGTTCCTCCACATCTCTACGCATTTCACCGCTACACGTGGAATTCCACTCTCCTCTTCTGTACTCAAGTGCGACAGTTTCCAATGCCATTCCGGCGTTGAGCGCCGGCCTTTCACATCAGACTTGCCGTACCGCCTGCGTGCCCTTTACGCCCAATAATTCCGGACAACGCTTGCCCCCTACGTATTACCGCGGCTGCTGGCACGTAGTTAGCCGGGGCTTTCTGGTGAGGTACCGGCAAACCTCCGGCATTTCCTCCGGAAGCTGTTCTTCCCTCACAACAGAGCTTTACGATCCGAAAACCTTCCTCACTCACGCGGCGTTGCACCGTCAGGCTTTCGCCCATTGCGGATGATTCCCTACTGCTGCCTCCCGCAGGAGTCTGGGCCGTGTCTCAGTCCCAGTGTGGCCGATCACCCTCTCAGGTCGGCAACGCATCGTCGCCTTGGTAGGCCCTTACCCCACCAACCAGCTAATGCGCCGCGGGCCCCTCTTTGAGCGACGGCCTTAAAGACCGTCTTTCTCCCCTCTCGCAGGCGCGAAAGGGGACGCATCCGGTATTAGCACCGGTTTCCCGGTGTTATCCCGGCCTCAAAGGCAGGTTGCCCACGTGTTACTCACCCGTCCGCCACTCCGGAAGTCAGAGATCGGAGACCAGAAGTCAGATCGACTTGACATCGACCACGCCGATGTCTTCCAATCCGAATTCCGGCTTCTGAACTCTGACCTCCAGCGTACGACTTGCATGTATTAGGCACGCCGCCAGCGTTCGTCCTGAGCCAGGATCAAACTCTCCATAAAAAGTTCCGCTTCGCACACGGGGGTGTGCGGCACGCTGACTCGTTACTTTCAATCATTTCTTTAACGTTCGCTTGGCTTTTTCATTCAGTTTTCAAAGGGCAAATGATGGCTAACAACCACAATTTCTCACTATACCAGTGAACCAATGCGTTGTCAATAACTTTTTTCACTCGAATCAATGGTGGGCCTGAGTGGACTCGAACCACCGACCTCACGCTTATCAGGCGTGCGCTCTCACCAACTGAGCTACAGGCCCATTGGAGCGGGTGATGGGAATCGAACCCACGTCATCAGCTTGGAAGGCTGAGGTTTTACCATTAAACTACACCCGCGTTATCAATGGTCGGGAAGACAGGATTTGAACCTGCGACCTCTTCGTCCCGAACGAAGCGCTCTGCCAAGCTGAGCTACTTCCCGGGCAAATTTTCTTTTATCCTTCGACTTTTCGGCAAAAAAATAAAACATTACGCTCAAGTATCTAATTGTTACTGGCGCGCCCGAGAAGACTCGAACTCCTAACCCTCTGATCCGAAGTCAGATGCTCTATCCAATTGAGCTACGGGCGCCTGGGTTTCATATCAATAAACGCTTGTACAAACTTAATGTAAAACGTTTATAAAGAGTTCCTTCGTCCCTTTGCCACAAATAATATAGCACACACTCATAGATAACGCAAGCATATCTTTTAGATTTATTCGATACATCCTTGCCTAATAAAAAAGATCCGCACCATAAAATGATGCGGATCACAACGATGCGGTCCTTGCCCCACAATTTATTGACCGGATTGATTTTGGGCTTGTTGAAGTTGCTGATTCGCTTGTTGCAACTGTTGTTCAGCTTCCTGAATTTGCTGTTGTTGGTCAGGTTGTGCATTTGCTCCTGCTTGTTGAAGTTGTTGCTCAGCCTGTTGCAGTTCCTGTTGCGCTTGTTCGATCGCTTGTGGATCTGCTTGCTGAACAGCTTGTTGAACCTGCTGCTCCGCTTGTTGTGCAGCTTGTTGCGCTTGTTGCAACCCTTGATTTTGTTGCTGATTCTGCTGCTGTTGATTCTGCTGCTGTTGGTTCTGCTGCTGTTGGTTCTGCTGTTGCTGATTTTGTTGCGGGTTTTGCTGTTGAGCCATAAACGCCACTTCCTTTCCTAGGTATAGCGCCTCTCTTTCAGTGAGGCTACACATATACTGCCAGAATTACCCGATGGTTATTCATCAAAATCAGCAGAAAACAACATGACACAGGACTGAACTGCACGATTGAAGTGCTTCTCCACGATAAACACACTCACGAGAATGCCTGAACATTCGTTGTAGTTTCTGGAGGTTTCGTTTCAACCATCTTTTCACCGTCTCCTTAATCATAAAATTCCATATGCGGTTTTTCTCGCCTATAATAATCCAATCTATCTTGCAACGTACCTGTATGAAATTCAAATTTATGGCCATCCGGGTCCGTAAAATAAACAGAGTTCTTGTCCTTTTCATCTCTTGGACGACCGGATAAAATGTTTACATTCAATGCCTCTAATTTTTGGTATATACGATCAAATTCTGCTTCCTCAATTGAGAAAGCTATATGGGTGTAAGATTGCTTTATTTCATTGCGTGGAATATCCCTTTCTACGTTTAGCGCCAGCCAGAGCCCATTTAAATCAAAATATGCAGTGTTTTCTCCTTTCACAAGCAGTTTTGCCCCAAATACATTCCGGTAAAACTCGATAGACCTTTCCAAATCTGAAACTGAAAACAAAAAATGGTTGATTCCCTTTACAGACATCAACATCACCTCAAAAATTATATCCAACATCAATATTTTAACATTTCTTTTATCCAGTAGATCCTGTGATATCGAATTGCCAAACATAAAACCTCCCTGCAAAAATTACAGAGAGGTTATTCCAATAAACGTCTTATTTTGTTTTCGATACGCCTTGCCTTATGATCGTACTGTTTATCCAGGAAATGATTACGTAAAAATAGAACATCTTTATATTCGTCCAGCAGTGTATCAATTTGTTCACGTGTTTCTGTTTGGGTTACATGGGGTTGCACTTTTTCAAGCTCTCTCGGGGATCCACGGAACCAGCTCGCCCTTATCGAGTTCCGATCTGATGTCATACCAGCTGATTTCTTCAATCGTAAAAATAGAATGAAATATCGTATCCGGAACGCCTGAAAATTGTCGAGTCAAAAGAACACGGTCACCGGCATCAAATTTATTCATACGGAACGGAAATGCTTCCATAACCATTCATTCATTTAGCGTTGCGTGTAACTTTTTTACCGATTGGACAGTTGTTGCAAAATTGAATGCCTTCCGGATCTTCTTTTAGACGGTGGTAAAGGCAACACGTTTGCCGATAATGGGTAGCAGAGCTGTCCGGGGGACTCTTTAAGTAAGGAGAAATTGGATTTTGATCCCATTGAAAAAGGTCTCCTTCTGCGTCTTGCAGGTAATAAAAATCACTGGAAAGCTGCTTTTTCCTTTCTTGGCAAGTTTCAGCAGCCAATGCTTTCCGATACACAGAATTCACCCGAACGGCCACGTTCTCCCAAAGAATATGGACCGACACCCGAGAAGTGTTTCTCAACACACCAATCAACGGGGTGATATGATACGAAAACAACTCTCGCAACAAACTTTCCCTCCACGCTTCTCTTTCCCCCTGCTCCCACGCCTGAAATCGGCATGACCCTTCCTGCACACACAGCTTCCGCTCGTTACTGAACATACACGCATGCGTAGGCAGAGATAATGCACAATTGTACGACCCAATGCTATGTAAAGTGGAAGCAACAACAGAGCGTGCATATTGTTTCATGAACAAAGAGGCAGCTACCTTTTTATTTGGCGCTTTAATGTCTTCCATATATCGGAGAAGAAACGAATGACAGACTTCTTCATTCAGAAGCTCAATGATCGGGACACCTAACGTGTGCTGGTCTTTACGTTTTACACCAAACGATTCAAGTTGTTCGATATTCAATGCTATCATTCCTAGAGTACAGATTAGATACTTTATGCTTCTTCTATTGAGAAGCTTTTTCAATTACCCCTTTTTTATAGTCTAACGGATGATGGCGATAAATGCCATGATTTATGATGAAGATGAAACGGATTAATGCCTTCACTTTTTCCGGACGGCATCGCTCCAGGCGCACCTCCTACCTCCAATAATGGACGGATAACCAACTTTACCGGCCATTTTTCGGATGTGAATAAAAGGCGGTGCACCTTCTCCGAATCCGGAAAATTAATTTCCCGGAGCACTTTCTGCCATTCTTGTTCTGTGATCTCCCACAATTGCCTTTCCGGCAGATGAAAACTCTCCGAAAGCGTCTCAATAATGGAAGCAATATTCACCTGAGTACCCAAGGTTTGCACATAAAACAGCAATTCTTCAATCGTGTCATTATATAAACTGTTGGAATACCCAGGGCGGATGAGGTATTCAGGATCATCGAGGTTATGCTTCCTTATATACGGCGGATATAACCGTACAGAATCATGGTCCCTGAATAAAAGGGCTACCGGTTGGATGCCGTCGAGTACCAGGCAACAATTTTGACCGTGAATTTCCGGAACGATTCCTATTTTAAATAGGCGCATGACGATCTCATAAAACAAAGCTACCACTTCTTGATAGAACGTGAGGATGCCTTCCTCCGTACATTTCTCCCCTAGTAACTGCCGGATAAAATAAAAACTAGCCTCTCCGGCACCTAACGATGCCATCGTAATTAGCTTGTAGTCTTTATCGAAGAGTTCCTGAGGATACCTGCGCAGTTGTGCGGACAGATGGCGGGGATGATCATCAAAAAGGCCTGTAGAAGCGGGGAGGTACCCCCACCATGCGGTTTCTTCACAAACGTACACGATTTCTTTTAAACGATCATCGCAAGCGATCGCCTGGCGCAGCAACCTTTCTCCGGAATTGCCATTCATCAGTTTTACGACAGGCAAATACCGGGCGGCTCCCAGTGAGGTCACGCCCATGGGGAGTTTCAACATGTTCTCGGATTGCTCAAAGGGGGCCATCGAACGAACGGAGGATGTGGACAGGTAACTCCCCGCTTTCGTCGATAATGGAAGAATCTTTTGTTGGGCTATTTCCTTTTGAAAATCAGGCTCGATCACTTGCTTCATCTGCCATGGATGGACGGGAAGAATTGTATACTTCCGGCGGTCAATATCCCGATGCGCAATCTCCTCTTCAATTACCGCCCGCTCTTGTTCGGGAAGGAGATCGAGACATGACGGATCATCGTTAACGACGCCGCGGACCACACAATCATCAGCAACGGCCACCCAACAAAGAGGGGTCGCCTTTCCGAATTCTGCCATGTATCGCTGATAATTCTCTGTATCAAAACCGACTTTTGCCTTTGATGCCGGGTGAAAGGGACGGTCTCTGAGTGAAGCTCTTTTTTCACTTTCTATAAACCATTCATAAGCCGTACGCGGGAAGGTTGATTGTCGACTCTCTAAATGCTGCAAACTAAGACCTAACTGCTCAACCGATTTCTCCACGCTGCTGATAAAGTTTTCCACCCCCTCTCCCCCATTTGACCTCAACACAACATGAACTAGTTGAACAGCTGTATCAAGGCGGACCCACTTGCCTTCCTGTCTGGTATAAACAGGTGTCCCTTCTTTCCATTGCACACCCTGGCGATAGCTTTTTTCCAGTTGCAAGAACAATGCCCCCGTGTAAATCAGTGTATTTTCTTCCAGACTAAACAACACTTGCACTTCTTTGGAGGCATTTCGGAACGAAACCAGGTTTTCGGCTTCAACGGGAATGGTCTCCTCTGCAATAAAGCTGTTGATCAGATCTTTGAACACCATGTGTTCAGCGCTCGTCAATGATGAGTGGTAAAGTGTTCGGTTCATGCTTTCAGCCTTCTTCCTTCTTCGTTTTCCATTCGTCCTTATACAAAAATACCGGGTGAGGGTGGCCGAGAAAATCATGATGGGAAATCGTCCAGCTATAAGCCCCTGATTTTTCAAAAACAACAATGTCACCGACGCGCAATGTCTCGACTTTTGCCCGGGAATGGAGTCGGTCTTTGGGGGAACAAAGCTCCCCGACAATGGAGATAAAATCATCGTGAATACCTGGTCTTTTAAAATCGTATGTCCATTCCCAATCATCGGTCGAGACAATTGAAAACGGATGATCTTGCCCCCAGGAAGCAGGAAGGCGGTGATGATGGGTCCCCCCTCGCAAAATCGCAAAATGTTGGTCCATGGATGATTTAAGGTCTATCATTTCAGCCGCGTAATACACAAAATCAGCAACAATATAACGCCCGGGTTCAAAGAACAGTTCGGCTTCGCCTAAGCGATCCAGCACTCCGCTTTTTTTGAACAAAGTGATAAACCGCTCCCAATCAAAACTAGGCTTGTCATCATAAGAAACCCCAAGCCCCCCGCCGACGTTAATCACAGAAACCTCTACATTAAATGTTCGCTTCCATTCTTCCACCTTTTCCATATACAACAGAATCATTTCCATATGCCGGTCAGGATGCTTGTTATTGGAGAGGGAGTGAAAGTGAAACCCCCGGAAATGTACGTGTGTATTTTCAACGTCCTGCAGAATGGTTAACGCCTCTTCAATGATCCATTCATCCATACCAAATGGGCTTGGTTTACCGGCCATTGTGACGTTCGTCACCGGTAATGTACGTTCATGGAGGTTAACGCGCAAAAGGATGTTTGTGTCGATATCCAACTGTGCAGCTACGCCAATCAGCTTTCTCAACTCCAGCAAACTCTCGACGTGAATATAGGAAACTCCCTTTTTCAGCGCTTGTTCCAGCTCGTATTCTTTTTTTCCCGGGCCGCCAAATAAGACAGGAATTTCTTCCGACACGTAACGAACCCTTTGCAACTCTCCCAGCGAGGCGACCTCAAATCCATCGACGTACGGCAACAGTGTTTTCAATATTTTAGGATCGGGGTTCGCTTTTATGGCATAAAATAAACAGGTTTTCTTCGGTAGAATATCTACCATCGCTTTTATATGCGATTGCAAAGCTGGTAAGTCATGCAAATAGGCACACACCGGTTCATCCATTTGTTGTTTAAGTTCCTTCACCCAAAGAGCTATGTCCTCTTGCAAATCAATCACTCCCTGCTAAATATCGGTAATGAGCCAATTTTTCTTGATAAGCACGAAAAGCTGTGCCTCTTTCGTCACCGAGAACAAATATATTAGCTCCTTTTTGTGCCCACGCTTGGTGTTGCTCCTGGTTCCGGGAAACAACCGCATAAGGAACACGTAGGCTGCAAGCGGTCTGCCATAGAGATTGAAGTCGCGTTTGAACGGCAGAATGGTCCACCTGCCACGGGATGGATAGAGATTGGGAGAGGTCTGCAGCTCCTTCCAGAACAAAGCTTATGCGCGGACATGAAAGAATCTCTTCTCGGTTATCGACTCCTTTTTCGCTTTCTATCATAGGGGCCAAAAGAATTTCCTCGTTCGCTCTAGCGATGTATTCCGTCAACGAGTACTTGGCAAACATTCCTGCTCTACCGCTGTTAAGGCTTCGCTGCCCTACCGGGTGGTAAAAGATGTGCTGGACGGCAATCTCCATTTGTTCACGAGATTCCACATGGGGAATGACAATTCCCTGTGCCCCGGCATCCAATACTTTTAAAATATTATGGCGATGAAGACCCGGGACCCGAACAAGCGGAGTTGCCCCGGTAACCTCTGCGGCTCGAATCATTTGTTCAATCATTTCCTTGCTCATCGGGGCGTGCTCATCATCGATGATGACAAAATCAAATGCTGCATAACCAACCAGTTCTGCCATCACAGGATGGGGTGTGGATAGAAACATGCCGTATACGTCCTGCCCGCTTTCTATTTTTTGTTTCAAGCGATTCGGCCTCATCATCTGCTCCCCCTTATCTCCCGAAGAGGATTGCTGGCGACGCGAAAATGCAGTTCTCCATCTCCATATAGGCGGCGCTTTGTCATTTCCTCAATGCGTATATCCCCGGCGAACAAATCAAACTGTTCAAAGCGTTCTTGATATTCCGGGAACTCACGTTGATAGTGACGAATCACTCTTTCACAAACCTGCCAAAATTGCTTCTCGCTTATGCTGTATCGTTCAAAGAAAAAAGCAAGTTCGGCCATGCAAATAAAAAACAACGCATCGTACAAATAATCCCGGACTTCGGCGTTCGTTTCTGCTTTAATAAAGGAATAACGGTTAACAGCCCGATGGGCTTCCGACTCGGACCTAAGAAAAGGCATCCGTTCCGGTTCAAGAAGCTCGCTGGGCACAAAACGCACCCCGTCATGCAAGTCTTTCACGATGATTCGCTGCGGCCAGCCTTTCTCAAGCACAAGTATGATGTTTTGCGCATGTGCTTCAATTGCAATCCCATGTACCTGCATTAAATGGATCAAAGGGGGGATTATCGTTGTAATTAGCGCTTCACACCAGGCTTCTGCCCCATATTCATCAATCACTGGCTGAATGAAAGGCACTTTGTTTTTTTGAATATGAGTAACGGCGTTTAAGGGGATAGCTGTCTCTGCTTCACTTACATAATTTGAGATATTTTCTCTATAAATAACCCCTAATGTTCCATACAGTCGATCAGATTCCAATTTGGATGTTCCATCATCGTGATAAGAAACCCCGGCGATCTCCCGAAGAAGCGCAAATGACTGCCCTCTCAAAAAATCATCATTTTCCACAATCGCATGCAACCAATTACTGATCTTCGGTGCATTTTGAATCGTATGGCTTGCTAAAATCCGGCTCGAAGAGGTATTCGTAATGCTGAGAGGCAGCTTTATATAAGGAGCCTGAGCATTGTTTCGATGAGCAAGCGTTCGTATCGGCTGCTGCGCCCGATATTTAGGTGTTGAGCACCCCAAAAAAATAACCTTTCCTTCAGCCAAAAGCTCGATCAATACATTTTGCAGGTGATGCTCCCACTGCCATGGATGTACGGGGAGCCATACCATCGACTCATTGGCTTTCTCTTTTTCACGCAACACGTTGTAAAAGCGTTCTTTTTCCTCGAAGGAAAGATGCTCATCGATCACATTCTCCATCTCCCCTTCTGTCGATTGGGCAATCGTTAGCTGACTGGCATCAACAGCAAGCCAATACATTGAAAGTTCTACGTTAAACTCCGGACCATATGTCGCGTTGTCGACCAAGGAAAACCCCATTCTTGATTTGTAGGACGGATGATAAGGATGACCTTCGATAAGCTCACTTTCAAGCTCTTCATAAGTAATTTCATGAAAAGAGAACGGTTCACGCTGCTGTTGTTTAGCTTCATAGTCTTTCGAAAAAGTTTCAAGCACTTCTTGAATAAATGAGTGAACTTGGACCCCTTTTATGTTGTGCTGCACAATTTCTTCTAAAAAAAGAAAAAGATCTGTGCACAGGGATGTTTCACGTTTAATTGAATAAGGGATGACTTTCACACGGTTGAACGACCACTTTTGTTCTGCTTCAAACGTATAACTCACCACATGCCCTGTTTTTGTTCTTCCATATATATTCCAAAAATTCCCTTTTCCCTCAACTTCCAAGATTCCTTCAAATAGGAAAGCCTCCATTGTTTGGCGCATGATTCGGTGCTTTACTTCTTCGAGGGGTGATGGGTTAGCCGTCGATGCATCAGAAATATTTTTCAGCATTCCTCTCCCTCCTGTTTTTGGTTCAAGATATTTGGTACAAAAACATATTCAGGATCCTCTCCATTTTCAAAGAAACAACTGCTCATGTTCTTTTTCGCCAAAAAAACCTTGGCAGATCGTACCTCCTTGATAAAGGCGTTGCCGGTATGCCAGGCTTCTTGTGCCAATACGTTATCAACGACTTTCCAAACATTTGCCTCCTGTACTTCCAGGATTCTCGCGATAGTGTGAATCAACGTTCCCAGATGGTTAATCAAAAAGTAATAACAGGTTCGCTGTCTCGCCTGCTCTTTACGATAAAAAAGTGAACTGTCGCTTCCTTTTTCATCTTGCAGATATTCCCCTTCCACACTCACGCCCTCCAAATCTCTCACGATAAATTGCTGAGGCATTCCATCTTTGCGGAGTGTGACCAAGCTGTTTTGAAGATGAGCTTCAAAATGAATTCCTTTAGAATTTGCCTCTCGCATGAGCGGCAATAACGATATGTCCAAATATTGATAAAGCCATTCCTCCAGCCGATGAGTGTCGACGATATGCTGCAAACGAGGAAGATGACTGAAAGGGTCTTTCTCAACAAGGCTCGCTACTACTAATGTCGATGAGAGATCAAAATTAACCGGACGATAGGCAAGTGTGAACAATTCTGAAAGGTGCTCATCATCAAACGCGCACGACATTGCCCCAGTCTCGCCGGAAATTTGTGTGTTCGGTTCAGTGTAAAAGCATTGACTGTCTCTTAAATAACGACTGGCCTCTAATGTCCGTTGCATCTGTACAGCCGTATTATTTCTTTTCATATTTGTAATTTGTAAGTTCAAGGGAAGTTTTAGGTTGCATTGAAGTTCCGGAAGATAAACTGTGCGCACCGAAGACGTCGGAAAAGCCTGATGGCCAAGAATGCCCAAAAACACGAGGGCTTCCCTGTCTTTATAGCGGCTGATCGGTTCCAGCGTTTGTACATACTGGTATTGCCACGGATGCATTGGCAAGATGCGGTACCCCTGATATCGTGATCCTAGTTTTCGTCTGGCTTGCTGTTCAACGTCATCCCCCCAGGAAATCTTATCCTCACACAGCCAATCTTCCAAAAAGCAATCGGTTCGCACGGCTACGTAACCAAGCTGAAAAACGGAGCGGCATTCAGGACTGTATTGATAAATTTCTTTCTCATGAAACCCTTCCCGGTTTTTGGGAAAGGGATGAAAAGGATGGCCATAAATTAACGATTGTTCTGAGCTAATGTAATCCGTCACCGAGAGCGGATTCGCCTCTTGAATAAACAATGATAGCTTATGGCAACTGTCACTTACCTTCCGCATAAAAGTAAGGTTTTGATCCTGGGAAATAGCAGGGTTTTTCATTCGAAACTCTCGAATAATAAGAGTAAGAATATCCATGAAATCAGCTTGTTTCCCAGCGATAAAATAGTTTGCATATTCGTGCTCCCCTATTGCCGAATAATACGCGAGCTGACCAACAACTTGTACATGTTTAGCCGGAAAATCAATTTGATAATGGTTGTTTTTATGGTTCACCGAAAATACACCATATCCACCACACTCTCTCAAATAGCAATTCAACAACGTTTTACAAGTATGGTGATTCGCCTCTTTTTTGCTTTTGATTTGCAACTCTTGCATATTTACCACCTATATTTACTCGTCGTCTTGTGAACCTCTCATTGGCATAAATCCCCTGGCTGTGTCACCCTCAATTTAATTGATAATGATTATCAGTGTCAATTGTTTATTCGGAAACTTTTATTTTTGCTTCGAAATGCTTAGGATACAGGAAAAACAGGGGACATCACTCATAAAGACACCTGACTTTAATAAGCCTTAATACGTGATTTATCGTCTGACTCATTGCTTTTCAATTAAAAAGCTCCCATCCTTTCTACAAGGAACCGGGAGCTAGGAATACATTTCTTTATTTAACGTAAGCCATTTCTTTCTCTACTGTCGTTTTTTTCTTTTTCCGCCCTTTGCCATAAGGAACACACATGGGCGAACCGAATAAGGGGTCTTCAATAATTTCGCTTTCCATGCCAAAAACGTCTTGCACCATATCGGATGTGATAACCTCTTCCGGACGCCCTTCGGTATGAATGGTTTTATTTTTAACAGCGACAATGTGATCTGCGTAGCGGGCTGCCATATTCAGATCATGAAGAACCATGACGATCGTGCGACCTTCCGCTATATTGAGGTCATAGCATAAATCCAGAATCTCAATCTGGTGCGCCATATCCAGATAGGTAGTCGGCTCATCCAACAACAAAATATCCGTGTTCTGTGCCAGAGTCATCGCTATCCACACCCGCTGGCGCTGACCTCCTGATAGAGAATGGAGCGAGCGATCGGATAAATGTTTCGTCTGTGTTGCTTCCAGTGCCTGCTCTACAAATTCTTCATCTTGCTTGCTCCATTGCTGCAACAAGCTTTGGTGGGGATATCTTCCTTGTTTAACCAGTTGCCCTACCGTCAAACCTTCAGGAGCTACCGGACCTTGAGGGAGGATCGCCAACTGTTTGGCAATCTCTTTTGTAGCCATCTCATTGACCGATTGGTGATCGAGCATGACCTCCCCGGTTTTCGGTTTTAACAAACGTGCAAGGGAGCGGAGCAACGTGGATTTCCCACAACCGTTTGCTCCTACAAAGACTGTAATCTCTCCTTTTGGCAATATAAGGTTAAGGTCCTCGAGCACGATTGTATCCTGGTACCCCAGCGTAAGATTATGCGCTTGCAATCGACTCATTTTCATCAAGCTCCTTTTTAAAGATGACGGTTCCGATAAAGCAAATAGATAAAGAACGGCGCGCCAATGCCGGAAATCAGTACTCCCACAGGCAAATCCAAAGGATGAAAAGCTGTACGGGCAATCACATCAGCTACAACAACCATCCATCCACCGACCACGGCGGAAACAGGAACGAGAGCCGCGAATGAACGTCCAACGAAGAACCGGCCAATATGGGGAGCCATCAACCCCACAAATCCAACGCCACCTGCAAATGCGACGGCTATGCCTGCAAGTCCGACACTAATCAAAATCATGAAAAATCGCTGCGACTGGATCTTTGCTCCCAAACCTACGGCAACCCCATCTCCTAACTGTTGAACGTGTATCGCTCGTGTGCACAGAAAAGCTAAAGGTATGAGAAGAAGTACCCATGGCGCCATCGCAGTCACATCTTCCCAAGTGGTCCCATAAACACTTCCCGTCAACCATGTGTACGCCTGATTAGCCGTTTCAATGGGGCTAAACACGATCATCATCGTGGTGAGGGCATCCATCGCCGCAGCCACGCCAATCCCGATCAGAATGAGGCGAATCGGGGTCACCCCTTCTTTCCATGCCAAAAAATAGATTAAGAGCGAGACTAGCCCGGCCCCGAACATGGCCGCCAAAGGCAAAAAACTTATGGAAATGATCCCGCTGAATAAAGTAATAAACAGAACAGCGGCCACGGAAGCACCGCTGGTAATACCGATAATATCCGGTGAGGCCAGCGGATTACGAACCATCTCCTGCAAAATCAATCCGGCAACCCCTAAAGCGGCCCCAACCAGAAGGGCAAGCACCATACGTGGGAGACGAAGAACATCAATAATAAAATCATCTCCCCCACCTCCAAATCCAAACAAATACTGAAGAACAGTAAATGGAGAAACCCATGTGCTCCCTATCGACAAACCAATTAACATCGACATGAAAAGGATCACACAAAAAGCAATGATCACCAACAACGACTTTTTATCTATTCGAAACGATGCAAAACGCTTACGTACGGTAAAATATTTTCTCATCTGCCTCGAAACCCCTTTCTTGCTATATAAATAAAGAAAGGAGCTCCGATTAATGCTGTCATAATACCAATTGGCACTTCCTGAGGCCTGATAACGAACCTGGCAACCAAATCTGCACATATAAGCAAGGTGGCACCTATGCACACACAGTAAGGGAGTAACCAGTAATGATCATTGCCGACGAAAGACCGGGCAATATGAGGCACGATTAACCCAATAAAACCAATCATTCCCCCGATGGCAACCGAACCCCCCGCTAACAAGACAGCTACCAAAACAAGGACCACTTTCACTAACAACGTTTTCTGCCCCAGCCCCTTGGCGATATCATCCCCGGACATAAGGATATTGATCGGTTTTGCCAATAAAAATGAGCAAAGCAACGCTCCAATCATGAACGGCAGCACAGGCAAGAGCACATCCAATGTTCGCCCAGAGACCGTTCCGGCCATCCATAACAGCATTTGATCTAAGTTCGCCTCATTGACAACAAGCATCCCTTGGGTAAACGAAGTAAAAAGTGCCATAACAGCCGTTCCCGCGAGCACCACTCGAACGGGAGAAAGTCCGTCTACGCCAATGAAACCCAAAAAAAGCACGATCACAGCTGCAAACCCTGCTCCAAAAAACGCAATCCATATGAGCATGGAGAGAGAAGTAATCGAGAGTACTGCAACCGAAAACACAACAAAAAATAATGCGCCGGCATTGATACCGAAAATCCCCGGGGAAGCAAGGGGATTTCGTGTTAAAGCCTGTAAAAGCCCACCGGAAACAGCAAGACTACTTCCTATGAGAGCAGCTGTAAAAGCTCGAGAAAATCGTTCATAGGTGATAACATGAGCTGCCGAATTTTCATCAAAGCCCACCATGGCTTCGATCATCGTCATACCGGGTAAAGAGATTTGCCCCAACCGTACACTTAGAAAAAAAGAGACGAAAAGGAGCGCACAGCTCACGACCAGCCCAAAAAACTTCCCCTTTGAAGATGAAAGTAAATGTGTCACTCCTCTCCCTCATTCCATAAACGGTCTAGTCCTCTTCTTCTAAATCAAAGGCATCATACAAGTCATCCAGCATCTGATTGGCAGCAATGTATCCTCCGCCCATATTCCAGGCCACTTCATCCACCATGTTTACATCATCATTCCGGACAGCTTCCAGTTCATCCCATAATGGATGATCGGTCCAGTTAGCCATCGCTGCTTCCAGTTCGTCCTCGTCTTGGTTCCCTTGCGTAAAGATAAAGAAAACTTCCGCATCCATTTCGGGAATAGCCTCAGTATTCGTAAATTCCAAGAAATCCTCTTCGTCATCAATCGCTTCTTCTTGGCTCTCTGTATGCGTAAAACCTACTTCTTGAAGAATGCCACCCGGAAATCCACCTGTGAACATACGAACTTGGTCCGAACGGATGTTCAATACCGAAGCCGTAAGTGGCCAGTCGTCACCAAGATCCTCCTCCATCCGTGATTGGAAATCTGCAACACGATCTTCCCAGTCCCGGAGCATTTGATCAGCTTTATCTTGTTGCTTCGTCGCTTCCCCCATGATCTCAAGGGTATGCTGAAAATCATTGATAGGATCGGTAATCACTGTTGGAGCAATCGCCTCAAGCTGATCGTGAACTTCCTCATGACGCGATAGGGTGCCCACAATAAGATCCGGTTCTAAAGCTGCAATTTCTTCCAGATTTGGCTGTGTTTCATCCCCAACAATCTCGGCACCTTCAAGATCATCGCGTAAGTATTCATACATCGGTTGTTCCACCCAGGACTCCACAGCGCCGACCGGAACAATATCAAGCGCGACAGCCGTGTCTGTCGCTCCTTGATGTAAAGTGACCACTCGTTCAGGATCCCCTTCAATCTCAGCGGTCCCTAAAGCATGTTCTACTTCGATGACGTTATTTTCTTCACTTTCCTGCGTCTCCTCTTCATCATCTATTTCGTCCTCCCCGCAACCAACGGCAAGAAACATAAAAATAAATATAGCTGGAAAATAAAGAAGACGAGCGTTTATGTACTCCTTAATAAAACGCATCAAAACTCCCCTTCTGGTAATGATAATCATTTTCATCTGCAGAAAAAATTTTACCATTGTCTTTGGAAAAGATCAATTGGAAAAAACAAAAATTCATACACTTTTCGGAGAAGCAAGTGACTTCCTCATGCGCGTGGCAAGGCTTATCTTGTTAAAATATGTCATTTCCTGAAGCTTTCGCTGTATTGGGCATGAGCATTGCTACGCTCCCTTAGCTTGTGTAAATTTCCATTAGAAAAGACAGGAAAGAAAAAAGAACCTCACTTTACAGCAGGCTCTGGAGGTTGGGAAAAACATCATACGTATTTCTCTATATAACTTCACATTTTTGACCCTATCCAGGCGCGTTGGTTTACCTTAAAATACCTTTACATAGGTGGCCTATATGTTCGGTCACGTATCAATCCAAGGCATCTTGTGCAAATGTTATCTATCGGAAGTTTCTAATGATAGAAATACCTTTCGAAAAACCATTGCTTAGTATAAGATGAGTCCTCAGGAACAGGATTTGCGGACTCAAAGTGTTGCACAGAAGCCAAATCAATCCTCAGGATCGGGTTTTGGGGAATCATAATGGTAGCTGAACGCCAAATTTGTCCACAAATAACAAAACACGTTATGTTTAACATCCTTTTCATCTTTAATAGGGCTTCACGAAGCGTTATATTTGTGTAAGCTATTATATTAAATTTGGATAATCAACGCGCCTGGACCCTATCTTTTTTTCCGCCGGATGCCCATTGGCTGATTCGCCGCTGTTGGCCATAGTTCTTGTTCAAGCAAAGGGAGTTGAACAATCGCTTCATCTACTTTGCCCGGAAATGGGGCAGGACGACCTGAATTTAGATCCATCCCCATGGCCATTTGCTCACTTGTGGCGATCGCATCGCTCTGGTCATTTTTCATCTCAAACCAGAGATGCATGCGTTTAGCATCCACGTCGAGAAGTGTTACAAACACCCGAAGCATTTGGTCTTCGTGTGCCTCTGCCAAATACTTCAAATGCGCTTCCAACGTGAAAATGGTATAGACCTCTTCCGCTCTGCCTGTCTCATCGAGGCCGATTTGATCCATAAAAGCATCCAAAGCCATGCTAAACACTTGCGCATAAGCTGCATCATTCATGTGACCGTTATAATCAACCCATTCTGCACGGACTTCACCGTGCCAAATCTCTTTAGCTGTCACGGGGCATCAACCTTTCAGATGGCCAGAATCCTTCATCTTCCAGCAACTGCATCAGTTTAATCAAAAAACGATCACGCCTGCGTTCCATCTCTTGGACACTTCTGTTACCACTTTGGGAACTTGTGCCTTCAATCACTTTTTGGCTTAAGTCTTCGGTGAGCTCCGGTGCAACCAGCCGGGTCCAGGGAAGTTTAAGCGCGGGTCCAAATTGCTCCAACATATGAGCCATCCCCTGATCCCCTCCGGCAAGATGCAGTGTCATAAACGGTCCCATGAGCGCCCAGCGAAGGCCCGGTCCATAAACGATCGCTTTATCCACCTCTTCAGTTGTTGCCACGCCATCATTAACAATGTGCAGACTCTCCCGCCAAACGGCTTCCATTAAACGATCGCCGATATGTCCATCAATTTCCCCGGACATGACGAGCGGCTTCATATTTAATCCGTCATACATTTCACGGGCTTTCTCTAACAGTTGGCGGTCTGTATGAACCCCGCCTGCCAGCTCCACAAGGGGGATAAGGTAGACTGGGTTAAACGGATGCGCCACAATCACTCGCTCCGGGCAGTGTTCACACGTTTTCTGCAGAACAGAAGGCATGTACCCCGATGTACTGGAAGCGATAATCGCGGATGCGGGGGCGATTTCATCCACCTGGGTGAGGACCTTTTGCTTAACATCTTCCCTTTCAGGGACATTTTCTTGAATCAAATCCGCGTGTTGAACGGCTTCTTCCAGGGTTTGTGTAAATGTCAAGTTTTCGATGGAGGCATGATCTGTAATGCCATATGCGGCAAGTGTTGGCCAGATGTCGTTTAAAAACGCCCGTGTCTTCTCCTCTGCTCCTTCTGCAGGATCAAAGGCGAGGACATGGTGCCCGTTGGCGATAAAACGGGCGATCCAGCCGTTTCCGATAACCCCTGTCCCCACCACTGCCATGGTTTTTTGTGTCATAAAGCACCTCCTCCTAGTTTTCGAACTTACGAAGGTTCAAGGCTTCGCGGGCTTCCTGAGGCGTCATGGGCTCTACGCTTACTCCCTTAAGAATTCCAACAGCCTTATCGACCAATTGGGCGTTCGTGCCGAGCACACCTTTTTCGAGATATAAGTTATCTTCCAATCCAACACGAATATTTCCACCGAGAAGGGCAGCTTGTGCCACCATCGGCAATTGCATGCGCCCGATGCCGAACGCTGACCAACTTGCTCCGTTGACAATCCGATCCCGCATATAGGTAATTGTTTCTGCATCGGCAGCCGCTCCCCAAGGAATACCCAGACAAAATTGATACATCGGATCCCCATCGATCAGTCCATCATAATAAAGCTGATTGGCTAAACGAATTTGTCCCGTGTCGAAAATCTCCAGTTCTGGTTTTACGCCGCTTGCCTGGATAAGCGCTGCATGTTCGCGCAACCAACCGGCAGGACCAAGATAGACTTGATCACTAAAATTGATGCTCCCGCAGTCAAGGGTGCAAATTTCCGGGAGCAATTTTTCCACAGGTTCATGGCGTTCCTTTGGTGTCTGGATATCAGTTCCAGGCCCGCCCTGTGTTGGGTTGTTCAGATCCGGCACGAAATCTCCACCGCCGCCCGCGGTTATATTAATAACCACATCGGTTTCCGATTCGCGAATCCGTTCCACGACTTCCCGAAATAGATCTGGATCATGACTTAGACTTCCCGTTTCCGGGTCGCGCACGTGGATATGGGCGATGGCCGCTCCTGCTTTTGCGGCTTCAATGGCAGCCTCTGCAATTTCCTTCGGAGTAACTGGAACATGAGGGCTTTTCTCTGTCGTTTCTCCGGCACCAGTTACAGCAGCTGTAATAATCGTTCTCTGAGCCATAAAAGTTCCTCCTTTTGGTTTCTTTGTCCATTCGCTCTTTTAATATGCTTCCAGTTTTACAGCCTCGCTAACGACTAGATCTGGTTCAGTCATTTTCTTTATATCTTCGACCGTATATCCTTCCGCTATTTCAGTAAGCATGAGGCCTTTGGGTGTCACTTCAATGACGGCACAATCCGTAATGATTTTTGTTACCACCTCGGCTCCAGTTAAGGGCAGGCTGCACGTATTGACGATTTTTGGGTCTCCGTTTTTATTCAGATGATTCATGATGATAATCACTCGTTGAGCACCATGAACAATATCCATCGCCCCGCCCATCCCTTTCACTGTTTTTCCGGGAATCATCCAATTGGCAAGGTCTCCGTTGCTGGATACTTCCATTCCCCCTAAGACCGCGACATCTATATGGCCGCCACGAATCATTCCAAATGACTCCGCATTGTCAAAGTAAGACGTTCCTTGACTTTCGGTCACTGTTTCTTTTCCTGCATTAATTAAATCAGGGTCCACCTGATCTTCCGCCGGGTAGGGCCCGATGCCAAGTAAGCCATTTTCAGATTGCAACATTAACCTTTTGTGTTGAGAGATATAATTAGCTACAAGTGTGGGCATCCCAATACCTAGATTGGCGTAATCTCCATCTTTTAATTCTTTTTCTGCCCGTTTCGCAATCTTTTCTCTTATGTCTTGCTGCCCCATATTATCATCCTTTCGCCGATGATCTTGTTGTGAGACGTTCCACCCGTTTTTCCTGCTTCCCCTCGATTGTTTGCTGCACATAAATGCCCGGAGTGTGAATGTGATCCGGATCTAACTCTCCAGGCTCCACAAGTTCCTCGACTTCTGCAATCGTGACTTTGCCGGCAGCGGCAATGAGTGGATTAAAGTTACGGGCTGTTTTGTTATAAATCAAATTACCCATATGATCCCCTTTTGCAGCTCGAACAAGCCCGAAATCCGCAGTCATTGCTGTTTGAAGCATATAGTCTTTTCCGTTGAACGACCGGACTTCACCTCCTTCTGCAATAGGCGTTCCCACGCCTGCAGGCGTATAAAAGGCCGGAATACCGGCACCACCTGCACGGATACGCTCAGCAAGGGATCCTTGAGGTACCAATTCATATTCGAGTTCATTCGCCATCACTTGGCGTTCAAACTCTTTGTTTTCTCCGACATAGGAACCGATCATTTTTTTGATCTGTTTGTTTTGCAAAAGTAACCCCAACCCCCAATCATCCACGCCGCAATTATTAGAGATGATGGTTAAATTTTTCGCACCGGAATTCCTCAATGCAATAATTAAATTTTCAGGGATTCCAACAAGTCCAAAACCTCCGACAAGTATGGTTGCTTCGTCATAAATATCTTTGACCGCTTCTTCAAAAGAAGACAATATTTTGTTCAATTGACTCACTCCTCTTCCAGTTATCGCTCAACGATTGTGGCTACTCCTTGACCCCCGCCGATACAGAGCGTAGCGAGACCATAACGCTCGTTTCGCTTTTTTAGCTCGTGTAAGAGGGTCACGAGAATGCGAGCCCCGCTAGCGCCAATGGGGTGGCCAAGTGCGATGGCTCCTCCATTCACATTTAATAGGTCATGGTTAAAGTTCAGTTCCCGACCGACGGCCAGCGATTGGGAGGCAAAGGCTTCATTCGCTTCAACAAGGTTGATATCTTCCATTGTCAGCTCAATCTTTTCAAGTGCTCGCTTTGTTGCTGAGACAGGGCCCATCCCCATGATTTTGGGGTCAACACCACCACTGGCATTTGAACGGATGGCGGCTAACAGCTCTATCCCGAGTTGATCTGCTTTTTCTTTACTAAGGATGACAAGCGCAGCTGCACCATCGTTAATGCCCGATGTATTCCCGGCTGTAACTGCACCTTCTTTTTGAAACGCAGGGCGTAACCCAGCAAGCTTGTCTTTTGTCGCATTCGGTTTGATCCCTTCATCTTGTTCAAATAAAACAGGATCACCTTTTCGCTGGGGCACGGATACCCGAACGATCTCCTCATTAAATCGCCCCGTTTGTATCGCTTCGGCTGCTTTCCGTTGGCTTTCGACTGCAAATTCATCCAATTCCTCTCTCGTTAACTCATAAGACTGGCACACATTTTCAGCCGTGACCCCCATGTGATAATCGTTGAATGCACACCAAAGACCGTCGTTGATCATGCTGTCTACCACCGTCTGATGACCCATACGGTATCCATCCCTCACTCCTGGTAACACGTAAGGAGCTTGGCTCATGTTTTCCATGCCACCGGCGATCACAATATCCTGGTCCCCCACCATGATGGATTGTGCCGCAAGATGAATAGCTTTAAGTCCGGAGCCACAAACTTTATTAATGGTCATCGATGGGGTCGTCTCAGGTATTCCGGCTTTCATGGCGGCTTGGCGAGCCGTGTTTTGCCCCAGTCCTGCCTGTAGCACATGACCCAGAATGACTTCATGCACTTGTTTTTCTTCGATTCCTGCGCGTGCTAACGCTTCTTTGATCGTAATGGATCCCAGTTCAGGAGCAGATACGTCCTTTAAACTCCCCAAAAAAGATCCAGTGGGTGTTCGAACTGCGCTTGCGATCACAACTTCCCGATAGGACACTATCGTTCCCTCCGATGCAAGACGATATATTCTTGATGTTTAAAAGCTTCCCAGCTCGCTATCAATTTATGTGCAGGGAAAAGCAGTCCCATATGAATAAAACTGCCCGACCATGGAACATTAAAAATATTGTTTCCGCATTTCAATGCTTCATGTCACCGGGAATGAATGTGCATTACGAGGAGTGGAAGTTATGGGAAGAAGAGTTAATAAACCGGTCTTTTTTGTGTCTATGCTGATCACGCTAGCTTTTCTTGCAGTGGGTGTGTTTTTCCCTGATGTACTCGCGTACGTTTTTGAGTTCGGTAAGCGTCAAATAATCCCCACCTAATAACAGGCGGGGATGTCATGTATGCTTTATTTAGATTGATTAGGGACGAAACATTCTTGCGGGAGTGTTTTGGACCATGGCAGAAGTTGAGCCAATTGCGCTTGATCTGTTGTATCCATATTGGGAAGTTCCTCAAACAAATAGCTAAGGTAGTGGAATGGATTCAATCCGTTTTCCTTGGCTGTCTCCACAATACTATAGATCATCGCACTGGATTTTGCTCCCTTTGCGGTGTTGCTAAACAGCCAATTTTTCCTCCCCATCACAAACGGCTTGATGGATCGTTCGGCTCGATTGTTATCGATCTCCAATCGGCCATCCTCTAAAAATGCCTCTAAACGCTCCCATTGGTTACGACAATATTTAATCGCCTTGCCAAGCGCACTTTTTGGTAATACATGTGGCGTTTGTTCTTGAAGCCATGCCAAAAAAGCCTCCAGTACGGGCTGGCTGCGTTCCAAACGCTTTTCATAGCGTTCTTGTGGACTTGCGTCCTTTAAATGGCGTTCAATGTCAAAAAGCTGATTGCAGAAGGCCAAACCTTCTTTCGCTTTCACAGACGTCGTGGCTGCGGATTCAGGCAATGCCTGCAGCGCTTCCGTGAATTTACGACGCGCATGCGCCCAACAGCCGACCAAACGGACATGGGGAAGGCCATTGTATCCTGCGTAACCATCGACATGCAGGTAGCCCTGAAAGCCATCCAGGAATCGGCGGGGATGCTTATTCGCCCGGGTCTGCTGATAATCGTACAGCACCATGGGCACATCGGCTTGTCCGGAGCGAAACAGCCACATATAGGACTTCGATGTTGCCGATCGTTCCGGTTCGGATAACACTTGTAAGGTTGTCTCATCCGCGTGTAAGGCATCCAGCTCTAATAGTTGGGCATGCATTTCGTTGTAAATCAGCTCGAGCCACGTGTTGGCACCGGACATCATCCAATTGGCCAGAGTCTGGCGGGGGATAGATACACCGAAACGTTCCAGGTGTTTCTCTTGCCGATACAAGGGCATGCCTTCCACATATTTCTGGGTCATGGCATGAGCCACGGCGGATGGAGAGGCTAAGCTTCCCGGAAATGCCGGTTCCGGCATCTTCGCTGTCACGATAGGCGTTTCGATGTCATGGCGTTCACAATGGCGGCAGCCATAGACATGGCGGACGTGCTCCACGACTTTCACTTGCGCTGGAATGACCTTTAATTCTTTTCGCACGTCCGTACTCATATCGTGTAGGGCTCCGCCACAACACGAACAGACCTGCTCCTCATCGGATAAATGATAGTCCATCGTTTCCGTCGGCAGGTTTTCGAGCTTTTGTTCGCGTTGGCCACGCTGTTTCTTGCGTTTATATGTAACCGTTTCGACCGTTGATTCTTCAACCGTCGGGGTGGATGTACCTTCGACCTCATTGAAAAGAGAGAGCTGGTCTTCATCGGTCTTCTCACTGGAAGATCCGAATCTGCGTTGTTGGCTTAGGCGAAATTGTTCTTCGTACCATTGGACTTTAGCCTCCAACGCCTCTTTTTCCAGCTCAAGCTTTTCATTTTGCGCTCGATAATATGCAATTGATGGGTTTGATGATTGCGCTGTATGTGCCATACCATAAGTATACGGAAAAGCATCCAACTTGCCCAGTCGAATGCCCGTATTTCTAAATTTCAATGTTCTATAGAATGGTACGCGCTTTGACCTCCCGATGGGCCTGCCTCTGCTCGATGGGCAAACCATCCAGCAGCCACCGAAGTTGGCGCGGACTGATGGTCATGGGTGCCGTTTCTGTTTCCGATGGCCAATGGAATGTGCCATTTTCCAACCTGCGGTAATGGAGCCAAAAGCCGTTGTGCTCCCACTGCAGGATTTTCAACTTGTCACGTTTCCGATTACAAAACACGAACAGACAAGGGGAAAAAGGATCGAGATCAAAGCATTGTTGGACAATAACGGCCAGACCGTCGATCGATTTGCGAAGATCCGTGTTTCCCCGAGCCAGGTACACGCGCTCGAATGATACATTCAACATTGGCTTCGCAACACATGAATGATATCGGATAATAACCCAACATGGGCGCCCGGCCTTACTTCGACGGAGATGGCACCGTAGTGAATAAAGATAGGTTCCGATCCTCCGGAAGGTATAGGATCATCATCGTCGACTTGGACCGTCAGCCATTGGGTTGAATCCGGTTCCGATGATATCTTGTCATCCTTGAATCGCTGGACCCAATAATACATTTGATTGACGTTGATGTCCTGCTCACGACACCATTCGGCCACACGTTGTCCGCTTTCTTTCCAGGCATCATACCGAGCTTTCCACTCGATTCTCTTGTCTTTCAGCGTCATCACATAACCTCCCGCAATCATTTCTAAGGCGATTATGGCACGGATGACTTTTGATTCCTATGTGTATTCTATTTGACGCTTACTTTGAGTTCGCATTAGAAGTTATTTATAACGCATTTGGTTGGGTGCTATTAACGGCTGTTTTTGTTTTTATCGTGTTTTGTGTTTACGTTGCATTCTCCAAATTTGGGAAAATAAAATTAGGCGATGATTCGGATGAACCTGAATTTCGAAAAATAACTTGGATTGCTATGCTCTTTAGTGCAGCTATCGGGATAGCTTTAGTGTTTTTCGGGGTGGCAGAGCCGGTGCTATATTATGTGGATCCTCCATACGGAGAAGGCTACACAGAAAGTGCAGCCACAACGGCCATGCAATTTGTTTATTTACATTGGGGGATCTCCGCTTGGGCTTGCTATGCTGTAGTCGGAGCAGCTTTAGCTTATTGCAAATACCGGAAAAAACTCCCGGCAACACTGAGTGCTGTCTTTTATCCCCTCATCGGGGATGGCATTTACGGACCCGTGGGAAAAATTATAGACATCTTTGTTGTTTTAGCTGTTGTTGTGGGGATTTCATCGTCTTTAGGGTTCGGGGTCCTGCAAATCAATAGTGGCATGGCGTACGAATGGGGGCTTCCAAATACATTTAGCATACAACTCATCATGATTGCAGTGATTACGGTGATTTACTTATTATCTGCCGCGACAGGACTTAAACGTGGGCTTAAATACCTCGCTAATACAAACTTTATCTTGGCGCTGATTCTTGTGGTATTTTTATTGGTCTTCGCTTCCACATCCAACATTTTTCAAATCTTTTTCCAAGGCATTAGCGACTATACGAACAATTTATTAGGCATGTCTTTTCGCATGGATCCCTACGGCGATGGGGGATGGATTTCCTCCTGGACCCTCTTTTATTTTGGTTGGTGGATTGCTTGGGCTCCCTTCGTTGGCGTTTTTGTCGCGCGTGTGTCTAAGGGGAGAACCTTACGGGAATTTATGATGGGCGCGTTATTCATTCCTGTCCTTGTATGCTTCTTTTGGTTCGCTGTTTTAGGGGGATCTGCGCTTGATCTCATCCATAATCAAGGCCATGTAGCCTTAGCTGAAGTTGTAGCAGCCGATGAGACTGTCGCGCTTTTTGAGTTTCTCAGCTATTTTCCCTTTAGCAGTGTGATGAGCGTTTTAGCTATGGTGTTAATTTTCATCTTCTTTATCACCGCAGCAGATTCCGCGATGTTTGTGATCGGGATGATGAATGAGTATGGCATTGAAAACCCATCTAACCGAATTAAAATCATATGGGGTATCGTGATTTCCGGCGTTGCTGCCATATTGACCTTTACGGGGGGGATACAAGGGTTTGAATCTGCCTTGGTGGCTACCTCCCTCCCGATGTCTATCATTATGCTATTGATGTGTGTGTGTCTGTATAAAATGTTGCATGCGGATTATCATCAACAAGAAACAAGTAAGGATTAAAGGTGCAAATTCATGAAACACATCGCCTTAATTGTCATAGGAACTTTAAGTATTGCTTTAGCAACGACATTGCTCGCCATGCCTAATCAGATCGCAGATGGAGGCATCGTCGGTTTATCATTGATCTTGTACTATGCATTTGGCATCTCACCGGGGATCGTGACATTCTTGATCTTTGTGGCATTAATTGGGGTGAGCGTCAAATACCTCCCACGTCACATGGTGTATAAAACGCTTACCAACGTCCCGCTCCTATCATTGTTTATATATCTCACTGAAAATTTAGGCCAGCCTATTGGCGACCCTATTGTTGCCGCGATTTTTGCAGGTCTTTTTATAGGGATCGGTTTCGGTTTAATTATTCAAGCGGGCAGTTCTATTGGGGGCACCTCCATTATTGCATTAATTTTCAACCAGCGATTTGGCTGGGATGTGGTCCTTATGACCTTCATTTTGGATGGATTAATTGTTTTGGCTGGCGTGTTTGTGATTGGACCATTATATACGATGTACACCGTGATCGCCTTATTCATAGGAAAGGTAGCAAGCGATTATGTCTTGAGTGGTTTTGATGCAAAGAAAGCCGTCAATATTGTTTCCCTGAAAAGCTTAGAGATCCAAAAGAAAATAACCGAAGAGATGGGTTCAAGTGCTACGGTGTTTAAAGGTTATGGTGTATACACAGAAGAAGATAGAAAAGTGGTGTATGTGGTCCTGCGTTCACAGAGAATTTTATATTTAAAAAGATTGATTATGGAGATGGATCCGGAAGCATTTGTCGTGGTTCACAATGTCAAAGACGTTTTTGGCGGAACGTTCTTTGCCACACCTGCGATAGAACATACCATCGCGTTATCAAGTGAGACCAATGATGACGAAGGTGTTTATCAGGAGGATCCAAACGAATAGAGCAATAATGTTGGGTTACCTTGCACATGCCCATTTATATTCCAGTGTTGATCAAGGATCAGAGGAGACTAAAAGATCACTTTGACTTTTAAACTAACAAAGAACAATAAGGAGTTAGCAATGCCATCTCAATTGATCACGAGACAAGTTTCCCCATTTTTTGCTTTTTTTATCGTGGCGATTATTACTATCGCTTTGTCTATTTTTTCCTTTCAACGCACCCTGGTTTCTACTGCCGGTCATGACGGCTGGATGGCGATTATCCTCTCAGCGTTGATGGTTCATGTCATGATCGGGCTTATGTACAAAATGCTCAACCAGCATCATACCATTGTTGATGTCCAAAAACAGGTGTTTGGGAAGGTGCTGGGAACCTGTCTAAGCATCTATTGGATCTTTTACTTCACCCTGTACGCAATGGTTGACCTTGTTTCCTATGTGGAAATTATTCGAACCTGGATTTATCCTGAAGTCGCCCCCGGGGTTTTTTTCTTCTTGCTTCTATTCATAACCTATTTGTTGGCCATGGCAGGTTTTCGAGCGATCGTTGGAATCAGCGTACTGGCGATCCTTGTGACCCCTCCGTTTTTGCTTTTTTCCCGCTGGCCTTACAGCCAAACACAATGGGGGAGTTTGTTTCCGATCGGAAATCATTCCCTTGGGGATCTATGGGCCGCTACGCAGGATATGACGTACCCGTTTTTAGGAATAGAGATCTTGTTGATGGCTTTCCCCTTTATCAGAGAAGCTCAGCAATCCCATAAATGGGCACAGTTGGGGGTAACGTTTAGTACGATCATCTATCTGGTTAGTTTCATCCTCCCCGTCCTCTATTTTCATGAACATCATCTGGCCACGATTCTATGGCCGATGCTATCCCTGTGGAGAATAGAATACTTCGGGATCTCCCTATGGATCCTTACGCTATTGCCGAATTTAGCCTTCCAATTGTGGGCGGCGAGCCGTGTCGCCAAACAGACCATCCATATTTATCAATCCCATGCAGTCCGAGGTCTGTCGCTCCTGATTTTCGGCAGCGCCTTCTTTTTTACCACTCACTTTGAGATCGAGAGTATCTCATCCTTTACATTCGACGTGGGATTTTATACGTTCTTCGTCTACCTTCCCCTCTTATTTCTACTCCAAACGATCATCACCCGAAGAGACTCTGCATAAATATAGGCAAACCCTAATCCTCCTCATCTACATCGATAAGCGAATGGACTTTTCTATAACTCCGACTAGGCCTCAATTTTTTGGATTTTTTTTATCCCCAATTTAGAAATAAGATTGTTTTCTTTTCATTTAGTCAGATCGTTATTAACAGACCAAAAAGAAATTCCACTTGTTTTTTCTTAGTCCACATTCGCGCTTCGGCACAGTGGTATAGTACTTAGATCAAAATTTTCCATCTTTTTTTTGTGAAAAATCCTTGAAATCTTTGAAGATCGGCGTATAATTTTCAATAATTAAGGGGGAGGAAAAATGCGGTTACTTAAAACCATTGCTGTGAGGTTTATGTTGACTGGTTCTGCTCTTTTCATGGCTGTTTTGCTCCTACCTGTTTTTTTAATTACAGAGCAAGTAGATGAGTTTTCCAGACTGGTAGAAGCAATATTCAAAGATCGAAAGGATTAAACCATTGTCATTTCACCTCTTATTAGTAAGAGGTGAATTTGTTTTTTTCCTTAAATTGAAACGTGCCTTATACTCGTACATCTTGTATATATTGAGATAAGGGTTGAAGGGACCGATAACTATCCCAAATCGTAAAAATATAAACCCCGGAAGGGCAGCACTCCACCAAGCAACAATGTACGGGCTATGTAAATGCCAAAAATACTCACGTATGCTTTTGTGCGACGAGCTTGATTTGTGTGTGAAAAATTGCAATGGCGAAACTCCTCATTATAAACGGGTGGTATCTTTTATATGTTGATTCTCCGCAATATGACATTACCAATCATGTTTATCACTTACTTTTCTTACAAACACTACAAAACTTTTTGTTATTAAAGACTTCAAGGTAGAACTGATCAAGGAATACCAAAAGTTCCATCCCTTATTCCATTTGACTAAGTTTGTTTTCTTTTCTATCAGCCATTCAACCAAATTTGCTGGAATGGTTAAGGCAAGTAATTTTAAAAAAATTATCTTTGGCTTATCTTTATCCGTCCATTGATTAAAAAAAACGGTAAATGTGGGATATACAAGAACATCAAATAGCAAACTTGTGTTAAATAATTTCGGAAAGTGACGAACGGGATAGGCAAGTACTTTGTAAGAAGCAAGGATATTATCTATGATCCCATTGGTGATCCCATTGAACAAATAAGCGATTACCCAATCTTTTATTGAGGATCGTTTCCTTAGGAGTAAAATGGGTAGGGCCATTAATGTAATCATCAAGGTACCATGCAAAACGAATCGCTCAACTTTATTCCCTCTCATCGAACCCCCCTCTTTCCTCTCCATAGGATGTCTGATAAAAAAGGAAGTATTCATCTCTGAGTTCTAATTTGCAGCATCAATTTTCCCGGAGACGGGATGTTTCAACAGTCTAAGCTTTATTACTTCCTTTGTTCAGGTATTCAAGGTACGCATAGTTATTTCAGGGATGGGAAAAATACGTTAAAACAAGGATTTTGGAGGAAGAACCATGGCCACAACACATAACGCACCTTTATCATCTGCAGAAATCGCACAAATCTGGGCATCTTACCAAGAAGACACTATGTCTATTTGTACGCTAAGATACTTTTTAGAAACGGTTGAAGACCCTGACATTACTGCGTTACTTCAACATGCCCTGGAGTTGTCCCAATCACACATCCCTCAACTCACGGATTTTTTTAATGGTGAAAACTGGCCCGTTCCTAAGGGCTTTACGGAGGCTGACGTTAACTTGAGTGCCCCGCGATTATATACGGATGGTTTTATGCTGATGTCCTTGCTAATGATGGGGATAGTAGGGGTGAATGGATACAGTGCGGCTGTTGGATCATCCGTACGCTTTGATGTGCATGATTACTATTCAAGATGTATGTCAGAAACCGTCGACCTTCATAAACAGGCCGTCGATCTTTTGCTGGAAAAAGGGATGTTTGTCCGTGCCCCTGAGATAACACCACCGGATCAGATCGATTTTGTGACCAATCACGATTTCCTCGGAAAGTGGATGGGAGACAATCGCCCTCTTACAGCTATGGAAACGGGGAACCTTTATGCTAACAGTCAACGTAATATAATGGGAAAGTCACTGCTCATTGGATTTAGCCAGGTGGCACAAGATCCGGAGATTCGTAAACATATGGTGAAGGGAAAGGAAATTGCCGAAAAACACGTAGATGTCTTTAGCTCAAAACTCAATCAAGATGATCTTCCGGCTTCTACTACTTCCGATGCAGGCGTCACCGATGCCACGGTCGCTCCTTTCTCAGACAAGCTCATGATGTTTTACACCAGTGGCCTTATCGCCACGAGTATCGGGTATTACGGCACCGCCATGGCCATGAGTCCACGAAAAGACCTCATCACCGATTATTCTCGCTTAACAGCCGAAATCATGAAATACTCTGCGGAAAGTGCCAAAATCATGATTGACTACGGTTGGATGGAAGAACCACCAAAAGCAAAGGACAGAGACCAGTTGGCGCAGAAAAAGAATCAATGAATAGAAAAGCGAATTTTTTGTTTGATAAGATACTTACTCACACTTTCGCAGCTCAAATGAGGCAGGTAAACCTTGATACAACTGGGTAGACCCGCGATCCATTGTTGGAGTTGACTTTTGATGAATGTTTTCATTTGCTTGTTGCTGTTGTTGAAGACATCATCAAGAAGGTCGACGAGTTGCTGGAGAGCCACAGCCCAATCGAGTTCGCTCACTTCATCACAGACGTCATAAAACATACCGCCAAGCGTCCTTTGGCCGGTGTCTTTTTAATCATGGGCGGTTTAGGAACAGTTGATAACAAAAAGTGAAAAACGTACTAGAACTATAACCAGCACGTTTACTTCTTATCTGCGCCTATACCTACAGCATCATTATCGATTCTTTAGTTGCTTTTTCCTCCTTCTACAATGTCCTCAGCTTCTACCATACATTTGGCAGGTTTTACCTTTATGGTAGTAGCGGTGCCTTCATTTTTTAAATGTTTTGATTGGATAATTTTGGCTAACCAAAAGGTGACGGGTATGTTTCAGCGATTTCAAAAAGAAAAAATAAGCCAACAGAAGGTGATTAAACGGATGAGTATCTTTTCCTTTATGGTCATGTTTCTTGTAGGAGGTTGCAGCCCTGCGTCTCACCATGTGGAAGAGATCCTATATATTCAGGCACAGGGCCATGATTTGGAGGACGGAGAACACCGGACCACTGGTTTAAGTACCATTTTTATGGCTGCGGAAGATGCGTTGCCGGAAAACAAAACGATCAACGTGTCCGGGGAATCACTAGAAACCGTTTATGATTCCCTTCAAGCAGAATCGCCCCGCTATGTTGACACGGGTCGAACGCGCGTGCATTTGTTTCATGAAGATTTCGCCTCCCAAGAGGGCGTTTTTGATACCCTTGATAGGGTTCAAAAGAACCCTATGATCAACCAAGACATGGAGGTAGCAATCACACGAGAACCTGCGCGGGACATGTTAGAGGGGGAATACGATTTTCAACTACCTATCTTTCGTTATTTACAGAATTTGATTGAACAAAATCAGGAGGAGCAGATGCCTCAAACGAGTTTGCATGACTTTCTGTATAATTACTACGCGGAAGGGGCAGATGCTTACATGCCAATGCTTGAACAAAAAGAGGGCCATGTGGGGGTTGTTGGTTTAGCATTATTTCAAGATGATAGGCTTGTTGACGAGCTCAATCTCGAGGATACCCAGATGTTTCGGGGGCTCATCGAGTCTACGGAGGAAGGTACCGTCCATATGAAGCTTAATGAAAACAAAGGGGTAACGTTCCATCGCCTTTCCAGCGATTCGGACTGGACGATCAACCAAGAACCGGACGGCACCCATGTGCAGGTGGATCTGGAAATTAATGGGGCGGTGCGGCAAACGTATGGCATTGAAGGCTATGAGCAAGAAAATATTGAGCAATTGGAGCAGACTGCCACGGAAGAATTTGAACGCCGAATGAGTGAGCTCATCCAATATTTTCAGGATCGAAACATTGATCCCATCGGTATTGGGGAACGAGTTGGGCAGAACGTCAGAGGCCTCGATATTCAACAGTGGGAAGAAGAAGTCTATCCGGACGTAGACGTCGAGGTCAATGTCGATTTTACCATTGAAAACACGGGAGCAGTGGAATAAAATGTTTATGGTCTATGGATATCGGCAATTCTTGGGTTTGTGCTCGTACCTATTCAGTAGCAATGGGTTTTTTCCGTACATTTTATGGGGGCAACGCTTTCCGTTGATTGTCGTTTTTTGTTTGTGTATGAAAGCGAAATATACAGAATCCCCAATGTGTATACCCTCATCCGGAGGCCTGTTAAAGGCAAAAACTGCACAAAACTTATTCAAGAATAGCGCCTCGTTTGCTTAGATAGGATTCCTTTTCCTAATCTATCCAAGTCCATAATCCTAAACAATAGCCTGCACTAAACATGACAAAAATAAAACTCCTAACAGAGCACACACACCCATAAAAGTGTACCTGTTAGGAGTCATTAGCCGCTACTAGACGACAGTTATGGCGAACTCCATCGCCTATGTCTTATTGAGTAACATTGTATACTTGTTTGAAACAAGCTACAAAATGAACCAATGAATGCATTCCTGTTCAGGAAATCAATTTCAACTTGAAGACCGTTACTCCAGAATATGACCCGATCGAATAAGGACCACCAGACCTTCAATCTTATGGATGGAAACAATTTCCTATAAAAACAAGGCTGTCATTATTCTCAGTTTGTTTAAATCTCCTTTTCCAATACCGAGAAAAACCTCCGTCAAAAGACATTTTTAGCCGACGTGTTAAAACCATTTGTCAACGAGGAGATATAGAACCCATTCGTCTCCACGATTTACGCCATTCACACGTCGCTTTACTCATTCATCAAGGAGAAGATTATGCAATGATTAAAAAACGCTTAGGTCATGCTTCCATCAAAACGGACATTGACGTATATGGTCACCTATTTTCGAACAAACAAAGAGAAACAGCCGACCGGTTAGATGATCTTTTTAAAAAATCGGCAACAAGGTGGAACACAGCTGGAACATGGACGCTCATTCAACGACTTTTTTATCACCAAACGAAAAAACACCAACACGCTCGAAGTGTTGGTGTGTCAGTATTTATGTTGGTGCGGTCGAGTGGACTTGAACCACCACGGGATTTAACTCCCACTAGGCCCTCAAATTTGTGGTCACAATTCTGAGTGTGTCATATACTGTAAATTCAACCTTATTTTTATACCTAATTTAGAAATAAGGTTGTTTTTCTTTTCATTTAGTCACATATATGTCACACATAATTACCCATTTTATTAGCCAAATCCCGAACAATAAAAATTTTTCCATCATATTCATTCGTTATTAACACGCCTAAAAATTCCATATTTTATTCCACATTCACGCTTCGATGGTATTGCGACATAGTGGCAATATTTTTTCAGCATAGTACTTAAATCAAGATTTTCCAGCTTTTGTTTTTTTAAGATCCTTGCATTCTTTGAAAATCGGCGTATAATCTTCAATAATTAAGGGGGAGGAGAAAAAATGCGATTACTTAAAACCATTGCTGTGAGGTTTATGTTAACTGGTTCTGCTCTTTTCATGGCTGTTTTACTCCTACCTGTTTTTTTAATTACAGAGCAAGTAGATGAGTTTTCAAGACTAGTAGAGGCAATATTTAAAGATCGAAAAGATTAATCCCCTGTCATTTCACCTCTTGTTAGTAGGGGAGGTGAATTTGTTTTTTCCCTTAAATGGAAACATACCTTATAGAACATAATGACCTAATTAAAGGCAAAGGTAGTACAAGCCTTATTCCGGAGCGCTTCATTAACAGAAAATCGCCACTTTAGGAATGGCAACTAACATGTTGTAAATCATCTTATCCTTTGAACGGTGCTTATCTGGTGCGTCACTTGTTGTTCATACAGCTCAAAAATCTTTTTCTTATGCTTCATCCCTGCCCTATATCTAACTGATTACCCTTGAGTGAAAAGATCTTCATTACCCTCAATATCAATTGTTCTGGGCGAAGACCCTTTCATTGCCCCTCGATATAAAATTCATGTGTCATGCATAAACGGATCAGATAATAGGAACCTACGCCAATGCTCAAGATTTGTATGAATTTCAACCACGGTTTCATGTCGATATGCTCCTTCAAAGGATTCATTTCTTCATCCCATCACACTTTCGATGACCATCGATCATAGGGAGATGACGTCCATCGCTCAAGTTTGTAGGATTGAATCTTGTATGAGCACCTGCTCCGTGGGTTCAACAGAAAAGCGTAAACATCCTTTTATTCAACAGCCCCTGTACTTTCAATCGTCAAATCCACGTTCACATCCACGTCCACATCCGGATATCAATTAACAAAAGGATCGTTATTTAAATTGAGCGACATGGATGAAGAAATAATAATTAAAAACGAGAATAATCTTCACACATTTAAATATGAAGAGATACGCTTTGCGGCAGTGAACGTTTCATAAACATAAATTAACACAGTGAATGATCTGCTAAATATTGGGGACAATATAAAAAGGAAGCCCTTCAATATTTAGACTATCAACGGTGACTTACATTATGCTATAGAGGGGATTCCTATTTATAACACGGGCTTCGGCTCGTGTTTTTGTTACTTTAGCACAAAACGATCCCCTGACAGAAGCCAAGGGATCGAGGAAAGGGAATTGCGGAGGGGTTACAATTAGTCACAATCAAAATAGAACTTGACTGTGCACTCTTTCTCACGCTTGGGTGGGCGTCTTTTTTCTTGCATCCACATCCACAGTGATCATGCTTGCGGCACCCGCAATGATCTTGTAATGTATGTACCTATTTACATACCTATTTACACGAAAAACAAACAATTTAATCAGTGATATTGTTGATGTTATACTAGGTAGCATATTTAAATAAAAATAAAGAACAATTAGATTAGGAAGTGTCTATAATGAACGATATCGTTATTATCGTAACTACAGTAGCGCTGATAGCTATTGTTGCCAGCGTGATAGTGCAGTATACACAAAATAAGAAAAAATAGCCCAGTCATCACATGGGATAAAGAGTGCAATGTGATTGAGAAGGGAGCCCGTAGGCTCCTCGTGCTATTGGAGGGAGAAACTCAGCAGAAAAGCATCCACATTTAGGGATTTCATTAATTTCGTTGCTGTCTTTTCTTTATAATAAATACAATTATAACCTTAATAATCGTTATTCCTAAGCTTGCTGGGATAATTACAATGCTTAAAAGAATCAGTGCACCAAAAAAATCAGCACTATTCAAAAAAGTAATTTCGATTACTGCAAGCAAATACCCAACTGTTAATAAGCCTACTGGCGTAAGTAAATCTGGATAGAATGAAAACTCACCTTTTTGGTTTCTTAATGCCAATTCAAGTGAAAAATAAACAACCACAACCAAAGTGAGACCAACTAATAATGATAAGATATCGTCATTCAAATTACTCACCCAACTTATATATAGATATCCATTGTTCCGTGCAGGGGTTTGAATCAAAAAGAAAGACAATTACTTTACCGTAACTACGTCACATCGAGCCTCTCGAATAATCCCATCAGCCACACTTCCCAAGATGAACTTCTCTGCTTTATTTGCCTGATTAGCCCCCACAACAATGAGATCAATGTCATGCTGGGGGGCTAAGTGTCGGGTGATCCGTGCTTTTGGGGAGCCAGTATCAAAAATCGTCTTAACTTGAGAGACACCTTTATCCTTTGCCTTTTGCTGGTATTTCTCAAGCATCTCATATGCATGCTTTTTCAGTTCTTTCAATTTTGGGTCAAACCGTTCCTGAGTGGTGTATGTCTTTGTATTCAAAACTGTAGCGATATGTAAGGTGGCATCATGATTCATCGCATACACACACGCTTGTTCAAAAGGCTTGTCCCACTCTTGTCCATGAACATCAATCCCGACTAAAATATTTTGATATGAACGCATGTTATACCCCATCCTTTATAATAAAATTCCCAATGTACCTTGATGTTCCATTAACCATTTATTAAATAAGCGCGTCTCGATTATTAGAGTATGTGTTTTAAAAGCTAAAGCTAATTGCCACAAATATAACACTTATAATTAAAGAAATAACCACGGAATATGATAAAATAACGTCCCATTTATCAGATTTATAATCATTATTTTGACTCATCTCATCGACCTTTCTTAATATACTTGCTCATTTTATCATTCGATTTTCTGCCAGAAACTCCTTCAATTATGCCGCAACATGACCCAATTCGGGAAGGACACTTTGTTCCTATGTTTCAGGAAAGCACCCTTTTCCTGAGAGAGAAAATATTCTAGCCTTTATTATTATGGTTTGGCCCCCTTTTCTAAAAAGTAATTAGCGATCTTTCGTTCTTTTACATGGCATTGAAAATCTGAACTAATCTTTTCGGTTATTAACTTTTTCAGATGGGAAACATGCGATCCTGTTAATATTATCTTTTGATTTTTAAAGTCGAAACCACGAATAATTATGTGTGCATGAAGATTATCTTCTTGCATATGAAAAATGCCTATCCAATCAAGTGTTAGGTTATTTACCTTTTGGAGCCTCAACAGTGACATCCGGATAACATCCGTTAAATTGGTTTGCAAGTCAGCTTCTTCAAAGGAAATCAAAAGTCTGTATCCTGGTGAATGCTGTGGTTTATTTCGCTGATTTTGAAGACGATTGACGAAAGAGTACCGTTCTACCTTTTTTGTCTGGTCAAAAAACCCTTGTGACGGATCATAATAAATAGCAGCTTTCTCAATATACCTTAAGTGATTCATCAAAGAAATCACAGGGATACCGTTTGGCTTCTGAAGTAATTGTACATTAACCATATTATAAAACACCAGCTCAATTCCAATTAAAAAATTATCGTAATATAAAGAGAGAGATATTACTTTATCTACATTCATTTGGTTGAAGAGTCATTAGAGTATTTGTTTTAGGAGATTATGGAAACATGCAAGTGACATCTCTGTATCATTGGTTTGGAAAGTGTACGAGCGCTGCCCCTAAAAATTTTTATCAATCAACAAAACGCCGCTTTTATCATCCATAAACTCCGTGAGCATTAATCCAACTTCTGTGTTTCTACTATCGTGAGTCATTGCAAATTTCATCATGGCATAATCCCGTGATCGCTCTCGCCACTGATCATCTCCTCCTTCCCAAACTTGTTTTTTGTATATGGCTTTTGCTTTTCGTTCGTTGTGTGCTTTAATCAATGCATAAAATGGGGAAACGAATTCATAATACTTCATCCTCTGGCCTTCTCCTCCATCAAAACCAAGTGTTTTATTGTAATGATACGTATCGTTCTTTTTGCCCTTCATCTTCCTTGTATTACTACTATCCGATGGCAAGTGTACTTTCTAATGTTTGCAGAATACTATTTTTTACTACAAAATGTTTGAACTTTCCCTTTTCCATTCGGTAGGAAACGTCCTCTTCAAACCCAAAATCCACTGCATGAGCCATATTTGTAGACCATCTAACGTATTAAATTTCATTTGATATCCTCGCCAATACCGCTCTTTCTAGGTCCTCCCCATACCTATGTGCATGAGTGAATAATTTATCGTATTTAAAATGTACACCGCTTACCTCATTTAAAAAATCAATATGTCTTCATTCCTAATAGCACGTTGTAATTGCAATTCAGATACCTCATGTTCGCGGGCATGTTCAAGAAGGGGTAACGCTCACTTCCGATAAATCATATAGAATCCTCCCATAGATATCGATATTCAGTCCTTAGTTAGCTACAAAAAGACAAAAAGAGCCTGCAAATGAGCAGACTCCACCAGTTATCACACACATGTATTCACTTTTTGCAATCAACTATCTTAATTCAGGGTGAACCCCTTGATGTATATGCAACACTCTAATATATAAATCGCACAATGTCAACATAATCATTTGGAAAATATGTGATTTTTAATGCGGATTTATAAATGACAGGCGTTTTTAACCGATAAGCACTTTATCCTCAGGATAACTGATTTTACTTGGGCTTTGTTTATATGTTAACGCATATGCAAGTGTCAACGGTCCTAGTCGTCCCACGAACATGGTAATCATCATAATGACTTTACCGATCGGGGAAAGCTCCTCCGTTAAACCCATGGATAGTCCCGCGGTACTGAATGCAGAGACAACATCAAATAACGTCGTGAGAAAATGAACATTGTAGATGTCTTCGGTGATCGTTAACAGCAGCGTCGCCCCAATGATCCAAGCTAAAGAACTTACCACGACCGCCAGCGCTCGCATGACCGTTTCTAAGGCAATTTTTCGGTGAAAAGCATGGACTTGATGGCCGCTTCTGAACGTATTGATCGTTGCAAGCACAAGAATGGCAAAAGTATTTGTTTTAATTCCTCCGCCGGTACCACCTGTTGAAGCTCCAATAAACATCAGCACGATAATGAAAAATTGCGATGCGACCAACATACTGCTAATATCAAATGTATTAAACCCCGCGCTTCTAGCGGTCGCACTTTGAAAATAAGCAGACCATAAACGTTCGGATAAGCTTAGTCCCTCGGTTGCCGGGTTAAAAAGTCCGACGATGAAAAGAAAAAAGGAGCCCCCGACCAAAAGTATAGCGGATGTGACCAAAACAAGTTTGGAATGTAGGGAAAGTCTCCGTAATGATCGTTTCCGGAATAAGTCAACCAGCACCATAAAACCAAGGCCACCCACAATAAAAAGCACAGACAAGCTTAGATTGACAACGGGATCGCCAATATAATTTTCCATACTGTTGTCAAACAGGGTAAATCCCGCATTATTAAAAGCCATCACGGAATGAAAAAGGGCAAAGTAAGCAGCCTCTGCCCATCCTAACTCACTGCTCCAACGAATCGTTAGAATGATGGCTGTTATGGCCTCCAGAGATAATGCCAAAAGCAGAATCGTCATCGCCAATCGAATGATCCCACGTGCTGAAAACGTATTGGTTGTCGGTTGAAGAAGCAGGCGATATTTCATCCCCATCACTTTCCCAACCAAAATCGCGACGGTTACCCCGAAAACCATAAACCCAAGCCCGCCCAACTGAACGAGAACCATAATAATCACTTGCCCAAATGCTGAAAAGTCTCCGCCGGGTTCTAATACAGCCAGACCGGTCACACATACAGCTGAAACGGCCATGAACAAGGCATCTAAAAAACCAACGCTCTCGCCATCCGCTGAAGCTTGTGGGAGAGCCAGCAAAATCGTCCCTATGATAATGAATATAATAAAACCGAAAATAACCCATTGGGGCGGACTGAAATGAAGGGTTTTCCTAGGCGAAATCATAAGTACACACCTACCTCGGCCTGCTTTTCTCCCGGTAATCTTTTTGCAAGCGACGGATATCCCTATGCTTTCCGATGATCGTCAGAATATCGCCATGATGAATTTTATCTTCGATGTGAGGGGAGATATTCACCTCTTCATCTTTATCTTTAATCGCCATCACAATACACCCATACGTTTTGTTAATATTTAATTCCTGAAGGGTGCATCCATCCATCGCTTTCGGTGCTCGGATTTCAGCCATATTATATTCAGATGAAAGTTCCAGATAATCAATCAGATTGCTGGAACTCAACAAATTCCCCAGTCGATCTCCCATATCCCGTTCCGGAAAAACAATATTGTCGGCACCGATTTTACTGAGCGCTTTCCCGTGATGATCATCTTTTGCTTTCGCCGTAATTTCAGCGACATTCAATTCCTTAAGGATCAATGTTGTTAGAATGCTGGACTGCAAATCTTCGCCGATCCCTACAATGGCATGGGAAAATTTATGTAAACCTAATTGTTCTAAAGCGGTCTCATCCGTCGCATCTACTTGAACGGCATGTGTGACTTTCGGAGCGAGCTCTTGTACGATTTGTTCATCTTTATCAATTGCTAACACATCATTTTCATTTTCAATCAACGTTTTCGTTACACTTTGCCCAAACCTTCCAAGGCCAATGACAACAAATTGATTTTTCATACCAATACCCCCCATTGAGATAGGATAGATACTTCGTTTATAGTATGCCTATGTCGTAGCTGCTAAATTTAAACTGAGTCATTCACTTTCTATCGTTAGAGTATAACTCAAATTTTACTCTAACGCTATATAGTTAATGTATTGTATTACTTTCAAAATTGAAAAGACGATTTCTTTGAGCAATGCTATCTGCCACTAAAATAAAAAAATAAGAGAGAGCCGTTGCATGCTCCCATCCCTTCTTACATACATCCTTAATTTATCATCATATACTACTGTTGTCTGGTTTATTCGTTTAAATAACTTCTTCGAGTTTTTCACGAGTATTCGGCCATAGATGCCGTCTACACCGTTGTTTAATGCGTTTAATGCGTTAATGTCTGGGTAAAAGTTAGCTTCAACAAGGGCTTCTTGAACGGCTCGTACATCATCGCCACGGTAGCCACGGCTTAATAATTCCAGAAGGCATCCCGCTTGAACTACTGCCGCCGCTAGAACCGCCGCTATTTTTCTCCTTGACACCTAACGGAATGCCCGCTGGTTCTTCCCCAAAATGTACGGAAAAAAACCATGCTACTGAAATAGGTATGAGCACCAACCCCAGAATCGTCGATATCCATAGACCATTAGCATTTTATTCCACTGCTCCCGTATCATCAATGGTAAAGTCGACGTTGACATTCACGTCTACGTCCGGATAGACTTCTTCTTCCCACTGTTGAATATCGAGTCCTCTGACGTTCTGTCCCACTCGTTCCCCAATACCGATGGGATCAATGTTTCGATCCTGAAAATATTGGATGAGTTCACTCATTCGGCGTTCAAATTCTTCCGTAGCGACTTGCTCCAATTGCTTAATATTTACCTGTCCATATCCATCAATGCCGTACGACTGCCGTATTGGTCCTTCTATTTCCACATCCACCTGTACATGCGTGCCATCCGATTCTTGGTTGATCGTCCAAGTCGAGCTAGAGGAGAGGCGATGGAAGGTTACCCCTTTGTCGTCGTTAAGCTTCATATGGACGGTACCTTCCTCCGTAGACTCGATGAGCGCCCGAAACATTTGAGCATTATCGGTGTTGATTTCGTCAACAAGCATATCATCTTGAAATAATGCTAAACCGGTAACTCCCACATGGCCCTCTTTTTGTTCCAGCAATGGAAGATAAGGATCCGCCCCTTCCGCGTAGTAATTATACATAAAGTCATGCAAACTCGTTTGCGGCATCTGTTCCTCCTGATTCTGTTCAATCACATCATGTAAATAACGAAAGATAGGTTCTGGAAAATCGTAGTCTCCCTCTAACATGTCCCGCGCAGGTTCTCGTGTGATTGCCACTTCCATGTCTTGGTTGATCATAGGATTTCTTTGAACCGTATCAAGGGCTTGAAAGACGCCCTCTTGGGAGGCGAAATCTTCATGAAACAAATGCACGCGCGCTCGACCCGTGTCAATATAGCGGGGCGATTCTGCTTGAAGGGAATCATAAACGGTTTCTAGTGATTCCCCGGACACGTTGATCGGTTTGTTTTCCGGTAACATATCTTCCGCAGAAGTAAAAATGGTGCTTAAACCAGTGATCCGATATTCCCCGTTTTCCATATCATGGCCCATGGCCTGTATGTATAGGATCTCTTCCACATGATGAGACGTAGGACTGCAGCCACCAACAAGAAACATTGCCATAAAGGAAAGGATATACAGCTGTTTAATCACCTTATGGTGGTTTATTTTTTCTTTTTTAAATCGCTTAAACATACACGTCACCTTCTGGAAATTTAGGTTTAACGTGCACCAAAGATGATAGGGTTATTCGTTACAGAAATCGACCTAGAAGTGTGTATAATTACACAGCACCACTTTTCAGGAAATAAGATCAGACATCAACCTAAAAGGAATTTTCGTAAGAAGTTTTTTGATTTATGGAAAACACCTTGGCTATGCGACGTACACGATAGTTGAACATGCTGTATGTTTAAAAATGGGTTTCTAACAGAGCATGACGGCATCGCCCTACACTCATATATTCGATAATTTTTCATAAAAAGAGGTTGACATTACTTGTGTTATTTATTATGCTACTAATTACAATCTCATTTATGAAGAAACATCCTAAGCCTTAAGGCACGTTTATTTTCATTCACACAATTTAAATATGTAAGATAACCGGTGGAGTCTGCTCAATGCAGGCTCCTTTTTGTCTTTTTTAGCAAGATAAAATCACTAAAAGGAGGAATAACAATGAATATGAGAAGCCAAATCTCACAGATGACGGCAATGTTAATTGAGCATGCACGGTTTCAAGGGGTCTCTGAATTGGAATTACAACGAGCCATTAACGAAGAAGATGTTGATTTTCTGAATCAAATAAGCGGAGATAATTTTCATTATGACGGATTATTCGATTACGCTAAACAACATGGGGAGGCATTAGAGACTGCCATTTTAAAAGGGTATCAAATGAAATTCAACACCTTGACAGGGTTACAAACGGTACTCAAAAATAAATTTTATTTCGAAGAAAATATTGATTATCAAGTTGAAAACCATGAAATCATAGTATCGAAAATGACAGATAAGGAAATACAAAGGCTCATGAGTTTGATCGCCACGAATTGGCGTATATCTCCTCAAGGTAAACAAGATGGAGAAGAAGAACAAACGGTAGTTGTCCATTTGAACACCCTGTTCGCTTAATAAATTTAACGTGCTTTAATCACACCAATTTTTTAACATTAACGCAGACAAGTGAGATACAATACGTTGAAATTTATAAACACTTTCCGTTTTGTTGTAAGGGGTGAAGTTATATGGATCAAAACCAAACGCGATTAGACGAATGCATTCTAACTTGTGTTTACTACGGTCCAAGTGGAGACAGATTGATCAAAAGGGGTGCCAAAATCGCAAAAAAACTGAATTGTCCATTCTATATATTAACGATTAATGAAACAGACGTAGATGACCTTGACCATGATAGAAACCATTATCTAAAGCATTGGGAATCGTTAGCAGACCAATATAACGTAACTGAGTTTATCATACAAACAAGTAACAACCTTCCAATCTCCAAAATGATCTCACAAGTGGCTAAGGAAAAACAAGCGACACAAGTCATTATCGGTCAAACAACCAGAAGCCGTTGGCAGGAGCTAACGAAAGGATCTACTGTAAATACATTGCTCAAAGAACTTCCCTTTGTTGACTTGCACATCATTGCCATGACACGGGGAATGAAAAATTATAAAGATGAGCATTTCGAAAAAGGAGTCCACGCCTATCTGGTCAAAACAAACGACGACCAGTACCGCTTAACCTTTAATCATACGCATTCCTGTTCTCACTCGGGTGTTTTTTATAAAGAGCTTAACACTGACTTTAACAATGGCGTTTTTACATTCAAAAACGGAAAGAAAGTATATGATATCCACATTACGGATGATTATGTGAAAGAATATATTCCTCGGCAACAGAATACCGAGAACTAAATATTAACTGTCTATAAAAGAGATCTCAAGGATCGTACGCTCCCCAATCGCATTCAATAGGTTGTTGTCATGTGATTGGTTTGTAGGCCAACAGTGAAACATTATCGAACTCAGAGAAAAACGAATGATGCTCCCCAACGAGCAATACAAGAACACTTGGATAAATTGAAGTGGGCATACAACCCTAAAAAGAAGCGATTAAGGTACCACCTAATGCTCCTGTAATAACTATTAACCATGGCGGGAGCTTCCAATACACGAGCATGAAAAACAATAAAGCTGCTAATGCAAAATCGATTGGTGCTAAGATGGCACTTGTCCATATCGGTTGGTAAAAGGCTGAAATGAGAATGCCTACAACCGCAGCGTTCACACCCATAAATGCACCTTTAATCTTACTGTTCTTCCTTAATGCGTACCAGAAAGGTAACGTTCCCAAGATGAGAAGAAAAGCCGGCAAAAAGATAGCAATGGTTGCCAGTAGACCGCCTGTCCATCCGCCAATGTCAGCACCAATATACGAAGCAAATGTGAACAGCGGTCCAGGTACAGCTTGAGCAGCACCGTAACCAGCGAGGAAGGATTCTTCACTAATCAATCCTGTCGGAACAAACTCACGTTCCAATAAAGGAAGGACAACATGTCCGCCTCCAAAAACGAGCGAACCTGCGCGATAAAAACTGTCGAATACACCAACCCAAATGCTGGAACTAAGGTTGCTTAAAATCGGTAATCCAATTAAAAGGCCAAAGAATAACGTTAAGCAAATCGTACCAAAGCGACGTGTAAGAGGGAATTTTAAGGAGAATTCATCCACATTAACCGTTTTTCGAAACAGGAAGTAACCAATGATACCTGCAATAAGAATGACGCCGACTTGTGAGAGAAAATGCGGAATTAATAAGGTGGCAATCAATGCAAATAGCGCAATTGTTTTTCTCGTAAGATCGGGCGTCAAGTTCTGTGCCATACCAAGAATCGCATGTGCGACCACAGCAACGGCTACAATTTTTAACCCTTGGATAAAGCCGGCATCAGCAACGCCGTATGTCTGTGCGACAAAAGCAAAGAAAATGAGAACCATTACTGAAGGAAACGTAAATCCGAAGAAAGAAATAAAGCCACCGAGGACACCGCCTCGCATGACGCCAATGCCAATGCCTACTTGACTACTTGCCGGTCCAGGTAGAAACTGACTTAAAGCAACCAAATCCGCATAGCTTTTTTCGTCCATCCATTTTCGTCTTCGAACATACTCTTCATGAAAATAACCCAGATGGGCAATCGGACCGCCAAATGACGTCAGTCCAAGCCTTGTAGAAACAACTAGAATTTCTAAAAGTTGTTTGAAATAAAGCATGTTTTACACCTCGACTTTAATCTTTGATTTCTTTAAAGGTAAGCGTCAAATAGAATACACATAGGAATCAAAAGTCATCCGTGCCATAATCGCCTTAGAAATGATTGCGGGAGGTTATGTGATGACGCTGAAAGACAAGAGAATCGAGTGGAAAGCTCGGTATGATGCCTGGAAAGAAAGCGGACAACGTGTGGCCGAATGGTGTCGTGAGCAGGACATCAACGTCAATCAAATGTATTATTGGGTCCAGCGATTCAAGGATGACAAGATATCATCGGAACCGGATTCAACCCAATGGCTGACGGTCCAAGTCGACGATGATGATCCTATACCTTCCGGAGGATCGGAACCTATCTTTATTCACTACGGTGCCATCTCCGTCGAAGTAAGGCCGGGCGCCCATGTTGGGTTATTATCCGATATCATTCATGTGTTGCGAAGCCAATGTTGAATGTATCATTCGAGCGCGTGTACCTGGCTCGGGGAAACACGGATCTTCGCAAATCGATCGACGGTCTGGCCGTTATTGTCCAACAATGCTTTGATCTCGATCCTTTTTCCCCTTGTCTGTTCGTGTTTTGTAATCGGAAACGTGACAAGTTGAAAATCCTGCAGTGGGAGCACAACGGCTTTTGGCTCCATTACCGCAGGTTGGAAAATGGCACATTCCATTGGCCATCGGAAACAGAAACGGCACCCATGACCATCAGTCCGCGCCAACTTCGGTGGCTGCTGGATGGTTTGCCCATCGAGCAGAGGCAGGCCCATCGGGAGGTCAAAGCGCGTACCATTCTATAGAACATTGAAATTTAGAAATACGGGCATTCGACTGGGCAAGTTGGATGCTTTTCCGTATACTTATGGTATGGCACATACAGCGCAATCATCAAACCCATCAATTGCATATTATCGAGCGCAAAATGAAAAGCTTGAGCTGGAAAAAGAGGCGTTGGAGGCTAAAGTCCAATGGTACGAAGAACAATTTCGCCTAAGCCAACAACGCAGATTCGGATCTTCCAGTGAGAAGACCGATGAAGACCAGCTCTCTCTTTTCAATGAGGTCGAAGGTACATCCACCCCGACGGTTGAAGAATCAACGGTCGAAACGGTTACATATAAACGCAAGAAACAGCGTGGCCAACGCGAACAAAAGCTCGAAAACCTGCCGACGGAAACGATGGACTATCATTTATCCGATGAGGAGCAGGTCTGTTCGTGTTGTGGCGGAGCCCTACACGATATGAGTACGGACGTGCGAAAAGAATTAAAGGTCATTCCAGCGCAAGTGAAAGTCGTGGAGCACGTCCGCCATGTCTATGGCTGCCGCCATTGTGAACGCCATGACATCGAAACGCCTATCGTGACAGCGAAGATGCCGGAACCGGCATTTCCGGGAAGCTTAGCCTCTCCATCCGCCGTGGCTCATGCCATGACCCAGAAATATGTGGAAGGCATGCCCTTGTATCGGCAAGAGAAACACCTGGAACGTTTCGGTGTATCTATCCCCCGCCAGACTCTGGCCAATTGGATGATGTCCGGTGCCAACACGTGGCTCGAGCTGATTTACAACGAAATGCATGCCCAACTATTAGAGCTGGATGCCTTACACGCGGATGAGACAACCTTACAAGTGTTATCCGAACCGGAACGATCGGCAACATCGAAGTCCTATATGTGGCTGTTTCGCTCCGGACAAGCCGATGTGCCCATGGTGCTGTACGATTATCAGCAGACCCGGGCGAATAAGCATCCCCGCCGATTCCTGGATGGCTTTCAGGGCTACCTGCATGTCGATGGTTACGCAGGATACAATGGCCTTCCCCATGTCCGTTTGGTCGGCTGTTGGGCGCATGCGCGTCGTAAATTCACGGAAGCGCTGCAGGCATTGCCTGAATCCGCAGCCACGACGTCTGTGAAAGCGAAAGAAGGTTTGGCCTTCTGCAATCAGCTTTTTGACATTGAACGCCATTTAAAGGACGCAAGTCCACAAGAACGCTATGAAAAGCGTTTGGAACGCAGCCAGCCCGTACTGGAGGCTTTTTTGGCATGGCTTCAAGAACAAACGCCACATGTATTACCAAAAAGTGCGCTTGGCAAGGCGATTAAATATTGTCGTAACCAATGGGAGCGTTTAGAGGCATTTTTAGAGGATGGCCGATTGGAGATCGATAACAATCGAGCCGAACGATCCATCAAGCCGTTTGTGATGGGGAGGAAAAATTGGCTGTTTAGCAACACCGCAAAGGGAGCAAAATCCAGTGCGATGATCTATAGTATTGTGGAGACAGCCAAGGAAAACGGATTGAATCCATTCCACTACCTTAGCTATTTGTTTGAGGAACTTCCCAATATGGATACAACAGATCAAGCGCAATTGGCTCAACTTCTGCCATGGTCCAAAACACTCCCGCAAGAATGTTTCGTCCCTAATCAATCTAAATAAAGCATACATGACATCCCCGCCTGTTATTAGGTGGGGATTATTTGACGCTTACTCTGCTGACGCAACCGCCGACGCTTCGACCGTTTCAAATGCGCCTGCCCATTCATCAAAAAGGCATTCCACACTAATTTTTGCTGTCCGTCTATAATAATCTTTAAACAGACACTGCCCTTGAAACATGCCATCCAGCATATCCATATTTTCTTCACTTGCTTCCATGTTCATCCACTTCAAAACATCTTCTCTTTCCGTTGGTTCGTCAAAGGCGAACGCCACCCCAAAATTATTCGATTCTTCTTCTCTCAAAGCGTCTTTGGTTGATTGGGAAATAAAATAAAGCGCATTACTGTAACTGCGCCCGACCCTCCGCATCTTCTTTTCAACTTTCTTCCCCGTCGGGTTTGCCGTCAACATCCAAGCTTCATCAATAAACTCTGCTGTCCGTTCTTCCTTGTTATTCCCAAACAACTCACAATACCGACCTAACGCATACATTACCGCACTTGACTTCATTTGTTCACTCGTATAACTCTCATAGGAATCATTGACCTCCGGTAAATCTAAGTTCTCAATTTCGACAATGTTAATGCGTTTATTCAAAGATAAGGCATGATTGGAGCCATCATGCACACACAACCGCATGACGCCATCAGCCATCACTTCATATAAAAAGTTTCCTGCCTTTTGAACACTCACATCCTCATGATCTTGCATTTCATAGACCACATGCATACTGCCAACCGTCATGCCTTTTTCACGCTGTTCCTTTACTTTCGTAATGGATTGAAGAAAAGCCGTATGCACATCATCTTTCCCTTTAAAATCATACACCTGCTCAAAGATCATCTGCACCATTTCTTTTTGTTGCGTTGAAGGCAGGAAAACAATCGGGTCTAAGGCTCCCCAATTGGCTTGATCTTCAGGATCGAGGGTAATAAAATGAAACGTTTCTAAATGCTCCACAAATAAAGGGAAATCCCTTCTTACATCTGGATTCTTCATCACCTTTCTTATCCATTTCCGCAGCTCTTTTTTCGGATCGATATACAAGCATTTGACATTTAATAGGGAAATATAGATAAACAGTAACTTCGCCAAAAATGATTTACCGTTCCCTGTATCCCCCGTAATTAGTACATGCGGTGATTTTGTCTTTGTGCCTTTGATTTGCTGGTTTGCTAAGAATGGATGAAAGAATACAGGATCACGACTGGCTCCTATGGCCGCATCTAAATCCTTATGCTGTTCAAACCGGTCTATCCAACCGATGAAAAAACCAACGTTGCTACCTACTGCTGCATTCACGCCAAAGAAACACTCAGCCAAACCATCTTGCGCTGTTTTTTGCATCCAGTTCCGATCTTTAACGTCAATGAGTTCCCCAGGTAGGAATTTATAAAAAAGGGATAATTGATCGGCGACGGGTATTCGTGCAACAACACCCATCGACTTTAACCGTCGTTTAACCATCTTCGCCCTTGTTAAACATTCCTTTTTCGTCGTTCCATCAACGATCACCACAGCCATCCAATTCAACATATGGACATCATCTTTTTTAATATCATCCTGCAAGTACCTGATCATCTGGTCACTTTCGCTTATAGACGCATCCGTTTCATCCCCGACCATATTTTGCTCTTTCGCTGATTCACGCAGCTGTCGCTTTTTTACATTTAATTTCATTTTCGTTTGGGCCTTGCTTTCCACTTGTGCTTTAATATCCACTTCCACCGGAAACGGTAAGGCTTGCGTTTCATAAAACAAATCGCTATCTGCCATGTTCCGAGGAAATTCGTCTACAACGACAAAACTAATATAGCCATCATCTTCGTCACTATTGAGTTTCAGAACGGATGGGGAAGTAGGATCAATGAGCGTATTTGTGACTGCCTTTCGTGATGCATTCGCCATTTCATCGGATACCTGATGATCTAAGCCACGAATGAAATGATAGCGATTCACATAAATCATTTCATCTTGCGTTAATGGAACACCGTCAATCATCGCCATCGTATCATTCAATTCGTTTTCGGCTTCCGCAAATTGATCAAAGAAAGATGTTGTCACATCCTGCTCCCAACCCAAGAGATTTACAATTGTGTCTGTTGCGGTTGAAAACATAGCCAAGACATTTCCTTTCATGTCCGCATCCACGCGTATCATATCTGCTTTTAATCGAACACCAACGATAAAATCATTTTTTGTTACCGTCCCCAACCTTTGCTCTAACAGTGATTCTGTTTCCCCCAAGTAATAGGCCGCCATAGTCTCTGTATCCCATGCGACATCCTGCTGTAAATGCTCAAAACGCTCATTTAATTGATATTCCTGCGGATACATCATGAAATGAAAATCTTGATACTTTGTTAACTCCTGCAAAAATTCCCGCCATCGTTTTTTATGGCCTTCCACTTCCTTGTCATTTTGCTTGGGAATGGACTTTGGTTTTACTCGATGATACGCCCAAACGTCGCCCGTTCTCGTCAATAATAGGTTCTCCTGCATGGTTTTCATAGGCGTTTGTAACTCGACCATCTTTTCTTTTCACCACCTCTACACATTTCCGAAACGTTATTTTATTATCATCCATCCATTGCACATCCCGATCATTACAAAATCTTTTATTGATAAGTTTTACCCTTAAAAAATACTTAAGCAACCCAAACAGATACAAATAAATGTTTTTACCATCTGGATTAACCTTTCGCATGACCATCGTCAAACACAAAGGCACACCAATCAAAATAATCACAAACGTTAATTCAAACGTGAACGGAAAAACTAATCGTACGACATACATCAATAACCCTGTTATTGCCATAAATACAAGAAAATTGATGGTTGGGATCAACTCAATCGCAAAAGGTAACGAGTAACCATCCGTCAATTGCTGAATTCGTTTAGGCTCTCGGAACGCCTGACGATAATTAAAAACGACTCTCATACATTCACCCTTTCATAACCTTTAAAAGTTCCTGCCAAGGTGATTGACAGGAACATCAAAATTACCGTTTACAAAAGGTCAATTAACGCTTCAATCCAATCCGTGACTTGACCCCAATTTTGAACCACAAAGGTGACAACGCCAGCAAATATACAGGCACTGACAACGGCACCTACTCTAAATTTTGCAAGATGTTTTGTAACCAAAAAAACGACGATCAACGTGATCGCCTGTGTGACAATATTTAACGCCCAAGACTCGACCTCGCCAAGATCAGGCAAACTTGCCGCCCCCAAAATCATCATAAACGCAAAGGTTCCCATTTTTTAGACCTCCTATTGAATCTCCATAGCCTCAACAATATAATTTTCATTCATTTGCTCGACATAGAATGCGACTTCAAATTCATAATCCAGCCCCGTCACGTCATCAACCATCTGAACATCCGTATAAACAGAAAAACCTTCGTCCTGTTCTTCGATGGATTCATTAACCATCCCCTCATAAACAAAAGCACCGTCCAAACTTTCTGGCTCACGCATCATATAAGAAAGATCATCTTCCTCACCTGTTGCATATTCCTCGAAAAACTCATCCAAGAAACTAAGAATGGCCTCTTGTTCTTCCCCTACATACTCATCGACGTTTCTTTCCTCTTCCTCAACGGCTATCGATGCAGAAAGATCTTCAACCTCTGTAAAATACGGCTCGCGCTTTACCGCATATTGACCGCCTTGCTCCATGACAGGAACATGGAGTAATAACGTTTGTTCTTCCGTCGTTCCTTCTCCGCTATCACTGATATATGTCACTTCATATTCAAAAACAGCTCCCTCATCTGTTTCATCAACGTGAAATAAGCTAACATCTTCCAACCGTCGCTCCCCTTCCATGTCAACATCAACCATTTGCCATTCTGCTTCCGTATCCGTTGATACCATATATTCATGTAATGCCTCTCGCCGTTCTTCTAAAGCATCAGGGTCATCACTGACATTGATATACGCATCCACAAAATCCCGCAAGAAAAAATCAGCACTAACAATATCTAATTCACTTTCTTCTTCCTGTTCAGCGTCATCATCGTTGACGGCTACTCGCAAATCATTGAACGTAGATCGAGTATTGATGGAGAGCATAACAGCAAGCGTAGAGAAGAAAAGTAATCCTCCAATCAACCCCCAAACCGCAAATGCTGTCCGTTTCGACGTATCTTTTCGTATGCCAGATTTCTCTTTCTCGGGTTTATGAATATTGGCTTTCCGTCGTTTCATCCGTGAACATAAATGCTTGATATTTTCCCTCAAAATGGCCTCACCTCTCTTTTTCCAACCAATAAATAAAGGATGCTACACGATGTAGCACCCTTCTTGGCGACGCATTTTCCATATACACTTTTTCATCTTTTCCACGCGGGTAATACGTCACCTTATAAAACATATACCGATACGTAACGTACCCCTGCTTTCGTTCCCCTTCAACAATCAGCGATGTGTTTTTGGATAAATCTTTCACAAAAACTTGATGACTCACACCAACTTGAAATCCCAATTCTCTGAAACGATCCGTAATGGTCTTCATGCTCTTCACCTGTTAATACAACGCCCGAATATAAACGGGGGCTGCAATCGTATCAAACTTTCCATCCTCATCTTCATCTTCAAGTTCCATGCGTGTAAATGTTACCCCTATATCTTTCTCTTGCTGATCTTCTTCATCAACATCCAAGATCGTTACGCTAAAATGTTCCCCCACTTGATACTGTCCATCCTTCACCTGCTCAATCATTTGTTCTACAATCTTTTCAGTAAGATTCCCACTAAAACGCTTTTCTGCAGGCCCTAACATGCGCTCTAAATACGGCTTATTCTCCAAAACAATCACATTTTCATGATACACCATTTCTTTGGAACCCAATGTAAATGCCTCCTTCAAGATTTGTAGCCATAAAAAAATCACTAGCCAATGGTTTCTAGGGACTGAAATTCCATGTGTTGAACCCTTTGTTCTGCTTCCGCGTCTTCAGGCGGGTCTAGGCTTTCCGATGGGAAAAAGACTGCCTGCATCGTTTCAAAAGCACCATTCACCTTCGCTCGAAACGTCAAACGTACCTGCTCATAGACATATTCACCCCATGCTAATACGTCTTCCCTCATTTGCTCTACCACATGTTCAGCTACCTCGATAAGATCTAATTCCCTTAAGGCATTTAACATGCGATCTGGATTATTTAGGACAACACTTTTCATGATCATCGAAATCCTTCCTTCTTTTTATTTATCGATCCGTAACATCCATGCTTAAATAATGAAAAGCCTTTGCATCATCTTCATTTGCTATACCAACATCCTCATCGATATAATGTTCCGTTAAAAAATGAAAGCAATAATAACAATCGCCATTCATTCTAATTTCAACCGTTTCACCAATGGCATGATGAAAAGCATCATCCATAAGGTAATCGGTTATATACTCGTATTGATTCATCAAACGCTGCTCCTCTAAATCTCGAAACAAACCCTCTTTATTATTCACTTTAACGATCAAACCCATATGATTGTCATCCTTTCAATACCTCTAAATCATAATCTTTGTATATCAGAACTTTTCGGTTTTCGCCTGTATCCTCGTGTTCATCTTCAGGATCTGTCACTAAAAATGAAAAAACATACCTACGTTTTTCTTCGTTCATCTCAAAAACCACTTCTGCTTGAATGGCTTCACCATCATTCGCCTGAGAGGCATGATCCATGATTTGCTGACGGATATTATCCGTTTCATCATGGCAATTCAAACGCATTAATTCCTTTTTAAACGCCCCTCCATTTTCTACAACAACGCTTGTCATTGAGCATCCTCCTAAAAAAGCAAAATCGTGCGCTTTCGTGCGCACACGACGACCAACATGGCATGTTGGATGGCGATTTGCCTTCGGCGACCCTTGCAGGGGGCGAAGCAAAAAAGGAAAAAAAGTGTCTTTTCTTTTTTGCTCACGCAACAGGGTGTTGGTATCAGCACCGTGTCAAGGCATAAATTCCCTTACGGTCAGCCATTTATACTTGACACTCACGCTTATATCGTGCGAATAAACGTTTATTCTTGCTAGATTTGCATCAGCAAACCATATCTTCTTTTTTCGCCAAGTAAACATCCAACATCTTCTGGTGTTTATCGGCTAATTCCGCATCGATAATCATGTCTGATAATTGTTGTTCATCCGATGCCATGTCATATTCATGCACCATCTTTATCGACGGCGAACATGAACGAATCAACCAATTAAGCGTCTTTTCATAAAAATCCTCTTGCGGTTTTTGATATAGCTGAAGTTTACCAACGTCACCTAAGAACGTTTTCCAAAACGCACTTGTTTTCCATGATTCTTTTAAGTTTTTGTCTCTATCAACAAACCGCAAATAGTTATGAACAATCGAAAGGGATACGTAACGTAAATCTTGATGCTCAATTAACTTTTCTGCTGCCACCTGTGCCCGATCATCTTTCAACCGCAATTCATAACGATTCCATTCCCCAATGTCTTCAACATCACGATCATATTTTTGGGCCTGCTCGTAATTCTTTTCATAAAAACAGAGGTACGCATCCGATTTTTTTGACCCAAAATATAGGGTCGTTCCGCCTTCCGTTTCCTTTTCAATATTGAAGGAACCGTTATAATCCGTTTTACGAAATCTCGTTACCACTTCACCCCTTTTAACCTTCTCCAATAAAAAGGGCACTGAAAAATACGTTTTCGTATCATCCAGTGCCAAATCTAAGCGTGTGAAAGATCCATTATAATTCATACATTCCTGAAAAAAATCTTGCCATGTCTTTTTTCTTGTTTTTAAGAACGTTTCAAATTGCCGACAGCCTTGGCCAGCCATTTCAACAAGAATGCCACGATCATCGTCCGGTCTCGAATAAAAAACCTTGATATGGTCTAACTGAAATGTGCCAACATAACCGTAAAAGCCGGAATCTTTCTCTTGCATATAATCTTTTTTCAGATGCACCACGTTTTCGAGGATCTTATCAACGTCATGTGTTTTGAAACTTACCCGGATATAGTCAATCATCGCCGTCAAATCGGTTTCTACGGCATCCGTATTTTTATTATTATCGATTACTACCCCCTGTTAGCTAGGGGGGTTCGTAACTGGTCGTCATCCGCTACGCTCCTTCCTCCCGTGCATCGTCGTCCGTTCCACGAGCTACGCTGCCGCTGGCGCCTGCCGGCGCCGACGCTCGCTCCACTCCCGCCGATGCACGACCGATTTCTGTTAATAAGTCATAGCCCTTTGGCACAATGGGCGTGTAAAATTCGGTAATGACGGACGTTCCTGTATCCGCATAGCCACGTCCTTTAATGCCTCGATAACTAAATGTTTTATCCACGTCGCCAAACATCATGCCATAACCCGATTCACTCATTTTCCCTAACGCTACACGGAAACTGAATTGGTCACGAATGCCATCGGCAAGGTACTTAGCGTCGGGTCGTTGTGCCGCAAGGATAAGGAAATAGCCCATCTGCCGACCAAGCATGACGAGCTGTTTCATATACTCCAATGCCTTCATTTTGTCTTGCGGCTCTAGCATTTCCATAAACGCTACAAATTCATCGAACACAATAAAAACGGGCGGCAACCCGACGTCAGCGTAATTGCTGCCCGTTTGGTAGTCAGGCAGTTGTTTCATATCTTCCGACCGTTGGTGCATGGCTTCGACCGATTTCCGCAACGTCATCATAATCCCATTGCTTTTGGAAAAAACCGTTCGTTCGGGCATCACCGTTTCCAAATCGGCTAAGTCTGCTTTCTTCGGGTCTAAGATACGAACATCCGCACCATATGCCACTAACGATTGGATCATCGTTAGGATGAAGTACGTTTTACCGCCACCTGTACCACCTGCGATCAGCATGTGCGGCATCTTGTCGAATTCCCAATAGACATTATTCATCAGCTTCATAGAGCCGTCATGAACCGTTACATCATTAATGGAAATTCGATTTTTCTGCATGTCGTACAACAACTTATACTTCACAAAGTTTTCTTCCACTTCCTGTTCGACGAGATTACAGAACAACCCATTTTCCAATTCTTCACCAAGCTTTAAAAATCGATCTTGAAACCGGCTCATATCCAATGCTAGACGCACATACACATAGCCTTTCTTTCGCTTATAATAGGCTTTGGGAAAATACGTGATCTTATCTTTATTCACTTTCTTTTCCGTCAAAGCCCAGGTCGAATCCACCGTTTTTTTCTCTTTCTCCATAAAGTTATTCGATACAAGCATCCGTGCGATTTTCTGTATATGCAGCGTTTTCTTAAAACGCTCATAAAAGAAAAAATAAGCCATAGCAACGGCTATCGCTCCAACAACAATACTTACGGCCAAACCTAAGCTTAAATACATCCAATTCCATGCCTGTAACTCTATGAGCGTGTCTATACCCAACCAAGAACGCCATTCCATCAATCCTTCCCAAAAATAGACCGCCAACGTTAAAAGGAAAACAGGCATAAAAACCCCTAATCCTGCACGTAAAACGGCATATTCATCATTTGGCCGTATCCGATGCCCACGGTATTTCCACAACCGTTGTTTTACATCAATCACCATCACCTCACGAGCTATCTGCTGGAGACCAGTTACCATCAGCAAAATAGTACCAACAGGTGCCGTTCTTAAAATAAACCTTTAATGAGTCACCTCTCACACTCGGTTCAACTTTCACGATTTCTGATAACGTGTATGCTTTCCTTTCGGTCACATTCATATGTCGACTATGCTGCGCATAAGCCGCCAACAAAAACTTATACTCTCGATCACTTAAATGTTCAGCTATTGGTATCTTCTCTGTTTCCAATGGAAACACTCCTTCATATAAAAAAGCGCACCAGTATAAAACCAGTACGCTTCGTTTATTTCTTTTCTGCCCCTGCACCAACAGGCTCATTGATCGGCTCTTTGGGTGTTTTCTTGCCTACTTCCACAATGTCTTCGGCTTCCACTGTCCAAACGACATTCGCAAAGCCATTTCCAGAGGCTTGCGCTCTTGCTCGAATGGTTGGATTTTTTAATTCTACCAGCGCATTAAAATCAATGGCCTTTTCATCAACATAATCAGGTACAGTTACTTCAATTTGTTCCCCTTGCGTTGAAGATGCCAAATTATATACTCTTGCTTGTAATTTTCGTTCTTGAAACGTTTTGTCAGGGTCGTATTCTCGTCTTTCTCTAGCCATCGCCATAAAAAACATATCCCCAAACGTGACTTTTACATCAGGCTTGATTCCACTTCTAAAATTCATCTATAATTGCTCCTTTATATTTTGGTACTTTCATTTATTCCACATGGACGGAAACAAATTCTAATGGCATAAAATCCTCATAATTGGCTTCCACAAATCCATCCTGTTCAACAGCAATAAGCGTGCAAGCAATGCTTACATTTGTATTTCCACTCAGCCGTTCAGCATCCCGAACAATATAAATCTCTCCTAAAGACAAATGCTCATCATCCAAAGCTTCATAAATGTTGTCCAAATACTTACTCATAAACATTGAGATATCATTTTCCTCAAACAAGGCTTCCATATATTTGATATTTGTCAGAAACACCTGCAAGCGATCTACTCCTATCGTGTAAGGATCGTTATTTTAGTACCGCTCCTATCATGGCGCTTATCAACTCGCTACATATACGATCACGGCGAATTTATAGTAGGTAATGTTTATCACCATTAGGATGGGCTACTCCATATTCACCCCCTACAGCATAGAGAAAAGTGCTTAGCTGTGTCACACTCATACTCACGCCTAGTGACAAATCTGATCAGATACGTTACAATAAAGTTGCGAAGCTTTTTGTAGGGCGTATCTGAGCATTTTGCCAGATGCGCTTTCTTTTCTATATGTACTTTTCAAAGATCATCTTCCTTTCAAAACATATTGCAACCTCATACATAATCGCTTCACTCTAACCATTTACCACCCCCTTTAAAGTATCAACTTACATGGCGCTCTTGCCTTGATAAATAAATCGTTCATTAAATTTATTTCTATTCACCTTACCTTGAATAACCATGTATCCTTCTTGTTTCATTTCCGCATTCAAATCACGAATGATTCGATAAGCTTTCTGTTCACTTACTTTCATAATCCGTTGAACATCTGCCGGAGTATAAAATTCTGCCAATGTTTCCACCCCCCTTTCCATCCATCTTAGTATGCATTTTAAATCGTATATTTTACTATGTCAATGACTTTATAGTATTTTTTTCGTTTATTTTTCCATTTTGATATTAATGTGTACATTCGAACTTTTTTCGATTAATGAATACAAACGCAACTAGCGATGGTACAATGAAAAAAACTTCAATTTAAAAGGAGTTCACTTTCTTATGTCATTCAAAAAAAGATTGAAAATGGCACGCATCAACAAAGACCTAAAGCAAAATGAAGCCGCTAAATTACTTGATATAACAAACTCTAACCTATCAACATATGAACGTGGGATTGCTGAACCCGACATTGAAACGCTAAAAAAGATAGCAGAGTTATACGAAATCTCTTTAGATTATCTTGTTGGCATCGATAGTGATAAAATCGAAGGTCATTTCTCTCACCCTTTAGACAATACATTTCATGAGGCCTTAACTGAAATGAATACCACCGATATTCACATCCTTTCCAATGAAGATATTGACGAAGAAACAGCTAGAGCCGTCAAAATAGCATTGAAAAATGGAATTAGAATGGCTGACGAGATGTTAAACAACGAAGACAACTAATCACAGTCTTATCCAAATCTCATATTCACATATCCAATTATTTATTATGAGGACATTTTGTGTCCTGTTAACCTTAGTTTATAGGACATTTTGTGTCCTGTCAATACTTTTTTGGAGTGTTTTTATTTATGCCTACTCTAGGAGAAAGAATTAAACAAATAAGAAAAGAAGAAAACATATCTCAACAAAAACTAGCCAATGTCTTAAAAATTACCCCTCGTCAATTAAGACGATATGAAAATAACGAATTTGAACCGAATTTAGAAACTCTCAAATCTTTAGCTGATTACTTTAATATATCCTTGGATTACCTTGTTGGTCGCTCTAATAATCGAAAAAATTAACTTAAGAACGTTCTTAACAACAGGGTAATAATGTCATGTTGTATGTAACGAACAGGAAAAACAGAAAACAATAAGGATAAATACCAATTATTGCCACAGGAACTCATGTTTGTTATATTTGAGAGGAATTAAGGATAGGAGTGTTTTTATGACATCTAAAGAAATTAAAGCAAAATGCGAAAACATTCACCATTTCTATCGACCCAAAGACATTTACGACTTATGTTCTCAACTTCACCTTAACATTGTCGAGACAGACCTTGGGCAAGTTGATAGTTTGCTTCAACAGCAAAATCATCTATTTTTCATTCACCTAAACAAAAACGCTGAATATAAAGAAACAGCTATCGCTCGCTCCATTGGTCACTATCACCTACACATTTATTCATCTTATTTTCAATTGACAAATTCATCCATTAGTTTAAGCCATATTGAAAACGTACAGGGTGATATATTCGCTTCAGAACTTTTACTGCCCGATCATCGTATATATGATAATATCGAAATGATAAAAGGCAAAAACAATAATGAAATAGCCATTTACTTTAAGCTACCTCTATACACTATTCACTTTAAGCAAGAAAGTATTAAAAATATTATTAAGAACCGTTCTTTTTTTGCCTTTTTATAAGAACACATATTCTGTTCGATGAGGAGGATTTCAACTATGTCCATCCAAAAAAGAAACGATGGTAGTTACCGTGTTAACGTAGAACTAGGAATTGACCCAATCACAAATAAACGTAATCGCATAACTCGTGTTGCTTATTCAAAAAGAGAAGCCATTGACTTGGAAAGAAAAATAACCAATGAGCACAAAAACAACACTTTAATTACTGAAAATCTGAGTTTCAGTAAAGTTTGCTACGCATATACGGAAGAATGCAAAATACACCAAAAACCTGGCACTTACAAAATTTTAGAGTACAATATTAACAAGCACATTTTTCCATACTTTAAAGACAGTTTGCTAAAAAAAATATCCTCGGAACACATCCGAGAATATCAAAAAAACCTTATTGATCAGGGGTTGAACAATAAAACCATTAATAACATCATGATTAATCTAAGTGAAATATTCAACAAAGCACTTGAATTTGAAGTGATCAAAAGCAACCCCTGCATAAACGTAAAAAATCTTAAACTCAACAAAAAAGAAATGAAATTTTGGACACCAGATCAATTTAAAACCTTTATTGGACTTATCAAAGATGATGAGTTTCTCTTTAAAACATTTTACTCCCTTGCCTACCTTACTGGTATGCGTACAGGTGAAATGCTTGCCTTAAAATGGAACGACATTTCTACATTTAATCGTGAGATCAATGTTTATAAAACACTCACTTACATTGAAAGAGAAACAATTATTACAGAACCTAAAACGAAAAATGCCATTCGCCGTATCAACATTAATCAAAAACTGCTACAACTACTTTTTGAATGGAAGGAAAAACAACAAAACCTTTTTGCCAAACTACGAATGAACCATAGCAACGACATTTACATTTTTCAATATCGTGAAAACCCACCATCTAAAGATATTTTCAGTCGTCGCATCCGCAAAATATGTGAGAGAGGTGATGTAGAACCCATCCGACTACACGATTTACGGCATTCACATGTCGCTTTACTCATTCATCAAGGTGAAGATCACACAACAATCAAAGAACGTCTTGGACACGCTTCTATTAAAACGACCATTGATGTTTACGGGCACCTTTTCCCTAACAAACAAAAAGAAACTGCTGATCGTCTAGATGATCTTTTCTAATAAGCACAATCCGAACAATTCATTTTTTCCAGTATATGTAAATGATTTTTTATGTCACATATATGTCACACGGGCGCATGAAAACAATTCCCTTATTAAAAACACCAACACTTTAAAATATACCGTAAGTGTTGGTGTGTCAGTGTTTGTATTGGTGCGGTCGAGTGGACTTGAACCACCACGGGATTTAACTCCCACTAGGCCCTCAACCTAGCGCGTCTGCCATTCCGCCACGACCGCGAGAATGGTGCGGGCGGTGGGACTTGAACCCACACGTCGTAAGACACTAGATCCTAAATCTAGCGCGTCTGCCGATTCCGCCACACCCGCTTATTGCAATGTGTCCCCAATCGTTTGCGGGGGATAATGGCTGGGCCAGCTGGATTCGAACCAGCGCATCTCAGGACCAAAACCTGATGCCTTACCACTTGGCTATGGCCCAACAGTAAACTTAAGAAATGGCGGGCCTGACGGGAATCGAACCCGCGATCTCCTGCGTGACAGGCAGGCATGTTAACCGCTACACCACAGGCCCTTTTTTAATTAAAATAACGATGAAACTTTTCGTCTCTCGTTCAACCGAGTAGACATGGTGGAGGGTGACGGGCTCGAACCGCCGACCCCCTGCTTGTAAGGCAGATGCTCTCCCAACTGAGCTAACCCTCCGAAATGGTGACCCGTGCGGGATTCGAACCCGCGTTACCGCCGTGAAAGGGCGGTGTCTTAACCCCTTGACCAACGGGCCATATCTGATGTCAGAAGCCGGATATCAGAACGCAAACTTCTTTCCTGACCTCTGGTACCTGTTTTCTGTATTCTGGAATGGCGGAGAAGGAGGGATTTGAACCCTCGCGTCGCTTGCGCGACCTACACCCTTAGCAGGGGCGCCTCTTCAGCCACTTGAGTACTTCTCCGCTGGCTCCGCAGGCCGGATTCGAACCAGCGACGGATCGGTTAACAGCCGATTGCTCTACCCCTGAGCTACTGCGGAATGTGGAATAAGTTGCTCGTTCAATTGCGACAAATACGATAGTACATGAAATGAATAAGCTTGTCAACACATTTTCGTGATTGATTTATATGTATCTCGCTTCAAGCGACCTTTTATAATGTACCATATGAATATGGTGTCGTCAACGCTCTTTTAGGATTTTTTTAGACTTCCTTGACAAACCCCGCAAACATAACGTTTTGTATCCATCGCTCGCTTCCGCGGATATACATGGCCGCAATCTTTACACCGATAATGATATTTGACCGGCAATGTTTTTCTCATACCAGGTATCGTTTGACAATGCCTGGATCCGCCCACCTTTTGCAGCAAGCGTTTAAAATCTTTGTCTTTATGTTGATAGCCCTTACCCTCTATGTGAAGGTGATAATGGCAAAGTTCATGCTTTATAATCGCCTCCAGTTCTTCTTGCCCGAAGTGTTCCTCATGCTTTGGGTTAATTTCGATGGCATGGCTTCTAAGCATGTAACGCCCACCGGTTGTTCTCAGCCGGGAGTTAAATCGAATCTGATGCCGAAACGGTTTCTGAAAATAACGGATGGACAACGCTTCCGTGAAGCGCTGCAGTTGCTCGTCGTTCATCTTGCTCGTTCCTTTCAAAAGAGTAAATCGTGCTCAACGTTGACAAACCTCGCGACATATAATAGGGGAAAGCCTTTAAGGTCTCATGAACAAGGAGGGATCTCAAGTGCCTTACTGGCTAAAAAAACAATTGGAAAAAGCCTATTATGAAAAAAATCGCTATGAGATTGTCATGCTTAACCAATGTTGGTACGCTTATTTAAAGCGCAATGCCCAACAGGCGCTATAACGGTGGAAAAGACGACACAATCCCTTTCATACATCATACCATTCCAAATGCCACTTTTGGTAGGAAAAACCTGCAACTACTGAAAAACAATTCTATACAAAAAAACAGACCCGTTAATTCCAGATTGAGGGATATCGGGTCCGTTTTTTAAAAGATAGGGGAGGTAATGACTTTTTCAGTCGCCTCGTTTTAAAAGGTGACTTTTTTTATGCAAAGAGAGAGGATTCCAGACCTAAGACTGGAAAATCAGAGGTGAATAGTCCCTAGGAGACGTCTAGCGGACTCGATCTGTGGTTCGGAAAAGGAAAAATCAAGCGCATCGAGTCCCCAGAGGGGCGGTCTGAGGACTGAAAAAGGAGAAACCGTGCGCGTCGAGTCCTCAGAGGGTCAGTCTGAGGACCGGAAAAGGAGAAACCGTGCGCGTCGAGTCCCCAGAAGGGCGGTCTGAGGACCGGAAAAGGAGAAATCGAGCGCGTCGAGTCCTCAGAGGGTCAGTCTGAGGACCGGAAAAGGAAAAACCGTGCGCGTCGAGTCCTCAGAAGGTCGGTCTGAAGACCGGAAAAGGAGAAACCGTGCGCGTCGAGTCCTCAGAAGGTCGGTCTGAAGACCGGAAAAGGAGAAACCGTGTGCGGATTTTTATGAAAATGCAATGCTAGTAATTTTTCAGCAAGCTTATGCTCACGCAGGTTTTTTATCTTTATTGGTTTTCTTTTATCATCGTTAGGGCAATTCTTCCCTTCTTCAAATCAACGTCTTCCACCCAAACGGTAACGATGTCTCCAACAGCGACCACCTCTTGCGGATGCTTCACAAATCGGTTCGCAAGCTTTGAGATATGCACGAGGCCGTCTTCTTTTACACCGACGTCTATGAATGCGCCAAAATCGACGACATTTCGAACGGTCCCTTGAAACTCCATCCCTTTTTCCAAATCCTCCATGGCCATAACACCCGTTTTCAACAACGGTTGCGGCAAATCTTCACGAGGGTCGCGGTTCGGACGGGCGAGTGCTTCCGCGATATCTTGCAATGTCATTTCCCCAGCGTCCAATTGCTGCGATGCTTCGGAAATATCAAGCTGCTCTACTTTTTCACGGATCGTATTTGACCCTAGAGCATCCTCGAAAACATCCAGCTTTTGTAACAACTGTTGGGTAACTTTGTAGCTTTCCGGGTGGATCGGCGTTCGATCGAGAGGTTCATTTCCGTCTGTAATTCGCAAGAAACCAGCTGCCTGCTCATATGTTTTTGCCCCTAAACGAGGAACGTCGTTCAATTGTTTTCTCGTATTGTACTTTCCATTATCTTCACGGTACTTGACAATTTGATTCGCGACGGTTTTATTCAACCCCGAAACATGTTGGAGCAAGCTTCGCGAGGCTGTGTTCACATCGACTCCTACTTGGTTGACTGCTGTTTCCACAACGAAATCAAGGGAGCTGCCCAGCGATTTGGCACTCACATCATGCTGATACTGGCCGACCCCAATCGATTGGGGATCAATTTTTACAAGTTCGGAAAGAGGGTCTTGAAGTCTTCTCGCGATCGAAACCGCGCTTCTTTCCTCCACTTCCAACTCGGGAAATTCTTTGCGGGCAACTTCTGAAGCAGAATAAACACTTGCACCTGCTTCATTAATAATGACGTATGCTGCATCGGAACCTGATTCGGAAAGAAAATCCGAAACGAACAATTCCGTTTCCTGGGAAGCCGTGCCGTTCCCGATGGCCACCACTTGGCAATTGTACTTTTCTAACAAGGATTCCAACGCTTTTGCTGCTTTTTCCTTTTCATTTTTAGGGGGTGTGGGATAAAAAACACCGGTTTCCAACATTTTCCCGGTTTCATCAATAACCGCCCATTTACACCCGGTCCGATATGCAGGGTCAATGCCGAGTACCGTTTTTCCCAAGAACGGTGGTTGCAACAATAATTGTTTCAGATTGTCCGAAAAAACACGAATGGCCCGACTTTCCGCTTTTTCGGTCAGTTCATTTCGGATCTCACGTTCAACAGCAGGGGCAATTAAACGTTTATATCCATCTTTGATCGCCGCCTGAACCGCAGGGACAGCCGGGGAGCCAAACCGCTTAATGATGAGATTTTCGATTTTGTTGATCAAAAATGAAGTGTCGACATCCACTTGCACTTTTAGAACGTTTTCCTTTTCTCCCCGATTCACTGCTAAAATCCGATGTTCAGGCATTCGGTTCAGTCGTTCGGAGTAATCGTAATACATTTCGTATGTCCCGGCTTCGTCTTCCGCATTTTTTTTGCGTGTCGTCTGTAACTGTCCATGTTGAAACGTTAGCTGGCGAAGGCTTTGACGAACGGCCGGATCGTCTGCCGTCCATTCCGCTATAATGTTTTGAGCACCTTCCATCACAGCGGCCCGATCGTCCAGCCCTTCCTCCGGATTAATATATGTATCAGCTTCCTGTTCCACATCGATCTCGCGCGGCAATTGAAATAGCTGTGTTGCAAAAGGCTCCAATCCCTTTTCTTTGGCAATCGTTGCCTTTGTGCGTCTTTTTTGCTTGTAAGGGCGATAGATGTCCTCTACATCCTGAAGCTTGGACGCGGATTGAACGGATTCGGCCAGTTCCCCGGTAAGTTTTCCTTGTTCGTCAATTAAGCGAAGAACCTCCTGTTTCCGATCATGAAGCTGGTTCGCATATTGCCACTGATCCAGCACTTCCCGAATTTTCAGTTCATCCGCATTTCCGGTCTGTTCTTTTCGGTAACGGGCGATAAAAGGAATCGTATTCCCATCCTCATGCAAATCAATAATGGCTTTTACGTATCGTTGTTCTATTGTTATGCCGCGGGCAATTCGCCCGGTCGTCTTTTCCGTATCGATCGTGACAGTTTCCAACGGTCATCCTCCTTTTATTAGCTCTTTCCGTACGGGGAGCGGTTCCACCGATTCAGAAAGATAAACATACGAAAAACCGCTTGTCTGGGGTCGACAAAACGGTTACTGGGTTACGCTTTTTCCTTCATGTGCCCGGATATAATCGTTATGTCATCTTTACAAGCCGCATCATTCGAGACTACCATATTTTGCACAAACTCGGAAGGCACTTCAGCATATTGAGCGAAACGATCTCTCATATTATGGACTTCAGCACCATCGGAATATAAGACAAACGACACTTCCGAATCAAAAGGATAGTTGTACATTTTTGGTTTGAGTCGACGCCCGGAAAGAAAACCGGCGGCAGGAATCGGGCGATAACAACCCTCGTCATCAATGTTTAGAACACAACCAGCATTTCCAACGTTGCCATAGAAAACGTTTTTTGAAGTGTAATCGATTTTTAAAATCGTCACCACGGCGCCCCGTTCATGGCTGAGCGCTTTATTGCATGCAGAGAACAGCCCTTCAAGGCTTGTGCCGGCATGCTGGTTTTCGATGGTGTTTACAACTATACGAGCCGAACGGTTAGCGTTTTCCCCACTTCCGAGGCCATCTGCGATGGCAGCGAGAAAATACCCGTCATTCTCGCTCATATAGTAAGCATCGCCACATATCGAGTATCCCTGTTTTTCTTTTTGATATACAGCTGTTGTCCCTTTACGATGATCCTCTGTGATAATGCCGGTCATCACAAACACTCCGATGGTTCAACGCGGATCGAATCGCGCAATTTATTAAGCGCCCGCCGTTGTAGACGGGAGACATGCATTTGCGAGATCTCCAAGCGTTCGCCTGTCTCTTTCTGACTTAGGTTATCAAAATAGGTGCAACGCAAAATTTCTTGTTCGCGATCAGTGAGAACGGTAAATGCCTTCTCTAAAAGAAGGTGTTGATCGGTTTTCTCATAGCCCTCTTCCGTTGAACCAACAAGGTCCAACAAAGTTACCTCGCTGCCTTCAGCATCCGCTTCAATGGAGCGGTCGACGGAAAGCGCTTGATAGCTTTTGCCCATTTCCATCGTTTCCAGCACTGCTTCTTCCGTAACCTCCAAATGCTCAGCGATTTCTGCAACTTGAGGCGAGCGCTGGTATTCAGTCGTTAACTCTTCTACTGCATTTTTGATCCTCGGCCCTAATTCTTTTATTCGCCGGGGGACGTGAACGCTCCACGTTTTATCCCTGATAAACCGCTTGATTTCACCCACAATGGTAGGAACGGCGAATGACTCAAATGATCGTTTATAGGAAGGGTCAAAACGGCGGAGTGCAGCAAGTAAACCGATCATGCCGACTTGATAAAGGTCGTCATCGTGGCCTTGGCTCCGGGAAAATTTACGCGCAAGTGATTGGACGAGGGGGTCGTAGTGCCTGATTAACTCCGTTTGAATCTCCTCTGTCGGATTTTGTTGAAAGCTTTCAATCCAACTATAAATTTGCGCTTCATCGATTTTTGTTGATTGTTTCTGTTTCGATTCCATTGGTCCCATGCGCTACCCCATCCTTTTGAAAATACTTCTTCATTACAATGGCCACGCCTTTGTCTCTTTTGATTTGGACGTCATCCATTAATGTTTCGATAAGGAAAAGGCCCAGGCCTCCTTCATTAAGTTTCTGGATAGGTTCATCTGGCTTAATCGGACCCCTGTATCTTTTTAGCTCTTCTACATCCACGTTTCTCCCGTCATCCGAAATCTTGAACTCGACAAATTCATCATGGACATGAAATCGCAGGGAAATTAAACCTTCGTTTTCGTAAGCATGATCAACGACATTCGTACAAGCTTCGGCAAGCGCTACTTTTATATCTTCAATTTCATCATAGGCGTATCCAACTCGATTCGCAACCCCTGAAGCCGTCAGCCTGATAATCCCCACATATTCAGGTTTGGCAGGCACCTTCATTTCAATAGTCTCTTCGTACAGTGTCATTTCCCTGCACTCTCCCTTCGCTCCTCAATGTCGATCACTTCATCAAGCCCGGTGATCGAAAAAAGACGCTGCACCCGCTCATTAAGGGATACAAGACGTAATGTTCCATTATTTTGATCCGCAGCTTTCAATGCACCGACAAAGATGCCGAGGCCCGTGCTGTCAATGTAATCGACGCCTCCCAAATCCACGGTGACCGTTGCTCCCGGTTTCCCGGCCAAAGGCATTAATGCTTCTTTTAATTGTGGAGCGGTGTACGTATCAATTTCACCGGAGACAAACATTTTCATCTCATTGGCTAACGTTTCTGTCTTCACATCTAAATTCATGCATTTTCCTCCTCGATGGTGCTTCTCTCGATAATGAATGTTTGTATAAAATAGATAAGTGCCTCTAAAATAAAACGGCCTGATAGGCCGTAATTGTAAATACCCATTATTCTTTTAAGTTAAACGTTTCGCCGTAAAATAATAAGGGTAAAATCATCATGAAGTTGAAAGTCTTGCCATTTTTCCAAATCCCGATAAACATTGTCTACCATTTCCTGCGCACTTTTGTTTTCGTATAGCCGGAGAAGTCTCATTAACTCCTCGCGTTCCAAAAATTCTTCACCTGCTCTGCATTCCGTAACGCCATCCGTCAGCAAAACAACATAATCTCCGGGTAAAAGCGGCAGTTGATACTCTCTGTATTGGGTGTTGCGTGAAATGCCAAGGGCCAATCCCTTTGCGTACAATTCCTCAAATCGGTCTTCATCGAAATGATAATAAAAACCAGGTTCATGGCCTGCACCCGAATAAGAAAAAAGGTGTGTACGGAAATCATAGGATGCATACATCATCGTCACAAACATGTGATCAGCAATATTCTGCACAACGGTCCGGTTCAGGCTTGCCAACAGTTGGCCAGGTTGCATTAATCCTTCCGGAAGACTGTCCATCGCGTATTTGATCATCGACATACAAAGAGCCGCGGGCACCCCTTTTCCGATGATATCTGCAATCGCGATACTGATGCTTTCATTGTCCGGTTGGATGATATTATAATAATCCCCATTCATTTTTGTAGCGGGAACACTGATAATTCCTATGTCCAAACCTTCGTTTTGGGGAATTTCATCGGGCACAAATGTGTCTTGCATGTTCGCTGCCACATCAATTTCCGATTCCAATTCCGACTGTCTTTGTTTCAAGATTTGGTGTTCACGGTACGCCATCCCGTAGCCGATCATCACTTCCAACAAAAACTCGAAAGATTTCCGTGTTTCCGGTGACAAATCAGAGTATAATTCTTCAATGACTTCTAAGTGAATGCTTACAATTTCTTCGGGCGAAATGTCTTCTTCAATGACTTTTTTACTGAATTGCTGCGCATCATACAGGCTTTGTTCACTTTTTTGATGGAGAAAATTGTAGAGAATTTGTTTATAACTGCTTTGTAGTACTTGATACACTTCCATCTTCGCAAACCTCCCTACCGAAGCCATTTAATTACAGTAATGATTGTCCCCTTGCCGGGCTCGGATTCAATATCAAACTCATCCATTAAACGCTTTACCCCAGGCAGCCCCGCCCCAAGTCCGTTTGACGATGAATAACCATCTGTCATCGCGTCTCGCAAATTTTCAATGCCCGGCCCCACGTCACGAGCTACAATTTTAACTCCTTTTGAATAAGCTTTCTCCGCCACGTCCAAATCAATCACGCCGTTGTCTGTATATAAATAAATATTGCGTGCGAGCTCCGATATGGCTGTTGCTATTCGAGCCTGGTCCACATTGTTGAAACCCATTTCTTTTGAAAGCTCTCTTCCAGCTTGACGCGCCGATACGATGCCCCATTCCGTCCCAATTTCAACAGAGGATTGCACACGCATGATCAACCCTCCAATTCCTCTTGCAATTTCTCAAGCCCTTGCTCCAAATTTAGTGCTGTAGGAACATCGGTTAATGTGACTCCCATCTCGACCAACGTTATGGCAACGCTTGGTTGTATGCCGGTCAAGACAACTTTCGCACCCATTAGATTGGACATATCGACTACATCGCCGATGACTTTTGCAATATAAGAATCAATCATTTCAACCGATGTCAAGTCCACAACGATGCCCTCGGAACCTTCTTTATGGATCTGGTTTAACAGATCTTCCTGGAATTGCAGCGCTGTCTGGTCATCCAATTCTACTTGGACAGAAATCAACAAATACTTTCCAAGTTTTAGTATCGGTATTTTCATACTATATACCTCCGTGCTCTCGTCCGGTTGTTTTATCCTCCCGCTTTATGCGCGCGGCAATTCTTTGATTTCACGATTCGTTATTTCCATGGCTGCTTCGACTCCCTTTTGCAGGGTGCTTTTTGTCGAGAAATTGCGCAAATCGATGCCAAGGTTAACGATCGTTTGGGCAATTTCAGGCCGAATTCCGACGAGAATGCATTGAGCCCCTACAAGCCGAACTGCTTCATACACTTTAATAATATGGTGGGCAACCATCGTATCCACGACCGGAACTCCGGTAATGTCAATCAGCACCACTTGGGCACGGTGCTCGACAATGCCTTCCAATAAATTTTCCATGATATGCTGGGCACGCGTTGTATCAATCGTACCGATTAAAGCCATTACGCTTATATCATCGAAAACGGGGATCAAGGGAACGGATAACTCTTTGAGGGCATGGTTTTGCGAGTCTATAATATTTTCCCTCGTCTTCGCGGACTCGTCCACCAATGTACTGACCAAATCGTCCATCCGAGCCTCAAATTCCATCAGACTTTCTTCCGCGTATTCTACAGCCAAATCATTTCTAAGCAAGCGCCGCAAGGAATGTAAACCGCGAATAAAATTTCCCAACGGGAATCCATAATGAATTAAACGGTCTGCAAGCCGCCGCAACCGAGCTTCCAGTCCTTGCTCTTCGGTATATAAGTCATTTAAAAGGATGTCTATCATTTCCATTTTCAGCTCATCTGCCAGAGCTTCCGATTGTGCATCATTAAATGCAAGTGGATCAAAGTCTGCTTTCCATCTAGTAATATAATGATCCTTTCTTTGATAAATAAAATCTATAACCGAAGAACTCATCCTTATTCCTCCCATATTGCAATCTAAAACCTGAAATTCGCATCTAAATTAATTATTCCATTCTTTATACATAAACGCAAACCTTGCGCACAGCAATATCTAAGGCAAAAACATTCTACATTTGACCTTTTCCGGACAGTAAAAAAGTTGCCCACGATCATGATCGATCGCAGCAACTTGTTTGCCGTAGGGGTCGCCTTATAAAAGAACTATGAGAAAAATCAAGACGCAAACACTAAAATTGCACCCCTCTAATATGCGTATACTGAACCTGTGATTCTGCTTCCTCTTCCAACTGAAACGACTCATCGGCAATGTTCAAGTTAATGGTGGCCATCTCAACATAGCCCCTTTGCATGGATTCCCGCACAACCTGCTTACGCTCATGCAAATACTTTGTTGCCGCTTGGTGGATAAAATCACTACGGTTTAACCCATCGCGTTTTGTCATTCGGTCCACCTCTTGTAATAAATAGTTAGGAAGGCTGATCATAATTTGCCTAGCGTTCTCCTGAGACAAGTCGGATACCCCCTGCACACACCAGTCGCACACGTTCTTTACGTACTCTGTACATATAATAGCATCCTGCCCGCTAATTTGCAAAAACAGATTTTTTCCACCTTGCCATCAAAACTACGGATACTTAACAGTACAATTCGACGTGTTTCGAATAATTCCTGCATACACTCAAAATTAATTCATAAATTTCAGGTGCAGTAAATGGATATCCAGGAGCGGACGTTCACTGATAAATACGAGGAATCCTGCTGTTTAAAGTACAAGGAATTTCGTACGTAATGGTGGAAAGACGTTCTGATACTTCTTCTATGCTGATTTCTTTATTTCCCTGCTTTCCGATTAAAGTCACTTTCGTTCCGAGCGGGGCTTCTGCAGGAAGCCTTATCATCATTTGATCCATACATATTCTGCCAACAATCGGACAGCGCTCCCCTTCCACGAGCACTTCTCCCCCGTTTGTCGCGTTTGCCCTTAACCACCCATCCCCATAGCCGATCGGCACCGTACCGATCCACTCTTCTTCGCTAGCCTGATACGTAGCGCCATAACTGATAGAAGTTTCCGGCTGGACTTTTTTTACATGTGTCAACCGGCTGTGCAGCGACATTGCCGGTTTTAAAGAAACCGGAATATCCGTCGCGGTCTCAACCGCGGGGACAAGGCCGTACATTGAGATGCCAAAACGAATCATATTATAATCGTTTCCCGGATATCGCAAACTTGCAGCACTATTGCTGTAATGAATATGAGGGATGTTTCCGACTGTTTCTTTTGCCAGCTGAACATACGCTTGAAAAGCTTTTAATTGCTCGGTCAGGTAATCGCTTCCCCATTCATCTGCGGTTGCCAGGTGCGTGTAAATTCCGGTCATCTCAAACTTTTTGTCCGCTTTCAGCATCTTTGTAATGTCCAACAAAGACTGTTCATCCGTTAATCCAATTCTCCCCATCCCCGTATCACATTTAAGATGTACATCTAACGGAGGCTCGGGATCAAGGTAGCTACTTGCCTCCACTAACCACTCACTTTGAAAAACTGTAATCGAAACGCGGTAATGTTGGGCCACAGGAGCATCTTGAGGGTTGATACGGCCTAGCACTAAAATTGGGGCGTCGATCCCTGCTTCTCTTAATTCCACCGCTTCTTCCAAAAGAGCCACGCCAATCCACGTCGCTCCTGATTCAATCGCCATTCTCGCAACGGTTACCGCACCATGGCCATACCCATCCGCTTTCACCACAGCCATTACGTTAACATCCGGATGATGGAGCGTTTTTACTGCTTTGATGTTGCTGGCAATTGCTTTTACATCAACGTCTATCCAAGTGTCTCGATACTGATTGACTCGATAAGTGTCCACAATAAATTCTCCTTGTTTTACCCAACTATTCATTATTTATTATTGGACGCTTCATCATGGATGTCAACGCCTTATCGTTCATCTTTTAACAAAAAAGACCCAGAATACAACTCTGGGTCCAGCCGGTCTTAGCTTTCGTTTTCAATGCCGGGATTATTTTGTTGATGTAGAAGTCATTGATTCCGCGATCGCGGACATCTCCTCGGACTCCAGCGAATCAGAGGCGATGATAAATTCAATCCCGTCACTCGTCCACGTCAGTGTTTCTTCGGACATGACACCTACAACGTCTCCTAACACTTCAGGTTCTCCATGCCCCAATTCTGTCGGCGATGTTCCGGAAGCGGCAGAAATGCTTGCCGGCTGTTGAATAATGGTGAATGGTTGGTCGCCTTCATAGGTTAGAATCACACGTTTCCCTACATCCGTCTCCACTTCTTCACTTTCGGCCAACTCCGTGTTTGACGGTTCATGGGAGGGCATAAACACGTCAAAACTTGTAGCCTCTTCTTCCTCTTCAACTGCTGCCGGTTCTTCTCCCTCTTCCTCCTCGGACTCCATATTGGCATCCATATCGAATTGTTCTCTTTCTAATGTCTCATCGAGCGTAAAGGAGTCGAAAACAACTTCCACTAGCGTATTGTAGTCTTCGTCAAACACTCGAACCGCGTGAGGGGACAAATCATCGCTATTTAGCACAATTTCTTGCTGATGAAGGTTTTGATTTTGATAATTCGTGCTCGTTTCAAATACATACTGATTTTCTTCCACGGCAAATTCCCGTTCGGTATCTGTTAAAATATCACCGATTAACGATTCATACAAATAAATTTGGCTGTTATTATTCGGCCAATCGCTTTGAAACCGAAAGCTTTTATTCAGTGCCGGGGTGAGCAGAAAAACACCTTCGTCATTTCGCAGGATCATTTGATTTTGTTCCTCATCTTCATTTTGCAGTTCCACGCGATAGTACCTGTTTTCATCGTTTTGCATATGCGCAATTTCTACCTCATATTGCCGCGGCTCTTGTCCTGTTTGCATCGTCATCGTCGCCTCCGCCTGATAACCGTCCATCGTCTGTAACGTCTCATCCAGCTCCTCAATGACTTCTTCTTGTGATTTGTCACCGCAAGCTGCCAGCAATACGACTGAAGCCAATGTAACCAAAGATAGCCATCTTGCATTTTTCACCGAATATCTCTCCTTTGTCTCAGTTGTAACGACAAAGGAGGGTACCTTTATGAGCAGCTGTTTAAAGATCAATAATGCAAGTGGTCGGGGTGAATCCTCTTAGTGGGTGACATTGCTTTCTTACCATCGCGATCCCCCTGCCCTTTATGCGCGGGCGACAAGCGTAATGGCGCGAAAGCAACTACCGTCTTGCCGCAATGGCACAAAGAGATAGCTAAGAATCACGTCCCATACTAATTACGACTCCCTTTTATCCATCAACCATTATGGCAGCACCCCGCAATCCAAGACATTCAAATGAAATAACATTTTTTTTTGCCATTTCCGCCCCTTCCACTTACATGACAGGCCCCTCCTAACCGCAATACATCATATGAGACAACCTAAGCACTTATGCCGGCTCGTCTGAAAGAGAAACATTAACGCTGAAACTAAAAAGGGGGCTGTATAGGCCTAGTGGGTGATGACCACTCATTTGTAATATGCGTCGCCACCCAATGATTGTGGCGCCGAACGTGGGCGTGCGGAAGAGGGTAGGTCTCCCCAGCGGTTGATGGAGACCTAACGCGAGATGCATATATTGCAAAATTCGGCTGATAAAGATACGGCTATGAAACCCCGCGTCCAGTGTTCGCATTTCGGGAAAGGACTTTTAAAAAGTTGTACTAGTGTCGTTTTTCGGATGTTCTATTTAAATAACCCTATGTTTCTTCGTTCACAGAAGATTAGGAGACGTGGTCAAACGATCTGAAATCGGAGCGATCGCTGAAATCAGATCGTTGGGACCCTTCTATCGATCTGAAACTTAGGCGGCCGCTAAAAACAGATCGATGGGTTCCTTCTATCGATCTGAAACATGGGCGATCGCTGAATACAGATCGATGGGAGACGGCGCATGGTCAATTAACACGAGGTTCGACCGGTTTCTTTCGCTCCTTCACCGCCACGCCCTCATTAACTTACGCTCTTTCCAGAATGACCTGGCCGATTGCATAAGCGTGAGAATGAGAGATCGAGGCGTGGACACGGATCGACTCATCAAGCTTTGGGCAAACAAGCATGGGCGCACCGTTTTGGGCAGGAAAAACCTCCACATCTTTCCAGTTGACCGCTTCGCCGATCCCGCTTCCATTAGCCTTTGCGAATGCTTCCTTAATGGCGAATCTGCCGGTAATAAATTCGATTTTTCGTCGATCATTCATCCCATCCAACCCTTTTCGCTCTTCCACTGTTAAAATTCTTGTTATGAAGCGAGGTTGCCTTGAGATGACGGCTTCGATTCTTTTACATTCCGAAATATCGATGCCGGTCCCTACAATCATATCTTCTCCTCCTCATGTTCTCTCTCTCATTCGATCATGAATATCGTCATATGGTAGAATATTAGGAAACGTTGGAGGCAGCAACCACTACATACCGTTTGCCCAGCCTCCCATTCCGGCTAATTATTTCTTTGATGCATCGGCTTGAACTTTGAAAGGGTGGTCTCATGTTCGTCCGTAATGAAACATTTTATTCCTTCACACGTAATTATCCTGTCATTACGATATTACTTAGCATACATCTTCTTTTGTTTCTCGTTGTGACACTTGGTCAATGGGGATCTTTCCTCCCGGTATCCTTATCGAATATTACTTCCTCGGTTTTAATGCCGCAATTGCCGCTGGTGAGTGGTGGCGGATCTTCACACCGATCCTTTTGCATCTTGGGTTGCAACACATGTTGTTTAATTCTTTTGCCCTTTTCTTGTTCGGGCCGGCGCTTGAACAGATGCTGGGAAAAGTAAAGTTTATTTCTTTTTATTTTCTGACGGGTGTTACGGCGAACGTGGCCACATTTCTCTTGGAGGATCTCTCTTATCGGCATGTCGGTGCTTCCGGCGCGATTTACGGACTTCTCGGGTTATATGTTTATATGATGCTGTTTCGTAAGGAACTAATTGACCCCCAGAGCCGGCAAATCGTTACGATTATTCTCGTTATCGGCATTATTATGACGTTTCTAATGCCGGGCATCAACATTTTGGCACACCTTATCGGCGCGTTATCCGGAGTAGCATTTGCTTCGCCATTTTTGATAAACGCGCGGCCGTTCGTACCCTCTCAACGGTTCAGGCCGCCAAAAGATGACGATGACGGCACGCCGCAATTTGACCCCAACCGCTGGAATAAAAAAAGACGAGTGCCTCGCATCAATGGCTCGTTGATCGCTAACACACTGGGGATCATCTTTATCATTCTCGTTATTGCAGGCGTTTTGGCAAACCTCTTTTTTTAATAACATTCTATAATAAGCCTGGAGCCGGCGGCGAAACAAGCATAAACAAATCAATCATTTTTGCCGCTCTCTAAACAAAAACCGCCCCAACGCTGGAACGACAAGCATAAAGTGCTTGTGAAACCAGCAAAGAAAAGGGGCTTTTTCTATGTTTCATTTAACTACCGTAAAGATTGCCCGTGCGTATGGCCCTTTGATAGATACTCATCTTAGGCATGCATTGATCGGAGCAATCAAACCGTTACGATTCACCCCGTGTTTCTTGCAAAATATGGCAGATAACTGGGTCCGCAGAACAAAATCTTTCCCCGTCCTTATCAAATTCAAGCGAGGATCAGACGGTTACCGAAATGGGAGCGCCGTATTTCAACACATCGCTGACAGTCATGCCCGTTGCAAAGTCATGCAATCGTTCCCGCGCTTTTCATGCCAAAGCGGCACGTTAACAGCCCGGGCGCTCGAAAAGCTATGTAATAACTGCGATGATATAGAAAAAATATATTTAAATCGTTCCATTAACGCATTGCTCGATACCGCAACGGAAACGACACGTTCCAGTTTCTTACAAGAAAGCGACATCACAGGTGATGGAACAACAATCGCGATCCTTGATACCGGCGTGCACCCTAGTCAAGATTTTACCGAACCCGAGAATCGCATTGTCGCTTTTAAAGATTTCATCAACGATCGTTCCGAGCCGTACGATGATAATGGGCACGGCACCCATTGCGCAGGTGACGCGGCCGGAAATGGGTATTTATCCGACGGTCAATATGTCGCTCCGGCACCGAATGCGAATATTGTGGGTGTCAAAGTGCTTAACAAATCAGGATCCGGTCCGTTGTCAAACATCATCGCGGGGATTGATTGGTGCATGGAAAATAAAGAAGCATACGACATTGATATTCTATCCCTGTCCTTGGGGAGTCCAGCCTCTGAACCTGCCGATGATGACCCGGTCGTGGAGGCGGTAAACCAAGCCTGGGACGAAGGGATGGTCGTCGTTGCCGCGGCAGGAAATGAAGGGCCAAATTCCGGCACCATTTCTTCCCCCGGAATCAGCCCAAAGATTATTACCGTAGGTGCCCTCGACGATCAAGATACCCCGGATCGTGCCGATGACACAGTCGCCAGTTTTTCCAGCCGCGGTCCAACGATCGATGGGGAAACGAAACCGGACGTCCTTGCGCCGGGTGTCGATGTCGTTTCCGTTCGCTCTCCAAATTCGTTTTTGGATAAAATAACGAAATCCAGCCGGATGGATGATCATTACACGTCCATGTCCGGTACGTCGATGGCCACGCCGATCGTTGCCGGCATCTGTGCCCAGCTGCTTGAATTAAACAGCGACTGGGATCCGGATGACATTAAAGCAAGATTGCTCGAAGGCGCGGAAGATATGGGGCTTGAAGAAAACACACAAGGCACTGGCTCCGTAGATGCAATGGAAAGTGCATCTGATTTTGTATAAAAAGAAAGCCGGTTCGTAAACACCATTGTCCGCTGCCGGAAGCCCACGGGTTTCCGGCATTAATTTTCCATTTCCCCGATATAATTTGGAGCGTAGGGCGGATCGATTGTTTCGGCCAAATCGTACGGGCCAATCTGTTCAATTTCTCCCAAATCCCCGTCAAATTCAACATCATGATAGCCAAAATCAGCGGCCGCCAATAAAACGCCCTCGACAAACATCAACCATTGCGTTTCGTCACTTTCAATTGTTTCATCCAAACCCGAGTAAGAAATCAAAACACTTTCTTCGTCGCGTTCATCCACATTTTCCAGTTCAACATTGGGCGGAATCACCGAATGGACGTTTTCCTTCTCTTCCGTTTCCATCCGCTGTAATGTTTCTTCCAGATTATCCCCGGAGGCTTCTTCCATATCCAAACTTTTTCCTGACACCAGATACGCATTTCCATCCTCGGCCTGGAAAACATAATAGCCCGCGGATGCTTCGGTATCAGCATCTTCTTTTTGCAATCGTTCCTTCCATTCGGCCGGCCAACCTTCCTCATTATCAAAACGAGCAATTTCCTCTAGCCCTTCACGGATTATTTCATCGTGCTCCTGTTCCTCTATGTCCAGTAAAGGCGAGGCATGCAGCCCAAGTTCATCCGGGTCTATCCGATCGAGCACCTCGGTTGCGCTATCTTCCTCTGCTTCACCGGAATGATCAACGGCAATCGTCACGATTGTTTCATCGTCAGGGGCCAAAAAAGGCAAAGTAAGGAGCTGCTGCTCACCTTGAGCGGCTGCAGAGCGGTAATGAACATCTGCATAGACTTCATCCATCTCCACGACTCTTCGATCAATGGAATCCTCTTCTTCCCCGTCTTCCTCTTGTTCTTGATCTGCTCCTTCTCCGTTGTGATCATCCGAAGGTTCCATATCTTCTTCTGGAACCCCTTCTTGTCTCTCTTCTTGTTCTGTGATGTCCTCTTCTTCCCTAACGGTTTCCTCATACTCTTGCTCTTGTGCATGCTGCTCCTCTTCCTCTTCTTCGTCACCATCCCCTCCATCAAGTGGATGGTTTTCCCCTTCTCGTTCCGCTGTGGACTCGGCACCGAATTCTTCATGGGTGGCGGGGGAAGGGCCTTGGGAGACGACAATCACTGTCAACACAACAACGGCGGCTGTCGATAATCCCCATACAACCGGTTTTCTGAACCGGCGAACCGGCGGTTTGCTTTCGCTCATTTTCAGCCGAATGTTACGATAAATCTTCTCTTTGCCGCGCGTATCTTCGACTCCATCGAGCGCTTTTAAATTACGTTCGATGCCGTCTTCGCGATGATTGCGTCTCAAAGCTTCCCTCCTCCCTTTCTTCCGTGTTTAAAATCTTCCTCATTTGTTTAATGGCACGGTGTTGTGTTGTTTTAACTTTGCTCTCAGACCAGCCTAACGATTCCGCTGTCTCCTTGACGGATAATGATTGAATAAAACGAAGAATAAGCACTTGACGATGAGCGATTGAACATGTGCCAAGAGCTTCATAGACGGCCCTTACTTCATCCTTTGCCAAGGCAATTTCCTCGGGCAAAGGAGCAGGGTCGTGCACATCGATTTTATCGTTCGAAACGATGGTGCCAAGCCATTTTCTTTTCTGCCGGTTTTCTTTTCGAATATAATCGATGGCCAAATGCTTCGCTATTGAAAATAACCAAGTCTTTTCGTTGCTTTTTCCATCAAAATTTTCATACGACCCCAAAACTTTTATATAGACATCTTGCACGAGTTCTTCCGCTGCATTCTGATCACGCACCATATAAAATATAAATTGATAAATGGATTGATGGTATTGCTCATAGAGGCGGTCAAATGTACGATCAATCACTTCCGTTCCCCCTAACAGTCGTTTTTTAACCGGAAGCGTTACAATTTTTTATAGTGTTTATCATTATGTTTTACATTGAAGACAAGCAGTCTACGCCATTATAGCACGGATTGACCTTCCTGATAGACCCCAGCAAAGTTTTGACAAACAAGAGGGGGTTTTTTAAACTGAAGTGGCAACATTTCAGATATACGGGGGAGGAGAATGAATGAAACGGTCGCTCATCTTTACTGTTACCGCTGTTATGGCGATAACGTTGAGTGCATGCAATGATGCTGAAGACGATTCGGCAGGCGAAAATGAGCAGGAAATGCCTACAGAATCAGACGAAGAAACAGATATGGATGCAGAAAACGGAGCAGATCAAGAAAATGGAGAAGAAGGTGCTGAAAGAACACCGGATGACGATACCGGGACAGAGGACGGCACCGAAGAAGATGGTGCAGAAGAGGAAAACGGCATGGAGGATGAAGACGGCACAGCGACGGAAGAGGTCGATCTTCTATTCTATGATGAAGAAGCGTTGAACATGTATAGGGAAACACGAACAGTAACCGCTGAATCCACGGAAGAATTGCCTGCCGCAGCAGTGGAAGAATGGTTGAACGGACCGGAAAGTGACGAATTGACGGCCATTCTCGCCGATGAGGGTGTGGAAGTCCAATACGTAGAAGATCAAAATGGCACTGCGCACATATCGTTCTCTCCGGAAGTCACCAATGCCAACTTCGGTTCATCAGCGGAAGTAGGGTTTTTGGACCAGGTCGCCCACATTATGGCTCAGTTCGGCTATGACTCAACCCAATTTCTCCTCGATGGAGAAATAGAGGAGTCCCTGTTCGGCCACTCGGATACTTCGGAACCTTACACTCCGGATGATGACCTTGAAAATTATGATGAAATAGACTAATAAAAAAGCCGGCGGATGCCGGTTTTTTTATGTTACAAATCCTGTAACGTAAATGTTAAAAACCTAGGCCTTTCCTATTGCTGCAACCTTTATTTTATCATTTTGTGTAATTGGGATTCATTACCTGATGCAATAGTCCCTCTTCCTTGTTACTTTAAGTATTGCACATCTTGATAGAGGAGGTACATACATCTATGAAACGATTAAAATTGGCGACCTTGCCGGTTGTTGCATTTTTTGCTTTTACAGGTGTTTCAGAAGCCAATGCAAATACACATGACGTCAATGAAGGCGAATCGCTTTGGTCGATTGGGATTGATTACGGTGTCGCGACCGAGGACATTAAAGCGGAGAATGGAAAGTCTGAAGAAGCGATTAATCCCGGGGAACATCTGGAGATTCCGGAATCCTCCGTCTCTCCAGAGGAAGAGGAGTTACTAGCCCGCATCATTCATGCCGAGGCGAAAGGTGAACCTTATCACGGAAAAGTAGGCGTCGGAACCGTTGTGCTTAACCGCGTGGCTGATGACCAGTTTCCGGATTCCATTGAAGAGGTCATCTATGAGGTTGAAGGCGGTAGTTACCAGTTCAGCCCCGTCCTAGATGGAACGATTTATGAATCGGCTGACGAAGAATCGAAACAAGCGGCCCGCGAAGCGATCGTCTTTGACGGCCAAGGTCAAGGCTCCACTTACTTTTACAATCCTGAAACAGCTTCAAATCATTGGAATGCCACAAGAGACGAGACAATTACAATCGGGGACCACGTCTTTGCTCGTTAAAATAGATTAGAATCGGGGATCGGGGATGAAAACTTTTCGTCCCCGGTTCTTTTGTATTGGCGGAAAACCGAGATATGAAAGGGTATATCAAAGGAAAAACAGCCCCCGTGATCTCAGTAGGGTTCCATTCTCTTCGTTTGACGACTTAATGACCCCCACCGTCTTCAGTTAGGGCTTCATTCAGCTCGGTTGACGACCTAACGCCTTCCACAAACTTTAGTTAGGGCTCCATCCAGCTCGGTTGACGACCTAATGGCTTCCGCTAACTTTAGTTAGGGCTTCAATCGGCTTGGTTGGTGACCCATAATGAGTCCAAAATACATTTACCCCCGTTTGAGTACAAAACCCTTCCATACACAGCACTCATAGATTGTTTCAAACATTACTTCATGTAACTAAAATGATAAATTACGCTTTCATGCCTGTTATTGCAAGTTTTTCATTGAAACATATTTTCGTTGGGTGTTTTTACCTGGTGCTTTTGTCTCGTTCACTTGTTATCTTCCTTGTGTACCACAAAAAAGGAGGCATTATGCAACCATGAAACGATTAAAAATCGCGATTCTTCCATTGGCTTTATTCTTCGTCTTTGCGGACGTTTCAATGGCCAATGCTCATATACACTCGGTTGATGAAGGAGAATCACTTTGGTCGATAGGCTCAGACTATGGCGTAGCGCCGGAAGATATCCAAGAACTAAACGGAAAACCTGATGAAACCCTTCATGTGGGTGAAAAATTGGAACTTCCATCTTCGTTAGCGGCCACGCCTGAGGAGAAAGATCTTCTTGCTCGTCTCATCCATGCGGAAGCGAAAGGCGAGCCCTATGAAGGAAAAGTAGCCGTTGGAGCAGTCATTCTTAATCGTGTTGCGGATGATCAGTTCCCGGATTCCATTCATGACGTTGTTCATGAGGTTTCCCCAGGCGGACAATATCAATTTAGCCCTGTGCTTGACGGAACGATCGATGAACCGGCAGACGAAGAGGCTAAAGAAGCGGCCCGTGAAGCGTTGGCAACAGACGGAGAAGAACATGAATCACTCTTTTTCTACAATCCTGAAACAGCAGACAATCATTGGAATGCCACGCAAGAAGAACTAAAGGTCATTGGGAACCACGTCTTTTCGCGTTAAGCATTTATATATTTTATTATACTGAGTAAAAAACCGGGTGCAGGGAATGTCCTTGTGCTCGGTTTTTTATTTAAATAAATAAACATAATAACTCTTCCATTCCGGAGTAGTTTATTATACAATATAATCAGAACAAGTGTTCGGGAGATGTAATAAATGTCCAATCAACAATTCCAATCTATTATGTGCGGCAAACTGTTAGGCGATGGCTATTTAAATATGAAGAATCAAGCAAGACTACAGTTCAGACACAGTTTAAAAGATAAGCAATATACCGAAGATCAACTCCTACTTTTTTCACGGTATTTGACGTTCGGGCCAACCAATCCTAAAGCATATAGTTACAAAGATTGGCGAACTGGCCAATCATATACAACTTTGATTTGCCAAAGTCACATAGACAAACGATTATCCGATCTATATCCACAATGGTACAACCAAAAAAAGAAAGTTATCCCGAAACACCTATTGAAATCTTACTTCAACGCGGAGTCCCTCGCCATTTGGTTCCAAGATGATGGTAATTTGAAAAGTAAATCACGTATTATCCTATCTACTGAATGTTTTCAACACCAAGAACTTGTCTTTTTGCAAAAATTGCTCATGGAGAGGTTTAGCTTACAAGCCCATATTGATACCCAAAATCGTTTAGACATTAGTAGCAGACAGGATGTTGAACTTTTTCACACATATGTATCACCCTTCTTGTCTCTGGGCATGAAAAGAAAGTCTTTATCAGAAGAACATAGCAGATTACAAAATGAAACCATAGAACTCCTTACAAAATGCAATACATTTCATGATCAAGTCCCTTGCCGAACTACAATCTATCTTCCACCAGCATTAAAACGCTTTTTACAAGACTCACCCTCACCTTCCAAAAAATTAAATCACCTTTTACAAATAAAAACAGAGCTTTTAAATATAAATCTCCCTACATTGCGGCGACAAAGAATTATTCAGTCTAAAAACATGATAGCAACTGAAACACAAAAAGTATCCTACACCATTTACATCAATGCCTTTCACTTCAGTGCATTGAAACTATTAAAAAAATGGACGGGAATAGGTATCTCCAATTATATTCAGTTATTGTTGAAAGATGTATGATATCGGAAAACATATAGAAAACCAACCCCAACGGCGATGCTCATGCGTTAACGCAAAGCCATGGCTGCTACGGCTTGCACACCTTCTAAATAACAACAACCAAAAAAGAGCAGAGCATCGCCCCGCTCTCCTCTATTCTTATTGCAACAACTGAAGGACGTTTTGCGGCAATTGGTTGGCTTGTGCGAGCATGGACTGAGAGGCTTGGGAAAGGATGTTGCTCTGTGTGAATTCCATCATTTCTTGAGCTAAGTCTGTGTCTCGAATGCGAGATTCTGCCGCTTGAAGGTTTTCAGATGCGTTGTCCAAGTTTGCGATTGTGTGTTCAAGGCGATTTTGCACGGCACCAAGTTCTGAGCGCTGCGTTGAAACATAGTTTATCGCGGTATTTATCGTGTCAATGGCTCCATCCGCTGCTGATTGGGTGGAAACATCAATCCCGTCTCCGTTGCTGCCGAGGGAATAGCCGTCTTCCAGAGTTAATTGCTCTCCCCCACCAGATATTTCGTCATCTTCAACTGAAACATCATCCGGCGCGAAGATTTCACCCGAATCCTCCCCCGTAGTAGCCTCAACACCGACAACATCTCCGGCGTTATTAGAGTAAACGGTTGTTTCTACTCCTTCATAGTCTGTCTGCTCAGAAGTCACCACTTCACCATCAATCTGATCAACCTCTGTTGGCTCTAGCGCAGTTGCCCCTTCAACCGGAACTACATTATCACTATTATCTAACTCAACATCATCGACAGCATACCAGTTTTCATTGTCAGCCTGCACAGCGACAACATTATCGTCCCCGTCTTGCAAAACGGTTTGCTCCCCTAAGCCTTCAACATCTGCTGACCCTTCTGTAAGAAACTCTCCTCCCCCTGCAACTCCAAGGGATGTAGCATCCATCTGATCAATCGAAACGTCCATATTTTGTCCGGAGTTCGCCCCAATATGAAATTTACCTTCAAAGCTGCCATCTAATAAGCTTTGGCTGTTAAACTCCGTGTTCCCTGAAATTCTGTCGATTTCCGTTGCAAGCGCATCCACTTCTTCCTGAATCGCGTCCCGGTCTACATCATCTTGATTCGTATCATTAGCAGATTGGGTCGCCAGCTCCCGCATACGCTGCAAGATTTGATGCGTCTCATCCAACGCGCCTTCTGCTGTCTGTATCAAAGAAATCCCGTCTTGTGCGTTGTTGCTCGCTTGATCCAATCCGCGGATTTGCGCCCGCATTTTTTCCGAGATCGCGAGCCCCGCCGCGTCGTCTCCCGCACGATTTATTTGCTCACCGGAAGATAGCTTCTCCATGGAATCTTGCATGTTGTTCTGGTTGACGCCCAATTGCCGGTGCGCGTTCATCGCACTTAAGTTGTTGTTGATAATCATTCTGATCATCCCTCCATAGATTTAATGTGGGCCACGTCCATGTGTCCCTTTATATACAACCCCTGTTTCCAGGAGGATGTACCAGGTTTTTAGTAACTAATTACCCTTCTACTCCACGTATCGGCAGGACGAAAAAAATATTAAACTTTCCATGAAAAAATCTTCCCGACATTCACTTATTTTTCTTCAACCACGCAACCACCCGCTTTTGATCGAGCGATTCTTTCTCATTTTTCGTGCGGCTAATCCGAAAAAATTGCACCTTGTTATCATCTCTTCTGAAATAAATCCGCCCGGCTCTATCTTGTCCAAACGGATATTCATTAAGCGTCACGGAGCGTGTCTTCAATATGTAAGTCGTAATGAGAATTCAACCGTGCAATGCAAGCCTCTACTTTAATCGGTCGGATGCTGTCAATGAAAAGAAGTTGCTATAAACTCACGGTGAAAAAACATTCATGAAAAAGTGTCTTAGATGTCGAATTATATTCGTGTTCCAACGTTCGCAAGGCATCCGTCTCCAATGATCTTGGGGACCCGTTACCCGCCTTTTCAATCGCCAACTTACTTTTGTATATCGAGTATCTATATCATTATGGAGAATCGGGGCTGCCTTCGGGACAGCCCTCCATTCTCTGCTACCCTCTGCTAGAAAGTGTTAATTTTTATATAGCGGAAATGATCGACATTTGTTTAGCAGTTCCAAAAAAGATGATTTAGTTCGATTTAATCCAAAATAGAGCTAAAAAATAAATAGGATAAAGCTCTATTAAGTAAATATATAAGCAGATGCGAGTGCAAATTTTTTAATATTCATTATAGAATAGATAAAGGAACGTTAGCGTTCTATAATACACATATATTTGTGAAAGTACTTTATTGTTGATGGAGGTGAGAATGTGGATTATATTGTTCTAATGGTTACAGCAGTCATGATTGCTATAATTAAAACATTACCAGAATTCTTTAAACTAGCAATAGAATATAATTTATTGAATTCAAAAAACAAGAACCAGTGAAGAAAAAAGTGACCAAGGCAAGGATAACATCATACAAAAAGAAAGTTAAAAAACCTTATCGTAGGGATTGGTGAGCGATTTTCAATTCGCTATTTAAGTGTGGCATAAATGTCCAAGTAATGCCTGAACACCAAATACATGAAGGTAGTGATTCCAACTTAGGAGTTGTATGGCAATGACCGTTTCGCTTCTCCCAGCAGGAGTGCGAAAGTAGCTCTAGGCCATAAGGGCGTACCTACAATTTCATTGTGATCCGCAGCATCCTGGCCAGTTGCGCTTGCTCTCGAACCTTTTTATAAACGCCCGAGGGCCAGCCACTGATGCGAATTTTAGTTTTCGCTAGTGACTATATATTTGATCGACAAGAGTCTCTGCCTTATCTGCCCTCTATTTCCCTTGCGGACAAGTGTATATTCAATTCTTTTTGTCGTCGGTTTGCAAGTGTTTGGAATTATTTTGTAATCCAGCTCACACTGCAAATAGAGGCCAACCAAATCTTCCAGGTCATAAGAACTTAAATAAGCAAGAATATCTTGGATCTCAACTTGATGCGGCGTTCCATGGTAGGCAGCTATTGAATAATCGTAAAGGATTGAGCTATTCACACGCCGAATCGTTGGCCCCATAATATAATGTGTCTGTATGCTTCCGGGCACTACATCCAATCCGCCTATTTCCTTGATCTCACAAGCTCTTGTATGAAAAAGATCAAGTTTCGGTAAGTTCGAACTGTACTGGGCATCTCCTGTAACCTTTGCCAGATAATATCGACCGGCCAAATTCAAGCCAGACATTTGTTGCACGAAAGCATTCATCGAATTTTTCCAGCCCGGAAAATCATGATAGATTTCTTCGGCAAAGGGTATATACTCCTCGCTGTACCCACCATTCGTTTCCGGTTTTATATGCATACGCCAAATGGTTGTCATAGTATCATTCTCCAGGGAAGCCTTTTCCAGATCGTGACACATCACATACAAATGGCAAGTCGGATTCTTTGTCGTTCTTGCCGGCACATCGTTTCAGCATATTTCCTGCGAAATTGAAGAAAATGAGACTAATCATTACATACGATGCAGGGTGACCAACATCAACAACTTGAGCATACGATCCGCTAATCAACAATTAACACAATTGCAAACAGCTGAAGAAAAATGCGCAATTCTCAATGCAACACGATGATGCGCTCACCGACCGCCCTTTTCGCAATAATCTTGGCTTTTGTTATAATATAGCAAGAAAGGGGGCTTATTTTGCTTGATCATTCTAACATTTTCACGAAAAAAGAAGAGATCGCAAACGCCGTCACCCATGGAATCGGAAGCCTGTTAAGCATCGCGGCGCTTGTGCTGTTAATTGTTTACGCGACACAGATCGGCACCCCTTTGCACATCGTCAGTGTTTCCATTTTCGGCGCCACGATGTTGTTGCTTTATGTATGCTCTACGCTCGTCCATAGTTTTCCGAAAGGGAAAGCCAAAAATCTATTTGAAATCCTCGATCATTCTTCGATCTACTTGTTTATTGCCGGCACATATACCCCCTTCCTTTTCCATGTACTGGAAGGAACCATGAGTTGGACATTGTTCGGCATCATTTGGGGGCTCGCGATCACAGGGATTGTATTTAAAATCTTTTTTGTTAGGCGTTTCCGGGTGTTGTCCACACTTCTATATATTTTGATGGGTTGGATTATCGTTATCGCGTGGGCCCCTCTTTCCGCTGTGGTTCCAACGGGAGGATTGGTGTTACTCATCATCGGTGGCATTTTTTACACGACAGGCGCATTTTTTTATCTGTGGGGTCGCTTCCCTTACCATCACGCCATCTGGCACCTATTTGTGATCGCGGGATCCGCTGCCCATTTTTTCGCGATCCTTTTTTATGTTATCCCCCTGTAACCACTCAGCGTTATAAGCGCTGTTGATCTAAAGCAGGCCATTACTAGGTGCTTGCTTGTTTTTTGCACAAGTAGGTATATCCATTACAAGCCGCCCTCGAAATGACATAAAATGCAATACACGTTAAAAGCAAAAGGGGGCTGATTTTTAAATGTGTAAATGTAAAAAACGTGGCGAACGTGGGGACGTTGTTTTTTGTAAACCTACAAAATGCGGGAAATTTAAATGTTTTCCAGTAGAAGAACAGAAAAAGCATGACCACTGTGGGTGCAAAAAAAGAGATCACCACAAAGACAAAAAAAAGCGCGAAATAAAAATTTTCATCGATTGTGACTAAATGATCACCCCCATAGTTCAATCCCCTGGCAGCGTCAGGGGATTTTTTTCAAAACATGAGGGAAATCCCATGCAGAGGGTCGGTCATATTGACCCTAAAGAGGTAGATCGTTATCTTTTGACCAGGAAGATATGGATGAACTTGCGTTTGTCAGCTATGGATTATCTGCCTGCCTCCATCAAAAACAGCAGGCGAACCCTGTTGGTCCACCTGCTGCATTGCATTTTGTCTATTCGGTTATGAACATTTGCGTCCAGTACTCTCCGTAGCTACCGCCCTCAGCATGACCTACACCAATGTGTGTGTAGTCTTCGTTAAGGATGTTGGCACGGTGTCCATCGGAGTCCATCCAACCTTCAACCACTTGTTCCGGGGATGTTTGTCCGGCGGCAATATTTTCACCTGCACCCATATAATCAAGGCCGTATTCGTCCATCATGTCAAATGGAGAACCGTAAGTCGGGCTGTCATGGGAGAAATAATCGTTGTCGCGCATGTCCTCGGATTTCACACGCGCCACATCAGATACTTCACTGTCGGCTTCCAACGGCTCTAGACCTTGAGCTTCTCTTTCTTCATTCGTCAAGCGAATAACTTCTTGCTCGAATTCACTTTCCGTTTCGAAGCTCTGGTCATTATTTTGCTCCGTGTCATCTCCTTCGACTTGACCTTCGCCTGCTTCTTGTTGCTCATCGCTTCCTTCTTCTTCATTGGAACCTTCATTGTTTTCTTCCGGTTGCTCTTCTTGTTGTCCATTCTCCTCAGCATCGTCATCAGCAGGTTTATCTTGGTTCGCTTGATCTTCATCTACGTCTTCCGAAGCTTGAAGATCTAGCTCATCGCAAATGCTTTTAAACTTGTCTTCTACCGTTTGCGTGGCTGCCTCCACATCCTCTTCGGAAATGTCCAAGCTTCCAGCGTCCCCGAAGACGCCTGCCTTTTTAATACCATCCCCTTCTATGTATCTGACATCCTCTTCCTCTGCCATCGCTCCCGCCGGAACGAGTAAAAAAGCTGATAATGCTACTAAATATTTTTGCATGTATAAGCACCTCCTAGACGCATTATGGCAAGGCAAACCGCCCATGAAAAGGGGAGGGAAGATTATACCATGGTCCAAATGTTGGCATCGATAGTAAGATTAAGAAAGATTTTTACAGGAGTTTTTCAAAGATTTCAAGGCAACAAAAATAAGACTACGTTTAGATAAAAAAACATATCGATCGTATGAAAAAGCACCGGCTTCGTTCATAAGCCAGTGCTCATATGCCAGATTTTAAATGTCGCCTTCTTCTTCACCCATGTCGTCGCCTTCTTCAGGCATGCCCGGGTCCTCTTCCATGTCACCATTACAAGCAGCGAGCATTCCTACCGCGAATACACCGGAAAGCAAAGAATACAACCATTTTTTATTCATGTTGGTCTCCTCCTCGTTTTTGGAACTCAATAATCTATATCCATTTTAGCAAAAAGGTATGCGTCCCACCCTGCTTTTCGAGATTTTTTTACAATAATACGATTTTTTTATATATTAGCGGACCGTCGTTTGACAGCATAATAAATCAACCCGGCAATAAGCAAAAGAAGCACTGCCCCAAGTACGAGAAGCAACATTTCCGTGTCTCCGGCAGCTACACTGCTGCCCATCAAGGTGAAAACCATCGTCCCAGGCAAAACGCCAATCGCTGTCGCTATGATATATTTGAGAAAAGGCGTTTGCGCGAATCCGCAAATATAACTGATCAGATCAAAGCTGAGCATCGGAATGAGCCGTAAAAATAACACGTAGTAAAACCCGTAGCGTGACAGTTGGTTTCGAAAAACGAGCAAACGACCACCCTGCATCTTTTTTTCGATCCAACGGCCTCCGAGATATTGTGCCATAAAATAGCCCAGGGAAGCAGCAAGCAGTGCACCGATAAAGGCAAGTGCCGCTCCACCCCACAAACCAAACAGCAGCCCGCCGACAAAACCTATAACAGAAGCGGGAACAAAAAAGACAGGACGTAAACCACTGAGAAGAAGAAAAAACAATGGCGCAAAAATCCCAAACCCTTCGATATAATCACGGAGACGTGTCGGACTCCAAGCTTCGCCGACTTGCGCAGCCATATAAATGATCACGATCATAGCTACGCCAACCAAGATTCCTTTCATTTTTCCCTTGTCCATATAAAACCGTCCTTTTGCTTTTCTCCCAACTCGGTCTATTGTAAAATAGTAAGGGTATCCTCAGGTAAAGTGGGTGTAATCGATGAAGTTAGCAGCGATCGACATGGACGGGACATTACTACATACAGAGAAAGAGATCAGTGACCAGACGATTTCCACAATTCAGCGCCTTCAGCAAGAGGGGCACGCCTTCATCATCGCTACCGGAAGAACCTTGCAAGACGCAAAAAATATCGTCACAACGGCCGGCATCCCGGCCGACGGTTATATTTGCGCAAACGGTGCAATAATTGCCGACCGGAACGGCCATATTTTAACGGAAAAACACCTCGGTTTGCATGTAGCCACTGATATTGCCTCCTGGCTGCACGAACGGAAATTCTACTTTCATATGGCTACGTCTGAAGGACTTTATGCGACGGAGGACGCCTATCAATTCTTTTTGGATGACCTCCAGGCGTATGCCCACGAAAAAAACGACGGCGGAAAAATGGCATCCGCCATACGGGACCAGGCCGATCGCCAGCTCAACAATATGGAGGTTAAAATGCTTCCGGCTCCCGAAGATATTCCAAGTTATGATTTTAATGCTTATAAATTCCTTGTTCTATCCTTATTCCCTAATAAATTAGAAACCATTAGCGACGCTTGGGAAGCCAATCCAAGCATCACTCTTACCTCTTCAGGCAAGGACAACATTGAACTCATGCCTTTTGATGCCGAGAAAGGCAGCGGCTTGACGTTGATGGCTAAACAGCTGGGCATCGCCCCCGAAAACACGATCGCGATTGGCGATAATTACAACGACCTGTCCATGTTCAAGACCGCTGGTTTCAGCATTGCAATGGGCAACGCGGAAGCGGATGTAAAACAATATGCCGACACAGAAACGGCCGATAATGACGCAAACGGCGTGGCAAAAGCGATTGAAACACACATTTTGGGTATTCGGCATTAAGGATTGTCTATTACTTTATGCAGGTATCCCGTTAGCCATGTCCAAAACTACGAACAATAAACATAGACATGACAGGCATTACCCTACCACCCGTTCACGTAAACGGGTGTTTTTTATATAATCAAAAGAACATAATTACAAATAAACAACAACGCGATCACGTATTGATAAGGGTGCACTTCACTGCGCCGCCCCGTCACCCATTTCAACAGCGGATATAGAATGAAGCCGGCGGCTAACCCGTCGATAATGGAGTGAGTGAGCGGAATGAGGATCGCCGTTAACCCGGCAGGAAACCATTCGGTAAAATCTCCCGGGATATCGCGCAATTTTTCCGCCATCGACATGCCGACGATGATTAAAATCGGCGCGATCGCAGCCTCCGGAATTGCGGAAATATACGGCATCACCGCAAAGCTTGTCAGGAAAAGAAAGCCTGCGGTCACAGCGGTCAATCCTGTTTTTCCTCCTTCAGCAATTCCCGCCGCACTCTCGACAACCAGCACCGTCGGCGAGGTACCGAAAAAGCCGCTGATCCCGGCGTTAATAGCACTGCTTTGATACACTTTATTAACATCTTTATTGTATGGTACCAGTCCATGCACAAGCCCCAATGTATCAAAAAGAACCAGGAGCGTCAGCGAAAAGACCGCCATCCAAAAAGGAGCGTGCAATAGCCCGTTAAAATCGGCAGCGGTAAAAATACCGAGATAGCCGCCCAAATCCAGCGGTTCACTCTCCGCTTCACCGCCGAATCCCGTTAAATAAATGACTGCTGTGGTTAATAATAGCCCAATCACAAATGCGCCTCTTACCTTTTTTACATAAAGAATTAAGATCAGCAATAAACCGAACAGCGTAAATGCCAGCGACGGGGAATCAAGCGGCGCGAGGCTGATTAACGTTTCAGGGTCCCCTACAATCACTTGGCCCATTTGCAAGCCAATCATTACTAGCAGCAAACCGATCCCTGCACTGATGCTGTATTTTAACGATACCGGCACAGCATCGGACAATTTGGCCGCGATTGGCGTAAACGTGGCAACCATGAGGAGGAGACCCGATACAATGACCACGGCAAGCCCCATTTGCCAGCTTAAGTCATACCCTTGGACCAACGTATACACAAAAAATGCGTTAATACCCATGCCCGGCGCTAGCGCGAGAGGAACATTCGCATATAATCCCATCAGCAAACTGCCAATAACGGTGACAATGACCGTCGCGATCATGGCATACTGAAAGGGGATGCCACTATCAGCTAAAATCGTCGGATTGACAATAATGATGTGTGCAGCTGCAAAAAAAATGGTCATACCAGCGACCAATTCTTGTTTGATGGTTGTATCATGTTCTCTTAGTCGAAATAGCTTTTGCAACATCAGCGTTCTCTCCAGTCTTTTTCAAAAAAAATATGAACTCCCTTCATCAAAAGGGAGCCCATAAGCTCGGTAACAAATAAAAACCCTAAGTCCATCGCTTAGGTTACTGTTTCGGTTCTTTTAGTTGTTCACGAACACGGCTGATCTCATCCTCTAAATACCGTAATTGCCGTGTCGCCGGCCGAACGTTACCACCGATGGACTCCAATTTATCCATGTCTCCCTGAATGCGAACATAATCCGATTTCAATAGATTTAATTCATCTTCCAATTCTTTTGCTGTCATGATTGGAGGGACCCCCTCTTTTGTGCTCCCCCTAACTTAACATCTCCGGTCAATTAGGGCAATAGACAGTCGAAAAAGCACTTTGGTTCAACTTTCAAGGCATACAGTGTGGACAATTACCCGCGGGAAGCCTGCCTGCATCGATATAATTTATATCAGCCGATATAAGTATTTTATCAGCCATATCAGCAGATATATCAGCCAAAACGGGCATTATATCAGCCGAAATAAAGCCTTTATCAGCCAACTCCATCCCTACACAGAAAAACCCCCCTGCTATTAGAGGTAGCAAGGGGATTGGGACGGTTGATTAATCTAGTACCGTAACTTCAACATCCTGAACACCAAACTGTTCGGCTTCTTCTTGAGTTGCCATATGAAGATCGATTCGTTCACCATTGATGTCGCCACCAACATCATCTGCAACGGCTTCGCCATATCCTTCGACATGGACAGTGGAGCCGAGTTCGATGACCTCAGGGTCAACCGCTACGACGTTTGCGTCACGGTTGTTGTTCAAGTCAGTGCCTTCTGCTGTGACACCGCTGCAACCTTCGCAGTCAGCGGTGTACGCGGTAGCTTCCATTGTATATGTTTCGCCTTCCGCATCTGAACCTTCGTCGTCTTCCGTTGCTTCCGCTTCTTCTTCTACTGCGTCGTCATCTTCTTCCGTTGCTTCGGCTTCTTCTTCTACTGCATCTTCGTCTTCTTCCGTTGCTTCGGCTTCTTCTTCTACTGCGTCGTCATCTTCTTCCGTTGCTTCGGCTTCTTCTACTGCGTCTTCGTCTTCTTCGGTTGCTTCCGTCTCTTCTTCTACTGCGTCGTCATCTTCTTCGGTTGCTTCCGTCTCTTCTTCTACTGCGTCATCATCTTCTTCGGTTGCTTCCGCTTCTTCTTCTACTGCGTCGTCATCTTCTTCCGTTGCTTCCGTCTCTTCTTCTACTGCGTCATCATCTTCTTCGGTTGCTTCCGTCTCTTCTTCTACTGCGTCATCATCTTCTTCGGTTGCTTCGGAAATTCCGTAGTATAACGCTCCGAATGTTTCAGGACCGGCCAAGCCGTCAACAGCAATGTCAGCGTCAGATTGGAAAGATTTAACGGAATCGTGCGTATCCACATCATAATATCCATCTACTGAACCGTTATAATAACCGGTGTCTTGCAGCGTTCCTTGTAAATCGGCAACTAGTTCATTTTCGGCACCTTTACCAAGTACTTTTAGTGCGCCGAGTGTTTGAACACCTGCCATGCCATCAACAAGTAATTGCTGTTCTTCTTGATAGTTGGTAACGGCATTGGTTGTTGCTTCATCGTACACACCGTTCGCGTCACTTTCTTGTAAGTACCCTTCTGTGACGAGTAGATCTTGTAGTTTTTCGACGTGACTATTTTCTATGCCATCGGTAAGTAATTCGCTTCCGAAATCACTGCCATCACCATCACTGGCATCAGCGGCTATCGGTCCAGCAAAGAAAACAAACCCTGCGGCTACAGCAGACAAGCCATAGTTTCTTAGCCTTTTTGTCGCTTGCAGCTTTAGCACAAATCAACGCCTCCTCTTGGTAATTTGTGGGCTATATTCCTTTCAATCACCCAGAAGCATCCTAACAAGCCATGAAAAAGCAAACAAGGGGATGGCGGTATATTTAAACAAACTGAAAAGGAACCGTAATGAAGGAAATATCAGGTCATAAATCCGTAGCTTATTTGCAATTAAAAATATGTAAATTCCTCTTTTGCTGTTAAAATTTTTCTTTTATAATTAAAATGCTGTACTTACAAGAAGTACAGTTCCTCTTGGTTATGGTAAGCTCGCAAGCTTCATTGCAATGAAGCCGCGGGCTTACTTTTGTGTATTATATTTCCATTTCTTGCGGAAATGGCCGACACTTTAATCTCTTTCATCGAAGCAACGCTTCTACTTCGGCTACATGAAACGCCATTACCCATTCCTTGAGTTCCACACCATCCACCGTCCATGTATCCAGTCGTAAATAATGGGGGTTCAACTTTTTATAGAATGGAAAAGAAGGGTTATCGGCAAGCGCCACAGTCATAAATGTTTCCCATCCTCTTTCATGAAAATTAGCGAGGACATGACGAAGAAGCACGCGGCCGATCCCGTGTTGTTGATCGTTTTCGAGTATATAAATGGATTTTAATTCCCCATCCACCGGTTCTTTTTCATCAGCTTGACCGCAGATGGCAAAACCGACAATCTCTGATGCTTCATTAACAGCAACGACTCCAAAGTTGGATTTCCCGGGGTATTCACGGAGGATTGTTTCCCACTTTTGTTCTTGCTCTTTTACGTGTAAACGGTCCAAATACCCTTGGGGAACGATGCCTTGATAAGTCGTGTTCCAACTATCCACATGTACACGAGCAATGCCTTGTTCATCGCCTTCTTTCATTTCTCGAATCGTATAAGTCATATGATGAAATGCCTCCTCTGGCGTTATGCTTCAAATATTTGCTCGGTACATGAAAGTAACAGAATAAGTCGCGAAAACACCAGAAGATCTTGCCGATCGTGTCTTTATTAGGGCTTATTCGTTTTCGTCTGCCAACCGCTTTGTTGCCCGCAGCAACACATTCGCCCCTTTTTCGATGTCAGCATCATTCGTGTATTCCTCTTCATGATGACTTTTTCCGTTCACACTAGGCACAAAAATCATACCCGTTTCCGCAATGCTGCTCATGTTTTTCGCATCATGGGAAGCTCCGCTGTAAAATTTTTCCGATTCATATTCAAGCGATGACGTTTCCTTTAAAAGGACGTTTTGAATCCTTTCGGGAAAATGAACGGTCTCCGCTTGATACTTCGTTTCCAACTCAAAATCCACGTTATACATTTTCGACGTATCGGCTATAATTTTGCGAATGGCCATCGGAACCCCTTTCCGCATATGGTCATCGGGATGGCGCATATCAATGGTGAAGGCGGCATCACTTGGAACGACATTCGGGGCACTTGGCGCGACTTGCAACGTGCCGACCGTGATCACCAATTCTTCGACAGACGCTGCATACCTGGATAAAGCGGTAACCATGGCAGACGCTGCAACGAGCGCATCTTTACGTCCGGACATCGGCGTCGTTCCGGCGTGATCCGCCTCCCCTTTGACATGCACAGTCAGCCAGGCCAACCCTTGAATCCCCTGGACGACGCCAATACTTTTTTGTTTTTGTTCAAGCACCGGTCCTTGTTCAATATGTAATTCCACGAATGCATGTGCCTCTCTTAAGCGATGAACTTCTTCGCCTTGGTAACCGGATTCGTATAGTGCCGTTTCAAAACGCGTTCCCTCGGCATCTTTCGTGTCATAGACGGTTGTTTTCGACAAATCGCCAATCACAGCCCCGGAACCGAGCAAAGGAGGTGTAAAACGTGCTCCTTCCTCATTCGTAAAATTAACGATTACGATTGGACGTTCTGTTTTTATATCCTCATCATTCAGCGTGCGAATCACTTCCAATGCCGCGAGCACACCGATGACCCCATCATATTTCCCGCCATAAGGTTGGGTGTCCAAGTGTGATCCGATCACTACCGGCGAAAGGTCGGGATTTGTGCCTTCGCGCCGCCCGTAAATGTTTCCGAAATCATCGACTGTAACCTCAAGACCCGCGGTCTCCAGCCAATGAACGAACGTGCCACGCATTTCTGTGTCCTCATTAGCGAGGGTAAGCCGATGTAAACCGCCGTTTTCAGTCGCGCCCATCGCCGCACTCGTATTTATCGTTTCCATAAGCCGTTGCAAATCGATCCTCATTTTTTTGACTCCCTTTCCTATTGGGATATTCCATTATGGATAGTATCGCAGTTGCACGAAAGGATGTGAAGCCCTTATACTTTTAATTTTGTAGCTATATTCATTAGCGTTGCATAAAATCCACTAAGAAATGTCAAGTGCTCTCTGAATTTATTAACATATTATTACGCATATTCAGATATATACTTCTGGATGTTTTTTGAAAAAAAGCTAAGGGGGTGGTGGCGGTCGTCCACGATCCACATTATCAGAAGATATCATGATTTCTAAAAATTATCCACAGTGAATATCTGCATATAAAGCCTCCGCGCTTTCCATTCCCTCCTTCTCCACAAGCTCGACAAACCGCCGGAATTCCCTTTCAGGGTCGGATCGTTGCCGTCCTTTGCTCGTTCGCGTAGGCTTGCGATGCAGATGTTTCACCAGTTCTTGGAAGGGCTTGAAGCAATTATCCCGTACACAGAGCAACAGATGGAACAGCGATTGTGTACAACCTGTCCGTGCCTGAAGAAGCCGAAGCAAGCAATAAGTGATTAATGCCATCCAAATTTGGTTATACACAGCATTGGGGCTCGTTCCGTAAAACGATTGGATTTGTAAGTGCTGCTTGGCCCATTTGAAAAAGAGTTCAATATGCCAGCGCTTGCGATAAAGCTCGCCTAAGTCCTCGGTCTCATACGCTTTGTCGTTTGTGATGAGTTGAATGAGATTGCCTTCACTGTCATGCGTTTCAATTAAGCGCAGGGGATGCTTCATTTTCTTTTTCCCGCCGCCTAACCGAATACGAGCATGACGGGTAATGGGGCCGTCCGGATTCACCGGAAGTTCTTCGATCACATCGAACACTGCATTGCTTTTGACACGGGTGATGAATCGAATATTGATGTCCGGGTCACAGTACCGATCAAAGGCTTCATAATCATTGTAGCCACGATCAAACAAGTACAGAGCGCCTTCTTCCGTGATCAGCTCATTCATTTCCGTACGATCGGCATGAATGGCCGGCTTGAGAACAGCGTCCTCTGGTGCGGTTCCATCCGGAAGACAAGCCACCTTCATATGAATTTTCAGGCCGCCCTTTCCCTGTTTGGGACGATAGGTCGCCCATCGACAGAGGGAAAGGCAGAGCGGAATGATTGAAGCATCCACAAGATAGATGGGGCTCATCACCTGCAAGCGATCACGAGGATGAATCTCTCGCTTCATTCGGCTCACGACATCGGTAAATAAGGCCTGATTAACATCGGAATCTATGGTACGAGACCGACGCGAAAGCTGCGAAGCACTGATTGAAGAAAGATTCAAGCATTTTTGGAGTTCTTCCTTGTTGTTGAGTTTTAACGCTAACTGCTTGCCGCTCGGAATTTGCTCAATCTGGGCAAAAATCATCAAAGCGACCCATTTTTCAAACGTAAATTTCTTAACGTATCGATCTAAGCCTAAAAATTCCTGCAATATCTTCGTGATATTTAATGGGTGTAAGGCTTCTTTAAATGTGGTTGTTGTGGTATCCTTGTCCATGTGAGCTCCTTATAGTGAGAGATTTGGACGTGGACCACCGTTCCCTCTCATTATAAGGTTTTTTTATGATTTTTTGGTCAGAAATCCCATGAATTTTTTATCGGATTTCGAGTCATTTTGCTTGACAAGTAGTGTTTTGCTTTAATGCAAAGCTAGTGAGCTATATTGTTTATGTTCGCCATGGGGGGGGCGTCGCGCTCATTAACATGCCGATTATGACGACGGGCATTAACGCATTGCCGGATGCCTTGGTCGCCCACGGCATGGCGATTATCAATACAGCCCGTCAATTCGGGGGATCATTAGGTCTCACCTTTACTATTTCATTCATCAGCCGGCAAGCCGCTGAAAGTGGAACTACAGATGCGCTGAACTTTTTGGAAGGCGTGTCTCATGCCTTTTTTGTCGCCTTTTTGTTTGCGGTTGCAGGTATTGTGCTCGCTTTTATGCTAAAAAAGAATCGTTAAAAAGGACAGCTCACCGGTTATCGACACCGCATGCTGCCCTTTTTTCCATCAAGCATTCACTTTTTTGACCCTTCCGACTTGGTCATCCATCAATTTCACTTTAATGCCATGGGGATGCGTCGGGGCATTTGTTAAAATCTCCTTCACGGTTCCCTTGGTTCTTTTTCCCGTTCGTTGGTCTTTTTTTAATACGATTTCGACGTCAGCGCCAGTCTGGATGTTGGCTCGTTGCTGCCCCTCATTCATTGTTGAACGCCTGCCTTCCTTTTTCTTATTTTATGGGAGTTTTGGGTTACAAGTATAGCAGAATACAACACTAACACGATGCCGAGCACTTGCCAGAACAAGAGATAATCCCCCAGGAAAAGAACACCGGTGATGACTGCCACAATCGGTTCAACAGTCGCCAAGATGGATGCCTTGCTTGCCTCGATATGTTTTAACCCCGTCGTATAAAGCAAATAGCCTAGAACCGTCGATACGATTGCAAGTAAAAGTGCGGAAATCCAAACATCCGGATAAACGAACGCATCTAATTTCCCCCACACATCGCTCGTTATCACCATGAAAATTCCGGCGTAAAAAAAAGTATACGTCGTAATTGTGAATGCTGAATACCGATGGCTAACCGCTTTCCCGAAAATACTGTAAAGCGCGTAACAAAAGCCGGATAAAATCCCCATAACGAGCACTTGAAGCGGCACTTGCGCTTCTCCGAACGGCAGCAGTCCGACGACGAAGGCGCAGCCGATAATCGCCAAAAATAAAGCAAACATTTTCCGGGGAGTAAACGGCTCTTTGAAAAAAAGACGGGACAACAACGTGACAAACAACGGTCCTGTATACAACAACGTAACTGCAAGTGACAAGGACGATTGCGCAAACACTTCAAAATAAAAGTAATTAAAAAAAGCCATGCTCAAAATCCCGGCCCCGGCGAAGAACAAGTGATCACGAAAATATGTACGCAATTGCGGCCGAAAAAAAAGAAGCATCAATAAAAAAAGAAAAACAAAGGAAAGGACTGCACGAATCGCAACTACATCCCAAGCCGTAAACCCGCGCGCATACAGAGGGGCAACAAAAATACCGATCAGTCCCCACGCGGCAGCTCCCGACAGTGCACAAAGGTATGCCTTTGCCTTGGACATCTTTTCTCCCTCGATTCTTAGAAATACGAACATCTTCATTTACTGTAACATATTTTCCATCATTAAAAAGAAATCGGCCGCTTCTTTTGAAGCGGCCAAAACTCTTCCCTATACATTCACGGCTTCTTTTAATCGTTTGCCCGGTTTAAACGCGGGTGCGTGGCTTGCGGCGACTTGAATTTCTTCGCCCGTCCGCGGGTTGCGTACTTTTCTCGCCTCGCGCTTTCTCGTTTCAAACTGTCCAAAGCCAATCAGTTGAACACGTTCACCCGTTTGCAAATTTTCCGTGATGGCATCAAACGTGGCGTTTACCGCGATTTCCGCCTGTTTTTTTGTAAGGTCGCTTTTATCGGCAACGACTTTTACCAAATCTGATTTGTTCATGGTAAATCCTCCCAACGTTTAGGTTAATCATAGTTTGGGAGATCTAGCAGATATTTATACGTGTTTTAACGAATTTTTTCCTATTATGCGAGGACTATTCGGTATTAGACCGCGACATATTTCTTCTCATCATGGCTGCCGTAATTCTTAACATGGATCTTCGGGAGAAAATTCTAGGTGATAATGAAATAAGATAATTGAGCTTCCCGTCTACGACATAATTTTTTCCTTTGTTCAGTGCCTTATAGCTGGTATGGACCACTTGCCGGGTCGTTCGCATCCCGCCTGCTTTAATCGTATCGGGGGCTGAATCAAAAAAATCGGTTTGAGTGGTACCGGGGCAAACGGCCAAGATTCGTATCCCTTTTTTCCTATACTCTTTATGTAAACTTTCGGAAAAAGATAACACGAAGGATTTCGTCGCTGCATAAACACTCATATAGGGGATAGGCAAAAAGGAAGATGTTGACGCGATATTGATGATTGCTCCCGAGCCCTTCCTTTCCATATCCGGAAGAAACTTTTGGGTCATGTTCACGACCGCATTCACATTGAGCATGACTTGTTTATGGGTATCCGTTTCGGAACTGCCCAAAAAGGTACCTGTTGTACCAAAACCAGCGTTATTGATCAACATATCGACGGGAAGGTTTTTTTCCGTTACTTTTTCATATATATCCATGGCAGACCATTCTTCGCTCAAATCTTGGACGATTACGGTAGCATCTACGTTATAGCGTTTTTGAAGATCTGCCGCTAACTGGTCTAACTTGTTTTTTGAACGGGAGACCAGGATCACATTATACCTTTTTTCCGCGAGATAATAGGCATACTCCCTGCCGATCCCATTTGACGCTCCCGTGATTAGCACTGTCTTTACCTGCAAAAGGAAACACCATCCAAATTATGTTTTGTTAAGTCTACAATGGGTTTCATGTGTTTTCAAGTTATGATGGAACAGTTATCTAAATCCGCTAATTAGCGGAACACCACCTTCTTTTTCATCCAGCAGATATTCCACGCCAAAAAACCTGCCATGCTCCTTCAAAACGCTCGCGAAACTCTTTTTCCTCATAAACAATGCTTTCTGTAAATAAACCGTCCATTAAACAATAAAAAGATGCTTTGAACACGGAGAAATGCAAGTCAGTGATAGCCCCTTCATGTTTCGCTTTGTCATATATGATTTCTAAAAGGTAATCAATCGTTTGATCCCCATTTTGAACCAACGCTTGTAAATCCTCTTTAAGATCTAATGGCGGAAATAGCAATAAGCGCCTATAAATCATGCCTTCGTGCTCCTGAATAATAAAGGATGTGCTCTCCGCTAAGACTAGGTATAACCGTTTGCCAACATCTTCATCTTTGTGCTTTTCCCAACTGCCTCCCATGACGTCCAGCATTTCATGCAAGACTTTTTCGGCGACTGTTAAAAAAAGTTCAGCTTTTCCGGAAAAATGATTGTACAGGGACGGTTTTTGAATCCCGACCAAATCTGAAATTTGGGAAAGCGTTGTGCCTTCATATCCACGGGTGGCAAATGAAGCAAGTGCCGCCTGGATAATTTTCTCCCTCGTATTCGCTGCCATGTCTTCCTCCCCCTTTACAGCTCATCAATTGTCAAATTCGGACGTCCGTGTTAAACTAACTACCGTTAGTTTGCAGAGATATCATACCAAAAATAGAGGTGTTTGCAAATGAATATGAACGGACAGTGGCTTCTCGTTGTCATTGCCGCTATATTTGAAGTAGGCTGGGCGACCGGATTGAAATATGCGAATGATTTTACCACGTGGACGCTGACGGTTATAGCTATTATTGTTAGTTTCGGGTTGCTGATAAAATCAGCGATGGCGCTGCCTACCAGCACCGTGTACGCCGTATTTGTCGGTTTGGGAACGGTCGGTACGGTTCTTGTCGATATCATCTTTTTCAGCGCGCCTATCAATATTTGGATGCTCTTTTTTGTCGCGCTGCTCCTCGTTGGGGTGATCGGATTAAAAATGGTCACCGGTGAAAAAGAACCGAGGAGGACACCCTCATGAGCTGGATTGCACTGATTATTGCAGGGCTCTTTGAAGTCGTCGGCGTGACCGGCATCCAAATGATTACAAAAGGGCAAAAATACGTGGGTTTTGCCGTTCTTATTGGCGGATTCCTCATCAGTTTCACTTTGCTTTCCATCGCGATGGACGTTATCCCGTTAGGCGTCGCTTACGCAGTATGGACGGGAATCGGTACCGTCGGGAGCGCCCTCGTTGGTATGATTTTTTACAATGAATCTAAAGGCCGTCTGCGTTTAGTTTTCATCGGACTCGTTATTATTGCCATTGTTGGCTTGCGTCTCGTTTCGAATTAATGAACCGTCCAAATTATTTCCCGGGAAATCACTTGTTCCGGGCTTTTTTTCCTTCTTTCGTCATAACGGCAATTAGGCCTAAAGTCATCAATAACATGACGATGGAAAAAGGCAATGCAGCGATAATTAACGCGTTTTCCAATGCTTGCAATCCACCGGAATACAGCAATACGAGAGCGGTGACGGATAGCAATACCCCCCAAATCAACTTTAATCGTTGAGGCGGTTTATCTGATCCATTGGTGGTGAACATCCCCAGAACAAGCGTCGCTGAATCTGCCGAAGTAACAAAAAAGATCACGAGCATCACCATGGCCAGTATCGACAACAGCATCCCGAAGTCTCCGCTCATAAACATGCCAAATAACACAAGTTCCTCTGATAATGATGCCAAATCCACACCGCTTTGCTCCACATTGATGGCCGAGCCGCCAAAAACGGTAAACCATATAAAAACAATAAGCGATGGCACGAGCAGAACTGCAAATACGAATTCACGCACACTCCGCCCTCGGGACACTCGCGCGATAAATGTTCCCACAAAAGGAGCCCAAGCAATCCACCACGCCCAGTAAAAGAGTGTCCAACTATTGATCCACTCCCTTATTTCCTCATCAAACGGCGCAATACGAAAGCTCATTCGCGGCAACGTTTGAATATAATTCCCAAGCGTATCGGTAAAAAGGTTTAAATTGAAAATTGTCGGACCAATGACCAACATGAGAATAAACAGCACTGCCGTGATAAGCATGTTCACATTGCTTAAGATACGAATGCCCTTCGCCACCCCCGACCATGCCGAAATCATAAAAAGGACGGTAATAATGAGGACGATGATCACTTGGTTAAAAAAAGTTGCAGACAACCCAAATAAGTAGGAGAGGCCGCCGTTTAATTGCGCCGCCCCAAAACCAAGAGAGGTTGCGACACCGATCACCGTTGCGATAACCGCAATAATATCAATTACCTTGCCGACAATCCCATTCACCTTCCCCCGAAAGATTGGCTGTACCGTCGAACTGAGTAAAGCAGGCTGGTCATTACGGAAATGATAAAAGGCTAGTGCCAAAGCAAGAATGCTATATACACCCCACCCGTGCAATCCCCAATGGAAGAAGGTAAACGTTAATGCATTAGTCGCTGCTTCCGGAGTGCCAATCTCCCCCGTGGGTGAATGCATGGCGTAATGGCTTAAAGGTTCGTAAGCGCCAAAAAAAACAAGACCGATCCCCAACCCTGCGCTAAATAACATTGTAATCCAGGAAAGCCTTCCAAATTCAGGTTCCTCCTCCGGCTTTCCCAACTTTAGCTTCCCAGCCGGGCTGATAAGGAAATACAAACTGATAAGTAAAAATAGAGTAACGAGCAAAAGGTAATACCAACCGAATGTTTCACTAATAAGGAGCTGCAAGCTCCCGGTAAAACGCTCCAATTGATCAGGAAGTAAAAACCCAATCCCCACCAAAATTAAAATAATAACAATCGAACTGATTAACACGCTGTATTTTTTCATAAAGTATCCGGGATCCTTTCGGTCAAATTAAACGTTACGCTTACCCTTAACTTGACCCAATCCCGGCTTTGATATGAATACAGCTATCGTTTATCAGCCGAAAACGCCTTGATATCAACCAAAATCCGCATTATTTCAGCCATTCAAAAAATCAGAAGGTGTAACAGCCAGCATATAAGCGGCATCATAATAAAGGTCTTCTTCCTCTATATAAACCATGACATTGATCGTATGGATACCCTCCCCTAAGTTTAAAGGCACTTCTGTGCTGAATTCCTCGTTTTCAACCGGGGTCGTCAATTGGGATTCTTCCCCCTCTTTTTCGACTTGGATCATGACTAGATGATCATCACTGGCCCCAAAGAACCACCCTCATCAACCGGAACAAAATATTCAAACGACTCACTGCCCACTGCGGTATCATCTTCTTGATCGGTATCAAGAATCAACCAAAGATAATCATCGATGCTCCCTTCAAACATAAAGGATCTCACTGTCGCAAAAGAATCTTCGAAAGGCGTTTCGACCGTCAAGCCGATATCAGGCAAAAGAGAAAGGCCCCCGCGATGAGCCGCTTGCCTCTTTTCACGAAAATCACCCCTCCATAAAAAAGCGGAAGCCTCAGAAAGGCTCCCGACTCAGTTGAATATACGATTAGTATCCATCGCCTTCCACATCATCGTCGACGAGTTCAACTTCACGTAAATCAAAAATAGCGTCCGACTTGTGGATGATTCCTTCAACACTATCGGAAATCCCCGCGCGGAAATCATCGTGGATCAACGGAAGCATCGTCGCGTCATCTATGATGGTTTGCTGTGCTTCTGTATAAATCTCAATTCGCTCCTCGTCGTCACTTGCTTGACGACCATCAATCAAGAGATCATCAACCTCTTCATTATCATAAAATGTTCGATTTCCCGGAGCACCGTGGTTGTCGGAATGAAACAGTGGATACATTGCATAGTCTGCGTCACCGGTAACGGTCGTCCAGCCGAGCATGACCATATCAAATTCGCCCTCGGCGGTTGTATCAAGCAAAGCACCCCATTCTTGTTGCTCAATGGAAATATCCACACCGATGTCTTGCAAATCATCCTGAATAATTTCAGCAATTTGCAAATTCACCTGATCGACATCTTCAACGAGAAGCGTCGCTTCAAATCCATCTTCGTAACCCGCGTCTTCCAACAAGGACTGTGCCTCATCAGGATCGTATTCTATCGGTTCCAAATCGTCACTGTAACCAAAAACGAGTGGGTTTAAAGCGCCAATCGCTTCTTCTCCATATCCTTCAAAGATCCCTTCAATGATCGTGTCTTTATCCACTGCCATGTTAAGGGCGCGACGAACATCCCGATCGTCAAAAGGTTCCGATTCATTATTCATGCCAATGTAGTCCATCCGTACACTTTCCACGGATGAAGCGTTTACGCCATCCATATTTTCCAATTGGTCCATTTGTGTAGGTTCAATGTCATCCGCAATATGGGCTTCGTTATTATCCAGCATACTGGTTCGGGTTAATTGCTCATCCACGACTTGAAATGTGGCTGAATCAAGGGAGACAGCTCCTCCGTGATATTCATCGTACCGTGTAAGCACGACTTCATTGCCCTGGTCCCAATTTTCCAATTCAAACGGGCCTGTACCTACTGGTTCGGTATCAAGGTTACGCTCCCCGTCCTCCTCTTCTTCAATGGCTGCCGCGCTCATCATTCCACCGCCATCATGGGCAAGGTGAGCATCCAATGGCGCAAAAGGATAGTCAGTCGTAATATGCACGGTATTATCATCGACCGCTTCCACATCTTCAATCATCTCATACAAAAACGCTTTTTCAGAAGCAAAATCAGGGTCTGTGACACGTTCAAGCGTAGCTACAACGTCTTCCGCATCAAACGGTTCCCCGTCATGAAAGGTGACGTCTTCTTTTAAATTGAACTCCCATGTATCATCTTCAATTTGCTCGTAACCTTCCGCCAACTCCGGCTGTATGTCCATATTTTCATCAAAATCCACGAGTTTATCGTAAATTTGATAACGCACATGTGTCGAGGATGTGTCGTTGGACCCGTGAGGATCAAGATCGACAGCATCCGATCCCATCGCTAAAATCAAGTCCCCGCCTTCTCCAGCCTCTGCTTCATCTTCATCACCGTCTTCTTCCGCATCTTCGCCGTTTTCCGCCGCGTCGCCCTCGCCGTTGTCTTCATCAGCATCTTGCGGATCGTCTGTACAAGCCGCAAGTACGCCGCTCAATGAAAGAACGAGCACACCACCTACAAGTTTACGCTTAAATTTTTTCAAAATATTGACCTCCCCGTCTGATTTTAATGACAATTTGACCTTTCTCTATTTCTCCTTTATTGTATCCGTTTATTCGTAGATTCTCAAGACAAATTTTTCGATTTTATTAATTTTCTAATTGAAAGTAGATCTATTTGTTCCAAGACAAAAGCTATGCGCCTTTATTCCGTAAGCATGGAGGCATCGATATCAGTAACGGCATTTTTGCCCGAAAGTGCCATCGTCATGTCCATATCCGCGATCATGTTTTGCAGGACTTCTTTCACGCCTTTTTCTCCTGCCACGGCTAAGCCATACATCGGCGGCCTGCCTACCAATACTGCCTTAGCGCCAAGAGCAAGGGCTTTCACCACATCGGCACCCCTTCGTATTCCGCTATCCATGAAAATAGGTATTTGGTTGCCAACTGCATCAGATATATCGGGGAGTGCTTCAATAGCGCTCACCGCACCGTCAACTTGCCGACCGCCATGATTTGAAACAATGACACCGTCGACACCGTAATCTGCGGCTTGTTTTGCATCATCGGAATGGAGAATCCCTTTTAACAAGATTGGCAAATGTGTATGTTCCCGTAAAAATCCAAGATCCTCCCACGTTAAGCCGGGATTGCCAAACGTTTGCGCCCAGTGCATGATGGCCGCCGTCGGATCTTCTTCGGGGGAGGTGGAAAGCTTGGAACGAAAAGCAGGATCGGTGAAATAATTACCGATGCCTTCCCCGATCAAAAACGGCAAATAGACATTTTTTAAGTCCCTTTCCCGCCATGCCAGCATTGGCGTGTCCAACGTCACGACAATGGCGGAATAGCCCGATGCCTCTGCCCGTTGCAGAAAACTAGCCGTCACATCCGGATCTTTGCTCCAATACAATTGGAACCACCGTTCCGCGTCTCCCATAACTTCCGCGATCTCTTCCATTGATTTTGTCGATGCAGAACTTGCTATATAAGGAACACCCAGTTTTGCGCTCGCTTTCGCGGAGGCGAGTTCCCCTTCCGGATGAATGATCGATTGAACCCCTATGGGCGCCAGCAAAAAAGGAAAAGGAGCGGTTTTCCCGAATAAATTAACTGTTAAATCACGATCTTGCACATCCCGAAGCATTCTCGGCGTGATTTTCCAACGATCAAAAACTTGTAGATTTTCCTTCATTGTGCTCTCTCCACCTGCACCCCCGGCTATGTAGTAAAACGGCCCATCGTCCAATATCTCGCGTGCCCGTGCTTCCCATTCCTCATAAATCACGGGAAGTCTGTTCGGATTAGGGTTTTGCATCGTGGCATAGATTTGGTATTGAATTTGGTTTCCGAAGTTGGACATATTAAATGTCTCCTTTCTATGTAAACGCTTGCATAAAATTATAGTTTAATGGGGATGGATAGACAAGATCGATCTGTTGCTCCCTGGGTCTTTATTTCAGCAATGGCTTCCGAACCCTTCAAACTTCCGTTACAATAGATATGAATAGGAAGTTCGATGAGGAGGATTCGACATGCAAGATGTAAAAACAGCCTTACAATCAGCAAGAGACCGACATCTGAATGAGCTAAAAGATTTACTGGCGATCCCGAGCGTCAGCGCATTGCCGGAACATAAAAAAGATGTGGAGGAAGCGGCCGCGTGGATAGCAAACGCGTTAAAAAAAATCGGCATGGAAAACGTAGACATCATGCCGACGGAAGGACATCCGGTCGTTTACGGCGATTGGCTGCACGCAGCAGGGAAACCGACCGTGCTCATTTATGGGCATTATGACGTACAGCCAGTGGATCCGCTTGAATTATGGGAAACACCCCCTTTTGAAGCAGATATCCGTGACGAAAAAATCTATGCTCGAGGGGCAACGGATGATAAAGGGCAAGTATTCATGCACCTCAAAGCTGTGGAAACGTTAATGGAAACGTATGGGGAATTACCAGTGAACGTAAAATTTTGCATTGAAGGCGAAGAAGAAATCGGCAGCCCGCATCTTGATGATTTCGTTGACAAACATCAACAAATGCTGTCCGCCGATGTCCTCGTCATTTCCGATAACCCGATGCTTGAAAAGGGGCAACCAACGGTTTGCTACGGACTGCGTGGTCTTGCCGGGCTGCAAATCGATGTGAGCGGTGCGAAAGGCGATCTGCACTCGGGACTTTACGGCGGCGGCGTTCCAAATCCGTTACATGCACTCGCCGACTTACTTGCATCCATGCATGATAACAAGGGGCGTATCAGTGTTGACGGCTTTTATGATGACGTTATCGCGTTGACAGCTGAGGAAAAAGAAGCCTATGACGCGCTTAAATATGATGAAGAAGCCACCCGCGCCGAACTGGATGTACCGGCACTTTACGGAGAAGAGGGATACACATTCTTGGAACGGACGTGGGTGCGGCCAACGCTTGAGATTAACGGCATGCACGGCGGTTTTCAAGGTGAGGGCATCAAGACTGTCCTGCCATCGAAAGCAAGCGCGAAGATCAGCTGCCGACTCGTTCCAGGACAAGATCCCGATCACATTTTGCAACTCCTCGAAAAACATATTGAACAGCATGCATCTCGCGCTGTCACTGTTGAAACGACCCATTTTGACAAGGGGAAGCCTTTCGTAACCCCTTTCGATCATCCCGCGATTCAAGCCGCAGGTGCCGCACTTTCAAAAGCGTATGGCGCGGAAACTGCCTACACGCGGATGGGGGGATCCCTCCCGATCGCGGAAACGTTCAGCGACATGCTTGACATCCCGATCGTTTTAATGGGATTCGGGCTTCCCACGGAGAATTTCCATGCGCCGAATGAGCATTTCCACCTTGAAAACTTCGACAAAGGATTGGAAGCCATTTGTGATTATTATAATACATTGGCTGAAACACTCGAATAAAAAGAACGATCCTTGCCATCGCGCAGGGATCGTTCTTTTGCTTGCATTTTTTGGGTTATACGGTAAACCATGGCAATTTCTATATCCGTCTCCATGGAATCAAAAAATGCATTTTTTATCAGCGATTTTCCTTATACGCTTTCGAATACTGATCGGCGGAGATCATCGCGTCAACAACGTCATCAGGAGCAGGCACTCCAGGCATATTATGGCTGCTTTCTCCTTCTTGCATGGCGGTTTCCGCGACTTTCAAGAGCTCTTCGCGTTCGATTCCTTCAATATGAAGGTCTTCGAAAGTCGTGGGTAAGCCTAGTTTTTCCAACAGTTCGATATAGCGATTAATTTCCGATTGATTGCGGGCTTCCAAAGTGAGTTGGGTGAGGATGCCGAACGCGACTTTTTCCCCGTGGCTTTTATGGTGGATATCCCCATCTAAAACGGTAAATCCATTGTGGACGGCGTGGGCAAGATTAATTCCGCCGCTTTCAAATCCGAGACCGCTTAACAACGTATTAGCCTCCACGACTTGCTCAAGTGCATGCGAAACGACTTGGCGCTTATTCGCTTCATAGGCAAGCAGCGCGTAATCAAACAATGTTTCTTCACATTTTTTGGCGATAGCTTGTCCGGCAATGGTTGCTTGTCCGCCGGCCATCGTCGTTCCTCGCCCTTCATGCGTGGCACGTGCCTCGACCCAAGTTGCAAGGGCATCAGCAATACCGGAAGCCAACAGCTGCGGAGGAGCGCCCGCGACTACTTTCGGATCAACGAGGATAAGATCGGGATTTGTTTTGAAAAAACGATAGCGTTCAAAGACCCCGTCTTCTGAGTAAATAACGGAAAGGGCGCTTGTCGGCGCATCCGTTGAAGCGGTCGTTGGGATGATAACACAGGCGGCATCATCAACAGTGTCACGTACGCCTTTGGTCGTGTCCAGTGCCTTTCCGCCCCCGACACCAACCACGATATCCGCGTTATTTTCGTTCGCAACATCAGCAATTCGCTCAATTTCAGTGTCGGATGCTTCCCCAGAGAATTTTTCCTCAATGGTTTCAATCCCAGCCTCTTTAAGACTTCCGGTCACACGGTTCCCGGCGATGTCCCATACCACTTCATCGGCGATGACCAATGCTTTCTGTCCGAGGCCGGCTACATATTTCCCAGCCGAATCGACGATATCTTTTCCCTGTACATATTTGCTTGGACTGATGAAAATTTTTTCGCTCATTCAAATCACTCGTCCAGACATTTTTCCTAGAGGTCATATTCCCCGGAAAAGATGCCGGTTAAACAATCAAGCCTCTGTGGTTTCTTCTTCCTGCTTGCGTTTATACACCCCGATCGATACCATAATCCCGATCTCATACAAGAGAATAAAAGGAAGAACGATGAGAACATCCGTTAAAAAGTCCGGCGGTGTGATCAACACAGAAATGCAAAACAAAGCGAAATACGCATATTTTCGAACGTTTCTTAACGAATAAGGATTAAGCAGCCCAAATGAAGTCAAACACATAAGCACGACCGGTAATTCAAACAAAAACCCTATAGGCAAAGTGGACATCACCATAAAAGAAAAGTACTCCTGGGCAGTAATCATCATCTCAAAGTGTACATCTCCCAGGTTCATGAGAAATGAAAACGCGAGCGGATGGATGATAAAAAAACCAAAAGCCAGCCCGGTAATAAAACAAACGAAAATCGCCGGTATATAATTAAACAGAGCAGCAGCTTCTTTTTCACTCAAGGCCGGTTTCACAAAACGCCAAGCCTCAAACGCCAAGTACGGCGCAGACAAACCGAGCCCCAGAACCCCCGATAAGGTAAAATAAAGCCTTAACGCATCGAGAGGACCGAGCATCACCAATTGGTGTTCTCCTGTTAATAGATCTACATAAAACCGCAACAAAACAAAAATCGTGATAAACATAAATGCATAAACGAGCAAACTCCGAATAACGGCGCCTCGCAATATTATGATATGTTCCATTGCCGGCTGCGTGTCCATTGCGGTGCTGTCACTTGAAGCCATGAAAATAAACCCCCTCCTGCAAACATTAGCGAACATTATGATCCCCTTAAGTGTTATCTCTTATTCACGATGTTTAACCAATCAGCACTTCGGGGTAGAGTGGCAATTGCACCAGCATGACGAACATAAGGAGTGAACACTTTATGACAAATCGTATACATTTAGGGAAATCGGACGTATCTGTCCATCCAATAGGGCTTGGAACAAACGCAGTTGGCGGGCATAACATTTACCCTGACATGTTGAATGAAGAACAAGGGAAAGATATGGTCCGTGCCGCACTCGACAATGGTATCGATCACCTCGACACTGCTTTGATCTATGGGCCTGAACGTTCTGAAGAGTTGATTGGAGAAGTGGCAGGCGAATACAATCGGGACAACATCGTGATTGCCACAAAAGGCGGTCTTAAATTCGCGGGAGAAGAGATGGTAATGGACAATTCACCGTCTTTCCTAAAACAAGCGGTGGACAATAGTTTGAAGCGTCTCAATACCGACTACATCGATTTATTTTACATTCATTACCCGGATAAGGAGACACCGAAAGATGAGGCGATCGGTGCATTAAAAGAGTTGAAAGACGATGGAAAAATCCGCTCCATCGGCGTATCCAACTTTTCCATCGATCAGTTGAAAGAAGCCAACAAAGACGGATATGTAGACGTTTTTCAAGGGGAATACAATTTGTTGCATCGGGAAGCTGAACAGACGCTCCTTCCTTATACTGCACAGGAAAGCATTACATTCATCCCCTACTTCCCGCTGGAGTCCGGTTTATTGGCAGGAAAATATAATGAAAACGATACGTTTTCGGATGTCCGTGCCAAAAGACCGAGTTTTAAAGGCGAGAATTTCAAACATAACTTGGAAAAAGTGGACCGACTACGTGATATCGCCTCGGAAAAAGATGCTGAAATCGCGCACGTTGTCCTTGCTTGGTATTTCTCGCGCCCATCGCTCGACGCGATTATTCCCGGTGCAAAACGACCGGAACAAGTGATGAACAATCTAAAGGTAGCAGATGTTCAACTGACGAATCATGAGATTGAACACATCGACAAGATTTTTTCATAAAGAAAAGGCGCAGCCATTACTGACTACGCCTTTTCCGATACAAAAAACCAAGCCCCAAAATCAGGCTTGGTTTTTCTTCATTTACTGCTGGCCGTTTTTCACCCAAGTAGCGACTTCTGCTGTTCGTCGTGCTTGGTGTTTGACCGCTTCCTCGATGTCTTCTTGCATATTGCCTTCGCCGTCAACCGTAACGGAAGTGCCGTACGGGTTACCGCCGGAGCTGAAAATCACTTCGTTGCTGTATCCCGGTGGCACGATAATCGCACCCCAATGCATCATCGTGGTATAAAGGGCATGAACGGTTTCCTCCTGGCCGCCATGCGGGTTCTGGGCGGAAGACATGCCACTGACGACTTTATTGACAAGTTTCCCCTGAGCCCAAAGACCGCCGCCTTGGTCAAGCAATTGCTTTACTTGTCCCGGGACATTCCCGAAACGTGTCGGCGTGCTGAAAATAAAGGCGTCTGCCCAATCAAGGTCATCCGGTGTTGCGACGGGAACATCTTTCGTTTCTTCGAGGTGTTGTTCCCAAGCTGGATTTTGCGCGATCGCTTCGGCCGGCGCTAGTTCTTGCGCACGAGCGACTTTTACTTCATGGCCCGCTTCTTTCAAGGCTTCCTCGGCCCAACGGGCCATTTGATAGTTCGTTCCTGTGGAACTGTAATAGATGACGGCAACTTTTAAGTTACTCATTGATCTTCCTCCTTATGTTTACTACGGGGTGTGTCCGCTCTGACGCTAGTTTACTCACCAAGAGACAATCCTACTCGCTTCAGCAACTTGATCATCGTTTCTTTTTCTTCATTACTCAATTGCTCGAACATTTTATGGACAGACTCCCGATGCTGCGGAAACACACGTGCCATAAATGCTTTTCCCTCTTCATTAATGGACGCATAAACGACACGGCGATCCTCCTTGCACCGGACCCTTTCCAACAACTCTTTTTTCTCTAGCTTGTCAACGACATAGGTAAGGCTTCCACTCGTTAACAAGATCCGCTTTCCAAGTTGTTGAATCGGTTGATCGCCTTTATGGTACAATAATTCCAAGACCGCAAACTCTGACGGGGTTAATCCGTAGCGCTTCATATCCGCTTGGGTTGCACCCGCGACTGCATGTTCAGCCTTCATTAATACGACGAGCAATTTTAGCGATAAATCTTGTTCTTCCATAGTAGTCACTGCTTTCGGATTATTTATCTTGACTCCAAGATAAATTTTATCAAGCTACATGATAAGTGTCAAATGTAACGCCCGATATTCTGGTTCTCCTACACGCGATGCTGTTCATAAACCTCTGCGGGGATACTGTTTTGCAATCGCTCATATTCTTTTTCCGTTAACGGTTTTAATTCGGATGCGCCGATATTTTCAAACACTTGCTGCGGTGTACTTGCCCCAGTCGTTACCGAGGTAACTGCCGGATGTTTCAACACATATTGAATTGCCGTTTGCGCGGCCGCTTCCACGCCTCGTATTTGCTGCACTTTTTCAGCGGCACGCATGACTTTTGCTCGTGTGTGTCCAAGGAAGCCGTTCTCCGGCACTTTTTCTTCAGCCTTCATGCTCAGCATCCCTTTTGCAACCGGTCCGCGAACGATAACACTAATCCCTTGATCATATAAAAAATCAAGTATTTCTTCTTCCGGGCGCCGGTCAAGCAAACTGTACTGCATCATTACGCTGGAGATCCCCGCGCCCGCGTATCTTTTAATCACATTCGGACGAATGGATGAAATGCCCCATTCCCGGATGTAACCGTCTTGCTGAAGTTCCTGAAATGCTTCCACTGTTTCGTCGATCGGATCCTCTATCGTTCCGCCATGCAGTTGGTAAACATCAAGATAATCGATGCCGAGCCGCCCTAAACTGGCCTTGCATGCTTCTTTTATATACGCTTTTGAAGGATCCCAAAACCAATTATCTTTTCCTTTCTCCCAATGGTTTCCTCCTTTGGAAGCCAAAATAAAATCATCTCGCCGCCCTTTGATGATCTTACCGAGCATTTCTTCAATTTCCCCATATTTATACAAATCGGCGGTATCGAAATAGTTCACCCCTTTTTCCAACGCGGCATCCACAATGGCGGTGGCTTTTTTTTGATCCAGGGGTAAACTCATCGTTCCTAAGCTTATTTCCGAAAGCTCAATCCCGGTTTTTCCTAATTGGCGATATCTCATCTTGCAACCTCCCATCTGGTCATCTCTCGTTTGCTTTACCCGCTATCTTTACTTTTTATGCATGTGTTTTAAGCGAATCCCATTAGTTGACATGTCATCAGTTTAGTTATAAACTGAATGTGAAGGAGGGACGTCATGCGGTTATCGAAACACGATAAGCAACGAGGACTCCTTTTGTGGTTCAGGCTTGCGCGTTTTTTTCAGCAAAGTGTCAAAGCGTCCAATCAGCATCTGGATCCCTACGGCTTATCGATCGCCCAATTTGATCTGCTCGTTCAAATCGGTGCCAGTCAACCGATCACCCAACAGGAACTCGCACAAAAATTACTCGTTTCGAAAGGGAACATCACCCAATTAATCAAACGTATGGAAAACAGAAAACTCATTACACGCAGGCAAGAGTGGAAAACAAAATATATTACATTAACAACGCAGGGGACGGAACTCTACCAAGAGGTGGTTCCAAAACAAGAACAATTTCAAGCGTCCCAATTTCAAGCGTTGAACAAAGACGAACAAGTGCAACTGCTTCATCTTTTAACGAAATTACAAAAGCAAGGAGGGGAAGATTTATGGAATTAAAAGGCATCCATCACCTCTCGGCGCTCACCGCCAATGCGGCCAAAAACGTGGAATTCTATACCGAAATCATGGGGATGCGCCTCGTTAAAAAAACGGTCAATCAAGACGACGTCAGCGTTTATCATCTTTTTTACGGAGATGAACGGGGCAATCCCGGAACGGAGCTAACCTTTTTCGAAATTCCGATGGCCGCGCCAAACAAGCGTGGAGCAAGCAGTATTTCCGGAACTTCTTTGCGCGTAAAAAATGATGAGGCGCTTGATTATTGGAAATCACGATTTGAGCAATACGACGTTTCACACGGAAACATTGAAGTGCGCGCCGGTCGAAATGCACTCTCGTTTGAGGATTTTGAAGGGCAACGTCTCCTCCTTGTCTCTGATGAAACGAATAAAGGCGTCCCTGGAGGCGTTCCTTGGAACGAAAGCCCGGTGCCGCAAAAATACGGCATCATTGGTCTGGGGCCGATTCATCTCACCGTGCGCGATCCGAAACCTACGGCTGAAATCCTGACAAAAGTCATGGGCTATCGCAGAAAAGAAAATGTAGACTATACGCTGAAAGACAGGGAAGTGCTCGTATTTGAGACTGGCAAAGGCGGAACAGGGTCGGAAGTGCATATCGTGCACGCTCCCGAACTCCCTTTTGAACGTCAAGGAAGAGGCGGCGTTCATCACGTAGCCTTTCGCGTCGATGATGAGGATGCATTAAGAAAATGGATCTCCCACATTGATGATACCGGCCTGCCGAATTCGGGTTTTGTAGAACGTTATTATTTCCGTTCCCTTTATTTCCGTGAGCCGAATGGTATCCTTTTTGAGCTCGCAACGGATGGACCCGGTTTTGACACAGATGAAGATTTGGCACATTTGGGCGAATCTTTGGCCTTGCCACCTTACCTCGAGCCGCAACGGGAACAAATTGAAGCGAAACTAAAACCACTGGACACCAAACGCTCATAGAGGAGGAACAGACACATGCATCATATTTTCAAAGAAGGTACGAACACAGAAGGACCGGTCCTTTTACTCTTGCACGGAACCGGAGGAGATGAAAACGACTTGTTGCCGTTAGCACAAATGATTTCTCCATCGTCGTCGGTCTTAAGCGTGCGCGGAAATGTATCCGAAGGTGGCATGCCCAGATTTTTCAGGCGCCTGGCCGAAGGTGTATTTGACGAAGAAGATCTTGTGGCTCGAACGAAAGAACTTGCGGATTTTCTCGACGAAAGCGCGGAAAAATACGGCTTTGACCGCAAGCAAATTGTCGCTGTCGGATATTCTAATGGTGCCAACATCGCGGCCAGCTTGCTTTATCATTATGAAAATGTACTAAAAGGTGCGGTGCTGCATCATCCGATGGTGCCTTTGCGGAATGTCGAGCTCCCTTCACTAAAAGATGTCCCTGTATTTATCGGGGCCGGTAAACAAGATCCCATCTGCCGCCCGGAAGAGACAGAAGAACTCGCTTCCACCCTGGAAAGCGCAGGATCGAATGTTGAATTATTTTGGGAGAACACCGGCCATCAACTGACAAAAACAGAGGTCGAGGCAGCAAGCCAATGGTTCCAGGAAAATTTTTAGATTATCGGATGGCCTAAAAAGCCCTGTCTCTTTTCATCGAGACAGGGCTTTTAACGCTCTTATTAATGTTTCTTTTCACAAATCATTTACGCGGTTACACGTTCAGTTTCATCCTCATCTTTTTCCCTTTTTCTAGAAAATGCAACTAGGAAATAGATAAGGGTGGCTACTGCACAAATCATCAAGAACAAGGATAAAGCGATTATACTACCTCCATCAAGTGACCCAGCGTTAACGACCGATTTGAACCCTTCAATGGAGTAAGTCATAGGGAGCATTGGACTTATCCACTGCAAAGAAGCGGGTAGCAATTCAATCGGGAGCGGACCTCCTGTCAACTGCAATTGCACAAGAATCAAGGCTCCGGCAAGGAATTTTCCAATAAGCCCTGCGACAGATACAAGCAGTTGAACAATCGCCACAAATGTTATACTGACGAATATAGCAAACAATAATAAGTTTAAAAAGCTTGCAACCGGTGTTCCAAGTATAACTGTGATAACGGAAAGCAAGACTGCTTGAGCAATTGCAAGTGAAGCAATAATCGTGAACTTCCCGGCAAACCACTGAAAACCTGAAGTTGGAACCACTTCTGGTTTACGGAAATTGACCACGAAAGAGATCAATAATGCTCCGACAAACAGAGCAATGGATAACACATAAGGTGCCTCAGATTGGCGATATTCAGAAAATGCGTTAACCTGTTCTCCCGTTCCCTGAACCGGGGAGGCAAACATCTCCACGTTATCATCTTCAGTTGAAGTCGCCGCGACCTCATCGGCTCCATCCTGTAAGCTCGAATGTAATTCATCACTGCCATCATACAATTCTTCTGCCCCGTCATTTAACTGATTGGCACCATCGGTTAAATCAGCCCAACCGGCTTCAACGGAGTCTGTGCCATCGCTGAGTTCGGATGATCCATCGTTCAGTTCGGTGGCACCTTCGGTTAGTTCGCCCCAGCCGCTTTCTACAGCATACGTACCTTCATTGATTTGAATAGCTCCGTCGTTCAATTCGGTGGCTCCGACGGTTAATTCATCCCAGCCGCTTTCTACAGAACCCGTGCCTTCATTGACTTGGGATGCTCCGTCGTTCAGTTCGGTGGCACCAACAGTTAGTTCATCCCAGCCGCTTTCTACAGAACCCGTGCCTTCATTGACTTGGGATGCTCCGTCGTTCAGTTCGGTGGCACCAACAGTTAGTTCATCCCAGCCGCTTTCCACAGAACCCGTGCCTTCATTAACTTGAGATGCTCCATCGTTCAATTCGGTGGCTCCGACGGTTAATTCATCCCAGCCGCTTTCCACAGAACCCGTGCCTTCATTGACTTGGGATGCTCCGTCATTCAGTTCGGTGGCTCCGACGGTTAATTCATTCCAACCGCTTTCTACAGAACTCGTGCCTTCATTGACTTGAGATGCCCCGTCATTTAGTTCGGTGGCTCCGACGATCAGTTCTCCCCACCCATCATTTACTGAAGCAGTTCCATCAGCTACCTGAGAAGCTCCAGCGGATAAGTCCTCTGCTCCGTCTACAAGATCAGTCTGTCCAACGACTAACTCATCAATTCCTGCATTCAATTGATCGACGCCTTCTATTAGTTCTCCAATTCCTTCCGCCGCTTCTTCTCCTAAGAGATCTTCAAGAATTGGCAGAAATTCCTCAAATTGTGCTACTCCTTCTTGCAACTCTCCTGCCCCTGCTTGGGCATCTAACAATCCGGCAAGCACATCATTGGCACCTTCTTCAACTTCATCGCTTCCGGTATTTAACTCTTCTGCGCCGGCAGCTAATTCTTCAATATCAGATTCTTCCTCTGTCAAATTGCCCAATAGTTCCTCGGTGCCGTCTTCCAATTCATTCAGTAATCTCGGTTCTAAATAAAAAAATGCGCCATCAAATCAGGTGTAACAAGGGATTGGCGAAAACAACGTAAAATAGCAAAAATCGCATTTTGATTGGAAAAAATGGGGAACAAAGGAAGGGAATCAGCGAAAAATGAAGAAACACCTCCTAAGGACAAAAAAGGAGGTGTTAACGGTGGGTAGACCTACTTTGCAAAAACTACTCACCTATGTGTCTAAGGTATATGGAATCGGCGAAAAAATCAAGAGGGCAAAGGACGGAAGAAAAGATCCGGACATTCTAGCATCGACGATATGCTCTATCCTTATGCTGGGTTGTCTGTGGCGCATGCCGAGCTTGAATGTGTTGGACCAATGGGTGAAATTTGGGCGATTCAAAAAGCTTTTCCCTGGCGTTCGCTTGCCCCGTGTTGATGCCGTGCGTGAGTCTTTAAGTCAGTATGATTTGGAGCCTTTACAGGCGATGCATGACGATACGATTCGCAAGGCAAAGCGAAACAAAGTTTTCCAACAGGGAACGATGAAGGGACGAGTGGTCGTTGCTCTGGATGGATTTGAACTGTTTGAAAGCAAGGTGAAAGAATGTGACGCATGCTTAACCCGTGTCATTGATGGCGAAACCCATTATTACCATCAAGGCGTCGCTTGCATGACGATCGGCTCTGATCCTCACGTGATCCTTGGAATCGACCACTTACATCCCAGGGATGAGAAAGATGACGATGAGGGCGAACTCACAGGCGGGAAACGACTCATCCGAAACCTTTATGAGCAACATCATCATTTTGCCGATGTGATCGTGGGTGATGCCCTGTATGCCAATGCCCCTTTTATCAATGACGTACGCGCCATTGGCATGGATGCGATCGTTCGCGTCAAAAACAAACGTTTGAATCTCGTCAAAGATGCGCTGGGGCTTTTTCAAAAGCGTGACTCTGACGCTCAATGGACCCACGAGGACCCGGAGCCAAAGGGCAAGCAAACGAAGAGAAAACAAAAGCATATCCATGTCGAAGCATGGGATGAAGAAGGATTTGAAATGGGAGGCGTTCCCGAGCCCGTCCGCTTTCTGAGATTCCGCGAGACGATCACGCAAAACATGTATCAAGGCAAGACCGTCGAACGCGTCGAGACCATCAAAGAGGTTTGGGTGGTGACCACGCTCGGTAAACATGTGCCGACCAAAGACGTTTGGGAAATGATTCACGAAAGATGGGATATTGAAAATAACGGCTTTCGGGAACTCAAAACCAAGTGGCATATACACCACTGCTTTATGCACCATCCACGCGCCATCGAAGCCATGGTCATGTTCATCATGATCGCGTTTAACTTATTTCAACTCTATACTTTCCGCAGGGTGAAAGATTTTTGGAACAAGGGGATGACCCTGTCTTTTCTTATCGAAGAGTTCAGAATCGATGCGGTCAGGGAGGATGTTCCCCTTTATGCGCTGTTAGAATAAACGCGTTGTCCACCGTTCGTTTGTCTGAATGTATCAGAGAATAGCAAAGGATGGCGAAATTTGACCATCCAACAGCTCTTTATGGGCAAATAGACATACCTATTCCACAGAAATGTAGAACGATGCCGCATATTCTTTGTTCACACCGGCGCTTTTAAAATTGGAAATTGGAACCGAGATTTTTGCAATTCATTGGCCCCGCTTGACAATTCGGAAATGTCAGCGCTTTCCTCTGTTAAACTACCCAGCAGTTCCTCGGTGCCGTCTTCCAATTCATTGGCTCCGCTTGACAGTTCGGAAATGTCGGAGCTTTCCTCTGTTAAACTACCCAGCAGTTCCTCGGTGCCGTCCTCCAATTCATTGGCTCCGCTTGACAATTCGGAAATGTCGGAGCTTTCCTCTGTTAAACTACCCAACAGTTCCTCGGTGCCGTTTTCCAATTCATTGGCTCCGCTTGACAGTTCGGAAATGTCGGAGCTTTCTCCTGTTAAACTACCCAGCAGTTCCTCGGTGCCGTCCTCCAATTCATTGGCTCCGCTTGACAATTCGGAAATGTCGGAGCTCTCTCCTGTTAAACTACCCAGCAGTTCTTCGGTACCGTCTTCCAATTCATTGGCTCCGCCGGATAACTCGGAAATGTCTGGGCTTTGCTCTTCCAAAGAGCTTAGCAATGTCCCGGTACCCTGATTTAATTCATCGGCACCGTCTGACAGCCGGGCAATTTCATCGGACTCACCTACAAGAGAGCCAAGCATCTCTGAAGTTCCGGCGATTAAGTCTTCCGTTCCATCGTTAATTTCACCGGAACCATCCGCCGCTTCCGTGAAGCCGTCCGAAACATCGCCAAGCTGGTCAAACATTTGTGTTACGTAAGTAGCCGTGATTTGCTCTGAAAGCCCTTCCATAATTTCTGTGATGGCGGCATCAGTAACCTGAGATGCCATGTGGCTTAATCCTTCATTTTGCGTGTATATCAATTCAGTCTGTTCAGGGTTTTCGTCCATCACAGTTGTTGCTCTGCTTGAAAAATCGGAAGGAATTTCGACTGTCATGTAATAGTCACCGTTTTCCAAACCTTCATTTGCTTCTGCCTGATCAACGAATTGGAAATCGAGCACTTGCTCCTCTTGCAATTCGTTTACAAGGTCGTCACCGGCTTGAATTTCATCCTCTCCCATAGAAGCTCCCTCGTCCATGTTGACAACAGCTACGGGCAGGTTATCTATATTGTCTGTCGGTTCCATCGTACTGGAAAGCAGTGCTACACTGTACATTACCGGAAACAGCAATACAGCAATGGTAGAAATAATCAGTGGTTTGTTACTGAAAATTTTCGAAAACTCAGCTGACAACATTTGAAAAAAGCCCACATATTTCACCCCTTTGCATTCATATTTCATTATTTCTCTGTATTTTTATCGAAATCCGTTTCGCTAATAAAAATATGAAGGATCCCCTACCCTCCTTCCTCATTGAAGTTCCAGCGCTAAAAATTTATATATTATCCCTTTGGGTTGCGCCTACTGTCTAGTTTTACATTCACTTTAGAGCTTATCCTTTTGAAATACGAATACGTATTCGTACCAAAAACCAAAATGTAGGCGATTAACTTTCATTTTAATAGGATCAAGACACGAATCCTATTACGTTAAATGTCGGGTTTTGATTCTGTTTTGGAAGGGAGGTATACGTAAAATATAGGGGTCCTTTTATCACAAATACTAGAGATGCTCATGAATATTCCCGGGGAAAAGTTAAAGATGCCCTCGTCCGGGCATCTTTTTTTCATGATACAATAGGTTAATACTGTCATTTTTTCATCATCAAAAGGAGCCATTCATCATGAAACAGCGTCTATCGAGCCCGATGATATGGATCATTCTCGCGATTATCTTTGTCGCGTTTAATTTACGTCCCGCGATTACAAGCGTTGGCCCGCTCATTGGGATTCTGCGAGAGGACTTGCAGTTAACAAACAGCGAGGCTGGGGTAATTACCACCCTCCCATTACTCGCGTTCGCCGTTCTTTCCATCGCTGCCCCAAGGCTCGCGCGAAAATGGGGGATCGAGTGGGCGATATTTGCAGGGTTATTTACGTTACTGATTGGCATCCTTTTAAGGTCTGCCGGTTACTCGACAACGTTGTTTATGGGAACAGCCATCATTGGAATCGGTATTGCGGTCTGCAACGTGTTGCTTCCAGGTTTTGTAAAATTAAAATTTGAAAAACATACAGGGCTGATGACGAGCATTTACATGACATCCATGAGCCTGTTTGCGACCATCGGTTCCGGAATCAGCATTCCGCTAGCCGTTCATCTCGGCTTGGATTGGGAAGGTGCGCTTGCCTCTTGGGCGATTGTCGTCATTGCCGCAATGGGCGTTTGGGTGCCCCAGCTTCGCCAAGCGCAAAAACCCGAAATGGCGGAGAAGCATACAGGGGCGGAGCAAAAGTTATGGCGCTCTCCCCTCGCCTGGCAAATTACCGTCTTCATGGGGGTGCAGTCCACTCTGTTTTACAGTTTAATCACCTGGCTTCCCGAGATGGTGCAAGCAAATGGGATCAATGCGGTTACCGCCGGTTGGCTGCTTAGCTTTATGCAACTTTGCGGACTTCCAACCAATTTTTTAACCCCAATTCTCGCCACCCGCTTGCAAAATCAACGGGTGATTGTTTTATTTATCATCTTTTTTTACTTAGCCGGTTTCATAGGTTTATATGCAATCGGACATTCAGTGCCGCTACACTTTTTGTTCATCTTTTTTATCGGAATTGCCCAAGGTGCCAGCATTAGTCTTTCTTTTATTTTATTCAACTTAAGAACCACATCTGCGCAGCAAGCCTCCCAGTTATCGGGAATGGCGCAATCATTCGGATATTTATTGGCCGCCTCAGGACCGATTTTGCTCGGGTTTCTTTATGATTACACAAATACGTGGGGATTGCCGATCATTATCCTTACATTCTTAAGCATTATGCTTGCCATTGCCGGATGGAACGCATCCAAGGATACTTATTTGTTTGCAAAACGGCCGGTGGACAGGGAACGTTCTTAGTCTCGAGAACGCGGAAAATGGCATCAATCAATATAATATGAAGCCGGTCCTTTTCCCATGCGTTTGAAATAATTGGAAAGTGTCCTTGTGATTTTTTTACGGTCACCATTCACCGCGCACCATTCACGAATTGTGGCGCTGGTAATTTTTCGGTCCGGAAAAAGGAGCTGAAATTCCTCTACGCTACGGATGATCGCAGTTTGGGCATTTTCTTTGTAGCCGCATTCTCCACACACCCATACTCGTCCCCCTTCAACCATAAAGGATGTACATTTACCGCAAACAACACCTTTTTTCAATTGTTCATAGTCATATTCGGGTAAACGGGTATGGGGAAACTTATTCAAATGCTGAGCAATTAACTGTTCAGCAAGGCTTTCATGACTTCGATTGAGTTTCGACGCCATGCTGTTCATTTTTTTCATAAAGCGATGGAGCTGGTTATAAAAAATGGCAGGCAGTGTCGGAGGGGCATTGTACAAGTAAAATTCAGGGTGAGTAAAAACTAGGAGGGATTCGATCGGAATGTCGATGTTAAGGCGTTGTTGAAGCAATTGTCTCAGGAGGGATTCGGCTCGCTCCATTTGCGGCTGAGGGCTGTTTATTTCTTTCCCGGCAAGCGTTTTCCATTTATTGGTATCTAGATAAAAGTCGCCTTCATGATATTTGGAGTCGAAAACATAGATTATACTTTGGAAAACTACGAACGAATCAATTTGAAACGCCTTTCCCTTATGCTCGAGTAACAAATCATTGACGACAAGACAATCATTTGTAAGTCCTTCCAGCCAAATATCCAGTTGCAACTCGCCGGCAAAACCTTTTTCTAGGTTCAAATAATGCTGATAGTCCTGAAGATTCATTCGCGGATTTAATAATCGCAAAATTTTTAATTCCGCTGATGGTTCACGTTCTTTTATCTTTTCCATTGCCCACTTCCTTTCTTTTTGAAAATATAGCATAAAAAAGTCCTGGAAGTAGATCTTCACACGATTTTGTACTACTATTTTTTGGATCGCAGCAATGTTGACAATAACAACGCCTCCATTGAAGAATCACAACAGGCTTTCAGTCCCCGAGGTAGCTCGACCGCCCTTCGAGAGATAAATTCTTCCATTTTCGTACCTCTCAGCTGGTCCATTATATCTTTAAGGTACAATTCCTTATTTGTTGTACCTCTTTCAGGGGGGCGATCACCTTTTGAGGGTCAATTTTTACTTTTTTGTACCTCTCGGGGTGGCACGGCCGCCTTTTGGGGACAACTCTTGGAGTTATGTCAATAATACGAGCACAGAAAATTGGTGCCTTTTTAGTCCTCAAGTTTCAAGTTGCTATTTCTGAATCCGCCGCCTTTGACAGCTGCTTCGGTTCGTGGTGTGCATCTGATGGCGGCTGGGAGAAAAAAGCTCATGGGCGCATCAGCCGCATCCGTCAGTGTACCACGAACCGATCGATGCTCCCGATTCGGCGGAGGGGCCCCATCCCCAACCGGTGAATCGGGGCATCGGGCACAGCTGTCAAAGGTAAACTTCACGGCTCCCAGCATAACGATCATATTTGCTATCAGCGTTTTTTCGTTACACCGTCATGTCGCCTCTTTGAGCTTGTCTATACTGCCGGTCGAATTGGTTAGGCGACATATAGCCAATGGTGGAATGGGTACGTTCTTCGTTGTAAAAGCAGGCAATGTACTCCCAAACGCTCATCTTAGCCTCCTCCCGTGTATCGTAGGTTTCATGGGCCAGCAGATCTTTTTCAATGGTAGCGTGAAAAGACTCGATGCACGCATTGTCATAACAATCGCCTTTCCGGCTCATACTTGTGAGCATGCCGTGTTCCTGGAGAATAGCCTGATAGGCATGGGAGGCATATTGGCTCCCCCGGTCTGAGTGGTGGATGAGTCCCTCTTGCGGAGGTTGAAGGCGCATCGCCCGATGTAAGGCAGTTATGGCCAGTTCTTTCGTGAGACGGTGACTGATATTCCAGCCAATGATCTTACGAGAAAATAAGTCCATCACCGATGCCAGGTAAAGCCAGCCTTCCCGGGTCCAGATATAGGTGATATCCGCCACCCAAGCCTCGTTGGGATGATCTGTATGAAAATCCCGTTGAAGCAGGTTGGGATACACCGGGTGATCATGATTGGAATCGGTTGTCTTTTTCCCTTTCTTCATGGCGGTCTTTGGGCGAAGATCATATTCTCGCATATAATTCGACACCGTTTTCTGAGTGACTGTAAAGCCGTGTTTATGCAGTTCCCTCGTTATCCGCGGACTCCCAAACGTTTTCCGGAATTGGATAAAGATTTGCTCGATGGCCTCAACGATGGTTTCTTTTCGCTGTTTTTGCGGGCATTGCGGGCGGTTGCGCCATTCGTAATAGCCGCCTCTGGAAACACCTAAAACCTCGCACATCTTCGCCACACGAAACTCTTGTCGGTGTTCCTCGATGAAGTGGTAGATCACTCCTGGTTTTTGGCGAAGAAGGCCGCTGCCTTTTTTAGAATCGCCACTTCTTCTTCCAATTCCTCAATTCTTTTCACGTCCCGTTGATGTTGCTCTTCCGCTGGCGTGAGATAACCGCTTCCGAAAAGGGAGTCCCCCTTATCCTCACGATAATTTCTCACCCAATTTTCCAGCGTGCTAGCGGAGATTCCATGCTCTCTCGCGACATCTGCTCTTTTTTTACCCTCATGAACGATAAGTTTCACCGCATACCGTTTAAATTCTATATCATGATGTTGCAAAATAGGCACACTCCTTTAGATCCATTTTAACAATGCACCAATTTTGTGTGTCCAACTTTTATTCTACTTCCACTCTTCCTTTATTGTACCTTTCGAGATGGTTCGGTCACCTTTTGAGGGTCAACCTATCCGTTTCGTACCGCTCGACAGCAGCTTTCTAATCACATATCTTCCAAAATAATATAAGTCGCTCTCATCGGCCCGTGCACTCCGACGACCAGGCTCATTTCAATGTCGGCGCTATTGGATGGTCCCGAGATAAAATGAATGCCGGACGGGATTTCCTCGCCGTTTTGCACCCGTTCATGGATGTGGCGGGTGGCTTGGGTTAAACGGGGCACAATCGTACTGCGGGGGATGACAGCGATATAATTTTCCGGAAGGGTACTGACGACCCTTCCTTTCTGCGGCGAGCTTAAGCATACGACCGTGCCTGATTCCGCTAAAGTCATATCGCTATAGGTGATCCCGACCCCGGCACGTTCCGCCCGCCGAATGTTTTCATTGCCGTCATCAGCATTCCAAACATGCACTTCCACACCGAGATCTTGCATTTGTTCGCGAAATGCTTCGTCGAGCCCTGCCGTCATCAGCCTTTCATCGTCCCACATGATTGCAGATTCTGCTTGATAAGCCCCGATCGTTTCCGCGACCGCTTCCCGAAGTCCTCCGCTCGTTGTTTCGATGACATTCGTATGAATGTTTTTACATTGCTCTTTGAAGCGACCCACTAACTGATCAGTCGTCTCGTTTGCAAAAATATCCCATTGGGGCTGCACCTTCCATTCGGGGCGTTCCACGTGTTCGCTGCGCGGTTGTTCTTTTTTCTCAGCGATTTGATTTAAAAATTCTTCTCGTCCCCGGATCGTTCCTCTACTCATCAGACGACGACCTCCTTCGTTTTGCAAACCAGTCGCGAAAACGTTCCTTCGCCGGTGCAGGAAAATCACGAAACTCCGTCCATGCTTTCAGTGGACCGGGTCCATTGGAAATACGTGAACCTTTGGTCCACGGCCGCATGACACGATGGGCCTGTTTAGATGCCAGTCGATACAGCTTCGGATTGGTCGTGCCGGTGCCAAACATTTTCATCGCCCATTTTTCCGGCATCGGTCCGAGGTTTTCTTTTTCGGTGATGATCTGCCGATGGGCAATCAAATGTTCATGCAAAGGGATTTTTACAGGGCACGCCTCCGTACAAGCCGCACAAAGGGAAGAAGCATATGGCAACTCTTTATTATCCTCGTAGCCATCCAGCAAGGGAGTCAACACTGCTCCGATCGGCCCGTTATAAATGGAGCCGTACGCGTGGCCGCCAACGTGGCGATAGACCGGGCATACGTTCACGCAAGCAGCGCAACGAATACAATGCAAGGCTGATTGAAATTGTGTGCCGAGGATGTCCGAACGCCCGTTATCAACGATCACGAGATGAAAATCTTCCGGGCCATCGGTCTCATCTTCTCCTTTCGGCCCTGTCAAACCGGTAATGTAAGAGGTTAGCTTCTGCCCCACAGCGGATCGGCAAAGGAGACTCACCATAACATCGAGTTCCTCCCAAGTGGGAACAATTCGTTCCATGCTCATAACGGTGATTTGTGTTTTTGGCAATGCTGTGACCAAGTCGGCGTTGCCTTCGTTCGTTACAAGAGAAATCGACCCGGATTCGGCAACGGCAAAATTGCAGCCCGTAATCCCGATGTCCGCATCCAAAAAGTCCCCGCGCAGTTCCTCGCGGACAAAAGCGGTGATGTCATCGGTATCATCACTATTTTGATACCCTTTTTTCTCCTTAAAAACCTCTTTGATTTGAGAACGGTTTTTATGCAAGGATGGCGCGACAATATGAGAAGGGGGGTCCTGGTCATCAACTTGCAAAATATATTCCCCCAGGTCCGTTTCCACAACCTTTAAACCATCGCTTTCCAACGCAGCATTTAAGGACATTTCCTCCGTCACCATCGATTTCGACTTTACAATTTTTTTCGCTTCTTTTTCACGTGCCACTTCCCGCACATAGGCATTGCCTTCTTCAGCCGTCTTGGCAAAATAAACATGGCCGCCACGTTCCGCTACTTTGTCGCTTAACTGTTCCAGATAATAGTCAAGATGATCCAACGTATGGGTACGAATTTCTTCCCCCAGGGTACGCCATGCTTCCCAATCGCCAAGCGCTTCCGACGATGCTTGTTTTCTCGTTCGCAATTGTTCTTGTGCCGAGCGAACCGTCCCGCGCATAAAAGCATCGGCAAGTCCGTCGTTCACACGATGGGTAAAGTCTTTTTCCCCCACTCGCAATGGCATGGTTATCCCCTCCCTTCCGTATCATTAAGGACTTCTGCAATATGCATGACTTTGACGGGACGCTTTTCGCGATCCATTCGCCCGCCAATATTCATGAGACAACCGGCGTCGGCGCCGATAAGTATATCCGCTTCCGTGTCATGAATGCAGGCTACTTTTTCATCCACCATTTCTTTTGAAATATCCGACATCTTAACGGCGAACGTGCCGCCAAAACCGCAACAATCATAGTTGCGCGGCAAATCAATCATTTCCAAACCATCGACGTTACCGAGCAAGGTTTTTGGCGCCTCGGATACTTGCAACAATCGCATCATGTGGCAAGACGTATGGTACGTCGCTTTTGCATGGAGTTTAGCCCCCGTGTTTTCAATCTGAAGAACATCGACGAGAAAATGTGTCAATTCGTAACTTTTTGCACGCAACGCTTCTGCTTCTGCTTGCCACTCAGGTTCTCCTTCCAATAGGTGGCTGTATTCATGCAACATGGCGGCACAGGAGCCAGAAGGTACCACAACGTAGTCTGAATCTTTAAAAGCATCGATCGATTGTTTCGCGACTTTGCGGGCCTCTTTGTGATAACCGCTGTTAAAGGCAGGTTGCCCACAGCAAGTCTGTTGCTCCGGAAAATCCACGGTGCAACCTAACTTTTCCAATAGTTCAACCGTTGCTTTGCCGGCATTTGGATAAAACATATCGCCTAAACATGTAATAAACAGGGATACGTTCAAAAAAAGCCCCCCTTCCATTCCATAGTCATCAGATGACCTGTTCTCTTAGTATATACGAAAGCGATTTCATAGATCAATAGCCTTTTTCAGTCTCCTCCCAAAACAAGACGTTCTCCACGCTTTCCAAATGTTCACGCATCCGTTGTTGCGCGAGTGTGGCATCACCCACTTTTATCGCTTCATAAATACAAACGTGTTGCTCATAAAGACGTTCTGCTCTGACTTTTTCGGAAAAAAGCCAAATTCTTCTCGTCTCCAGCATCGTCTGCTTCGTTTTTTGCGCAATGTTTTCCAAGAGATCGGTAAGCATGTTATTTTGCGTGGCGTGCGCGATCGCGAGGTGAAATTGCCAATCGGCTTCTTCACCGAGCTTCTCGTCTCTAAGCGGAACGGCCATCTGATGCAGAGCCTTTTCAATTATTGGCAGTTGTTTCTTTGGGCAACGACGAGCGGCGCTCCCCGCAGCACCTACCTCTAAAATTTTTCTCACTTCCAAAAGTTCACGAATTTCTTCCGGGTTGATGGTTAAGCGATTCATAGCTTTGATGAATGTGCCTTCCCCGTGCCTAATGTCGACGAGCCCAATGGCTTTCAGTGCGCTCAATGCTTCACGAACAGCAGAACGGCCGACATCAAACTGGTGTGCCAGCCTTTCCACGGAGTCCAGCCGATCACCCGGTTGCAACGCTCCGTTATCAATCCGCCCTTTTATTTCGTCAGCGACTTTTTCGTATATTTTTTTGGAATGAATTTGTTTATAATTCATGAACCTCTCCATATATTCGGAATCAACGTCCTTCACTCGGAAACATTTCCCTTCTTCGATCGCTTAAAATTCACGGACGCTTCTCTTCTCCGGCTCCGTTCTTCAGCATCGCCTAATACTTCTTCCAGATCATCTTGCACACTTTCCTCATAGAGCGGCACCCCGGAGCGATAAGCCGCGCGGCAGCAGACATGCCCGACAACCGGAGCGGTCAAAAACACAAACACAATTCCCAAGATCAAACGAACGCTAAAAAAACCTTCGATCAATCCAAAGTGTATGAAAACCCCGGCTAACGTACATAAGACACCTAGTGTTGCGCTTTTCGTCGCGCCATGCGAGCGTGTATACACGTCGGGGAGGCGAACAAGTCCAAAGGCACTAATGAGAATCATGACAACGCCAACGATTAATAAAATGGCAACGATCACTTCAATCATCACGTTTGCGTTCAATGATAACCCCCCTCTCGATATACTTCGCCAACGCGACTGCTCCAATGAATGCCAGAATACCGAGCAATAATATCGCTTCCAAGAAAGCATCTGTCTCAAAGTAGAGGGAAACAATCCCGATAAGCGCGATCATCATGATGCTGATAAGGTCAAGGGCAAGCACACGATCGGCCATTGAAGGCCCCTTAATCGCTCGGTATAACCCTCCCAATATCGCGATCGCCAACAAAAGAAGCATGAAAAGAAGCACAGTGTCAAACATTAGCGCGTCACCTCCATAATCGCTTTTTCAAATCGCGCGTGTGAGGAGATAACCATATCTCTGGAAACGGGAATATCCATCACGTGCATGTAAAACGTATTCTTGTCGGGGGAAACTTCTACAACGACCGAACCTGGGGTGAGCATAAAAAGCAAGGCAAGTGTCGTAATTTCCCAGTTGCTTTCCAACTCTGTTTCCAACTTGAAGATGCCAGGCGTAATATTTAATTTAGGACGAAGGATTTGCCCAATGACGACAATGGTGGACATGATTAACTCCCACATGAATATAGCCATCAACACGATAATCGCCCAGACTCTGGATAAATAAAACTTTTCATTGAAAAAACGCCGCATCAAAAACAATATCGCGAGCCCCAGTATATACCCTAACGTAAACGTAGGGAGACTCCAGTCATCTTGTAATGTTACCCATAAGAAGGCAATGATTAAGTTGATCAGTATTTGAAAAGGCATTGGTTTCCCCCATTTCGATCAATTTTGCAGCACAGCATCGATATAAAGTTGAGGATTGTTCAAAACCTCCGCTGCCTGTAACACGTACACATTTACCCATTCAACACCAACCCCGAGACCGACACTCAGGACCGCCAATATCGCGCATGGAAACAACAATCCTTTTGTGGACATTTTCTCATCTTCGACAGACAGTTGATTTTCTCCCCAAAATCCGTTCATAAATATTTTCATGACCGAATAAAGCACCATAAGACTTGTAATCAAACCGACCGCTGCCATTACGTAAAAGCCTTCGTCGATCGCTCCATGCAATGTCAACAGTTTGCCGATAAACCCACTGAGCGGCGGCACACCTGCCAATGCAAAAGCAGCAAGGAAAAACATCCAGCCCAACAGCGCGTGGTTGCGAATCATACCGCTCATCTCGCGTAACTGATTGGTACCGGTCAACCCAATCATTATCCCGCCGAGTAAAAACAACAATGCTTTCACGATCATGTCGTGGATAAGATAATAAATGGAACCGGCCAGTGCAACTTCCGTAAACACGGCAAGACCGATCATGATAAATCCAACGGCGATAATGACATTATAGGCTAAAATACGTCGGAGATCCCAGTATGCCACCGCCCCGATGCCACCGAGAATCATCGTCGCGACCCCTAGCCAGCCAATCAATTCATGAGTGATCGCGGCTTCGTGATAAAAAATAAGCGTAAACGTCCGGAAAATGGCATACATGCCGACCTTCGTCAACAACGCCGCGAACATGGCGGAAATAGCCATCGGCGGCGCACTATAAGCGCCCGGGAGCCAAAAATACATGAGTAGTGCTGCCTTGATCGCAAACACGAGCAAAAGAAAGATTGCCACCGTCGTAATCAACCCATCTTGTCCCGTTTCCGCAATTTTCACCGACAAATCAGCGAAATTCAGGGTACCGGTAATCGCATAAAGGTAGCCGATCGCCACAAGAAAGAGCATGGAGGAAACGATATTGATGAGCACATACTTTAAGGATTCCCGTAACTGCCCCTTCTCTCCCCCGAGGGAAATGAGTATGTAAGAAGAGAGCAACATGACTTCAAAAAATACGAATAGGTTAAAAAGGTCGCCGGTTAAGAATGAGCCCATGATACCGACAATCATAAAATGAATAAATGGGTAGAGATAATGCTTTTCTCTTTCTTCTCCGATCGTTCGATAGCCATAAAGCACACAACAAAAGGTAACGATTACCGTCGCCAATATAAGCAACAACGCGAACATATCAGCTACAAGGACAATGCCAAAAGGCGGCTCCCATCCGCCCAAATTTAACGTCTGCGTACCCTCCACCGACACTTGATGGGTCAGCACAACCGTAGCGGCCATCAATAACAATAAAGATAGAGTTGTCACATAGCGTTGTACCTTTATTTGTTTTCGAAAAAAGATAAGTAGCACACCCGTTAACAACGGGATGAGCAAAGGTAATATAACTAAATTATTCATCATCAGTGCCCCTTAGTTCCTCCATATCATCGGTTCCCAACTCTTGATAAGAACGATACGCAATTACAAGAAAAACTCCAAGCGTCCCAAAATTAATAACGATGGCGGTTAATATCAATGCTTGCGGCAGAGGATCGGTATACGCCGTGCTTTCCAATCCCAGCAGCGGTGGCGCGCCGGTTTTAATTCCGCCCATCGTGAGCAACAAAAGCAAAGCGCCGTGGCCTAAAATGGCCGTGCCGAGCACAATGCGCAATAAACTTTTCGCCAAGACAAGATACGTACCGGCTGTAAACAGAATACCGGCAAGAACCGACATTAGAATTTCCATATCTATACATCCTCACTGATACTCAGAATGATGGTCATGGTAGCCCCGACAACGGCAAGCGACACACCTACTTCAAACAAGACCGATGTCGCCAGTTCAATTTCCCCGAAAAAGGGGAAATCAACATATTCATACGTATGGCTGAGGAATGGATACCCCAAAACCATGGCCCCGACTCCCGTTAACGTGGAAAGGCCGACGCCTATGCCCGTCAGTATTTTGTAATCAACACGGATGCCTTGTTGAACAGTTTCCATGTCAAACGCTAAATACAAAAGCACAAGTGCCGAGGCAATAACGAGTCCACCGATAAATCCGCCACCTGGGTCATGGTGACCGGCAAAGAAAAGATATGCGCCAAACGCAAGAATGATAAACGCTGAAATACTGGTGACGGTTTGTAAGATCACATCATTGATCTTCATTCTTTTCCCTCCTTGCCAGCCTTACTTTGACGAGGGCGTAAACCCCCAACCCCGCGATACAGAGCACGAAAATCTCGAGCAACGTGTCCAGGGCGCGAAAATCTGCCAAAATCGCATTCACCATGTTTGCCGCCCCGGCAAGTTCATAAGCATCCAAGTAGTAATCCGAAATCGCCGGAAACAAACGATGGCCGTTTGCCGATAATGAAACTGCCGTTACGGTCATCCCGACCAAGCTCGCGATGACAAGGTTGAGACCATTGACGCCGTCCCCATCTTCTTTTTTCCGTAAACTGGGCAGATGGTAAAAACACACCAAAAATAAAGCGACTGTGACGGTTTCAATTGCAAGCTGTGTGAGCGCCAAATCCGGCGCCCGTAACACAACGAAGAATAACGCTACAATGTAGCCGAGGACCCCTACACTGATTACCGCCGTCAAGCGTGATCTCGTTATCACAACCATCGCCGCGGAGCCTACGAGCGCAAGGGAAAGAATGATTTCAAACATATTGATATTTGCTACATTAGCCGTCTCAAGGGAAAAACCATCCAACAAGAAAAGATGAGCACCGACGATCAAAACAAAGATCAAGAAAATATAACGAAGATAAGCACGGCTAAACCCAGTCATGTGCGCATCCGTGATTTTTCTTGAGATACTCTCCATTCCTTTGAGCCCCGAATTGTATGCGTTGGTAATCGTCAATGCTCTAGGCACATTATTGTACAACCCAATCCATTTTCTTAACGTCAAATATAAAATTATCCCGATAACAACGAGGGCGATCGTCATAAACAGCTCCGGCACAAACCCATGCCACGCTTCAATATGAAAATCAAATTGTCCGGCCAACGTCGGCAAGATCGACGCCATCATCGGTTCCAAAACATATTCGCCAAGTACGTTCGGAACAAAAAAGATCACGACGACGAGCAGCGCCAAGATCGCCGGCGGGACTAGCATCCCCCACGGCGCTTCGTGGGCTTCTTTTTCCAATCGTTCCGGTTGATAGTTGCCGAAAAACGTTTTAAAGACAAGGATGATGCTATAAATGAACGTAAACACACTGGCGACCCAGGCAATGACCGGAATTAAAAAGCCGTACGTCTCCATTCTGAAAATATCCAGATCGGCTGCATTTAACGTACCCGTAAAGAATAGCTCTTTACTGAGAAAGCCGTTAAACGGAGGCAAACCTGCCATTGATAAACTTCCGATCAACGCGATCGTAAACGAGATTGGCATGATCGACATGAGCCCACCGAGTTTGCGGAGATCACGCGTCCCCGTTTCATGGTCGACAATGCCGACAACCATGAACAGACTGCCTTTAAAGGTAGCATGGTTGACCAGATGGAAAACAGCGGCAAGCACCGCCATGGAATGTAGGTGGGCCAGTTCGCCCTCTCCGTAATAAAGGGCCGCTGAACCCATTCCCAAAAGGGACATAATAAGTCCGAGTTGGCTGACCGTGGAAAAAGCTAATAATGCTTTTAAGTCCCTCTGCTTCACTGCCAACAGTGAACCCCAGAAAAGCGTAAGAAGGCCGATGCCCGTCACGATCCAGAACCATTCCATTGTGCCACCGAAAAACGGGGTGAAACGGGCAACAAGATAGATGCCGGCTTTTACCATCGTCGCCGAGTGCAAATAAGCGCTGATCGGCGTTGGTGCTTCCATCGCATCCGGCAGCCAGATATGGAATGGAAATTGCGCCGACTTTGTAAACGCACCGATTAATATTAGAATCATTGCCGGCATAAACAAAGGGTGTTGAACGAGTTGGCCACCCTGGGCAATCAATTCACGAATGCTAAACGTATCTCCCATAATGCCAAGCATGATAACCGCCGCCAGCATGGCAAAGCCGCCAAAGATCGTAATAAGCATTGCCTTTTGTGCGCCGTAACGCGATTGGCGCCGCGCGTACCAATAAGCAATCAATAAAAAAGAGGAAATGCTCGTCAGTTCCCAGAAAAGATAAAGGACAATGAGGTTGTCCGAAAAAACGACCCCAAGCATAGCCGTCATGAACATCATGAGATAAACGTAAAAATTATGAAGTGCTTCGCGCCCTTTGGACAAATAATAAATGGAATAAAGAACGACAAGCGTTCCGATCCCCGAGATGATCAAACCGAAAACGAGCCCTAACCCATCGACGTAAAAACTGATGTCAATATTAAAACCGGGGATCCACGGCAATATATACATCGCAGTTTCCCCGCCCGCGATCATAGGCAGGAAAGTAAGTAAATAAACGAAAATCGAGAGTGGAACGAATAACACGAACCAGCCGGTATGTACCTTTGGGATTTTTTTATACAAAAATGGAACAATAATGGCAAATACCAAAGGTAACAAAATAAAAATATGCAACCACGACAAAGTGTATCAACCCCTTATGTACATTACATTGGGACAGGTTTTATTCTCCCCAAATGACGGCACGAAATACCCTCAAACATGAAAGTTGTTTTTGCCCTTGAAAAGGGCAAAAAAAAGGCGTATTATCCTTTTAAGCAGATCATTTTTTCAACTATTTTTTAAGGAGGGAGTGCCGTTTTGAATTTTCCGCAAATATTAATCGGTGCTTCATGAGCAGAAAACTGCCACTCTATTCTAATTGAATCATTTTACATTTGCACACAGCAAGTCCGAATTGTAACATTTTTGACACGTGCTAGTTGGTTCTGCACATAAAAAATAGCCAGCTACGGGTAAACTAAAACGGACATTTTTATAGGAAGATGCCCAAGTTGTTGTCCCCTTTGCATCCCTGCTATGACGCACGCCTAAAAAGTTTTCAAGAAAGAACGAAAATGACATTGACAGCATAAAACAAACAGGAGTATCCTGTTTGTTGGCATTATAATAACAATGCAGCATACTTCCTATTTTGTTGTAAGAGGTGAAGGCATATGGATCAAAACCAAGCGCAAACAGACGAATGCATTCTAACCTGCGTTTACTACGGTCCAAATGGTGAAAAACTGATCAAAAGAGGCGCCAAAATCGCCAAAAAACTCAATTGTCCTTTTTATATATTAACGGTGAATGAAGAGGACGTAGATGACCTTGACCACGACAAAAACCATTACCTGGAGTTTTGGGAGTCACTGGCCGGAGAATATAACGCGACGGAGTTTATCATAAAAACAAATAACAAACTACCGATCTCCAGAGTTATTGCACAAGTGGCCAAGGAAAAGCAAGCAACACAAGTCATTCTCGGGCAAACTGCCAGAAACCGTTGGCAGGAGCTAACGAAAGGGTCGCTTATCAATGCATTGCTTAAAGAACTTCCCTTTGTTGACTTGCACATCATTGCCGTAACCCGGGGATTGAAAAATTATAAAGAAGAGCATTTCGAAACAGGAGTGCACGCCTATCTCGTCAGAACCGATGACGATAAATACCGCCTGACCTTTAATCATACGCATTCCTGCTCATACTCGGGTATTTTTTATAAAGAAATCGGCACTGATTTCAACAATGGTGTCTTTACGTTCATTAACGGAAATAAAATGTGCGATGTCCACGTAACGGATGATTATGTGCAAGAACATATGCCTCCGCCGCCACAAAAATCCGAGACATCCAAATCTTAATCTTCAATAAAAGTGATATCGTCCATCGTATGCTCATCCATCGCATTTCATAGCCATTCCGCCTAAGCGTTAAGCAGCGGGATGGCTATTGTTATTGCCGTTTTTGGTTTATGGACGTTATGTACCTTATGCCACTTCGACCGCTTTATTTTCGTTCAAAAGCCCTTATCTGCTTTTGTAGTTGGCGCCCTAGACAGGATTCGAACCTGTGGCCTACAGCTTAGGAGGCTGTTGCTCTTCCTCTGAGCTACTAGGGCAGGTTATTCGTGATCGCACCCGCATGATCTATTTTATCAAAAATTGTGTTCGGCTGTCACGAATAACGAATTTCCCTTGTCAAACCGTTGCGGATCATAGGAGGATAAATCAATTCCCATATCCTTTCCGAGCGTGAGATCGCTAATTAGTTTTCCCGTATATGGACCCATCGTTAACCCTGAAGGGCCAAGGCCATTGACAATGCTCAACCCTTTCGGGGCTTCCACACGGCCAATAAGGGGAAGGTTATCCGGTACGACGGGACGGAAACCGACACGCGTTTCATACAACGTACTTTGTGCCAATCCCGGAGCAACAGACAGAGCACTTTCCAACACCTCTTGAACGCCTCCGGCGGTTTGCCGATAATCGAAACCAGTCCCATTTTCCCGAGAAGCACCTGCAACAATCCGGGAATCGTCAAATGCCAGCATGTAATAGCTCGTTCTCGGAAGAATCATCGGCCACTCGGATGTATCCGTTTCAGGCATTTGCAAATGTACAATCTGTCCACGCTGAGGTTCAATTGGAAGCGTCACCCCGATCGAAGAAAGCAGTTCCGGTGCCCAGGCACCCGCGGCTACGATGACGTGGTCAGCCGGGTGAAACGTTCCTTCGATGTAAACACCGTTCACTTGGCCGCCTTCTTTTACTAGGCGTGCTTCTCCTTGATAGATACCCGCCTGATGGTTGATCGCAGCACGCTTGAGGGCACCTCTCAGCTGTCTGCCATCAATACGCGCGGCACCCGAAAGATGAACGGCACCAAAATAATCACTCAATGGTGGAAAAAGATCCTTTGCTGCTTCGTTGGTTAAACGCGTGATCTCCCCTGCTTCCGGTGAAGTTCGTGTCGCGTCACGCGCGCTTTTTTCTATGTCATCAAGCTCCGTTTCATCCTCGCTGACGGCAAGGGCGCCAACGCGCTTAAAACCCCATTGATCTTCCCCATCTTCTTTTAACTGCTCCACGAGCGTCTCATAATAATGCGCACCGCCACGTGCCAGTTCATACCAGGCCTTATTATCTTTTCGTTCGGAAATCCAGGGGCATACAATGCCTGCGCCAGCCGCGGTCGCTTGCCCTTCGTGTTTTTGATCGATTAATGTTACGTCTACTCCTTCTTCCCGGGACAAATGATAGGCCGCGCTCATGCCTACAATCCCTCCACCGACAACGATGACTTTCATCTTTTTCACGCTCCATTCGACACACTTCTTTTTTATTTTACCATAACGTTCTTGTCAAATGAGACTGAAATCGCTCAAATTAGGCGAAAATGATCATAAATGCATCTGCCTTACTCACTTCATGTGCACCTGGAACATAAATTATTTTAGGGAACGCTACGTTATTTTTTTAGAAAATCTTCACTTTATAAAGTCAGTTTATACGTTCTAATAATGCAAAAAAGCGATAGCCTTGCTATGATGGAAAAGTAAGGTTTGTATGGATTGAACACAAAGGGTGAACAAACATGAGTGATGATAAATTATATGAAACGTTAAAACTTTCGTTGCCGAGTGACCGAATTCGCCGAAATGAGTCGCTCGACAAGTATACACACACGAAAACCGGAGGCAAGGCAGATTACCTCGTATTGCCGAATACGTATGAAGAAGCAAGTGCGGTAACCGCCATTGCCTATGAAACTGGTGTTCCGCTGACAATGCTCGGTAATGGGTCCAACCTGATTATACGAGATGGGGGGATCAGAGGAATCGTCCTTCACTTTAACCGGTTAAACAAAATAACCGTACAAGGGAACACCATTACTGCGCAAAGCGGCGCTGCGATCATTGATGTTTCAAGAACAGCCCTTAACCAAACATTGACAGGGATCGAATTCGCTTGCGGCATTCCCGGTTCCGTAGGCGGGGCGCTCGTTATGAACGCAGGGGCGTATGGTGGAGAAGTTTCGCACGTGTTAGTAAATGCAACGCTGTTAACAAAAGATGGGGAGATCATTACCCTTAAAAATGAAGAATTGGAACTTTCTTACCGCAGCAGCATTATTTCAAAAAAAGATTTCATTGTTTTGGAAGCTGTTTTCGCTTTGGAACCGGGAAAGTATCATGCCATTAAAGCAATGATGGATGAATTGACCTATTTACGGGAATCCAAGCAACCGCTGGAGTTTCCTTCGTGCGGTAGCGTCTTTAAACGCCCGCCCAATCACTTCGCCGGCAAGTTGATTCAAGACAGCGGTCTGCAAAAAGCACGCATTGGCGGCGCCGAAGTTTCCGGCAAGCACGCAGGTTTCATCGTTAACGTCGACGGGGCGACAGCGACAGATTATTTATCTTTAATTAACCATATCCAACGCACTGTGAAGAAAAAATTCGGCGTCCACTTGCATACGGAAGTCAAAATTATAGGCGAAGATTAAAAAAACAGAGTGAAGGGACGCCCAAAAACATGATTGCAAGAAAGCTTGGCCGTTGCTTATAATAAGGTGAGTCTTTCATCAGGGGAGACTTTTTCCTCTGAATTGCGGCTAAGGGACCGGATTCCTGAGCACTCCCGTGTGGTAAAGCGGGGGTTTTACGGGTGCCTGTTCCCAAGCATGAGCCAAGCTTTTGATAACGATAAGGGGGAATTAACGATTGAACATCGGATTTTTTCTATTGCCAAAACAAGAAGTAAAATATTTAAGCCCGGAAGCAACGGTTCGACAAGCACTTGAAAAAATGCGCCATCACAGTTACACGGCAGCCCCGCTCGTTAATGAAGAGGGAAGGTATGCCGGCACGGTCACCGAAGGGGACCTCCTTTGGCAACTCGTGGACAATAAAGAAGAGGGGTTCGACAAGACGATGAACCTTAGACTTAAAGACATTACGCTGCGCGTGCAAAACATACCAATTTTCATTCACGCACAGATGGAAGATCTCGTCGCCCTGTCAGCGGATCAAAACTTCATTCCCGTCACGGATGACGCGGAATATTTTATCGGAATTGTAAGGCGCCGCGACATTATTAAACATTGCTCTTCGTTAATATTTGGACATGAGGAATAAAAGAGCCCCCTCCCACTTCCGGAGGGGGGGCTTTGCTTATTGGCTGTATGTTTTTACAATTTGATGCAGCTTTAGCGCGTTCCCCATTTTCCCCTCTACTTTTAGCTGCCCCGTCATAAATGCTTTCGTAGGGTCCCAGTCCCCTTCGAGAAGCTTGACGAAATTTTTTTCACTCAATTTCAATGTACAATCGGCTTCCGCCGACTGGGGTTCATGATGGACGCCCACTTGTCCGTCGGAAAACATCAGTTCATAATGGCCTTCCGGTTTCAATTTGACATGATAACACCTTGTAAAACCTTCAATGTATTCAGGGCTTGCATTGATTTTCGCGGCAAATTCATCGAGTTTTTCTCCTATATTCATGGCGTTTCTTCTCCTTTTGAAATAGGATTTTGATCGTACGAAGCCCAATCACTCCAACTTCCTGGATACAATTTCACATTTTCAATGCCCGCTTGTTTTAAAGCGATAATGTTCGCGTTTGCGGACACCCCGGAACCACAATAAACGACGACGGCATCTTTTTGTTGCAGAGAACGAAAACGTTCGGCAAGGCCTTCCGTTGATTTCCACTTTCCATCGCTGCCTATATTTTCCTTCCAAAACCAATTTTCTGCGCCCGGAATATGCCCGGCTTTTTTGTCTATCAGCTCCTGTTCTCCGCGGTAACGTTCCGGTGCCCGAGCATCAAGAACGACGACGTTTTCTTTTTCTTTTAACGCTTTCACATCGTCTATATCGACGCGCATATCGGGTTGTAGCTTTGGTTCGAAATGGGTCGGTCGCGGAACAGGAACTTCCGTGCTCGTCGGATACCCTTGAGCCTGCCATTTAGCATAGTTTTCATCAAGCAACGAAACAGTCGGATGGCCAACATATCGCAGCAACCACCATAGCCGCCCCGCCATCGAACCATGCTGGTCGTCATAGACGACGACATGCTTGTGATGGTCGACCCCGGCAGCATTCAACGTTGCCGTAAGATCATCCACCGAGGGCAACGGATGCCTGCCGCCATGGACAGCGGCGGGACCTGAGAGGTCTTTTTTCAAATCAAAAAAGACAGCCCCCGGGATATGGCCATTCCGATAAGCCTCCCAGCCTGCATCCGGGTCCTGAAGATCATAGCGACAGTCTGCAACCACGACATTAGGGTCATTCAGATGATCATAAAGCCATTCTTTTGTGACAAAGTAATCGACGTCCACAAGATCTCCTCCTTGTTTGACGATCTTTCAGCCTCGCCTGTTACCGATCACGCAATCGCTGCAATTGATGGCCGGGCACGAGCCCTTCTTTGGCTGCCCGTCCCAAAAATGCTTCAACAGCGCCGTAGCCTTCTTCACCAAGTTCTTTCGTAAATCCATTGACATATAGATCAATATGATTTTGGGCAACTTCTTCGTCCATCTCTTGTGCATGGAACCGAACATATTCCTTTGAAGCTTCCGGGCGTTCCCAAGCGTAGTCAACGGATTGCTTGATCCATCCGGTGAGCGCTTCCCGATCCACGGAACGCCGGGCAATGATTGCACCTAACGGAATCGCGTAACCTGTATCTTTTTCCCACCAATCGCCAAGGTCGACAAGTTTATTCAACCCATAGTTTTGGTACGTAAAACGCGCTTCGTGGATAACAAGACCCGCATCAACGTCCCCGTTTTGTACAGCCGGCATAATCTCATGGAAAGGCATTACAACGACGTCGCCGATATTGCCCTCCACCTGTTGAGCCGTCCAAAGCCGAAACAGCAAATAGGCAGTGGACCGTTCGCTCGGGACTGCCACCCGCTTGCCTTCTAGATCATTCGGGTTATTTTCATCATTCGCGGTTAAAACAAGTGGGCCACAGCCCCGCCCAAGCGCGCCACCGCAGGATAAGAGCGTGTAATCTTCCAACACCCACGGAAGAGCCGCGAACGAGATTTTCAATACGTCGTGTTTATCAGGATCCCCGTTTATCGCCAAATGGTTCGTTACATCGATATCCGCATAGGTAACCCCAAAAGATGGCGCCCCTTCAATCAACCCATGGGTCAGGGCATGAAAAACAAATGTATCGTTCGGACATGGGGAATAAGCGATCTTCATGTGAATAGCTCCTTTATTGCCAAACCTGCTTTTTCAAGGGTAGCAAGCGCTTCTTTGATGTTCCAGTTTTCTTTCTCTCTCGGTCCTATAAGGTTGGAAATCGAACGGACCTCCAAGACGGGGAGATCTTTTTCCGCCGCTGCCGAAGCGACGCCAAATCCTTCCATTGCTTCTGCGCAGGCATCTGTAAATCTTTGCACGAGCATCGTCGCGGTTTCCTCTGTACCCGTTACGGTAGAAAGTGTCAACACAGCTCCAGTTCGGACCTTTTCGCCCTTTTCGGTTAATTTTTTCGCCATTTGTTCAGCGGAAGTTGCATCAGCAACTATCTCGTTCGATCCAAATCCGAGCTCATCGATGGGGAGAAAGCTTCCCTTTGATTCTGCTCCTAAATCCCCGGCGACAAGACGCTCACTGATCATTATGTCTCCGATCTCCGCCCTGTTTTTAAAACCGCCTCCGATTCCTATGCTCATAACCATATCGTAATTGTCGCTAGTTAAAGCAAAAGCGGTCCGAGCGGCAGCTTGTGCCGGGCCAACGCCGGCGATTTCCACATTAATATTCTCCACCTCGCCTATCCCACGTTCAACAGCTTCTTTCTCTGCTTCGACGGCGGTCATGATAAGTATTTTCGCCATTGAATCGCTCCTTTCATTTGGGGCTTTTTATGAATAACTCCTACTATAGTTATAACATTTTCAGAAAGAAAAGTAGAGAAAAACTGTTTTGTTTTTGCCGAACTAATCCCCCTCATGGATAAATTCACTTTTTTCTTTTAAAAGCGTTTCTGCGTGAAATCTCCTATTTAAAAGTTCTAAAAAATAGAATGCCTCTTTATAAATGGCCTGAATCGACGCCTTGGGTTCAGCCATCCTTTCATAACAGAGCCCTTTATAAACAAACAAATGTCCTATATAAGACATATTTTCATGCATGATGCTTTTTCTTATCGCTTCCTCGACCGTTTCTAGCGCATCAGGCACAAGTCCTTGATCGTAATAGGTTTTTGCTTGATTAAATAGAATTTTTATCGTTAATACGGATAAATGTTGGTTTTCATGATGCGTACTGTTGATTTCTTCAATTAACAATAACGCTTTCGTATAGTATCGATTGCTCGTTTCATATTTTTTTATGTAAGAATAGACAAGTGCAATGGTATTTGTAATACGGATGTCTAAATAATCCTGACGTAATTCCGCGTGATCCTTATTTTCTTTTAGCAATTGGATGAGATGTTTGTTACACGCCTCTCCACTTATCTTTTCCAACATAAAAGCGGAATAGTAGTATTGGGAGCGTATAAGAACCATGAACCATAAATCCTTAACAGGCTCTCTTACCATCCCTTTTGTGAGCGTGAATAATTCTTGATAGTCGTGGTTCTTATTCAACACTTCAATATACTGAATGGTATCTTCAATATAAGTTGGATTATCATGCCTCATAATGTTAATAAAATAGCTAATTGGCTTCCCCAATTTTAATGAAAGATAATGAAGGATATCCGTACCGGGCGCTGCCTGGCCTTTCTCTATGATACTAATTGTAGATTGGCTGCAAATCCCCTTCGCCAATTGATTCTGTGTGATCCCCTTCCTTGTTCTTAATCGCTCAATTTCATTACCTAAAGACGTTAAAAACATAGGCATTCTCCTTTTATTAATATTTTCATAATTTATGCAAAAAATGGAGTAATTGAAAAATAGCATCTAGTATTCTCTTTTGTTCTTGAAGTAGATAATGTATTCATTATTGGATATATTTTTCCATTATTATACTATGTAGGAAATAAGGAGGGAAGATATCAATGAAAAAACTTAGTGTTGTCTCTTTATTATTGGCGATCGTCTTTTCACTTACATGGACAGAAAACGTGACCGAGCAAGCGAGCGAAGGTCTCCATCGCACACTAATATTCCCTCATGAAAATTAAAATTGCGGATCTTTTAGTAGCCATTTATTATTCTGAATTTTCCTGCGTTTATTTATGTCAACTTCAGGAGGTTATGAAATGAAGAAAGGATGGCAAAAGAATACTTGGATAAAGATGACTCCGTTTGTTTTCCTTTTATTAATGGTGCCAACAAATCATTTGAACGCGCAAGATGAAAACGAAAGGGAAGAAACGGTCGACCCAGTCGAAGCCATTGAAGCTATGGAAGAAATCAATGAAATGGAAGAAGAAGATGAAGGTGCTGCGATGACAATTGATGACGACTACGACCCTTCTGACTGGATTCGGTATGATGATTTATTGCCGGAATTGGAACGGATGGAAGAGGAAAGTGATGGCGAACTCGAGGTGGACGTACTTGGGCAAAGCCAACAAAATCGTGATATTTACTCCGCGCGTATTGGAAGCGGCGATCAAGTGGTCCTGATCACGAGTGAAATCCATGGAAATGAACATTTCGGAACCGAGGCATTAGTCCCTTTGCTCGACACGCTGGCTACAGACGATAGTGAAGATGTGCAGCAGATTTTGGATGAAATAACCGTTGTTGCCGTACCTAAGTTCAATCCCGATGGCGCTGAACTCGTGCAACGACAAAATGACATTACCTGGGATGAAGTTGAAGAGAATCATCCTCAAATCGAAGGCGCAGAACCGGCCTGGAACTTTAACGAAAACCTTCCAGGCTTTGATATCAATCGTGATTTTAACGCTGATCTTGATTATGAACCGCAAATGGTTGATCTTCCCGGCACAACCGCGCATTTTGGTTTCTTTTTGACCAACGAATCGCAAATACTAACGGATTTGTACGAAGACCTTAAAGAGGAGTTTGGTGAGGTCGATTCCTACGTTGATCTCCATCAAATGGGAGCAGATAATCAGATCGAAGGCACCGATCAAGATGTAACAATCGCTTTGGATTATCCGGCATTAGGACCGGATGAAAACCCAAGGTACGATGAATACACCGAGTGGGATCAAGATAAATCAAGACGTTATGCCCTGGCAGCAGCAAACGGCGTAAATGAGCGTGCGGAGAATGACATTGAACCGGGGTTAGCACGTTATGTGCATCATTCAACACGGGATCTCCCCGGCCAAGCCAGACATGCGTTCGCCCTTAACGGAACCGGTACAGTCTTATTCGAAATGCCCGGACAACAACCTGAAACACCTTACGATCAAGAAACGATTGACCTTATCGAAGACGGGTTATGGGGCATTCTCGATCATATGGCAGATGGATCGATCTATGACCTTGATGGCGATGATTTCTACGATTTGCCTAAGTATTGGCCGGACACCCCTGATGTATCCGACCCGGAACAGTACGCCACCGATTTTACGGATTATGAAGTTGGGGAAGCTCCTAATGATTGGTCTCCGATCTGGCAAGGAGAGGAAGATCAATTTACGATATTGGATGAACCCAACCGCTTGCAGCACATGACCGAATCAGGCGTTCGCGGGTTAACCCCTGATGAAGTCGGTGATATTTACGGGGATACCCAGATTTTCGGTCTCGTCCGCGGGGAAGATATTCATGAAACAATGTTTGAACTCGGATTTCATATGTCAGGTTCCCCAGATAGCGAAAACGGCATTTACGCTGATGCTCAAATGCCGGATGCAGAATCTGATGAAAATTCCGTTCGAATTATGCAAAGAAGCGAAGGAAGCACGGAAACGCTCGACACTGCTGAACTTCCATTCACGTTGGAAGAAGATGAGTGGTATCGCGTTGTATTGCAAAGACAGGCAGAAGCGTTGCAAGTCAAAATGTGGCCTGACGGCGAAGAAGAGCCTGATGATTGGCAAATAACTACCACTGAGAGCACGATGTTCGGTGGACAAGCCGGCATCTCCCACTCCACACCCGGGATGATTAATGACTATGCCTTTATCGGCGTTGGTGTTGGCGGAGAGGAGGCCCCACACGCGCCTGACGATCACCTTGAACCGGAACCACCGGAAGATATTACAGCTAATGACCTGATAGAAATGATCGAGCAATACGACGAAGCAGGGGAATTCAGCTCTGATGAAGCAGCCCGTGCTCTAACCGCCCACATGAGATCTGTCAGCCATTACGAAGATCAAGGGGAAGCAGAAAAAGTTATTCAGCACATGGAAGGCTTCCATGATTTACTCGACCAGCAGTTTAACGATGAATTAGTTTCCGAAAATGCTTATACAACTTTACAGGACGCTGCGGACCAGTTAATTGCCCAGTCGGGAGTTTTAGCTTTTGACGCTGAAAATTCCCTTGAGCATATTGAACATTTAAGTGAAAATATCGGCGTCAGATACGCTGGTACGGATGAAGAAAAAGAGGCTGCCGATTATATTAAAAATGAGTTTGTAAATCTCGGCTATCCGGTTGAACTTCAAGAATTCGATATCGATGAAGAGGATGAACAACGCTTGGATCAATTAACGATAGTCTCCGAAGATAACGAGGAAGTGCCTTTGCGAAGTTCGTTAGGTTCTGCAGAAACAGATGAGGAAGGGATCAACGCAGATGTCGTTGATGCTGCTTATGGCGAGGAAGGCGATTTCCCGGATGAGGTTGAAGGCAACATTGCACTCATCCAGCGAGGTGAATCTTCTTTCCTGGACGCGGCAACACGCGCGTCTGAAGCTGGCGCAGCGGGGTTGATCATCACGGATGATACGGATGACCTCCGAGCATTTAGACCGGGATTATCCGATGAAACCGTTGATATACCGGTTGTGGGTGTAACCCAAGACGACGGCGAAATGTTACGCTCAGAGATTACCGAGGATGGGTTGACGGTAAACCTTAACGTGCAAACAATGACGGACGAAATTTCTCAAAACGTCATTGCCGTAAAAGAACCTGAAGAGGATATAGAAGATCCGGAAATCGTGTATGTAACCGCACACTATGACTCTGTTGCATTTTCTCCGGGAGCCAACGACAATGCCTCCGGTACGGCCCATATCCTTGAACTAGCGAGAACCATGCAAGACATGTCTGTCGATAAAGAAATCAGGTTCATCGCTTTTGGATATGAAGAGGGTGGTTTAAACGGTTCGCGATATTACTTGGATGAATTATCCCAGGAGGAAATCAATCAAAGTGCCGCCAACTTTAATTTTGATATGGTTGGCGCGGACTGGGAAAAGGCCACCAGTCTCAATGTCAATGTGGTCGATGGAGAACCGAATACGGTATGGGAATACGCAGACGCGGCGGCAGATAGACTAGACAACGATGCCCTTACCCTTTTTGAACGAGGAGCATCGGATCATGAATCTTTCCATGATGCCGGGATAGACGCAGCTAATATTAGCTGGAGGGAACCAGGGACAGGAGAGCTGGAACCTACGTATCACACCCCCTACGATACGATGGAATATATAAGCGAAGAAAGAATCCAAACGCACGGAGAACTAGTCAGTAGTGCTATTTTAGATATAGCGCGCTAGTCAATCGGAAAATATTATTTTAGGAGCGATACAACATGCAAAATAACCTCATGATCAAAATGAGTATATTCATAGGTTTCTTTGCTTTGCTCATTTTCTTCGCAACGACTAGTACTGAATCCAGCGCTGAAACACAAGTAGATCACAACCAGGAAGACATTATGTTTGCCATTCATGGAGGCAGCGGTACGGTCTCGGATGATTTACAGGATGATTACCGTGAAGTTATGGAAGAAGCGTTAGAAGCAGGGAAAAATACCATTGAGGATGGCGGAACAAGTGTAGAAGCTGTGGAAGACGCTATCCTCCTATTGGAAGATTCACCCTTACTGAATGCAGGACGAGGATCGGTTTTTAATACGGATGCCGCTCATGAATTGGATGCTTCTATCATGAGTGGCGAAGATCTGGAAGCCGGGGCTGTTGCCGGGGTGGAAAATATAAAAAATCCGATTTCTCTTGCTCACGAAATAATGGAAGAATCCGAACATGTCATGCTCGGCGGTGATGGAGCTGATTTGTTTGGAATCGAACAAGGCCTTGAAACCGTTACTCAAGATTATTTCTTCACCGAAAGAAGATGGGAACAACTTCTTGATGCAAAAGAAGAGGATGAAGCAGATACTGAAAATCACGGCACCGTTGGCGCGGTTGCCCTCGATGAAAACGATAATTTAGCAGCGGGAACGTCCACAGGAGGACTGACAAATAAAGCCGTTGGCAGGATTGGAGATTCACCGATTATTGGAGCAGGAACTTATGCCGATAATGACGGGGTCGCTGTATCCGCAACGGGGACAGGAGAGGTTTTCATCAGGGGAACGGCCGCAAGGGATATATCTGCCCTTGTTGAATTCGGGGAACAATCTGTATATGGTGCTGCAGAAACCGTTGTAGAAGACAACATGCCTTCTCTGGGAGCCACCGGTGCTGTCATTGCTTTGGATCATAATGGAAACCTTGCTTCTCCTTTTTCCAGCAGTGGGTTGTCATACGGATACGTAACCAATGACGGGGAAGTCATGGTGGAATTTGCTACGGATGAAGAGGACGAGCCGATCAGCGCAGCCGATATTAATGAAGCTGTCGAACGTTTCGATGAAGAAGGTGAATTTGCGAGCGAGGAAGCAGTGCAGGCTTTAACAACTCACCTGACAGCTGTCAGCCATTACGAAGAATTGGAAGAGGCGGATAACGTTGTTGAACATATGGAAGGATTTAATGACTTGCTTGATCATCAGCAAGAAAATGAGGTGATTTCCGAAGAAGCTTTTGAAACGCTGCAGTCCCATGCTGAAGATTTAATGGCCGTGTGGGAGTAGATAAAAATGTTTTACAATTTAACCCTAACCTGTGGCAAAATGTTTGCCACAGGTTTTTTTAGAAGCTAGCAAGGATCCCCACCCCCCCACCCTTTGAATTAGTTCTACAAATCTTATTTTGTACATATTTATTAGTGGCGGTGACACAAGCAAGGCAGTTTAATTTATCTAATTTTTCCAATTAATGTTATTATACGGTTATTGAGTATTGCAACGTTATCGTGTTTGTGTAGGCAGAATGGAGGGATAGGATAAGGCAGAAGTACCGATAACTATTGTTTTTATTTTCTTACAATTAAATGGATTTTAAAAGGGGTGTCATCTGTGAGAATTTCTTTAGTTTACCAAATTCTGATTGCATTCATTCTAGCTATCATATTTGGCGCGATATTCGGCGAAGCCATTGAGGTCGTAGAACCCCTTGGCGAGCTATTTTTACGGCTGATTCAATTCGTCATCATTCCGCTCATCCTGGCCGCTCTCATCACCGGTGTGACAAACCTGGGTACCGGAAAACAAATGGTCCGGCTCGGCGGGAAAACGGTTGCTTATTTTCTTATCACCTCCCTCATAGCGATAAGCATTGGTCTATCCATGGGCTTTTTGTTTAACCCCGGTGAAGTCGCCGATATAGACGAACCGACGGAGGAAGAAGTAGATGAGGAATTGGAAGACGCCGAAGAACAGGATGACGATGTCATTGATGTTATTTTAAATATCGTTCCCGAGAACCCCATCGAAGGCATGGCCGCGGGAGATACATTGCAAGTTATCTTTTTCGCATTGGCTTTAGGGATCGGCATCCTTGTCGTGGGCGAACGCGCGGATCCTTTGAAGAACTTCTTTGACGGCCTGGCCGAAGTTATGTTTAAAATTACCGCCGGCATCATAAAACTAGCTCCGCTCGGTGTTTTTGGCATCTTGGCACCAGTGGTGGGTGAACATGGCTTAGCCGTATTAATGCCACTCTTGGTCGTCATTGCTGCCCTTGCAGTTGGTTGTCTCATCCACATCTTGGTCGTTTACGGAAGTACAGTCAGATATCTTGGAAAAATATCACCTTTGAAGTTTTTCAAGGGGATGACCCCTGCGTTCCTATTTGCTTTCTCAAGCGCGAGCAGCGCGGCCACTATCCCGCTTTCCATGAAAAACGTACAAGAAAATGTCGGTGTTTCCAACAAAACGAGCAGCTTTATCATCCCTCTCGGCGCGACCATTAACATGGATGGAACCACTCTTTATAACGGCGTCGCGGTAATGTTTATCGCCCAGTTTTACGGGATTCAACTCTCATTCTTGGAAATCGCCACCGTCATGATCGTGGCAACACTTGCGGCTATCGGTACAGCCGGTGTACCAGGAGCGGGGCTAATTATGCTGACTATTACAGTGACCGCGATAGGTTTGCCGATCGAAGGCATTGCCCTGGTTGCTGCCATCGACCGTATCCTTGATATGATCCGTACCGGTACCAACATTTTGGGTGACAGCGCATGTGCCGTTTATGTCGAACGTTCCGAACACAAGGATAAGGCCTTCCAATCGGAAACAAATGAAACCGCTTAAAACGTAAACGGACACGTCGGCTTTAGAAGCTGACGTGTCTTTTATGAACAAAATAATGTAATCCGGCAGGTTTTTAAGGCTATTATGTCGTATATTATACAGGGGAATGATACAATCATGAGGCTTGTCAGAAAAAGATGAAAGGAGTATGCATACATGGAATTCGGAGTTTTAACGTTACTCCCTCCACTGCTTGCTATCGTTCTTGCAATCATTACCCGTAATGTTATCCCTTCTTTATTTGCAGGTGTTTGGATCGGAGCAACGATGTTGGCAGACTGGAATCCTATCATGGGTTTTTATGTTATGTTTCAAGACTTTATCATCCCAGTCATCGGGGATGAATGGAATGCCACTGTTTTAGTATACGTCGCGTTATTCGGCGTATTGATCGCGTTTTTCCAACGCACGGGAGGCGCTGAAGCACTGGCCAAATTCATTGCCGAAAAAGTAAAAAGCCGCCGCGGAGCGCAAGGGTCTACCGGAGGGATGGGTATACTCTTGTTTATTGATGATTATTTTAACGCATTGACCGCGGGAAGTGTCATGCGCTCGGTTACGGATCGAATGAAAGTGTCAAGGGAAAAGCTTGCCTATATCGTGGATTCCACTTCAGCACCCACCGCACTTCTCGTGCCTGTTTCCACCTGGGTCGTGTTTGTGATGGGATTGATCGGCGCTCAATTTGCGGAACTCGGTATCTCCCAATCGGAATACCTCACCTATCTGACGACGATCCCATTTAACTTTTACTCGATCTTTGCCGTTCTATTCGTTTTCGTCATTATCTTTTTGAAGCTCGATTATGGGCCGATGGCAAAAGCGGAATTCCGTACAATGACGACCGGAAAAGTTCAACGCGATGGGGCGCAACCTCCATCCGCAGATGAAATTACTCAAGCAGAACCTTTGACAACCAAGCCAAAATTAATGAATTTGCTCATACCGTTAATCGTTTTGTTAGCCATGATCCCGCCTCTTTTTTTATGGACGGGAGGTTACCCGGGAAATGATTTTGTGACCGCCATCGGAGAAGCGGACGGCGCGATTTCCATCCTTTTGGCCGCCTTCACGGCAGGCATTCTCGGCTTAATTATGGGGATGGCCCAAAAGTTATTCTCGTTCAAAGAAGCAATATCGATCTACATGAGCGGCATTAAAGGGATGGTCCTCGTTTTCATGATCTTAATCCTCGCTTGGTCGATTGGAGATGTTGCTGCAGAAGTCGGTACCGATGAATACGTGAGCACGCTCGCCGAGCAGCTGTTTACACCGGCAATTATTCCGGCTTTGATTTTTATCATTTCCGGGATTGTCGCTTTTACAACCGGAACTTCTTACGGCACGTTTGCCATTATGATTCCAATCGCGATGCCGATTGCTGTTTCCATGGACCTCTCAATGCCGTTGGCGATTGCAGCTGTACTAAGCGGCGGGGTCTTCGGGGATCATTGTTCACCGATCTCAGACACGACCGTTCTTTCATCTGCAGGTTCGTCCTGTGACTTGGTTGATCACGTCAACACCCAGCTTCCATATGCACTCACCGCGGGCGTAAGCGGCATTGTAGCATTTGTGGCTGCCGGGTATACAGAATCCATTTGGTTGTCGCTCGTAGCAGGAATTGTCGTCCTCATCCTATTAGGTTTTGGGTTAAACCGGATGTTCGGGCAAAAAATACCAAAAGAACCGGAAACGAATGCTTAGAGAAACGCAAAAAAGCCTGAGGTCACTGGAAAAGGACTCAGGCTCTTTTTTTATCCAAAAGGAGATTGTACCTCAATAGACGGGCGATGCGCCTCGGGAGGGACGATAAAACGGTTATTGTACCTTTAAGGCTTATCGACAAGATCCGTGAGGTACGATAATGAAGATATTGTACCCTAATAGGTGGTTGATACGGCTCGAGAGGTACAATAAAGACGATATTGCACCTCAATGGATGGTAAATCCGGTCTCTTAAGGTACGATAAAAAGTTATTTTGTTCGATAAACTTGATGCAACCTTCGTTTCGCCCTCTTAACATTGCATTATTCATTTTCCGTTAATGGTTGGTCAAGCTCGTGATCTTTCACGTAGGCTTTCGGTTTCATGATGCTGCCGGCATCGAAGTCATCCAACGGCTTATTTTCCAAAACGCGATTGGGGGTATCCGGGTTGGCCAAGGCTTGACGGGCGATAGCGACGAAATCACTTTGCCCATCGGAAATGAACTGGGCCGCGACCTCCGGATCGCTGAGGTTTCCACAACCTATAATCGGTTTCCCGGAATATTTTTTCGCCGCTTCAGCCATCGTCATCGTTCCTTCTCCAAAACCGGGAGTGGTCGCGTCATCATCGGAAAGATGGATAAAATCCACGGACGTTTTTCCCAGTGTGGAGAAAATGACTTCCGCATCCTTCTCTCCACCCGGCCATTTATACGTTCCGTTCGTCGCTTTCAATTGAGAAATGCGAATGCCGAGCATCATTTGCTCCCCCACTGCGTCACGCACATCATCGATTAATTCAACGAGAAAACGCAGGCGATTTTCGATGGAACCACCGTATTCATCTTCTCTTTTATTAATATTCTCCGACAAAAACTGGTCGAGCAAATAACCGTTGGCACCGTGGAGTTCAATCCCATCAAAACCGGCACTTACAGCATAGCGGGCAGACTGGACAAACCCGTCTTTGACGTCTTCGATTTCATCTTTTGTCAATTCTTTCGCGACCGGAAAATCCCCTTGGCCGCCGTAAACTTCCACCATTGGCTTCGGTGGTTGAAAGGGAGAAGGCGCAACACTCGTATCCTTATAATAATTCCCTTGTGATTGCCCGCCGGCGTGCATCAATTGCACAATCATTTTTGCGCCGTGCGCCTTTACATCACGAACGATAGGCGCCCACGCTTCGGCATGTTTCTCTGTTGCCAGCCCTGCCTGGTTTTCATACCCCTGGCTATACATGGTGTCCGGATACGTTCCCTCCGTCATCACCGCGGCAAATCCGCCTTTCGCGAAGCGCTCATAATAACGATGGACACGTTCATTCGGTGTGCCATCCGCTTCCGAACTTACCCTCGTCATCGGTCCGACAATGTATCGGTTTTTTAAAATGTGATTGCTGATATGACCTTGATCGAACAATGTATCTTCATAACGTTGCACACTAATCACCTTGCTTTCCTTTTATGCCTTTTTTATATACCTCTTTATTCTTTACCTTAAACGTGTCGAAATTCCTGTGCTTTGAAAAAAACAATAAGCGCGATCAACATTCCGGTTATCCCCAACCCAAACAAGACCGCCTGAACCGGGATGCCCGCTGAGACAAAGCCGGCAATTATGCCATAGGAAACCGGGTCAAACCCATTCATGGCAAGAAAAATAATGCTCATCACCCTGCCCATAATTCGGTTTTCCGTCTTCTCTTGCGCGACCGTAAAAAAAGGAATGTAGACGAAAACCATCGCGAATCCGATAAAAAATAATAACACCGTTAAGCCCGACAATGACGGAACTTGACTAAAGGCTATAAAAAGAAACAAAGATGCGATTAACCCATAGATCGTCACCGCGCCCCGCCGTTTTTTTATCGTATATACGCTTAAAATAAAGCTACCCAGCAACATGCCGATCCCTAAACCGGCCTCCATGAAACTTAAATTCAATGGCGATCCATCATGGACATCCACGAGCAACGGCATGGCAACATGAAGCGCCCCGAACACAAAAAAATTTAAGGAGATTAATACGACAAGGCCCGTAAGGAGAAAACTTGATTGCCGAACATAGCTCAGCCCCTCTTTCAAATCATTCCAAGGGCTTTGCGGGACACTATCATCGACCGGCGCTTCCTTGAGAAATGGCGGAAAGATGAAAACAGCTGAAAGAAAGACAAGAATAGTCGCGATCAAAAAGCTCGACGCCACACCAAGCGATTCCATCGTTAGACCCGCCAATATCGGGCCAACGATAAAGGATATTTGATCGGCACCCTGAAAAATCGCATTTGCCCTTTGCAATTGTTTTTTCGGGACGACTTTCGGAATTAACGACACACTCGCCGGTCCGAAAAAAGCGTCCAGCATTCCAAATACACCTGCCAGAACGAGTAAAACCGACAATGTTAGCAGGTCATTGGCAACGAATAGATACATACTGAAAAGCATGACGGACTGTATAAGGTTTGTCGCGAACATAATGGTTGTTTTTTTATATTTGTCGGCGACGACCCCGCCGAACATCATCATCACCAGACGGGGAATCGTTGCCGCTATTAAGACCAACCCCACAGCGGATGCCGACTCCAACTCACTAATGGCATACCAGGAGACCGTTGTTAAAAACATGCTAAAACCGACAACCGCAAAGATTCCCGCGATAAAAAGCAAGATAAAAATGCGATTTCGCGATAAAGGTTGTTGCTGCACTTTTGCTCCCTACCTTCTGTTAAACCAGTATCATCGGTCTTTACCATATAACAAGGACAAGGGGCATTTCAAACGAAAAGAATGCGAACGACGAAAAAGACTTTGCTTCCGATTTGGCGTTACTTTCCTAATCTAGTTTCATGTAGAAAAAAGTCAATTAATGATAGAATATGAAAAGATCGCAGGATCGAGGTGAACCGATGTATCGTAAAATTTTTGTATTTCTCATTCTAGCTTCCCTTGCAGTGTCCGCCTTTCTATATGGCGAAGAGATCGCGATTTGGATCGATGAACACGGCACGGAATCGATTGTGATCACGGCCGCTCTCGCCACCCTCATGTCGCTATTCCCGGTTATCCCCTATCCGATTATCGGCGGGATCCTTGGGGCGATATATGGGTCTTTTCTTGGAAGTTTCATCACTTGGTTTGGATCTTCCATGGCATCCATTATTATGTTTGTGTTCGTACGTTTCGGATACCAAGATTGGGGATTAAAAATCATCGGCAAGTACGAGGCTATCTCCAAGGTGACGATGCTCTTTGAGCGCAACGCTTTTATGACCATCTTTTTAACACGGCTGATCCCTATCGTTCCTTCCATCATCGTCAATATCTATTCCGCGCTCAGCCGCGTTGGTTTTTGGGCTTACACCGTCGCTTCTTCAGTGGGTAAAATCCCCTCCATGATATTGTTTGCCACCGTCGGAAGCACGATCGTACGCAATCCTGCGGATTTATTATATGTTGCTCTATTTTACGGCAGTTTTTTGCTTATCGTTTACGGTTGTTTCCGCCTATGGAACCGTTATGTCGTAAAGGAGAAGGAGCAGACGGCAAAATAATCACAATCCGGCGGAGCGATTTCCGTCCCGCGAAATACATGACCGCCCCGAGAAACACCCCGGCGGTGTTCAAAACAAGATCGTCAATGTCACTTACCCGCATCGTAAAGGTAAATTGGTAAAGTTCTATAAAGAATGAAACGAACATCCCGACAAACGTCACTTTCACAACGCTTCGCAAACGTCGAAGCAACAGCGGCAAATAGAAACCTAACGGCAAGAAAAGAAGCACGTTTCCGATTAAAATTTTTAAAGGATCCCACAAGCTAGGGCTAAACACACCAATCCGATAAATACTCCGAAAGGGTATCAAATTATAATTACGACCCCCGGGGCCATCTGGTCCGAGCGACGCTCCATAGTTCCAGGCGAACGTGGTAATGTATAAAAGCACGACCGTGTAGATGGCAAACATTATCCAAGAAAAGGTTTTCAGAGAACGCTGGCTCATCCTAGCACACCTTCCATCATGGGGCTCGTCTAGTATATGCGCCAGCGCTCCCCGCTCATGACGAAAGAAAAAAGCGACCGCCGGGTCGCAGTCGCCTCCTTACTTCTGTGGTTTCTGATAAGTCACATAAGTGCCTGCGATAAAATCATGAATCGCCCGCTTGTCGCGGCGTAAAGCTACCATAAAAATCGATACAACCAGAGCGATACCGAGGGTAAAAGCATAAATTACGCCACCGACAAATTCTCGCAGCAACATCGTCCCAATGTGAACATCCTTATTGTCCGTTTTTACGACCCGAACGCCTAAGATTCGTTTGCCAACGGTATATCCATACCAAATTCCCGGAAGAACAACCGCGTAGGCCAGAGTGAACAATCCTTCTCCCAGCTGCACTGCCTGGCTCGTCGTATCAAGATTAGCAATCGAGATGGCTAACATGACCACTATGCCAATCAATATCCCATCTAGCAAAAGCGCTGCAAACCGGGCCCAAAATCCTCCGAATTGAGACACGTGCATCACCTCCCCGGTTTCCATTCCCTATATCACTGGATCGGAAACGATGGATTCACGATCCTTCCTCTTCTTCTGCCGGCAGTTTTTCAATTTCAACCCGTTTTAATGTCGCGTCTTCTACCGTTAAAACCGTAAACATTAGATTTTGATATTCGAAAGCATCTCCTTCCATCGGGATATACTCAAGCTCGTTCAAAATAAATGCCGCGAGTACATCTTCTTTTTCCGGAATAGCCGTATTAAACACTGTATTCAATCGCCGTAACGTAAGTTTGCCGTTACATATGATCGTGGTATCCGTTATGCTTTCAATTAATCGATCATTCCCCAAGTCTGTCTCATCCTCAATTTCCTGGCCGATCATCGTCTCAATGATGTCTTCATGGCTGAGAAGGCCGACCGTCCCCCCGTATTCATCAAGAACAATCGCCAAATGTTTTTGTTCTTTCGACATCTGGCGAAATACTTGCTCAATCGGTTGAAATTCATGGACAAACATCGGGGACATGTCCGAGAGTTTCGTCATTTCCTGATCGAGATCAACGGACCAATAGATCAACCCTTTGGAATGAAAAACACCGATAATGGAATCCATGTCATCGCGATAAATTGGGTAACGAGTAAATCGATTTGCAAGAATAACATCACGCGCTTCTTTATAGGAAGCATCCTGACGTATACCGACAATTTCGACGCGAGGGGTTTTCATGGCATCGCGAACATTTAGGTTATAAAAGTCCAACACACCTTTGATGCGGTGGCTTTCGCCTTGGGCAAATGCCCCTTCGATTTGGGCAATATCCACCATTGTCCGCAATTCTTCTTTCGAGATCGAGGATGCTCCGTCTTCGTCTTTCGACAACACTTTCGTAACCGCTCTCGTCAATTTTGACAGCAGGTAAATAAACGGCTTTAAGAACCATAATACAAAACGAATAAGGGGAAAAACGGTGTAAGCAAGCCGGTCCGGAAATGTGGCGGCAATCGATTTGGGCATGACTTCGGAAAAAACGATTAACGTAACCGTTAATAGAAACGTTGCAACTCCGACGTTAAACCCTAAGTCAATCGCTACCATCGTTACAAGCGTCGGCAAAATAATGTTGACCACATTATTGCTGATAAGTATACCGGTGATAAATTCATCCGGTTTGGACAGTGTTTGCAAAAGTTTTTGCGATTTCCGGTCATTATTTTCCGCTCTTGTTTGGACTTTTGTGCGGTTTGCAGCCGTCATCGCGGTTTCACTTCCGGAAAAAAAAGCAGAAGCACACAAAAGAAGGGCTATTGCGATACCTATAAACACGGTTTCAACTCCTATTGGAAAAAGGACTCATTCGTTTGCTGTACTCCAACTATACAAAAATATAAAAAAAACGACAAATGAAAAAAGCAGACATTTGAAGGAGTCCCTTAAAACAGGAAGGCAGGAAATCTCACACAAACTATTCACATTTCTGTAAAATTGCTTTAAGATTAGAAAAGATCACTATCAAAAGGGGGCTTAACATGCTCGAATGGTTCGAAAACATAACGGGTGAAATCAGTGATTTTGTCTGGGGTTTGCCACTGATTCTTTTGCTCGTGGGTACGGGTGTATACTTAACGATTCGCTTGGCTTTTTATTCTTTTCGCATGTTGCCTTACGCGTTTAAACTTACTTTTTCCAAACAAGACAAAGAATCCAAAGGGGACATCAGCCATTTTCAGGCACTGATGACTTCTCTTGCCGCAACGGTCGGAACCGGAAACGTCGTTGGTGTTGCCACCGCCGTCGTTGCGGGGGGACCGGGCGCCGTCTTTTGGATGTGGATGACGGCTCTTGTCGGGATGGCCACGAAATACTCCGAGGCGATTCTCGGCATTAAATATCGACAGGAAAATGCCCGCGGAGAAATGTCCGGGGGACCGATGTATTATATTGAAAAAGGGCTGGGCCAAAAGTGGCTAGCTGTTCTATTTGCCTTTTTCGCCGTATTTGCCGCCATTTTCGGTATCGGTAACATGATTCAAGCCAACGCTGCCGCGGACGTTGCCAATGATGTCTTTAACGTTCCATTCTGGCTCACCGGTGTTGTCTTCATGGTTCTAATCGGCTTGGTTATCATCGGTGGGATCAAGAGTATCGGACGAGTGGTAGCCTTTATCGTTCCGTTTATGATCGTTGTATACGTCGCTGCTGGTGTTTTCCTGGTTGTTTTCAATGCAGATGCCGTTGGAGGCGCCTTTGCCTTAATCTTTACCGATGCCTTCACCGGACAGGCAGTAGCCGGCGGCGCAATTGGCACAGTGATCCAAATGGGGGTCGCCCGCGGGTTGTTTTCCAACGAAGCAGGCCTTGGTACCGGCGGGATTGCCGCTGCCGCTGCCCGTACCGATGTCCCTGCCCGCCAGGCATTGATTTCCATGACACAAGTGTTCATTGACACGATTATCGTTTGTACCGTCACAGGGCTCGCCCTCGTAATGGCGGACATGTACATGATTGATATTGAAGGCGCAGCCCTTACCGCGCAATCCTTTGATGAATTGCTTCCCGCCTTCGGAAGTGTCATTGTTGCGGTAACGTTACTGTTTTTTATTTACTCGACCATTCTCGGTTGGGCGTATTTCGGCGAAAAATGTTTCACCTATCTTGCCGGCACCAACTTTACAATGGTGTACCGTATCGTTTTCGTTTTGGCAATTCTGCCCGGAGCAACGTTGTCACTCGATACCGTCTGGAATCTCGGGGATATCTTTAACGCCTTGATGGCAGTTCCAAACCTCATCGGACTCTTGCTCTTATCAGGCGTTGTCGTGAAAGAAACGAAACGATTCAATGAAATACGAACCTATGAAAAAGGGAAAACAACTATGTAAAAAGGAATAGCGCCTCGCTCCTTTCCGGGACGAGGCGTTTTTTATGAAAACAAGATTAAATTAAGACCCGCGACCAGCACAAGAATCATCGCGATGGTTCGGATCATGTACGTCGGCAATTTTTCAAACCATCGTAAGCCCAATACGGCCCCGACAATGACACTCACGATTCCAATGGCAAAATAAAAAAGAAACGACAAGGTAAAATCTCCATTCACGCCATGCAGAAGCAATGAAAAGGAAGATGTGATTAATGTAACAATTTGCACGTTCGCTGTATAACGATGTTTGTCTTCTTTATACAAGTATAAACAATAGATGACGAGAAACGTGCCTCCGACTGCGAAGAGCCCTCCGAAAAAACCATTGAGCATACCGAGACTGATCGGCACCAATTTATTGATTTTTTTTAAGCTTACATTTCTTTTGTTATTAAAATATAAGTAAACGACAAGCGCAATGAGAAAAATACCCAGCCATATTCTTAAAATGTCCAGTTCGCCATAGGTGGTTAACACAAAAAAAGAAATGATTCGCCCTGCAAAAGATGCAACCACAAACATCATTAATCCTTTTAGTTGCACCGACCGGTAATTTTTAAAAAGAATAATTAAAGCTGTTGCAGCTAAAAACGATAACACGAGTAATGTGCTTTCTTTTACGGTTAAAATAAAGGGGAGGAACCCCATCACGACCAAACCAAGACCGAAGCCGCTCGCGCCCTGCACAAAAGCGCCAATCAAAACTATGAAGAAAATAAACAATAATTCCCAGATCATCTTTATCCGCCCTAAACTTTTTGAACTAACCCTTCTATTCTATCATGCTTTTTAAGGAAGTGAACGTTACAGAACAGATTGCTTGCGACACAAGCGCATAAACTCTATGCTCATAGTGATAGGAGAGATAAATGCGATGTGTCTCATTAATTTCCAGTGGAAAGCCCATAAACATTACCCACTCATCATTGCCGCAAATCGCGATGAGTTCTACGAACGCCCGACAGCGCCGGCCCATTTCTGGGAAGACGAACCTGAACTACTCGCCGGTCGCGATCTTGTGCAAAAAGGAACATGGCTTGGCATCACAAAACAGGGGAAATTCGCGGCATTAACCAATTTTCGTGACCCGCAACAAATCGATCCCGGCAAAGCTTCCCGGGGAGAAATCGTAAAACAATTTTTAACGGAAGACTGGTCTCCAAAGGAGTTTGTGGAATCCTTGCGGGAACATCGTGAATCTTACACCGGTTATAACGTGATCGCCGGAACCCTCGACGAGATGTATCACTATAATAATGTCCACAATGAATTGAACAAAGTGAACCCCGGGGCCCACGGGTTGAGCAATGATTCCTTAAACACGCCGTGGCCGAAAGTCATAAAAGGAAAACAAACATTAAACGTATATGCAACACAAGCCAGTGAAATCAAAACAGAACCATTATTTCAGATGCTTTCCGATACAGAGCAAGCGCCAGTCGAAGAATTGCCGGCAACAGGCATTGATCCCGACTTTGAAAGGCAGCTTTCCCCTTTATTTATTCATACAGAAAATTATGGAACCCGCGCCTCTACGGTGCTTCTTATCGACAACCAGAAAAACGTAACCTTCGTGGAACGACGATTTAATGAAGGGGTGTTCACAGGCGAGCAATCGTTTTCGTTCCGGGTTAGTCATAGCTAATGGTGTCTTCCTTGTGCCGAAACGCCTAACCTGCTGATATTCGTTCATAGACCGAAAAACGGAGCGATTTACATGAAACGACCCGCCTAAAAGAAGACGGGTCGAACAACCTTATTGCAACTATTTATTTTGGGTTCGTCGCCCACAGTTCGGAGTTTTTCACGAACATACGCGGGTGAAGTTTCAATTGAGAAACAACCACATCCGCCAAGTCTTCTGCTTGCATAAAGTGCTCGCTGTCTTCTGTTCCATCGCTCAAGTTGTGATCAGACGCAAAATCGGTGATCACTTTGCTCGGGCTGATCGCTTGGACGCGGATGTTTTCTTGTCTCATTTCTCTCATTAATGACTCTGTAAGCCCAAGCACCGCGAATTTCGAAGCACTGTATGCGCTGGAACCTACGGTGCCACGGAGACCGGACGTCGAAGAGATGTTGACAATTTCTCCGGCCTGGCGCTCGACCATATCCGGGAGCACCGCGTGGGTCACATGGTAAATGCCCATGACGTTCACATCCCAAACATTCCGCCAGTCCTCTTCGCTTAGATCCAAAAAACGACCAAACTTCCCGATACCGGCATTATTAATCAAAATATCGATTTCCCCGAGCGTATCTTTCACTTGTTGAACAGCATCCTTCACCTCGCCTCCATTAGAAACATCGGCTTGAACGCTCACTGTTTTCACATCGTACTCAGCCAATTCATTGGCCACGTTTTCCACGTTCGCTCCCGTTCTGCCCATCAGAGCCACGTGCACACCTTCGCGCGCGAACGCATGGGCCAATGCGCGGCCGATGCCACGTCCCGCTCCGGTGATTAATGCTGTTTTCCCTGTGATCGACTGCATCTTTTAAAACTCCTTTCCCAGTGATTTGCTGCCGCTTTCGTCTTTTTCATTTAAAAATAAAGTGATCGCGCTCACCCCTATGATAACAAGAACGAGACCTATGATGCGTGAAAGGCCAAACGTTTCATCAAAAGCGAAAAGTCCAATCAGCGCGACACCGCTGGTCCCTACTCCTACCCAGACAGCATAGGCGACCGCCAAAGGAATGTATATGAAAGACTTGGAAAGAAAATAGATGGCGCCCAACAGCCCCAAAAAAACGAACACGGTCGGCCACGTGTTCGTAAAGCCGTCGGCCAATTTTACATTCGTCGTCGCGATCACTTCAAAAATAATCGCGATGATGAGTAGGATCCATCCTTTGTACTTTCCCATCACGTTTCCCTCCCTAAACATTTAAAAGGACAACGCCGACGATGAGCACTCCCATCGAGAGGGCGGTCTTTTTGTTCAATTTTTCCTTAAATACGAACACGCCTACGATAGCGGTCAATATAACGCCGATTCCGCTCCACGTTGCATACGTTACACTGATTGGGAGCTCAGTTACGATGAGCGAAAGCAGGTAAAAGGTGAGAAAATAAATCATCACACCCGCGAATGCCGGGCCCAACCGTTGAAAACCTTCTGATTTTTTTAAAGCTGCATCCCCAACAGACGCAATCACAATGGCAGCAAACAATACAACATAAATCATTGGTGTTCACCTTCTTTTAAACCGTCTGGACGGTCAGTTTCATTCAAACAGAAGCTTTTACTCTTCTTCCATTAACGCTTTCACGACATTCAAGACATGCTCGCGATCTTGGTTCCCGCGCAGGTGAATGTCAAACAAGTTCTCAAACCATAAACCACTCGTAATCAAGCGAATAATGACCGCAGCTTCCTCGCTGTTTTCCGCGCGCAAACGTTGCATCCACTCACTGTATTGCTGCTGCATAGGAGCTAACAAGTCACGATCGTTGGCGATGGCCATAATGGCGCTTTTGTCCATTGTTGAAATGTCATTCCTGTGGTCCACGTCACTTAACGTAGATAACACGTAACTGAGGGAAAAATCATGCGCTTTTTCAAATTCAGCAATAGATTCATTCGAGCGTTTAAACACATAGGCCACCATCCCTTCAAGGAGCGCCTGCTTGCTCGGAAAATGATACAGTAATCCACCTTTGCTGATGCCTGCTTCCTCGGCGACCTGTTCAAGGGTCACATTGCCAATGCCCACATTGGAAACAGTCTTTGCCGCAGCTTTTAAGATTTCTTCTCGTTTTGACATGATCATCAACTCTTTTCCTGATCAGTATTATACCGTCCGGACAGTCAGTCTGTCAAAATGAGAAAGATACCCCGTTACTCGGAGTACCTTTCAAGCAAAAAAATGCGGCGAAACGCCATGATCAGGACGACTTGCGAAACGACCAACGTAACGACCCAAAGTACGTTTCCATATACGGCAAAAATCGCGGCGATCGCCGCAAAAATGATGGAGAGAATAAACATTCCAATCGCTTTTTTATCTTTTAAACGTTTCATCTTCTCTTCCTTATTACCAGAGTTTATAGATCGATTGCGTGCCGCTGTTTTCTTCCCCTTGTTCAACCAGTTTATCATACAAGGATTTGACCAATTCGACGCCGGGCAAACCTTCCTTCATTTGCTCGGATTCTTCAATGGCGATCTCCATATCTTTGATAAAATGTTTGACATAAAAGCCGGGGGCGAAGTCTTCTTTTAACATTCGCGGCGCCAAATTTTGCAACGTCCAGCTGCCGCCGGCGCCCGTTGAAATGCTCTTTAATACTTTTTCCTGGTCAAGGCCTGCTTCTTTTGCATAACCCATCGCTTCTGCCGCCCCGATCATGCTGGCAGCCACGGCAATTTGGTTACACATTTTCGTATGCTGCCCGCTGCCGGCAGGTCCTAAATGTTGTATGTTTTCCCCCATCGTTTCAAATAATGGAAGGCATTGCTCGTAGGCATCCTCATCGCCGCCAACCATGATGACAAGTTTGCCGTTGCGGGCGCCTACGTCACCGCCGGAAACGGGAGCATCCAAAGCCGCGCCTGATTTTTCTTTTGCCGCTGCCGCAATTTTTTTCGCTAAGGACGGTTTCGACGTTGTCATATCGATCAACGTAGCGTCCTTTTTCATATGTGCGAGTAACCCATTTTCTGAAAAGTAAACATCTTCCACATCCTTCGGGTACCCGATCATCGTAATGACAACATCAGCCTCGGATGCGAGTTCTTGCACGGAATCCTTCCAAGTGGCGCCGCTCGCGACAAGATCATCCGCTTTCGCTTTCGTTCTTGTGTAGACAAGCACCGGGTAGCCGGCGTCCAAAATATGTTTTGCCATGCTTTTCCCCATCACGCCGATGCCGATAAACCCTACCGTTTGACTCATCGGTGACCTCCTCTGTTGCAATTTTTCTATGAATCCATGATATCATACTTCTTTGCCAACCCATAGAAAATCCATGTATAATAGAAATGAAAACGCTATAGTAAAAGGTGTTCATTTGGCATAATTTTTGCATTTATTCAGGTTATACAAGGAGGTATTTTTTATGGCTAACTACGAATATGTAAACGTAACCACCGAATCTTTTGTTACGACAGTGGAAATTGATCATCCCCCGGCAAATACATTGTCGCCGGACTCGGTCAATGAGTTGCGGGGTGTATTTAAAACATTGTCCAATGATCCAGACACCCGGGCGATTGTTTTGACAGGCGCCGGACGCTTCTTCGTTGCCGGTGCCGACATTAAAAAATTTACGGACGCCTTTGACGATGCACCGAAAGCAGAGGCGATCGCCAAGGCGGGCCAAGACCTTTGCGATGAGATCGAGCAGTCAAAAAAACCGGTCATTGCGGCGATTAACGGGGCGGCTTTAGGCGGAGGCCTCGAAATAGCCATGGCCTGCCACTATCGCTTCGCAGCCGAAGAGGCTGTACTCGGGCTGCCGGAACTAAAACTCGGATTAATTCCTTCTTTTGGCGGTACGCAACGTCTACGCCGGTATTTAGGCGCGGCGACAGCCATGGAATATATTTTAACAAGCAAGAACATGAAAGCTGATGAAGCTGCTGAACTCGGACTCATCCAACGCGTAGTCCCGGGCGAATCCATTCGGCAGGATGCCTACGCTTTTGCAGAACAATTAATTGAAGGCAAAAGCATGACGAGCATCGAACGCGCGGTAGAAGTCATCATGAAGGGGGTTGATGGTTCAACGGAAGACAGTTTGGAACTTGAGCGGCAATTTTTTGGCGAACTCTTCTGCAGCGATGACGGAAAAGAAGGCGTCCAGGCATTTATCGACAAACGCACCCCAAATTTTCGACATTCATAGGAGGTAGCCATGACGAACGAAGTTACATTTTCAACAAACGAAAAAGGATTGGCAACGATCACTTTAAATCGGCCAAAAGCACTGAATTCATTAACTATCGACATGATTGTCGCGATCGGCGAGCAATTGGAAGCTTGGCGGGAAGATGATTCCATACAAGTAATTATCATGGAAGGCGCCGGAGAAAAAGGGTTCTGCGCCGGCGGTGACATTAAAACGTTATCAGAGGCACAAAACGGCGGGGAAGCCTTCGCGAAGGCAAGGGAATTTTTTAAAGAAGAGTATAAAGTTGATTTGATGGTGAAGGAATACCCGAAGCCGATTGTCGCATGCCTTGATGGCGTTGTTATGGGCGGCGGTGTCGGTCTAACACAAGGAGCGAGCCACCGTATCGTTACACCCCGCACAAAATGGGCGATGCCGGAAATGAACATTGGATTCTTTCCGGATGTGGGCGCTGTCCATCTTTTAAACCAGGCTCCGGGACATGCCGGGCGTTATCTTGCCTTGACCTCGACGACGATTAAAGCTGCGGACGTGCTTTATATCGGCGCGGCCGATCATTATGTCACGGAATTAGCGAAGCTGCTTGATCAATTGAGCGAGATCGATTGGGTAAACGAGAAGGATCCAACAGGCAAGCTCGATCACATACTCGCCGAACAGAACCGTAGGCCGGAAGAGGAAGCGACCCTTGCTTCCATACAAGCCGATATCGATCATTATTTTCATGCAGATACGGTTGAGGGGATCGTGGAAAAATTAGAAAGCGGAGACGGGGCATTCGCGACGGAAACTCGAGAAACACTGCTATCGAAGTCACCACTGTCCGAAAAAGTGACATTGAAACATATGATCGACAGTGAAAATAAATCCCTCGCCGAGACGTTGGAAATGGACCTCGTGATTGCCGGTCGCTTTCTCGAGCTTGACGATTTTTACAAAGGCGTGGAAGCAGTCATTTTCAAGAAAAATCAAAGTCCGGACTATACGTACAAACGCTTGGAAGATGTGTCAGACGCGATGGTGAAACGGTTTTTTGAAGCTTCATAGCGAAGCGGACGTTATTCATTTAATTGAATGTGACCGATGGATGATGAAGATTTTAGAGGCGGTAAGAGATTTGCAGCTTCCTGATGGCTGGGTCTCAGCCGGCTTTATCCGCTCGAAAATATGGGACACATTGCATGGTTTTCGCAAGCGGACGCCATTGCCGGACGTGGATGTCATCTATTTTGATCCCGAGAATCTCGATGAGAGTGAAGAAAAAAAGCGGGAGGAACACTTGAGAAATGTGCTTCCTCTCGTTCCTTGGTCTGTGAAAAACCAAGCGAGAATGCACCTTGTAAACGACGACCCACCTTACACCTCCTCCGTTGATGCTATATCAAAATTTCCGGAAACGGCGACAGCTCTTGGTATTAAACTGGATGCCACTGGACGAGTGATACTTGCTGCGCCTTGCGGGGTGGAGGACGTGCTTCAAGGAGCGGTGCGACCCACCCCTTTTTTCAGAGAATCAGAAGCGCGACTAGCTGTGTACAGGGAAAGGGTGTTGAAAAAAAATTGGGCGGCAACATGGGAAATGTTGGATATATGGGGTGGATATTGAGGGATGTTCTTAGCACCTCGGTATACGTTCTGAAAACGATGCGAGTATCGAAAACAGATCGGATGCCCAGCTTTTCGTAATCTTAAACGGAAACCACCAACAACGTTAAGAGGTCATGAATGGCTTCACGTCACCATAATGCCATTTATACCTGCCCAAAACAAAGGATGTTTTGTTGCATTTGCGGACTAATTCGGCTCACGAGCAACGTTTTGAGTCCACAGAACACCATCCTGTGGACTCATCTGACTCCAGAGCAACCCTTTGAGGCCGCAGAACACCGTACTGAGGACTCTTCTGACTCCAAAACAACACTTTGAGACCGCAGAACACGATCTTGAGGATTTTTCATACAAAAATAGCTTACAAGCCCCAATAGACTTGTAAGCTACTTTCTTCTTTTTTAATACCACCGTTCCGTAACGACTTTCTTTCTTGTATAAAACTGCACGCCGTCTTTGCCATTTGTGCCCAAGTCTCCATAAAAGGAGGCTTTGTTGCCGGCGAAGGCGAAGAACGCCATCGGCGCGGGTACGTTGACGTTGACGCCGATTAAGCCGGCATCGATACGGTCGCGAAACGTTTGCGCCTCTTTCCCGTTTGACGTGTAGATTACCGCTCCATTCGCGAACCGTGAGTGATTCGTCACCGCGATCGCTTCATCTAGGTCACGGACACGCACAACACTGAGCACCGGCGCGAAAATTTCGTCTTGCCAGATGGTCATGTCGGTATTGACGTTGTCAAAAATCGTGGCACCGACGTAGTACCCTTGTTCTTTTTCCGAGCCTTTGTCACGCCCGTCAACGACGAGATCCGCGCCTTCCTGAACGCCTTGGCCAATATACCCGAGCACTCTCTCTTTGTGCGTCTCGCGAATAACCGGTCCGACGAAATTTTCTTCATATCTCCCGTCGCCAACTTTCAGATCCTTAGTTGCGGCGGTGAGTTTTTCCATAAATTCATCGGCAATGTCATCGACGACAGCCACCACCGAGCATGCCATGCAACGCTGGCCACTGCTTCCAAACGCAGAAGCCATAACGCCTTCGATCGTTTTTTCCATGTGGCATCCCGGCATAACGACTGCATGGTTTTTAGCTCCGGCCAATGCTTGCACGCGTTTGCCATGTGCTGTGCCGGTTTCATAGACATGTTTGGCAACAGGTTCGGATCCGACGAACGAAATCGCTTCGATGTCCGGTTGGGTTAACACACGGTTCACAACATCTTTTGCCCCGTGAACGAGGTTTAACACCCCTTTCGGAAATCCTGCTTCATAAAATAATTCCACCAGTCGCTCCGCAAGCAGTGGCGTACGCTCCGATGTTTTCAACACAAAAGTATTTCCGCAAGCGATGGCCAATGGGAACATCCACAAGGGGACCATCATCGGAAAATTAAACGGTGTTATACCCGCGACGACACCGATAGGATAGCGCCAAACCGAGCCATCAATGCCGCGAGCAATTTGCGGCAACGCATCTCCCATCATTAAGTTGGGTGCCGATGTGGCAAGTTCGACGACCTCGATGCCTCTTTGTACTTCTCCATGAGCATCTTTTAACGTTTTCCCATTTTCAAGCGTGATGATTTCGCCCAATTCTTCCCGATTTTCATTGAGCAGCTGTAAGTACTTAAACATATAGCGTGCCCGATCAGGCACCGGCACCAATGCCCAAGATTCATAAGCGTCTTTCGCAGCCTCCACCGCACGATCAACATCCGCCGCCGTTGAAATCGGCACGGTGGCGATCGTTTCCCCAGTCGCCGGATTCGGGACCGACTCGGTGACGCCGCCTTCCGAATCTACCCATTCACCGTTGATTGAATTGCGCATTGCTCTTACATCCGTGATCATTTTATCCGCTCCTTTTTCGCTTCAAATGAAATATCTTGTTTGCCAACGTGCTCATAGAGCACAGCCATATCCTTTGGCCCCAATCCCGCTTGTTCCGCTTCCTCATACACTTGCAAAAGTACGTCCGTTACAGGTAGATGTAAGTCTTCCCGTGTCATTGTTTCTTTGACAAAATTAAGATCTTTGCGCAAAAGCTTTAAGGTAAATCCGGGATCATACTCATCGTTCGCGATGAATGTTTTGTAGTTTCGCTCATAGATTCGGCTCTGGCCATAGCTTACACTTAACACGTCAAACAAGGCGTCCAAATCCATATTTTGTTTTTTTGCCAGCGCGAGCGCTTCACTGACCCCTGCTGTGTAAAAACCGATAAACAGGTTGTTAATGAGCTTAGACAGTGTTCCGCTCTCAATGCGTTCGTCAATGTGAAAAATATCCTCGCCAAGCACATGCATGAGGGCTGAAGCCTCGTCAAAGATCGGCTTGGGACCACCCGCCATAAACGTCAATGTTCGGTTCACAGCTCCAACGACACCCCCGCTCACCGGTGTTTCCAAAAACCGCACCTCATATTTCTCCGCTGTTTCTGCCACTTTTTTATTGCTTTCCGGAGCCACGGTGCTTGTGTCCAGAAGAAGAATGTTCTTATGGCTGTTTCGAATTAATCCGTCTTCCCCGAGATACACAGATTCATAGGCTTCTACCGAAGGCAAACTGGTAATAATGGCGTCACAAGATTTTGCCAAATCGTCCATGGAACGTCCGACCTGTCCGCCGGCTTTTTCAAAGCGCGTTTCTGCTTCATGGTTCACATCAAACCCATATACATCGTATCCCGAATCCAACAAGTTTTCCGACATAGGCATCCCCATGTTTCCGAGTCCGATAAAGCCGATTTTTTTCATTTAAATCCCCCCGTTTACGTACAATATTTTTCTGCGTTGATGACGTATTCGCTTATATTACGTTTTTTCTTAATAATGTTTTGCCCTTCCGGAACATGTTCCCGGGCACGAAGTTTCACGCTCATTGCTTTTCCCTCATCTTCAGCAACCGCGCTCCAAAGCCGAATCACAGCCGCTTCTACGCGTTCATATCCTTCCTCGCAGATCACGTCCGTCATTAGCTGCTTGAGCATTGCTCCGTCTCCCGCTTTTTCAGTGCGTAAATAAGCCGCGCGCATGATAGAGATTTCTTTGTACATATCCGCGACCAAACGAGAGAATTCTTGGGTTTCCAATACATCTTCACGAACTATATCCGCCAGCGCTTGCATGATTTCGCCGAAACGTCGTTCTGCTTCATCGATAAAGCGAGCATTCCGATTGCCGGCTCTTCGCTTCTCAGCCGGCCGATCGTGAAATTGGGAAAACAAAGATTTGGCCACCGCCAACCGGTTGATTTCATTCGTCCCTTCGAAAATACGGCTGATTCTGGCATCACGGTAAATTCGCTCCACTTCATACTCTTGCATAAAACCATAGCCGCCGTGAATTTGGACCGCTTCGTCAGCAACCGCTGCCAAAACTTCCGATCCTTGAATTTTGGCGGATGCACACTCAGCGATAAATTGTCCGACAACTTTTGAAGCATCCTCATTACTGTTTTTTTCCAATGCATCGTCAATGCGTGCTGCTGATTGATAGACCAGGCTTTCAAGACCAAAGATCGCGAGGTTCATATTCGTGATTTTTTCCCGGATCATTGGAAAATCAACGAGGAGACGCTGAAATTGCTTTCGTTCTTTTCCATAATTTACACTAAGTTCCAGCGCGCGTTTCGACGTGCCCAAATTCGCAAAAGCCAATTTCAAACGCGCCACGTTGAGGGTGTTCATTGCAATTTTGTGTCCTTTGCCAATGTCCCCGAGTACATTTTCTCGCGGAACCGCTACCTCATCGAGGATAAGAGTGGCGGTTGATGTGCCATTAATTCCCATCTTCTTTTCTTCCGGTCCGACCGATACGCCTTTCATTTCCCTTTCCACGATAAAGGTGGTCATTCCAGAATCTGTGTTGGCGAAAACGACATAGACGTTGGCAAGATGGGCATTCGTAATCCATTGCTTTTCGCCTGTCAATATCCAAGCATCCTTGTCTTCGTTCCATACCGCTTTCGCTTTTCCTTTCAGCGCGTCGGAACCCGCAGATGGCTCCGTTAATGCGTACGCACCGACCCAAGCTCCGCTACCCAGCCGCGAGAGATATTTTTGCTTTTGTTCGTCATTGCCATAGTTGATATAAGGGGACGTACCGACACCCGAGTGAATGTTATAGGCGACACTAAATGAACCGCCACCGTTCCCGATATTTTCGGCAACCAGTCCGGCGACGTGTTTGCCTAGTTCGAGTCCTCCGTAAGCTTCCGGTATTTCAATGGCTAAAAGTCCAAGTTCGCCCGCGGCCGCAAACGTTTCCCGTTCCACTTGATAATCATGCTGTTCCAAGCTCTCTGCATTCGGAAGAATCTGCTGATCGACGAATTTTTCCGTCGTTTTCGCGACCATGACCTCGTCTTCGGTCAAATCTTCCGGCGTGAAGATGTCGGGTTCGGCGAGAAGGTCCTCCCGCCAGGGCACCCCTGTTAATCTTGTTCCCATCATCAACCCCCCCTTTCCATACATCTATTGCAATAATTGTGCCATCCATTACCCTTCGATCACGCTTTGTCTACGCGACATTATTTGTATAACTGTTTAGACACTTATACATTAAAACGAGAAAGTTTATTATATAGCGTTGCCCGCGAGATGCCTAATCGTTTTGCTGCCTTTGATTTATTGCCGTTAACTTCTTCCAACACCTTTTCGATCTGCTTTTGCTCGAGTTTGTGTTCCTGTTGTTGTTTTCTTTTATGCCATTCGCTTAAAGATTCAGTCATTTGAGGTTGTTCCCTGAAGTCTTCCGGCAAGTCTTCGACACGAATGTGGTCAGCCTCGCATAAATGAAACATTCGCTCGAGCACGTTTAGAAGCTCCCGAACATTTCCCGGCCAATGGTATTGAAACATTCTTTCCAGTACTTCTTTATCAATGGTTGTTTCCCTTGTTTCATTTTCTGCACTTAATTTCGGAAGTTGATCGGCTATAATCAATGGAATATCCTGTTTTCGCTCCCTTAAAGACGCGATGTGAAGGGGCATTACATGCAAGCGATAATACAGATCCTCCCGAAACTTATTTTCTTCTATCAGCTTTTTAAGATCTTTGTTCGTTGCCGCGATCAAGCGAAAATCTACGGGAATCGGGGCGGTACCGCCGACGCGGTCGACCTCTTTTTCTTGAAGTACCCGCAAGATTTTTGCTTGTGTAGTGAGCGGCATATCTCCGATTTCATCCAAAAACAAGGTCCCGCCATTGGCCAGTTCGATTTTGCCCGGCTTGCCGTCATTGCGCGTGCCGGTGAACGCTCCCTTCATATAACCGAATAGCTCCGACTCCAGAAGGCTCTCCGGAATTGCCGCACAGTTGACGGCGACAAAAGGGCTTTCGTTTCTGTTTCCCATATCGTGAATGGCATGGGCAAATGGTTCTTTACCTACGCCTGTTTCTCCGGTAATTAACACCGCTGCCTTTGTTTGTGCCGCCTTTCGGCTGATTTTTTTTGCCTTAGAAATCGCAGGGCTTTCCCCGATGATATCTTCAAAGTGGACCGAACGTTTGACCGTTGATCGTGTTTGCACTTGTTTTTTTGTCTGCGTTTCATTTGTATGCAAAAGTTCCATACGCTGAAGGACTTGTTGGATCTCGGAAACCCCTTCATAGACGAGTATCCCGACCGCGCCGATCACCCTCCCATCCTTCCAGATCGGCAAACGGTGGACGACCAACTCTTGTCCCTGTAATCGGTGTGGCTGACTGCGTTCGGGGACACCAGTTTTCAAAACGACCGGCAGGCGTGAGTTTTCAATGACATCCGCCGCCGGGCGTCCCAGCGCTTCTTCTTTGCTCACCCCGACATAGCGGCTATAGGCATCATTAAATAGTTGAATGATTCCTTTTTCGTCAACGATGGCCACCCCTTCATAAGCTGTATCAAACCCTAGCTTTAACCATTGAATCGTTTGTTGGGCGCCTTTTTCCCGCTCTCGCACGTATTCATAATAAGCGACCATTTCCTCCCGCCCGATAACCCCTTCCAGTGCTCCGGTTTTTTCATGAAGGACATAGAGCGGACGCCCGTCCGCCTTTTGATCATTTAATGAAAAATCATCACTGACAGCTTCATAATCCGTTTTCATAATGGAATGAATGTCTGTTTCCTTATCTACATGCGCCACACAATCTTGTAAAGTAACGACCCCGAGCAAATGACCATCTGCCACGACAGGCAATTCCTTGTCTGCAATTTCTGAGAAAAGCACGAGCGTTTCTTGCAACGTATCTTCTTTTGACAGTGTAACCGGATGTAGTTTCATCCATTGCTTGACGTGATCATTTGAAATCATTTGCATCGGCCCCTCACCTCTTCTAAAAAATGCAAGCGCTTTCTATTTTTATTTTAAAACAACGGCGAGGTTTTAACAATTCATCAGGTTGTTTCTTTTGCTTCATTTCGAAGTGTGACACGCCTGATTTTTCCAGAGGTCGTTTTGGGCAATTCATCGATAAACTCGATTTTTCTTGGATATTTATAGGGAGCGGTTAAACGTTTCGTATGGTCCTGCAATTCGCTGACAAATTCTTCTATGTTGCCAACATTTCCGGGTTCTCGAAGTACAACATACGCTTTGACAACACTTCCTCTGATTTCATCCGGAACTCCGACGACCGCGCATTCTTTTACAGCCTCGTGTTTGACCAAAGCATCTTCCACTTCGAACGGACCGATTGTGTAGCCGGCACTAATGATGATGTCATCACTTCTGCCGACAAACCAAAAATATCCATCCTTATCCCGGTAAGCTTGGTCCCCGGTTAAATACCAATTGCCTCGATAAGTTGCGTTCGTTCGTTCCGGGTCACGATAATACGCTTTAAAAAGGGCCGGAGAATCTTTATGAACGGCAATATCCCCAACTTCACCCGTTGGAGAAGCATCCCCTTCATCGTTGATCACTTCAACTTGATTACCCGGTGTCGGAGTGCCCATAGACCCCGGTTTGATTTCCATGCCTTCTTGGATGCTTACGAGTAATGTGTTTTCAGTTTGGCCATAGCCATCGCGAACATTGATATTAAAAGCGTTTTGAAAGGCTTCGATTACTGGTCGATTGAGAGGCTCGCCTGCAGAAACAGCGCTTTTCAAGTTCGAAAGGTCATAGCTTGTTAGATCATCGACACTGACCATCAAGCGGTATTCGGTTGGTGTACAGCACAAAACTTCTATTTTTTCTTTTTCTAAAATCTTTAAAAAAGCTTCCGGCTTGAATCCACCGTGATAGACAAATGCCGTTGCCCCAAGGGTAATTGTCGAGAGAAAAGGGCTCCAAATCCACTTTTGCCACCCGGGTGCAGCTGTCGCCCAAACGAGATCCCCTTCCTTGACGTTCAACCAATTTTTTGCCGCGGTCTCCACATGGGCATAGCCCCATCCATGGGTGTGGGCAACACCTTTCGGGTTTCCCGTTGTTCCAGACGTATAGGAAAGGAAAGCCATGTCATCTCGGGAGGTTTTTTCCCCTTCATACTGTTCACTTTCTTGCTCAGCAAGCTCTTCAATCGGCGACCATCCATTCACCTTTTGTCCAATTACAAACTTACGTCCGAGTGCTTCGTAATCATCGTTGATAGCATTGACCTCGGCTGTTGTTTGATCATAAGCGACAATGGCTCTTGCCCCGGAATGCTCCATCCGAAAAATCAGATCTTTTTTTCGAAGCATCTCGGAGCACGGAATAGCAACCAACCCGGCCTTGAGACAAGCAAGATAGCTGATGTAGGCCTCAGGGATACGCGGGAGCATTATTAAAACTCTATCGCCTTTTTCAAGTCCCGAACGCCGCAACACTTGTGCGTATTGATTTGCTTTAGTGACCAACTCCGAATAGGAAACTTCTCGAATGCCCCCTTCTCCATTCATCCAACGAATCGCTGTTCTCGTGGGGATATCTGCGAATTTCTCTACCGCATCGGCAATATTATACTGGGGTGGAGCGATTAAATCTTGAGTGTTCATTGGCTATGCCTCCTGGGTTGAAGTTTCATCGTTTACTAATGCAAACCTTGTGCCATAAACAATCCAGGATTCGTATAGGAAGTTGTTCACGTTAATGTGTCTAAGTGTATAGACATTTCTTGCGAATAAACGGTTTTATAAACAGCCTCCTAATTCTATGACCCTTGTCATCTTGTTAATACTTCGGCATACAAATTGCATATAAAAAAACCAAGACTGTTGAAAAGAAAGGTGATCACCATGCATACCATGCATTTTCCTCGACAAGTCATCTATGGGGAAGACGGTTTAAAAAAAGTGGGGGAGATTTCCAACCAGGAAGGAAAGCGTGCACTCTTGATCAGCGATCCGGTCATGGATGAACTAGGCAATGTTTCTGCCTGCCGCAAGCTTTTGGAAGAAGCGGGTGTTGACGTCATTACTTACTTAGGCGTGGAATCGGAGCCTACCGATAAGTTTGTTGATGAGGCGTTGTTTATTTGCCGGGAAGCTGCTTGTGACCTTATTGTCAGCATCGGCGGCGGCAGTTGCATCGACACGGCAAAAGCCGTTTCGGTCGTCATTACGAATGGCGGATTTGTTAGCGATTACATGAACCAAAAAACAATCGCCGAAAACGAAGGACTTCCTTTAATCGCCATTCCGACAACCGGCGGAACCGGTTCCGAAGCGACCGACGCAACGGTGATTACAAATGAAAATAATGGAATCAAAATGATGATCAAACAACCCGCGTTTATGCCTAAAATCGCGATCGTCGACCCACTCCTCACCCTTTCCACACCGAAAAACACGACAGCGGCTGTCGGTATCGATTCTTTAACCCACGCGCTGGAAGCCTATATTTCCAAACATGCCCATCCGTTCACCGACCAGCTTGCACGTTCTTCTTTTCAATTAATCATGGAAAATTTGAAAGACGCCTATCAAGACGGAGACAATATTACAGCCAGATCCAATACGATGTTTGCTTCTATGCAAGCGGGGATGGCTTTTTCCAACGCTTCCGTTTGTCTTGTACATGGAATGTCAAGACCTATCGGCGCACTTTTCCATGTCCCCCACGGCATCTCGAACGCCATGCTTTTGCCTGTCGTATTGGAATATAGCAAGAATGCCTGCCAAGAACGCTTATATGAACTGGCGTGCCACGTCTATCCCGATTTGAAAAACGTTTCACCAAACGAGGGCGCGAACACCCTTGTCCATCGTATCCTTACACTGTGCGAAGATTTAGATATCCCCAACTTGGGCTCGTGGGGCATCAATCAGCAAGAATTTGAACGTACGTTACCGAAAATGGCAGAAGACGCCCTTATAAGCGGAAGCCCCGCCAACAACCCCAAAGTGCCGACAAAAGACGAGCTCATTGATCTCTATCAAAAAGCATATCGTTATCAATACTCATCAAAATCAACATAGATCCAACATTAAGAAAAAGGAGTAAATGATCATGCTTGGCATACTGCTCGGACTAGTCCTTTTGATGATTCTGGCCTATCGAGGTTGGTCCATCATATGGATCGCCCCGATATGCGCCGGTATTGTGGCAATCACCGGTGGCCTTGACTTGTTGGACGCGTACACAGACACATATATGGGTGGATTTGTTGATTTTGCCAAAGAGTGGTTTCCGGTATTTATGCTAGGTGCCGTTTTTGGTAAATTAATGGAATATACAGGGATGGCCAAGTCGATTGCCACTGGTATTATCAACGTGCTTGGCGCAAGACGTGCAATTCTCGGAGTCTCGATTTCGTGCGCGGTACTTGCATATGGAGGAATCAGTGTATTTGTGGTCGCGTTTGCCGTTTATCCCCTTGCGTTAGCCATGTTTAAAGAAGCGAACTTGCCCCGGCGGTTAATGCCGGCAACACTCGCGTTCGGGACGCTAACATTTGCTATGGTTGCTCTTCCGGGAACTCCGCAAATTCAAAACTTAATTCCTACAGATTATTACGGAACGACGGCAGCCGCGGCTCCTATCATGGGGCTAACCGCCGGCGCTTTTATGGCCGTTACCGGATATACGTATTTAAAATGGCGGGAGAAAAAAATAACAACAGCTGGTGAAAAATACACGGAACCACCGAAGAAAAAAGAAGGAGAAAATACAATCCAAGGGACGCCGCCCCCGTTTCTAGTATCCATTCTACCGCTTTTAACGGTCGTCATCACGTTGAATGTGTTGCAATTCGACATTATCGTTGCCTTATTATCGGGGATCGTATTGAACTTACTTTTATGTGTTCAAAAATACAGAGGGTTCGTCACAGCCATGAATGAAGGAGCCAGCGGTTCCGTTTTGGCAATTATTAACACAAGCGCGGCCGTTGGGTTTGGAACGGTTGTGCAAAATGTCCCCGGATTTGCCCAACTTTCCGATCTTATTTTAAACGTTCCCGGGAATCCTTTGGTTTCTCAAGCCGTTGCCGCCAACGTATTGGCAGGAGCCACCGGCTCAGCCTCCGGAGGGTTGGGCATCGCGATGGAAGCTCTAAGTGACACTTATATGTCGGCGGCACAAGCCACCGGTATAGATCCGGAAGCGTTTCACAGAATCGCGTCGCTATCTTCGGCGGGGCTCGACTCACTCCCCCATAACGGCGCGATTTTAACCATCCTTATTGTCACCGGCATGTCTCACAAAGAATCCTATAAAGATATCGCAGTCGTATCCGTCATTATCCCCATTTTGTCGGTGATTCCGGCAATCATTCTCGCCAGCTTCGGCATTTATTAATGGGAGGGCCCAATAAATGTTTAACATCCATCACAACAAGGGTAGTTTATAATGGAACCCTATCCAATGATGCAAAAGAAAGGACGATGCAAAAAATGAACGAAGAACAGATATTTCAGCAAATCGACATGATCCGGCAAAATACATTAAATGAAATGGAAGGCTTATCCGAACAAGAGGCCGATCAGATGCCTGCCGGTTTTAACAACTCTATCCGTTGGAACCTGGCACATATTTACACGGTTCAGTATCTTTTACTCTCAAACTACGGCGGGAAAAATATTGAAACGCCTTCTCGCTATCCTGAATTGTTTGCCCCCGGGACAAAGCCCGCGGATTGGGAAGGGGAAGTACCCACGCTCGATAAAATAAAACAACATCTGGAAGAACAGCCGGCCAAACTAAAGGAGATATTATCCGGGCAACTAGATGATAAAGCCACAGAACCGTTTATGTCCCAATCAACAGTCGGTGAGATTTTGAATTTCACATTGTATCATGAAGGGATGCACGTGGGAGTGATTAAAGGCATCAAAAAAGCGAAAAAGTCGGTATAGAACGCCTGCCAAAATAGAAAAATATCGTTTAGATGAAAAATCGGAGCAATTCATTGTTCCGATTTTTTTAGTCTTTAGCCGCGATCACTGCTCAAAGCAGTAAGCTTTGCTACATATATTTTTACTTGCGTTAATGTCTCTATCGTGGTATACACGATACTTGGGTCAAAGCAAAACTTCCATCCCGTGCGTTTAAAGGGGACGGAAAAGTTCAGCCATCAGACTTCCGTCTTCCGATATCTGACCTCTGGAACCACGGAGGCTAATCACCGGGATAAATAATCGAAAGTTAGGGAGAGTATTTTGTTAAAAAAGAACAGTGTTTTTAAAATTTCTCTTATGTTGAGTATTGTTTTTGTCGTGGTCGGTGTTATCTTTTATGAATGGTTAGGGGAACAAGCATCGATTTTTTTAGACTTTGCCGTGACCAATTTTAATTGGTTTTACCTTCTAGTTGGTTCTATCTTTGTTGCCCTTTGCTTCTATTTAATGTTTTCAAAAGCCGGTAACATCCGACTTGGCAAGGATACGGAAAAACCGGAATACAGTACTTTCTCCTGGATCACTATGCTATTTGCTGCCGGAATGGGCGTCGGTTTAGTATTTTGGAGTGTTGCAGAACCAGTTGGTCACTACACAACCCCACCTTACGGAGAGGGATCGACATCAGAAGCTGCAAATTTGTCCATGCAGTATACTTTTTTCCATTGGGGATTACATCCTTGGGCAATTTTCGGGGTGATAGCCTTAGGTTTGGCTTATTTTAGTTTTCGCAAAGGCTTGCCAACGACTATAAGCTCTATTTTTTATCCTGTTTTAGGGGATAAAGTTCACGGTGTCTCCGGAAAAACGATCGACATTCTTGCTGTTTTTGTTACGGCAGTAGGGGTTGCCAGTACGTTCGGCTTAAGCACCTTGCAAATTTCCGGTGGTCTAAATTACCAATTTGGCACCCCTAATACGTTCACTACCCAACTCGTGATCATCGGACTTGCCACAGTTCTTTTTATTATTTCCTCATGGTCAGGAATAAGCCGCGGTATCAAATACTTGTCGCACCTTAATATGTTGTTGTTATTTTTGTTAATGGCTATCGTGATTATCGTCGGCCCAGCAAGACAAATTTTTGAAATGCTGATCAGTACAACGGGAAGCTATATCGGAAATATTGTACCCATGAGTTTGAGACTAGACCCTTTTAGTGATGAAGCAAGTAATTGGATTGGTAATTGGACAGTCTTTTATTGGGCTTGGTGGACAACATGGGCTCCTTTTGTCGGCGCATTTATTGCAAGAATATCTAGAGGGCGGACGATTAGACAGTTTGTTTCAGGGGTTTTATTAGTGCCTTCATTAGTATCCTTTATTTGGTTTTCTGTTATTGGAGGTTCTGCTTTACATTGGGTTCATAATTTAGGCGATACAGCACTGGCAAGCAATATAAATGCCGATGTTGAATCAGCATTATTTATGTTTTTTGGAAACATGCCGTTAGGATTTTTGCTTAGCGTTCTTGCTATCGTCTTGATTTTTACGTTCCTTATCACCTCAGCTGATTCAGCCACCTTTGTGTTGGGGATGCTTAGCAAGAGTGGAGACCTCCATCCGTCACCTTCCGTTAAAATAACTTGGGGAGTCATTACTGCCGGTGCTGCTACCGTTTTTATATTAGCCGGTGGTGTCGATGCAGTGAGAACCATCTCCATTGTTATCGCCTCTCCCTTCACCATTATATTGTTGTTTATATGTTACGTCTTGTTTAAGGAAGTAAGAAGAGAAATGAACTCCTTATAAAACATGAAAGCGCACCTGAGCCAAGTTGTCAGGTGCGCTTTTCATCGTTCGCTTTCTCAACTACCCTTTAACATGTCTGAATACAGATCATGGTTTTCCTTGTCAAAACAGATAAAGAAAACCTTATCAATAGCCGGTCTGTCGCTCAACACTTGCTCCACCGTTTCCACCGCGATACGTGCCGCCCGTTCTTTTGGAAAGCCGTAAGCGCCGGTACTGATGTTTGGGAACGCGATTGTTTGCAAATCATGCTCCACCGCCAGCTGCAAGGAGTTTTTATAACAATTTCGAAGCAGCTCCTCCTCTTTATTTTCGCCCCCATTCCACACCGGTCCTACAGTATGAATAACGTGGCGGACAGGCATCTTGCCAGCGGTGGTGATCACCGCTTCACCAGTCTCACAACCGCCGATCTCTTTACATTCTTCCAGAATTGCTTTTCCGCCGGCACGATGGATGGCTCCGTCCACGCCGCCCCCACCGCGCAACGTTTTATTGGCAGCATTAACAATCGCGTCTACGTCCAGTGTCGTAATATCTTCCTGGAGCACTTCCATCTTCATTTTTACACCTCACGTTACAATAATCGGCTCGTCTTTGGTGACGATAATCGTATGTTCAATCTGGGCGACCATGCTTTTATCCCGTGTCGTTAGCGTCCAACCGTCTTCTTTTTCATAAATTTGCTCGGCTTTCGTCGATACGAAAGGTTCAAAGGCGATGACCATGCCATTTTCCAAAAGCGTTCGATCCCATGGGTTAAAATAATTAAAAATATGATCGGGCGCATCGCGCAAGGAATAGCCGACGCCGTGACCGGTTAAATTTTTAATGACTTTGAACCCTTCTTCCCTCGCTGTTTTATGAACGGCACGTCCGACATTGTTCATCTTTGCCCCGGCCCGGAACTTTCCGAGACCGGCATCAAAAACTTTTTTTGTCGCCTCAAGCAATTGGTTTTGTGCCGGCGTCGCCTCACCGACGACAAAGGACCTACCGGTATCCACCCAATAATCGTTATAAGCACCGGACACATCAATGTTAACGAGATCACCATCCTGAATGATACGCTCGCCGGGGATGCCGTGGGCAACCTCCTCATTGACACAGATACACGTATTCCCCGGAAACCCATACGTGCTGATCGGCGCCGAAACCGCACCGCTTTTCGCAAACATCTCCCCCGCCAATTCATCAAGCTCAATGGTTTTCACGCCGGGCTTTGTCCGGCGGATCATTTCATCACGAATTCCCGCGATCACACGGCCCGCTTCTTTCAAACCTTGGATATCTTTATCATTTGTAGCAATCATTATGAAGACCCCTTTTTGATAATAAAAAAATGGAAGCAGCACCTATCTGCACACTTCTCTCTTTTATATTTATTGTAGCCCTCTTGGCTTCATGCAACAACAAGGAGAGTTTGCTGGAAAGAGAGAAGCAAAAAGGTTTCAATGACCAAAAAAACCAAAAACACCGTACAAACCGGCTTTTTGGTCTATAAATCAAAATAGCAGAAAGCTTTATTGCTGCAACTCTTGTTGGATTTCAAGCACTTTTTCTTTATCTAGCCCAGTACCTTTAGCGACAGCTTCAATGTCCATCCCGAGCATTAACAGCCATCTGGCTAACACATCATTCCACGGGTCGATACTTACAGTTGGAGGTTCATAGAGTTAAATAGGTGCTGCTGAATAGATAAAAATTCCCTTATTAACAAGGATTTTCGCTATTTTTGTCGAAGTAAAGTGCAAAGGAAAGTCTACAAAGAGACGAAAAAACCTTGCACCTGGAGGACGAAATCATGTATCACCATTCGGAACATCAAATGCTTTTACCCGATGACTTTTTTCTACCATTCGGTGGCCGATTGAACCCGGATAACCGTTGGGTCGTGCTGGCAAGCTTGATCCCGTGGTGGAAAGTAGAAGAAGCGTATAAGGAAACCCTCAAGGACCTGACACAAGGGAATCAAGCGTATTCGGTCCGAATGGCTCTGGGTGCCCTGATTATCAAAGAGAAACTAGGCACGAGTGACCGTGAAACCGTCGAACAGATGACCGAGAATCCGTACCTGCAATACTTCCTTGGCCTGCCTGAATTCACTGAAACAGCGCCTTTCGATGCTTCGACCATGACGCACTTTCGTAAACGTATATCCCGTGAGATGATCGATCAAGTCAATGCGTGGATCGTGGAAGACCAACAATCTCAAAAAGATAGTGGCGATGGCGATGACGATGATGATCATCGCGGAACGCCTTCATCTTCAGCGCCCGCTGAAGAAAAAAAGAAGGAGACAGACGCCGCGGAGACACATCAAGGAAAGCTCTTGATCGATGCCACGTGTGCACCTGCAGCTATCACCTACCCAACGGACTTGAAACTTTTGAATGAAGCCCGTGAAAAGCTGGAAACGATGATTGACGTGTTGCACGAACCATTCCGTGGAAGCCGGAAGAAACCTCGAACTTACCGGAACCAAGCTCGAAAGTCTTACCTGTCCATTGCCAAACAGAAAAGCCCGAAACGCAAGAAGGTACGGAAAGCGATTCGAAAGCAGCTAGGCTATGTGGAGCGAGATCTCAACCATCTGGAGAAACTGTCTCTTCAATCCGGACTCGACCGACTCAGCCGTAAACAGTACGGTGAACTCTTTGTCATCCAAGAATTGTATCGCCAACAAAGGCAGATGTATGATTCAAAGACCCACCGCATTGAGGATCGGATCGTTAGCATTCACCAACCTCATGTTCGGCCGATTGTTCGTGGAAAGGCCCATACGAACGTGGAGTTTGGCGCCAAGTTGTCCATGAGCCTGGTAGACGGATGGGCGTTTCTCGACAACTTGCAGTGGGATGCGTATCACGAAGCCGCTGATCTTCCTGGCGCCGTGGAAGCCTATGCGCAGCGCGCTGGCGTTTATCCCGAAGCTGTTTTGGCGGATAAGATTTATCTCACACGCGAGAACCGAAAGTACTGCAAGGAACGCGGGATTCGCCTAACGGGTCCCAAGCTGGGCCGTCCTCCCAAACAAGAATCCAAAGAACAAAAGCAGATCGAGAAGCAGGATGCCGCAGAACGAAATGCCATCGAAGGGAAATTCGGTGAAGGAAAGCGCACCTATGGCCTTGGTCTTATTCGAGCATGCCTTCGAAATACCAGTGAAACAGTGATTTCCCTCCAAGTGCTCGTCATGAATCTCTCGAAAGCCCTTCGGGAGCATTCTTTTTTTATTTTTTTCATGTATTTGGTTCAGGACGTTCGATGTTCAGAAGGCTCCCCCAAGGTTGCGTGAATGAACGGTAGGTCATTCAGCAACCCCTAAATAGAGGAGAAAGGGGAATAGAAAGGAAAATCGTTTTCGGGGGGGTGGACAAATCTTCTCTGTCCTAACGGGGTCTTGTAATTAAAAATGTACTTAAGCGAAAGACACTCGTACACTTCCCTCTTTTTGAGCTGTGTCCAAGCAACTCATAAAAAAGTTATCAAGTTCTCTTCGTAGATATACTAAATATTCATTATTCGGGTCATGGGGCTCATTATCACGATGCAATTGATTGAGGCCCGTCATTGCTTTCTCGGCTTCCGGCAATGACACTTCCTTGCTATGGCCATTCCCGCTTACACCTGCATAATAATCTGATGCATTAAATAATTCATAAACGATTAACGCATTTGAATCTCCCATTGTAAAACGAATATGGCAAATCTCATTACCTGCTTTATTAAATCCGCAAATATCGTGACTCATTAAAAATTCCTCCTTCTGGAATTCAAGTTGAAAATACGGTGTAAAAACAATCAGGATTTTCTTAGGAACGGAATTGATTGGAGACAATGTAGAGGAAGTGACAGGCACAATGCCAATGGGCGTTCATGAGAGGAGACTTGAAGGGAAAAGGCAAGGGTGGTGCTAAAACGATTTGAATGCTTAAGAGAACAACGGGAAAGGTCAGAGGAAGGGTTGTTAAGGGGAAGAGAACAAACTATATTATTGCATGTTTTAGAATAATTGTCAAAATAAAATCATTAAAAAAGTTATATGTAAGATATGTCTCCTCCTATGACAAAGTTTCCGGTCTGTGTACAATAAAAGGAAGTCACTGACCTTTCATTTGAGAGACCTTACATACGATATGTATGAACGGATGCACAATGCTATAAGATCTTAAAAAAACCAGGGAATAGTTCAGCGAAAAATTTAAAAGACGTCATAAATTAGATCGTCAGCATTTTAGAAGCAATCATTTTTGAATAAATCCGCTGGTATCCCTTGGTATTATTAGCCTACGTAATCCTTCTTTTACCTACCCGATTTCATTATTTGTCTCGATAATTGCCTGTAAAATCCGACTGAATCGTTTCCTTTGATCAAATTTAGTTGGTGATCTTTTGAACGGGTGCTGATGCGAACGGGATTCGAGATTGACATTCTTCGATCTTTCAGCAATGCAATTTCTTCAATCTTGCTGTAAGGAATGCTGACAACTTCCGATCTTTTTGATACCCATGATTTTTCCACAAAAATGACCCTTTGATCGGTGAGAGCAACGAAGTCAATCATCAACCCATACGTATGCAATAGCTCCTCGTTTTCAATGAGATATTGGTACGCCTGATCTTGGTGTTTTTGGCGATTATCTGCCCTTCTCCAAAAAACCATTCGTGTCCCTCCCTCTTTTACCATGAAAATTTAAACTGCAGGACTATATGCCACTTAAAACTCTTCATACATAGCCGGGTCCTGGTTTTTCCTTCTCCCATCCGCAAGTGTCAGTTTGTTTATTGCCGTCATATCTTCGTCATACAAAGCAAAATCAAAGATCGAGATGTTTTCCAACTGACGTTTCGGCGATGCTGATTTCGGAATGGGAACGGCACCGAGCTGATAATGCCAGCGCAGGATCACTTGCGAGACGGTTTTCCCGTGCTTGTCCGCAATGCTTGTTATCATTTCATGACTGAGAACATCGGTACGAACTAATGGGCTCCACGATTCAGTGACGACCCCATTCTTCTCATGCCATTTTCGCTGCTCCTGTTGGTTGAAGAAAGGATGAAGCTCGATTTGATTGATACTGGGCAATACGCCTGTTTCTTTTTCGAGGCGTTCCAGATGCTCCGGCAGAAAATTGGAAACGCCGACGGACCGAATGAGCCCCCATTTTTTCGCATCGATGAGCGCTTGCCATGCTTCCACATATTGGTCTGTTATCGGATTCGGCCAATGAATCAAGTATAAATCATAATAATCAAGATTGGCCCGATAGAGGGATTCTTGAATGGCCTTCACGGCTTGATCATAGGTGTGGTAACGACCGGGCAATTTCGACGTAATGCGCAAATTTTCACGCGGAACCGATGACCGCTTCAGTGCCGCTCCGACAGTTCCCTCATTTTCATAATTATACGCAGTGTCGATGAGACGATAGCCGTGATCGATCGCGCCCGCGATAGCCGCCGCACCTTCGTTTCCCCACAACTGATACGTGCCAAAGCCAATCGCCGGTATACGTGTGCCGTCATTAAGTGTGAATTCGGGTATTTGGTTGATCAAAGTATATGCCTCCCCCAAAAAATAACTTTTAGATTGCAATCCTACCCACATGCTACCATATATGTTTTGTGATAGCTTATGAAAACCCAGAAGCTTGGATAAAGAAATCGGATCTTTTCACCAATTTCTGCCAGTTCGATTTCTTATCCCACATACATCCATACTGCCGCTACGATATAGAAAAGAATAATCATTACGGAAGGCCCTAAATAAACGTGTCTTCCGTTGCGTGAAAAGATGGCATAACATAAAATCGCGCTGTTCACGGTCAAGAGCACGGATGTTGCGGTGTGACTGATGGATGCCGATTGTAAAATCGACCCATCGTATAAAAAGTCGCACAAGCACAAGATCAACATGTTAAAGAGGTTGCTGCCGATGATCGAGGCAGCGGCAAGGTTTGAATTGTTCAGTTTAAACGCGATAAACACCGTCATGGCCTCTGGTAAAGACGTAGATGTTGCAATCAGGAAACTGCCGACAAAGCTCGAACCAAGACCGGTAATTGTCGCTATTTGATCGCCGGCAAACGTAAGCATGGTGCCCGAGATCAAAATCGTGATCGCCGCTGCAAAAAAGCCGCTTAGCGCTTGCTTTAATGTATACTTCTCTTTTACGGGCACCTCGGTCGTTCCCTCTTCTTTTTCCGGGCGCTCGCTTTTTCGACGCACCACCCATAAACTAAGCAGGTAAAGGGCAATGATCACAATCGTGTCGACCCCTACGTTTAAAAAAGGGACTTCTATCGTAAAATAGAGCGCGATCGGTATGATCGCCATCATCAATAAGCCGAACAGAGCGGTGTATCCTTGTTGCGGGTCAATCACCTTAAATATTTTCCGCTGCCTGAACATCACATCGAAAACGGCCAATATTAATAGATTAAAAAGATTGCTTCCAATCACATTCCCTACCGCTAGATCAGGGTTATCCAGATAGACGGCGGATACACTTGTTGTTACCTCCGGGAGCGATGTGGCCCCCGCCAACAAGAATGTTCCGATCAACAGCGAACCCATCCCGGATAAGCGGCTAATGGCATCTGAATAAGCAGATATTTTCACGGCAGCAAATACCGTGACAACGATCGCTAACATAAAAAAGACGTAGACCAATAGAGATTCTCCTTTACCGCATCGTGCTTTTGTTCGATATCCGGCAAAGGCAATAAAAAGAGACCTCTGCCTGCACATAGGCAAAGGTCTCGCAAACAACGGTTTCCGTTGTCTTTAAAGCCGGGGCATTATGGCCCGTCATGACGACTTTAAATGAACAGCTACTCCCCTTTGATATCTGCTCTTATTGTAAGCCAAGGGACTAGGGGTGTCAACGCATTTGAGCGACTTTTCTTTCATATTTTCTGAAACATCTCGTCAGGGTCGGGACCGTTTCGCTCGTCTTTGTTCACACGATCAATCGTTTCCATTTCCGCTTCATCCAATGCAAAATCATAGATCTCCGCATTTTCGTTCACTCGGTCCGGCGTTACGGTCTTCGGTATAATAACCGTCTCTTGTTGCAGGTGCCAACGCAATATCACTTGGGCCACCGTCTTGCCGTGGTCTTTTGCTATCGATTCAATCTGCGGATCACCTAGCACTGCCCCACGCCCGAGCGGACTCCAAGCCTCAACAGCGATGTTTTGTTCTTTTAAAAACGCCTTGAGCGGATATTGCGAGAGATAAGGATGGCACTCGATTTGATTGACAGCCGGTTTCACGTTTGCCGCTGCCAGCAATTTTTCAAGATGATCACGCGTATAATTGCTTACGCCAATTGCCCGCACAACCTGCTCGTCATACAAACGCTCCAAGGCTTTCCACGTCTCGAAAAAATGACGCCCACTCGGCCAATGGACGAGCAATAGATCGATTTGGCCTTGCAAATCCTCGAGCGAACGCTCAAAAGAAAACAGCGCAGCATCATAGCCTTGATGATCATTGTCAATTTTCGTCGTGATGAATACATCTTCTTTTTTCACCCCACTCTCTGAAAGCAACTTTCCCAACAATGCCTCGTTCCCATACATTTGCGCTGTGTCAAAAGACTGGAAGCCTACGTCCAACGCTCTTTCTATAACCGGTTCCGCTTCTGCCCGCTCGGTAATTTTGTACACGCCAAATCCGTGTTTCGGCATCGCTACGCCATTATTTAACGTCACTACATCATCTATTGCCATTATGGATCACCTCATTTTTCTGATTTCCATTTTAGCAAATTCGATTCTGGGCAAGCTATGAATAAAGCTATACATCGATATGGAGGAACTGCGATGAGAAAAATAAAACTGTTATGGTTAGCCGTGCTATTAATGGTCGTCGCCGTGCCCGCTGATACAGAAGCGACGGTGCCTATCACAAAAGCCCAGTCGGAAGAAACAGCCTCGATGCTGGAATGGATCAATGAATCGCTTCATGAAGAAGTGGAACAGGAGGATCAAGTATCACTTGCCGAGAATTTTTTAAACAGCCTAAACGATGAAGAGCGCGAGGCGGTTCATCATGAATTAACGGAGGAAAACGCGACAACGTGGACAAACCTTCCGGCTACATATGAAAACCGCAACGGCATAGCACTCGGAGATTTATCCGAGGAAAGTGTGAGAGAGGCGCTAAAATTAATGAAAGGGGCATTAAGTAAGGAAGGTTATGAAACATTAACGGAAATCATGAAAGCCGATGCATTCCAGCACACGGAATACAATGATGAAGCGTTGGACCCCGAACTGTATTTCATCGCCATTCTCGGGTCGCCTTCGGATAAAGACCCTTGGATGGTGCAATTCAGCGGTCATCATCTCGCCGAAAATCTTGTTTTTAATGGAAAAGAAGCAAGTGCCACGCCTCAATTTACAGGGGTTGAACCGCGAGAATTTTCATTGTGGGACAATGTGACCTATCGCCCCATCGTTGAGCGGATCAACGGTGTTGATGACATGCTTCAATCATTGGACCGTGAGCAGCTTGAGACAGCTGAAATAGAGGAAGCCTTTGGCGATGTACTCGTCGGTCCGGGAGAAGACGGGGATTATCCGGAGACAGTAGGGATTCCCTATGCCGATCTGGGCAACGAACAGCAAACGCTCGTCCAAAACGCGATCGAAACTTGGATTAACGACGCTCCGGAGCAAACAAAAAATGAATTGCTTAACGCCTATTTCTCTGATGAAGCCTTGAAAAATACACATATTGCCTGGTCAGGTTCCACGGATGTGAACGAAACAGGGGCATATGCAAGGATTGACGGACCAAGAGTGTGGATCGAAGTATCCTCCCGGGAAGGCGACAGCCACCCCGACAACCCCCATTACCATACGATTTGGCGGGATAAAGTCGCTGATTATGGCGGGGTGTTCTAACCACCAATAAAAGTCCGCTCTATACGGGGAGCGGACTTTTTTATAAAATTTTGCTCAAAAATTCCTTTGTACGCGCGTGCCTCGTTTCATCAAACACTTCCTTGGGGGTGCCTTCCTCAACCATTCTGCCTTCGTCCATAAAGAACACGCGGTCGCCGACTTCTTTTGCAAAGCCCATTTCGTGCGTAACAACGACCATCGTCATTCCTTCGTTAGCCAAATCTTTCATAACGGCAAGCACGTCTCCTACGAGTTCCGGGTCCAATGCGGATGTCGGCTCATCGAAAAGCATCACTTTCGGGTTCATCGCCAAGGCACGGGCAATGGCCACCCGCTGTTTTTGTCCGCCCGATAGACTTGACGGATACGCATCCGCCTTGTCCGAGAGACCAACCTTCTCCAAAAGCGTTAAACAACGGGAACGTATTTCTTCTTTGTTGTCCCTTTTTAACTTCGCCGGGGCTAGCATGACATTGTCAAGCACCGACTTGTGGGGAAAAAGATTAAAGTGCTGAAAAACCATGCCCACATCCTGCCGCACAACATCAATATTCGTTTTCGGGTCGGCAATGTTTACCTCGTCGATAAGCACTTCTCCTTCAGTGATGTCTTCAAGACGATTTAGGCACCTTAAAAATGTACTTTTTCCTGAACCGGAAGGGCCAATGACACACACCACTTCTCGGGCATCGATTTCGGCTGTAATATCCGTCAACACTTCATTATCGCCAAAGGATTTATGTAAGTTTTTCACCTTAATCATGAGCGCTCAAGCCTCCGTTCCGTAAAGCGTAAAAATAGAGATGCCGGGATCGTCATCACCAGATAAAAAAGACAAACCATAAAATAAGCCTCAAAGGCATCAAACGTCAATGCCGTAAATTGTTGGGCTTGATAAATCAGTTCGCCTACGGCGATAGTCGCCAACAGGGAAGTATCTTTCAAGCTGATGATAAATTGATTCCCAAACGGAGGGATCATAATTTTCACGGCTTGCGGCCAAATGATATAGCGCATCGTTTGGTAGCCATTTAAACCCAGCGACATTCCCGCTTCCAGCTGTCCTTTGTCAACAGATTGGACACCTCCGCGAACGATTTCCGCTATGTACGCGCCTGAGTTGATCGCGAGTATAATGTATCCGCTAATAAGCGCATCCATGCTAAATCCAATCAGATTAGGCACACCAAAATGAAGAAAGAAGATTTGCGCAAGCAAGGGAGTCCCTCTGACAACTTCTACATAAATCGCTGCAATCGTGCTAATCAACCGGTTGTTCGCTAATCTCATTAAACCAAAGACGGTTCCAATCACACAACCAACGGCCACACCAACAATTGTGATCATAAATGTATACCATAAGCCGGTTGTGAGATACGGAATCACATCAATCATAGATTCGGGTGATAAATTCATATTTCTCTCCTTCCGAAAAATGAAAACAAAAACTGCCCATGGCCTGGCCCCGCATGAGCAGCTTTATTTTTTTATCCCTCCGATTGGTTCCGACGCACAGGAAGTTTCACTTTATGTGCCTTCGGGGCGCTCACCGAACCATTCTTCGAAAATATCATCGTACGTGCCATCATCTCTCAGCGTTTCCAACGCTTCATTGATCGGCT